>JAGWUB010000002.1 GCA_028868715.1 Patescibacteria group bacterium | reverse complement strand
AAGACAAGAAGGTGAGATTTCTTAAACAATGAGGAGGTTGGCTTAGAAGCAGCCATCCTTTAAAGATAGCGTAACAGCTCACTCATCTAGAGATTTTGCGTCGAAAATAATTGGGGCTAAGTATATTACCGAATTTGAGGATTTAATCCCGCCTCGGCGGGATTGAGTGGTAGGAGAGTGTTCCAATCTGCAGTGAAGGAAGACTCGTGAGAGCTTCTGGAGCGTTTGGAAGTAAGAATGTTGGCACAAGTAACCGCAATGATGTTGAGAACGCATCACGTCGAAAGATCAAGGTTTCCTTGGTAATGATAATCAGCCAAGGGTTAGTCGGGCCTAAGGGAATGGTGAAAACCGTACTCGATGGACACAGGGTTAATATTCCCTGACTTCTGTATATAGTGATGGGATGACGGAGGGTAGTATGTATCGCTCATTATTGGATTTGAAGTTTATGCCTTAATTGTACGCTATAGGAAAATCCGTAGCGTGACTTAAATGTCATATGAAAGAGGAGTAAAGAATTTAGTCTCTCGGGACTGGATAATGATACAAAGCACGCTTCCAAGAAAACTCTCTAAACTTATATGTATAGAATCCGTACCGCAAACCGACACAGGTGATCAGGTCGAGTAGACCAAGACGAACGAGTGAGTGGTCCCCAAGGAACTCGGCAAAAAAGCAGCCGTAACTTCGGGATAAGGCTTGCCCCCACCACTTTGGATATTTCTAAAAAATATTCGAGTGGCTGGATGAGTAAGATTAAATTGAGACAAAAGCAAATTAGTGATTTGCAAAAATTGCTCTTCATCACGAGTACTTCTACGAGCGAAGTATCTAAAGTGGTGGGGGCCGCAGCGAAAGTATCTCTGGCAACTGTTTACCAAAAACACAGCTCCCTGCGAACTCGTAAGAGGATGTATAGGGGGTGACACCTGACCAATGCCAGAAGGTCAAATATCGACGTTGGTAGTAGTAATATTATTGGTGATTGATATAAGCCCTGGTGAATGTCGGCCGTAACTATAACGGTCCTAAGGTAGCGAAATACCTTGTCGGGTAAGTTCCGACGCGCACGAATGGTGTAATGACTGGAGAACTGTCTCGGGGACCAGCTCGGTGAAAATACAATACCGGTGAAGATGCCGGTTAAGTGCAGTTAGACGAAAAGACCCTAGAAGCTTTACTATAACTTGATATTGAGTATGTTTTTTAGTTGCGTAGCATAGATGGGAGAGGTTTGATGTGTACGGTTTCGGCTGTATTCTACTCGTCAGTGAAATACCATTCTTCTGTGAGGCATATTCTAACCAATACGGCAAAAACGTATTGAGACAGTATCTGGTGGATAGTTTTACTGGGGCTGTACCCTCCTAAAAAGTAAAGGAGGGGTTTAAAGGTAATCTAGGCGCGAATGGAAACCGTGCCGATAGTGTAATAGCATAAGATTGCTTGACTGTGAGAGGTACATCTCGAGCAGGTGGGAAACCAGAATATAGTGAACCGACCACCCGTATTAGACGCGGTGGAAGATTAACGGATAAAAGCTACTCTAGGGATAACAGGCTAGTTCCGCCCAAGAGTTCATATCGACGGCGGAGTTCGGCACCTCGATGTCGGCTCACCTTAGCGCGGTGGCGGAGAAGCTACCAAGCGTTTGGCTGTTCGCCAATTAAAAAGGTACGCGAGCTGGGTTCAGACCGTTAAGGTCATAAATTTATTTTGTGATTTTAATAGTCTGAGCCCTCAGAGGAAGAAAGAACTTGAAAAAGAACTTGAACTGTTTTAATCGAAATCAATCATGAACTTAAATGTTCATCACGGCGGCGTAGTGTAGTAATACATTATGAGAAGCTAACTTATATCGGAGAAATCCAATCCTGAGCAAAGTCGAAGGAGGATAACGCCGAGGGAAAAAATATTTATTTTGCCCGTAGAGACTGAATGTTAGACAACCTAATTTATAGGTTGATGTCACAGTCCAATCCCCAAAGTAATTTGGGACGTAGATGCGTGAGACAGGTTGGTCTCCTATCTACTGCACTCGTTGATTCTTGAGAAGATTTGCTCCTAGTACGAGAGGACCGGAGTGAACTGACCTCTGGTGTACGAGCTGTCCTGCCAAGGGCACTGCTCGGTAGCTATGTCGGGAATGGATAACCTCTGAAAGCATCTAAGAGGGAAGCCAGCTTCAAGATTAGGAATCGTTAAGAACCCTGAGAGATGATCAGGTTGATAGGCTTTAAGTGTAAGCGCAGTAATGCGTTGAGCTGAGAAGTACTAATGTTTCGATTCCTGTTAAGAAATTTGGAAATCACACCCCCACACCTACTTTGTTATTGTTTTTATGTTCTGATTTAATTTTTATCTTTATAGTAAATTTAAATAAGAATATTAAAGTAATGAAAGTATTGTTTTAAAAAACAGAACGATGACAAAGTAGGTGTGGGGGACCAAAAAATAAAACCCGCCTCCGGCGGGAAAGATTGAATGTTTTGTTTTGGTGGTTAAACGCCAAGGTCACACCTCTTCCCATTTCGAACAGAGAAGTTAAGCTTGGTAGTGGCGATGATACTCTTTAGGGGAAAGTAGCTAGCCGCCAGAACAAAATATTTAATTAACTCCAAAAAAGCCATAATTATGGCTTTTTTATTTGTGCGGTATATAATAAAAACAGGAGGTACTTTTAATATGATCTATGCATCCATTATTATCGAAAATGCAACAACCCTAATATTGGCTTGCATAGTCATCATTTCAGGGTTTGCAGTAGACGCATTAAGAGACTCTATTAGAGGGCCTAAGCGTAAGTAGGTAATATCAGCAACACTGCTCGGGTGACGTCTTTGACGCTTACCCGAGCTTTCCTTATTTAATTTGACTTATTTCCTGAATTTGCTATTATAAACACAAGCTCTCTCAGAGCTTTTTTATTACGTAAAACATGACAAGGTCAATCAAAAAAGGAATATATGTGGACGAAAAGCTACTTGCAAAAATAGCTGGTAAAAATCCGTTGAACACCCCCATGATTAAAACATGGAAAAGGGCTTCGACTATATCTCCCGAAATGCTTGGTTTTGTTTTTGGTGTTCACAATGGTAAAACTCACGTCGAAGTTCTAGTCACCGAAGACATGGTGGGCCACAAGTTAGGTGAATTTTCTCCAACCAAGAAATTCATGAAGCACGGAGGAAAAATGCAGAAAGAACTAGAGGCAAAGAAGAAAGAATCTGAAATAGCAGCCGCAAAGTCTGCGACTGCCGCGGCAGCTGACGCCAAGAAAAAATAAATAATATCATGAAAGCTTATTTAAAAAATTACAGACAATCTCCTAGAAAAGTTCGCTTAGTCGCGGGTTTGATAAAAGGAAAAAGTGCCAACCAGGCAATCACTGAGCTTGATTTTTTAGCTAAGCGCGCGGGAACTCCAATGAAGAAACTTTTGATGTCAGCTGTGGCCAACGCCAAAGGAGCTGGTAAAGATATAGAAGATTTATTTATCAAAGAATTACGAGTAGACAAAGGTGTCACCCTAAAAAGAATGATGCCAGCGGCCATGGGTACAGGTCACCGAATCAACAAGCGCACCAGCCATATTACCTTGACCCTAGGAGAAAAAGTAGTGAAAACGCCAAAAATATTAAAAAATAAGGTCAAGAAAGTAGTTAATAAAAAACCAGCCGTAGCTAAAGCGAAGGCCAGCAAGTAATTTATGTCAAAAATAGTTCACCCATATGCACATAGACTAGTTATACTAAGAGATTGGAAATCTCGCTGGTTTGCTGATCCCAAGAAATATGTCACGTATCTAAAAGGTGATGTGCTTATCCGACAATATTTGGAAAAGAAACTACGTGGTATGTATGTCTCAACTATTGAAATAGAGAGAAGCCGAAAAGCAACTCGTTTTATCATCAAAACTTCTCGCCCAGGTTTACTCATTGGCAGAAACGGTGAAGGGGCGACAAAGCTCAAAGAAGATATTTTAAAGAAAATGGATTATTTGAAACTCGGCAGACCAGAAGACTTCAAACTTGAAATTGTTGAAGTTTCAAACCCAGAAGCTGATGCGGCTATCGTGGCGTATATGATTGCCGAAGGGCTAGAAAAGAGAATGCCCTATCGCAGAGTCATCAAAACCATCATGGAAAAAGTTATGGCAGTGCGTGGAGTAGAAGGGGCTAGAGTAGTTTTATCTGGTCGCCTCGGAGGAGCTGAAATTGCCCGTACGGAAGATCTTAAGCGCGGAAGTATTCCGCTTCAGACTTTCCGCGCGGACATAGATTTCAAGCGAGAGCGCGCCACCCTTTCATATGGTGTTATCGGTATAAAGGTTTGGATTTATCGCGGTAAAATCTTTTCCAAAAAGCAAAATGTTAAAGATACGAATTAATTTATGTTATTACCTAAAAAAGTAAAATTTAGAAAATGGCAGACACAAAGGAGTAATCCAAAGTCTAGGACTGCTGATACTAGAGGCATCAAATTAGCTTTCGGTTCTTTTGGATTAAAATCTGAAACTCAGGCACGCGTAAAATCAAATCAGATTGAGGCTGCTCGAAAAGTTGTATCTCGTACCCTAACCAAATCTGGTAAATATTGGATTCGTATTTTTCCAGATCGTCCTTATACCAGTAAAGCTGCTGAAGTAGGAATGGGAAAAGGAAAGGGAGATCCAAAAGGGTATTGTTTCGATGTTTCCCCTGGACGTATCATTTTTGAGGTTGATGGAGTAGCAGAAAGTATAGCTCGTGAAGCTCTTCGTAAGGCTGGCAGTAAACTTCCAGTTAAAACAAGAATAGTTTCCAGAGTTCACAAGCAATAATTATATGGCAAAAAATAAAGAAAATTTAAAAGGGATGAAAGAAGGAGAGTTGCAAAAGAAACTCTCTACGCTACAAGAAAATTTGAGAGTTATCAGATTTAAGGCTGAAGGCTCAAAGTCAAAAAATGTAAAAGAATCTGGAGCTTTAAAAAAACAAATCGCGCAAATTTTGACAGAATTAAATCAAGCCAAGAAAAAAGCAGTTAAATAATTATGAAAATCAAAGCCACAAAAGAAAAAACATCTACGAAATTAGGCAACATCCTCAAGGGTGTAGTCGTTTCAGACAAAATGGATAAAACCGTAGTTGTTTCGATTTCAAGATTTATCAAACATCCGCTTTATGGAAAATTTTACAAAGTTAGTAAAAAATATAAAGCCCACGATAAAGACAATCAATTTAAAACAGGGGATACTGTAGAAATAATAGAAGTCCGACCAATTTCCAAGGACAAGAGGTTTAAAGTAATCTATAAGTAATATTTGAAATAATTTTATGATACAAACTGAAACATTAGTAAAAATAACAGACAACGCCGGAGGCACCGTAGGTAAGGTGTTCAAGATTTTAGGCTCCTCAAAGAAAAGATATGCCACCTTGGGTGAACTAGTTATCATTTCTGTAAAAGTAGCTTCTCCACGAAAGGCTGTCAAAAAGAAAGATGTACATCAAGCAGTCGTGGTGCGAACGAGAGGCGCTTATCGCCGAAAAGATGGATCGTACATTCGTTTTGACGACAACGCTGTGGTTATTCTAGAAAAAGGAAAGAAGGATCCAAAAGCTGGACGTGTCTTTGGACCTATCCCAAGAGAGCTTGCTGAGAAAGGTTTTCAAAAGATAATTTCCCTAGCGCCAGAAGTAATTTAAATATACAAAAAACATATGAAATTAAAGAAAGGAGACAATGTAATAATCATAACAGGCAAAGACAAAGGCAAAAAAGGTAAAATTGTCCGTGTCTTAGTCGCGCAAAATAGAGTGATTATAGAAGGAGCAAATATGATGAAAAAGCATCAGCGCCCTAGAAAGTCTGGAGAAAAGGGGACAATGAAAAATATGGAGATGCCAATCAGTGCTTCCAACGTCATGATCCTTGACCCAAAGAGTGGCAAAGCAACTCGGATCGGTAAAAAGAAAGTTGGAGACAAGCTGGTCAGAGTCGCCAGAAAAAGCAATCAAGAGATTTAATAAAAATATATGACAAAAATTTTAACCGCAAAAGAAAAAGAAGCAGAAGTATTTGAAAAAATGAAAAAAGATTTTCATTATAAAAATGCTATGGCTGCGCCAAAATTACAGAAAATTGTGATAAATGTCGGCACGGGTACATTAATGAAAAAAGACAAGAACAAGAATGATGCGATAGCTTTGCGATTGGCAAAAATTACTGGCCAGCAACCATCCAAGGTTGGTGCAAAAAAATCTATTGCCTCCTTTAAAATTCGACAAGGCGATCCAGTAGGTATAGTGGTCACATTGCGTGGTAAGAGAATGCATGCATTTTTAGATAAACTTATAAATGTTGCTCTGCCTCGTACCAAGGACTTTCGAGGTATTACTTTAAAGGCAGTAGACAATGTCGGCAATCTAACTATTGGCATAAAAGAACACACAATTTTCCCAGAGACAGCAGATGAAGATATCCGCGATGTTTTCGGTATGTCTATAACCTTAGTTTCCAGCGCTAAAAACAAAAAAGAAGGCACCGCCTTTTTCTCTCTCCTAGGTATTCCATTTAAAAAGGAATAATTGACTAATCTATAGAAATTTGCTAATATCTAGAACAAGGGAATATAGCTTTGATTAATCCGCTCTTCTCCTTTAATCCTTTATTTAGAGGCTTAAAGAAAAAAAGTGAGATATTAACAGAGCACTCCCGCATTATTTATATTTGATTATTTATGGCAAAAACATCAGTTATCGCAAGAAGTCAAAAGACACCAAAGTTTAGCACTCGGCAAAAAAACCGATGTTTTCGCTGTGGTAGAGGCAAAGCTTTTATGCGAGATTTCGGACTATGTCGTATTTGTTTTCGGGAATTAGCAAACGAAGGAATGCTTCCGGGTGTTCGCAAATCAAGCTGGTAAATATAATTTATGGATTCAATTTCAAACATGTTAATAATGATGAAGAACGGAAGTCTTGCAGGCAAAGAGTCTGTTTCTTTTCCATATTCTAAATTAAAAAATTCTATCACTGAATGTTTAAAAAAGGAGGGATATGTAAAACAAGTTTCTAAAAAGATCAAAAAAGGCTTTCCAGTTTTAGAAGTTGAGTTGGTTTATCAAGACAAAAATCCAAAAATTACCCAAGTAGAGAGAATCTCCAAACAGTCACGCCGAGTTTACTTTGGAGTAAAGGATATTCATAAAGTTAGAAATGGTTCAGGATTATTGGTACTTTCAACACCAAAAGGAATTTTATCAGGTCGCGATGCCCGAAAAGAACAAGTCGGAGGCGAAGCATTATTTAGAGTTTGGTAATAAAAATATATGAGCAGAATAGGTAAACAAGAAATACAAATACCAAAAGGAGTTAAAATCAGTAAAGCTGGCGATGTTATTACCGTGACTGGCTCAAAAGGAACACTAACAAAAAGCTTTAGAGATGATATTGATATTGTCATCGCTGAAGACAAAATTAATTTAAATATAAAAAGAAACGATAAATTTTCAAAATCTCTTTGGGGTACTTATGCTTCACATTTAAAAAATATGATCGCTGGAGTAGAGACACCTTATCAGAAAAAATTGATCCTAGAAGGTATTGGTTTTAAATCTGAAGTTAAAGGCAAAGAGATTCATTTTGCATTGGGTTTTAGTCATCCAGTGATTGTCCCAATTCCAGAAGGCCTCACGGTTACCGCTGAAAAGAATAATATTACCGTCACTGGCATAGACAAGGAGTTGGTAGGTAGCTTTACTGCAGCTGTTCGCGCTAAAAAGAAGCCAGAACCTTATAAAGGAAAAGGCATGCGTTACGAAGGCGAAGTAATCAGACGCAAGCAGGGTAAGAAGACAGTATAAATAAAAATATGCAAAAGAAAACAGACAAAAGAATAAGATTAAAGAAAAGAATTCGGGTGAAAATCAAAGGTACCGCAGAGTGCCCACGACTCTCCGTTTTTCGCTCTAATAAATTTATTTATGCGCAGATAATAAACGATATGACTGGAAAAACCCTAGGAGCTGCTAGTGATGTAAAGATAACTAAAGGCACCAAAAATGAAAGAGCTAAGCAAGTGGGTAGTCAGATTGGACAGCTTTGCGTGAAAGCAAAAATCAATAAAGTAGTTTTTGATCGAAACGGATTCAAATATACTGGACGAATAAAGTTATTAGCAGATGAAGCTCGAGCTGCCGGACTTAAATTTTAATAAAAATTAAATTTTTATGGAAAAACCAAACGAAAAAAAGAATAATACACGCAGGTCATCTTCTTTCGGCCGACCAAAACCAGAATTTGATCAAAAGATCATCAATATTCGTCGTGTGACCAGAGTAGTTGCTGGCGGACGCAGATTTTCTTTTAGTGTTGCTCTAGTGGCCGGAGATAGAAAGGGGGCTATAGGCTTGGGTCTCGGCAAAGCTGGAGATACAGCTCTCGCAATAAATAAGGCAGTCAGAAATGCAAAGAAAAACATGGTTAAGCTTAATTTAACTAAGACTATGTCCATTCCTCACGAGCTTTCAGCTAAATTTTCTAGTTCCCAAGTTGTGCTTATGCCGAACAAGGGCAGGGGGCTTGTTGCCGGAACGGTGGTTCGCGACATAGTAAAACTATCCGGCATGAAAGATATTACCGGAAAAATTTTATCTAACAGTAAAAATAAACTAAACAACTCTAAAGCGGTCATGAAAGCGCTCAGTACTATTTCTACTAAATATACAAAATTTCCAAAACCAATTATAAAAAAAGCAGAAGAAGCAAAAGGACCCCAAGAAACCGTAGCATCGTAATTTTAAATTTATGCAAATACACAACTTGAAAAGAACACATAAAAATAAGAAAGACAGACTAGTTGGTCGTGGTGGTAAACACGCCAAGACTTCCGGTCGCGGAGGTAAGGGTCAAACAGCTCGAGCCGGCAACAAACGCCGTCCAGAACTTCGTGATATCATAAAGAAGTTACCAAAAAATCGTGGATATCAATTTAAGTCAAAAAAGAAGGCTTTGGTTCTAACTAGTGATAAAATAACTAAAGGTGAAAAATTTTCTGAAATCCGAAAGCGACTAGGAGTCAAAGGAAGAAAAATAATAATAAAGTAAAAATAGGATGCAAAACTTTTTGAATAAAATGAAATTAATTTGGACGGACAAATCTTTGCGTAAAAGAGTTCTGTTTGTATTTGCCTCTTTGATTATCTTTAGATTATTTGCCGCTATTCCGATTCCGGGGATTGATACTTTGGCGCTTAATCGATTTCTTTCCAACAACCAATTTTTGGGTATCTTAAACATATTCTCTGGTGGTGGATTGACTAATCTTTCCATAATTATGCTTGGCGTTGGTCCGTACATTACTGGATCAATTATCATGCAACTACTCACTATCATGGTTCCAGCCCTGAAGAGGATTTATCATGAGGAAGGTGAGGCTGGCAGAAAGAGATTTACTCAATACTCTAGACTTCTCACAATTCCTTTGGCAGCCATTCAAGGTTTTGCTCTTATCGCTATTCTCGAAAGTCAGGGTATTTTAACAAACCTCACAGTCTTTAACAGAGTTGTAGACTTATTTATCGTGATAGCTGGTTCCGTGTTCTTGATGTGGCTTGGTGAGCTTATGTCTGAATTCGGTATTGGTAATGGAGTATCACTGATAATCTTTGCCGGTATAGTTTCTAGGCTTCCAGCTGCAGTAAGCCAACTCGCTTTCACTTTTGATGCTTCTCAAGTGCCACTTTACATCGGGTTCTTAGTAGCCGGACTTATTGTAGTTGCCGCTATTGTTTTGGTTACCGAAGCTGAACGTCCGATTCCCGTGACTTATGCTAAACGTGTCCGCGGTATGAAAATGTACGGGGGTGGTTCTACTTATTTACCTCTGCGAGTTAATCAGGCGGGAGTTATTCCGATAATTTTCGGTCTAGCTATTCTTTCTTTTCCACAAATGATTGGAACTGTTTTGTCTCGCTTTAGTAACGCTATACTTACAAAAATTTCTGGTGTTCTGCTGTCATTTACCAATACCACACTCCTATATGGTGTCCTATACTTTATATTAGTATTTCTATTTACTTACTTCTATACTGCAGTAACCTTTGATCCAGAAGCACTATCTACTAACCTGCAAAAAAATGGTGCCTTTATTCCTGGAATTCGTCCAGGGGCATCCACTTCTCTCTATATTTCCAAGGTTCTGACTCGTATCACACTACTCGGTGCAGTCTTCTTGGGCTTTATTGCGGTGTTGCCGATAATCATGCAACATGTCACCGGCATCGCCTCACTGACGATCGGTGGTACCTCCATCCTGATTGTGGTTTCTGTAGTGCTAGACCTGATGAAAAAAGTAGACGCGCAGATATCTATGAGGGAGTACTAATTTTCCATTAACTTTTTATCCAGTTTTTATAGCTAGCAACTATAATATCAACAACCTCCTCGAGGTTGTTTTTGTTTGTGTCTATTACTAGATCAAAATTATTTTTATCCGTGTGGTCGAGTTTGTATAGTTCCATATATCTCTGCTTTTCACTAGCCCGACGTGTAATTATATTTTCGTAAATTTCATCTACGGTTTTTCCTTCTTCACCCTCTCTACGTAGAGCATTTTCTTTTAGATTATTAAAAATCCTCTCTTTGGCTATCTCTGGCGGTAGGTCCAAATAAACTTTAAATGATTCGGGTATAAAATGGAAAGCTAAACGAGAGTCTATAACTATCTTATTTTTCTCCCCAGCCTTTTTTACTTCATTGTCAATTTGATCATCAATACTTCTGTTTGTTTGTCCTCTTAGATTAAGTTCACCCAAAGAAATACCCATCTTTACAGCAATATTACGCATAAAGTCACCCGAAGAAAAACGTTCAAAGCCGAGGCGCTTGGCGACTAGATCAGCGGTGCTAGACTTTCCGCTACCCAAAGTGCCGGCAATAGTTATAATTTCTTTTTTCATGATTTATGCTATTATAACACATATGCAACCACAAGCTTTTGTATTTTTTGGAATGATGGGCTCTGGTAAAGGAACTCAAGTGAAGCTTCTAATGGATTTCTTGAAACATAGAGATGGGATAGAGTCTGTCTATGCTGGCACCGGCGAAGGTTTTAGAAAATTAATAAATTCTGGTAATTATACTGGGAGCCTAGTCAAAGAGCTTATCGCTCGAGGTGAGCTTGCGGCGGATTTCTTGACGGACGCTCTTTTTGCAAACATTCTTATTTCTTCTTTAACTGCTGATAAAAATTTAGTGGCAGACGGCTATCCCAGAACGGTGCCACAGTCGGAGCTTTTTGAAGAAATGATGAAGTTTTATAAGCATGATAAAATTAGCGTAATTTATATTGAGGTAAGTAAAGAAGAAGCAATGAAGAGAAATTTAATGCGTGGTAGACCTGATGACACCCCAGAGGGACTTAGTAAAAGATTTACCGAATATCAAGACAACGTAATTCCGGCGATGAATTATTTTAAAGGAAAACCTGGTTACACTATCTATACGGTAAATGGGGAACAGCCGATTGAAAAGGTACACCAAGATATTATTAAAGCTTTAGGATACTAATAAAAAATGGAAGAAATAATTGTAATTTCACTAGGAGGAGCACTTATAGTACCAGAAGAAATAGATGTTGAGTTTTTGAAATCTTTTAAAAGTCTTATTCTTTCGCAAGTAGCCAAAGGTAAAAAATTTTTGATTGATACTGGAGGTGGTAGGACTTGTAGAAAATACCAAAATGCTGCTTCAGAAATGACTACTACGACCACTGAAGACAAGGACTGGATAGGTATAGCTACCAACAATCTAAATGCCGAACTTCTCCGTGTTATTTTTGGTGATAAAGCTCACCCAAAGGTCATATATAATCTAGCTGAAAAATTTTCCCTTGAACATCCAGTAGTGATAGGTGGAGCATATGAGCCGGGGCACAGCTCAGACTTTGATGCAGTCTTAGCTGCAAAAAATTTGGGAGCAAAAAAAATCCTTAATCTCTCGAATATAGATTACGCCTATGATAAAGATCCGAAAAAATTTCCTGATGCAAAAAAAATAGAAAATATTTTTTGGCCCAACTATCGTGCACTCATACCCGCAGAATGGAGCTCTGGGCTAAATACACCTTTTGATCCAATAGCTTCTAAAATGGCACAAGAAGAGGGAATGGAAGTGATGATATTGAATGGAAAAAATATTGCTAACTTGGAAAAGTGTTTAGACGGGGAACAATTTTTGGGAACGAAAATCTCATGATAATCATCAAGACACCACAAGAAATAGAAATACTGCGTGAGGGTGGCAGACGCCTAGCGACAGTGCTTTATAAAGTGCGAGATATGATTGCCCCTGGGGTGACAACCAAGGACTTGGATGCCTATGCCGAAAAATTAATTCGTGAAATGGGTGACGAACCAGCATTTTTAAATTATCAACCAGAAGGAGCTAATATTCCATTTCCAGCTACACTTTGTGTTTCCGTAAATGATGAAGTAGTGCATGGTATTCCGAGCCCAAAGAGAGTCTTAAAAGAAGGTGACATCATCTCCATTGATTTGGGCATAAAACACAAGGGGCTTTTTACCGATATGGCCCTTACGACTGGGGTGGGGGAAATTAGCTCCGGAGACCAAAAACTTATAGACACCACAGAGAAGGCCCTAAAGGTAGGGATTGAGGCTGCGCGTGTCGGTAATAGGATTGGAGATATAAGTAGTAGTATAGAACGTTTTGTGCGTTCTAGGGCTGGCAATAAGTACGGGATCGTAGAGGTTTTGGCTGGGCACGGTGTCGGGCGAGAAATTCATGAAGACCCCTTTATCCCAAATTTTGGCAAAGCTGGCACTGGTGCCAAAATAGTTCCTGGAATGGTTATAGCGCTAGAGCCGATGTTAAATCATGGTACAAAGCATGTGACCTTAGACGAAGATGATTATACTTTTCACACCGCTGACGGAAAACGAAGTGCTCATTTTGAACATACCATTCTCATCACCGACGGTGACCCAGAAATTTTAACTAAAATTTAAGGAATAATATCTAATTCAGGTAATTCTTCTGGAGCACCTTCTAGTTTTGTTATTCGCATTACATTTCCATCCCAAGCAACTTCAAGTTTACCTTCGAATTTTCTCTCAATCATTTTTATCCAAGGTTTTATTATTTTGGCGGAAACGATTGGAGGGTATTGATTGTTTTCTTTGTAAGCAATTTGAAGAAAAAATATTGCTCTATCTGAACTTAACTTATATATCCATCTTAGTTCATCTATCCATTGGGTAGGATGGCTTGGTATGGAACGTAATGCTCCACCCATTTTCTCAAATATAATATCCACCTTATCTTCCCTGAGCCAATTTTCAATTTTTTTACGAGTTTCTTCTGAAAATATATTACCGATTATCACTTTATGATGAAATATGTTGTCAGAATTTTTTCTGGATTCTGAACGTCTTAGATCCGTCAGTGAAACTCCAGCAGATTTTTTTAAAAATCCAGTAGTAAAATCTCTACTTAGATTAGAAGCCACCCCTCCTAGTTCTAAAAGAACAACAGAACCCTCTTTAGTTTCTAGCTTTTTCTCTATATACTCACGAATGTTTTTATAATATTTTGGTATTACATTTTCAAATACCTTACCAAATGCCTGATATCCGTTCACCAGATCAGAATCTGTATGAGTCCATCCGTCTTGGTAACTTTCTTCTAGTTTTTTTACGGACCTTGCTTCTTTGATATTTCTATATATGATTTGTTTTTTTGATCCAGTATTATTCATATCAGTACCAGACCCCCTGTGTATTTTCTCCGTAGTTTCCCTAGAGACTTCGACAAACCTTCTTAATTTATCTATTTTACTTGGTGGCACTCCTTCTTTCATATATACTAGTATACTAATTTTGTAAAAAATTCACTACGGGGTATAATTGGAATAATGGAACCTACATTTTTTAAGGAAATGCCAAAGTTCAAGACTCCAGAAGAGGAGCTTAATTATTTACGAGCGCATGTAGCTAAAAGGGAAGCGGATCTAATTAAAAAAGGGCGCTTTGAACATGCCGGTGACAATGCGGTCAGAGATGTCGTCGGAGCATATAAAAATATTCCAGTTGAGAAAGTAATTCATCCGAGCCACGCCTTAGAAAAGCGCGATAAAGAAAATATAGTTTTGGCGCTCAAACCTGAACCACACGACATAGTCATGGAAGAGCTTTTAGGTATTGTGATCACTAAAGGAGTTCGTAATGCTCTCTCGGTGATAGAAGGGATGAACAACCCGCACATTGATGATGACTTTCACAGAATTTTAATTCAATATATAAAGACAGGACAAACCCAAGGGTTGCAGAGTGATTATAAAGAAGGCACACCATTATATAAATCACTAAACATGACACTTTTTGAGATAACTCTTCCACCGCCAACAGACGAGGCTGACAAATCAAAAGGCTTCAAAGAATTTATCGGGGCGATGGAACAATTTTACGCTGGCATGCAGTCTATCTCAGCAGATAGATTCAACAAAGATGAAATTTATTTCACTTTAGAAGTTGCTCTCGGTAACCAAAGTGATCAAGTGGTAGTTTACGCTGGGATACCAAACAAATATATTTCACTTTTTGAAAAGCAAATCTTGGCTTTTTATCACAATGCCAAAGTTCACGAAGTAACCGATGATTACAATATCTTCAATGAAGAAGGCGGTTCAGTCGGAGCTTACGCTTCTTTCACCGAACGGGGAGTGATGCCCATCAAGACCTATGACAACATAGATCACGACCCCATGAACACTATATTAAACGTTTTTTCGCAATTACAGACCGAAGGTGAGGGCGCAGCCATTCAATTGATAGTTGCTCCAGCAGGGGATAAATTTATAACTGAATTTCATAAAATATTAGATGATGTGAAAGACGGATATTCGGTCAAGCATGCCGCCGATAATTTCTATAAATTTAACAAAGCTTTTCTAAAAGCGGGCAAACATCTTATTTTTGGTAAGCATGCCAAAGATCCGGAAGCAAAAAATCAAGAAAAATATATGAAGGGCAGACGCGCAGTGGATGAGGGCGCAGCCGAGAAAATCAGCAACAAGATAAAAAGTAGCATCATGAAGGCCAACATCCGAGTCATCGCTTCTGGAGAAACCCGTGAGCGGGCGCAAGCCATCCTAAAAGAAATAGAATCATCCTTCAATCAATTTTCTGAAGCAGCTAGCAACTCCTTTATTTTTGAAGAAATGCATGGCCATGATTTAAAAAAACTATTTCATGATTTTTCATTTCGTTCTTTTTCTCACGACAAAATGCTCCCAATGAATTTAAAAGAACTTGCTTCTGTGTTTCATTTTCCTGTCGGCATTGGCAGTCAACCACAGCTCAAGGAGGCCAAGGCCGGTATTGCTCCAGCGCCCATCGAAATGGGACACGAAGGTATCACTCTCGGTATCAATAGTTACCGTGGTCGGGATACTGAAGTAAAAATGGCACGAGAAGACAGAATGCGTCACTTTTATGTCATCGGTCAGACTGGAACCGGAAAGACCAACATAATGCTCAATATGATTACTCAAGACATCAAAAATGGGGATGGCTGTTGCTATATCGACCCTCACGGCACAGATATCCAAACTATATTGTCTCGTATCCCTAAAGAACGCATTGACGATGTTATTTATTTCGACCCAGCCTATACGGCGCGACCAATGGGGCTCAATATGCTGGAATATGATCCAGCTTATCCAGAACAGAAAACTTTTGTGGTCAACGAAATGATGGGAATTTTCAACAAACTTTTTGATATGAAAATTGGTGGTGGCGCCATGTTTGAACAATACTTTAGAAATAGCGCCTTTTTAGTGATGGAAGATCCAGAGTCTGGGTCAACCTTGCTTGAAATTACTAGGGTGCTAGGCGATAAAGAGTTTCGGGATATGAAACTGGCTCGTTGCAAGAACCCAATTATTAAACAATTTTGGATTAATGCCGAGCAGACAACCGGCGATCAATCTTTAGCCAACTTCGTGCCTTATATTTCCTCAAAATTTGACAACTTTATCAGCAACGACATTATGCGTCCGGTGGTCCTCCAACAAAATTCAGTTTTCAATTTTAGAAAAATTATGGATGAGAAAAAGATTCTCTTGGTCAATCTTTCCAAGGGCCGACTAGGAGACATCAATGCCAACTTAATTGGGCTTGTCTTGGTGGGCAAAATTCAAATGGCAGCACTCTCTCGAGTGGATATGTTTGGGAAACCGATGAATGACTTTTATCTTTACATTGACGAATTTCAAAATGTCACCACAGATTCCATTTCTTCTATTCTGTCTGAAGCTCGCAAATATCGACTTTCATTAAATATCGCGCATCAATACATCAGCCAACTAGATGAAAAAATTAAAAATGCTGTTTTTGGAAACGTTGGTTCTATGGCTGTCTTTCGAGTTGGCACCGAAGACGCAAACTTTTTAGAACAAAAATTTAAGCCTCAATTTACAGCGCAGGATATAACCAAACTGGATAACTATAATGCTTACATGAGCATGCTGGTAAATGGCCAGCCGACCAAGCCTTTCAACATCAAAACTCTTGCCCCAGAAACAGGGAACCCAGATATCGTGGATAGCTTGAAAGAACTTTCCTATATCAAATACGGTCGCGACCGCACCGAGGTAGAAAACGAAATCATGGCCAGATATAGGACAATGGAATAATTTAAAATAAATTTACAAAAATATATTTTTCTGTTAAGATAGCTACATATGAAAAATCAACAAGAAAGAACATTAGTAATATTCAAGCCTGATTCAGTACAGCGGGGGATAGTAGGAGAAATATTATCTCGTTTTGAAAAGGCGGGTTTTAAGATAGTGGGAGCAAAGATGTTGACTCCTGACAAAGAGCACTATTATCATCATTACGAAACTATAGGCAAGATGATATCTCGTCACAATCAAAAAATATTTGATATTACGGTAGAAATGATGAGCGAGGGCCCTGTCATTGCTTTTGTTTTAGAAGGAATAGAAGCCGTTGCTTTTGTTAGAAAAATGGTTGGACCAACAGAATCCAAGAGTGCATTACCTGGAACCATTCGTGGAGATTACTCACACATGAGTTTTGCTCATGCTGATAAAGAAGAAGTTGGTTTACCAAACTTATTGCATGCTTCTGGAGACCAAGAAGAAGCAAAATTGGAAATTGCGCACTGGTTTTCTGAGAATGAACTTTTTGACTACGAAACCACTCATGAAAAATTTACTCAAAAAAGAAATTCACACAAGCACTCTTAATTAAGTTAAAAAGCCCCCGAGTGGGGGCTTTTGTATTTTGTCAAACTTGTTTTTATTTGAAATTTGTGTTTTTTTAGAAAATATCTTGCGGAAAAATTTGGAGGTAGTATAATTTTAGTAGGGTTATTTCCGGTTATTACCTAGACAACAATTTATGGGAGCGTCGATCGATTATAGCCTTGGTTATAAGCGTCTCGCACCCACTTAGCTTTTAGCTATGGTAATATATCTGAGATAGTCCTAAGAAGTACCCCCGCCGCGCGGGGTTTTTTCTTGGAAATATGATAAAATTCAGTGATGGATCGCAAAAAACTTATAAAGACTTTGTCATTTTTAACTGTTACTCTTTTTTTAGTGAATTCGCTGGCAAATAAATTCTACTGGTATTCTGCAATTTGGTATTTTGATATGATCATGCACACATTGGGCGGAATTTGCCTCGGACTAGCTTCTGTTTATTTTTTTCCACCCAAAGATAGTTCACTTAAGTCGCTTTTAAAGATACTGCTATTTGTATTTGTAGTCGGGGTTGGCTGGGAAGTATTTGAAATTATTTTTTATAATATAATTGCGCAAACACCATTTAATGCCTTAGATACTATTTCGGATGTCTTCTTTGATCTCGCTGGTGGAGGATTAGCAGTTCTGTACTTTTTAAAGAATTATATTTCTATAGAAAAATAAGGTATAATAAAAAAATGGAAAAGACAGCTAAAATAACATTTCATGGAGGTACAGGCTCAGTAACAGGAGCTAATTTTCTTTTAGAGGTTGATGGTAAGAAAATTTTAGTTGATTGTGGTCTGACTCAAGGATTAAAGTTGGCGGATGATGTAAATTGGGAACCATTCGTGTATGATCCAAAAGAAATAGATATTCTTTTTGTCACCCATTCGCATGTGGATCATGTAGGAAGAATTCCCAAACTCCTGCACGAAGGCTTCCGAGGTAAAATTTATTCTACTAAACCCACCAAAGCTTTATCTCTCCCAATGCTTGAGGACACCGCTGGAATTTTATCTAAAAATACAGACATAGGTCTAGATAAAATCTATACGCCCGAAAACATAAAACTCGCACTTTCTTTGTGGGAGGGTTTTGATTACCATCAAAAAATAAATGTAACTCCAAATTTAGAAGTGTCACTTTTTAACGCAGGGCACATACTAGGCTCGGCGATGGTTTTATTTACTTACAATGGAAAGAGAATTCTCTTCACTGGGGATTTGGGGAATAGTCCTTCACCAATCTTACCAGATACCGAAAAAGTGCCTGATGTGGACTATCTAGTTATGGAATCTGTGTATGGTGACAGAAATCATGAATCTAGAGACGAGCGCCGAAAGTATTTAGAAGAAACGATTGAAGATAATTATAAACGTAAGGGCACCCTGATCATTCCGACTTTCTCATTAGAGCGTTCACAGGAGCTTCTTTTTGAGCTAAATGCATTAGTAGAAGGGGACCGTATTCCGGTAATGCCTATTTTCCTTGATTCGCCACTGGCTATTCGTTTGACTGATGTTTTTAAGCAATTTAGGGAGTATTTTAATGAGTCGGCTCAGAAAGCGATGTCGCACGAGAAATACTTGTTTGATTTTCCGGGGCTGCACAATACCTTGAAGTCTGAAGAGTCTAGAATGATTGCCAATGTGCCGAATCCCAAAATAGTCATAGCGGGCAGTGGAATGTCTACTGGTGGACGAGTAGTGCATCACGAGAGACATTATTTGCCAGACCCAAATAATACGATACTTTTAGCTGGCTACCAAGCTGTAGGTAGTCCAGGACGCTTGATCCAAGAAGGCGTAAAGACAGTGCGTATTTCTGGTGAGGATGTCATAGTGCGAGCACATGTCGTAACAATTTATGGATATTCAGGACACAAAGATTCGGATGGGCTTTTAAATTTTGTGGAAGATATGCAGGAGTCTATAAAAAAAGTTTTTGTAGTCATGGGTGAACCAAAATCTTCAATGTTTTTAGTTCAGAAATTGAGAGATAATTTAGGTATTGAAGCTTACGCTCCGGAGCAGGGAACCAGCGTTACGCTTTCTTGTTAGATAATGTTACAATGAACAAATGGAACCTCTTTTAAATACTAAACACGGACATAATCAAATAAAAATTTGCGTATCGGGCGCCGCTGAGACTGGTCACTGCGGAGTGGATGCATTAGAGAAAGCCAAAGAGCTCGGACGTGAGATAGCGCGTCAGGGAGCAGTGCTGGTAACTGGAGCTACGACAGGTTTTCCGCTTTGGGTAGCAATGGGCTTGAAAGAAGTCGGAGGTATTTCCATAGGAATTTCTCCAGCTACTTCAGAAAAAGAACATGTAGAGACATTCAAACTTCCACTTGATTATATGGATTTGATAATTTACACCGGCTTTGGTTATGCTGGGCGCGATATTTTACTTACTCGTAGCGCGGATGCGGTTATCTGTGGATGCGGACGCATTGGAACTATCCATGAATTTACTATTGCCTTTGAAGATCAAAAACCTATCGGTATTTTTGAAGGACCATGGGAGATGGGGGCAGAGCTCGAGGAAATTGTAGCCAAAGGACATAGGCCCAATTCAAAAATAGCTGTAGGCAACGACCCCAAAAAACTTATCACAGAAATCATCGCTCTCATTAAAAAAGACAAAATAGCTGAATATAAAATAGTTTCACCAGCTCCTGCCGTAAAATAAAAAACCCCGTGTGGGGTTTTTTATTTTGTTGATTATTTAGTTGCAGTTGCGGTGGCTTTTGGTTTATTTACTGCTTCGATTACTTTTGCAAAAGTTGATGGATGATGCTCGGCAAAGTCAGATAAAATTTTTCGATCAAGCAGTATGTTTTTCTTTTTGAGGGCATCAATTAGTTTAGAATAAGACATGCCGAGTTCACGACTGCTAGCATTTATTTTTATATTCCAAAGTTTTCTATTATGAGACTTCTTATCTTTTCGGTGAGCGAAAGAATAGTTTCCAGCGTGTAGTAGCGCCTCTTTTGCCTGACGCTCCTTAGTACTGCGACCATGTCGCATACCTTTAGTTTGCTTTAAAACACTTCTTCTTCTCTTTAATGCGTGTACTCCTTTTTTTACTCTTGTCATATTATTATTTAACGTCCACTGCTATTTTTCTTAGGAAAAGGGTAGTAAGTGGCTTTTTGGTTTATTTTTAATTATAAAATTTTGTCGCTTGCGACCGCCAAGTTGTTTGGTGCGGGATTGCTTTGCATTGAAATGATTAAAACCTGGCTTTCTAGAAATTACCTTGCCGTTTTTCGTAAGTTTTAATCGCTTGCTATATGATTTATTTGTTTTCATTCCTTTCATAAATTTTTATTTTGATTTTTCTATTGTGGTAGTTAAACCTTTTGGACCCTTTTTATATGCGTCTGATATTTTATAATCTTCAGTGATTAAGTGAAGTATTCTATCCAAACGCTCTTTTAGGAATTTTTCATCCATGTATTTAGCGCGTCCAGCTAAGAAAAGTTCAATTTTAATCCTATGACCTTCTTTTAACCATTTCGAAACAGTTTTGGCCTTCAGTTCTAGGTCATGGTCTCCCGTACCTATTTTTATTTGAACCAATTTGGTTTCAGTATGTTTTGCCGTACTTTTTTGCTTCTTTAATTTCTTACTTGCCTCATACTTATATTTACCAAAATCCATTATCTTTGCGAGTGGGGGAACGGAGTTTGGGCCTGTTTCAATCAAGTCTAAACCCTTACTTTGGGCTAATTCTAGAGCATCTCTTATACTTAAAACACCGAGATTTTTATTTTCACTGTCTAAAACCCGCAGTTCCGAAGCCCGTATTTGGTTGTTTATTCTTTCACGCAATTGGTATATATAGTATTTAACTACTAAAATATAGCGTATTTAGGCTACAAAGTCAACTAATGGTGGAATGTCTTTATTTAGATAGAAATTGGTTCATCCCCATATAAAGGTTTCCAGATTTCTTCAATTAAAAACTGATCAACATCAGCTTGGGTATCTTGATCTACTGCTGTCAAAAGTTCAAATTCTTCTCTACTGATAGAGTGATTTAAAATCGCATCGGCGAGTTCTAATTTAAAATTTTTAGCACGACTGGGAAATTTTGGGTAATTTAGGTATTGTTTTATTCCGTTCCAATTTGGCCCAAGGCCTTGTTTAAATTCGGTTTTCAGAATTCGTTTTAATGGGCTTTCTTCCTTCATGATGTAAATATATCAAAAAATTATCCTTTGGGCTATAAATAGTGGAGATGGGGGAAATTGAATCCCCGTGCAGAAGGTTATTGTAAAGAAGTCTACATACGTAGCACGCTTTTTGGTTTT
Organism: Patescibacteria group bacterium; assembly: GCA_028868715.1. Classification (GTDB taxonomy): domain Bacteria; phylum Patescibacteriota; class Minisyncoccia; order Phycocordibacterales; family UBA9973; genus UBA9973. The sequence goes on along the minus strand of JAGWUB010000002.1, from coordinate 266,346 downwards.
AATTAAAAAATTCTTAAGCGAGCCAAATATTTTTTAATCGAGTTCCTTTGTTTTGCTCTCTCGTCGGAACAGGCGAGGGAACTATCCCGATAATATGTTGCCCCATCTTATATATCGGAAGTCTATAAGAGAGACACTAGCCGAACCTAAGTTAAGCTAGAGCGAAAGCGAATTCATTCATACCGAAGTATGGAGAAACTGAAGCTTTCACCTTAGAAGCTAATTTTGCAATTAACATTTAGACGAATTTTTACGAGATTACGTCCATGCTCGGTATGCATCAATAACAAGAGGCCTACTGTCTATGCCTTGCATCCCCATATTGTATTTTCAACGTCCTTTTATTTTCCCCGATATTCTCTTCTGATCTCGCGATCAGTATCGCGTTTTTTGAGAGTCTCACGTTTATCAAATTTTTTCTTGCCTTTAACTAAAGCAATGCTTACTTTGATTTTTCTAGCTTTATTATACACTGAAAGAGGCACAATCGTCAAGTTTGTTTTCTCACTGCCAGTGAGTTCTTTTATTTCTTTTTTAGTTAGTAAAAGTTTTCTATTGCGTAGTGGGTCGTAGTCCTTTGGAGCATTTTTTATTTGATATGGTGGAATGTTGGCATTTATTAAAAATACTTCACCTCCGCGGACAATTACAAAAGAACCATCCAAGGACATCTGTCCACTTCTCACAGATTTAACTTCGGTCCCCAAAAGTTCAATACCGGATTCGTACTTTTCTAAAATTTCATAGTTGAAACGAGCTTTTCGATTTTCCGCATAGTTAGCCATGATTTAATCTTACCATAGATTTTATTATTTTTTTATGCTATAATTTTTGTATGGATTTCAATTCTTTAAAGAAAAAAATCGGACAAAACAATAAAGGCGGAGGTAAAGATGGTAAAAAGGAAACAAAACTTTCCACTAGTATTGCTGGGGCTTTATTTATTTTTATGATCATCGCCGCACTTTACTTAGTAATAAGTGGAAGCGGAAAAACTATTCCCGAGGTTTCAATTTCTGATTTAGCTAAAAGTGTTTCTGCTGGAGAAGTTAAGAAAATTGTTGTTGAGGGGGACAATCTTTCTATCACTTACATTGACGACCAAGTAAAAACATCTAAAAAAGAAGTCGGCTCAGCACTTTCGCAAACACTTTTTAATTATGGTGTCACCAGTGAGGCACTCGCCCAAACTGATATCCAAATAAAAGATGAGAACGGATTTAGTTTCTGGCTTTTAAATATTCTACCGTTTCTATTACCGATTTTATTTATTGTAATTTTCTTTTGGTATATTTCGCGCCAAGTAAAAGGTGCAGGAATGCAGGCTATGACTTTTGGGCAATCCAAGGCGCGTATCACTGATCCGAATGATAAAAATAGCCGAGTAACTTTCAAAGATGTCGCTGGATGTAAAGAAGCTAAGGAAGAATTAAAAGAAATCGTAGACTTTCTGAAAAGCCCAAAGAAATTTTTGGATATAGGAGCTAGGATTCCCAAGGGTGTGATGTTGACCGGCTCTCCTGGCACAGGCAAGACCCTACTTGCTCGAGCTGTGGCTGGTGAAGCTTCAGTACCATTTTTCCATTTGTCAGGTAGTGAATTTGTGGAAATGTTTGTGGGCGTTGGAGCCTCAAGAGTAAGAGATTTGTTTAAAATGGCCAAAAAATCCGCTCCAGCCATTATATTTGTGGATGAAATAGATGCCATCGGACGAATTCGTGGTGGGGGATTTGGAGGAGGAAACGACGAACGAGAGCAGACCTTAAATCAAATACTAGTAGAAATGGATGGTTTTGAGCCAAACGATAAAGTTATAGTCATGGCCGCTACCAATAGACCAGATGTGCTCGACCCAGCACTTGTTCGTCCTGGACGTTTTGATAGAAAAGTAATTTTGGATTTACCTGATCGCGCTGACCGCGAAGCAATCTTGGAAATTTATGCGGTAAAAAAACCATTAGCTGAAGATATTAATTTAAAATTAATTGCGGAACGCACTCCAGGATTTTCTGGCGCTGATTTATATTCTCTAATGAATGAAGGGGCAATTTTGGCTGCACGTGAGAATCGTAAAAAAGTTTTTCAATTTGATCTGATTCGGGCGATTGAAAAAGTTATGCTTGGGCCTGAACGCAAAAGTCATTTACTTTCTAAAAAAGAAAAAGAAATTACTGCGTATCACGAAGCGGGTCATGCGCTGGTTGCTTCAGTCTTGCCTTATGCTGATCCAGTACATAAAGTTTCTATCATCGCTCGCGGAAATGCTGGAGGATACACTTTGAAATTACCACTTGAAGAAAGACGTCTGCAATCAAAAAAAGAATTCATAGATGACATCGCCATGTCACTCGGTGGATATGCGGCAGAGCAGATGATGTTCGGCGATATTACTACCGGACCATCAAGTGATTTACAAGTAGCGACAAATCTCGCTCGCTCTATGGTCACGCGGTGGGGGATGTCGGATGTTATCGGTCCGATTACTTTGGGCGGAAGCACCCGAACTCAATATGGAGAAGTTGTAGAAAAAGAATATTCTGAAAATGTCTCTACCCAAGTTGATGCTGAGGTTAAGAGAATCGTAAATGATGGATTGAAGACTGCAGAAAAAGTTTTAGCGGAAAATAAAAAAGCATTTACAGCCATAGCTCACAAGCTCATCGAAGTAGAAACTCTAGAACAAGAGGAATATGAGAAAATTCTAACTGCTCATGGCATTCTGCTAAAGAAAAAAGAAATTATAGCTCCGACTGAAGAATCTCTTCTTTAAGATTCTTGTTGTTTTTTATATTGTTTTTAATGCGAAAATGAGATATTGTATTTCTGTATGCGCGTGTAGCTCAGTTGGTTAGAGCATCGAGCTTATACCTCGAGGGTCCCACGTTCGAATCGTGGCACGCGCACCAAAAATTGAGCCAACCCAAAAATCTATCCCAGAATTCGTAATTTTATATTAGAAATTACATTATTAGTGTTGTCAATACAGCTAGTTTTACAAAAATAAAAAAAATTGTGACTTAAAAACTGTTGCCAACCCTAGAGGTTCTGGACTGCATCTTGTTTTATTTTTTTCGATGTTGCTTAAAATAATTTTTCGTCAAAATTAGCAAAAAATCAGGGTTATCCACTTTACATAAGGGGTCTGGTTTCGTGTATAATGGTTGTCTATGGATTCAGGCAAAAAAAATTATTTTAAATTTACAGTTGGACTTGTCTTGTGTCTTCTCGTACGACTTCTTCCGCTACGCGCACCAAATATTGAACCAATATTAGCGACCACTATGCCATTTAGTAAGTACTATGGAGCCCTTGCGGGTTTTTCTTTTGCCGTTTTAAGTATTTTACTCTACGATGTATTAACTGGAACACTTGGTTTGCAAACTTTATTTACCACTGGAGCTTATGGAGTAATAGGTTTTTGGTCTGCAAGTTATTTTAAGAAGCATAATTCAGACAGATGGAGTTACGTGCGTTTTGCAATCATTGGAACTTTGTTTTTTGATGCTGTGACGGGCTTAACTATCGGTCCATTGTTCTTCCATCAATCGTTTCTGACTACACTCGTCGGACAGATTCCATTTACCGCACTGCATCTCTTGGGAAACATTTCTTTTGCTTTAGTTTTATCTCCCGCCATATATAAGTTTCTGATAAAAAAAAGGAAACGAAAGTCGGTAGTATCTTCCATTAATATTCTTAACCCTAAAATAATTTAAATCCCATGACAACAAAAACAAAAACAAAAGAAAAAATTTCAAAAAGCGAATTATCAAAAATAAAATCAATTCGCAAGAGAAGCGGGGAGGTAATTCCTTTTGATTTAGAAATTATCGCTGGAGCCATTTCTAAAGCTTTTGAAGTCACAGGTGAAGGTGGAGAAACTGAATCTCACAAGGTAGCTAATAGTGTTTTTAAAAACCTTCTCGAATTGCGGACTGAGTTAGTAAACAAACACAAGGGTGCAAAATTTTTGCCCACAGTTGAGATAGTCCAAGATTTTGTAGAAAAAGAGTTGATGAAAAATGATTTTACCGCTACAGCCAAGAGCTACATACTTTATCGTAACAAGCGTTCTCTTCTTCGAGCAGAATTTGGTCCAGTACCAGAAGCAGTTCGTCTTGCTGTCGAAGAATCTAGTAAATATTTTTCAAGCCCTTACTCAGAATATATTTTCTACCAATTTTATTCTCGTTGGATTCCAGAGCTTGGCCGTCGTGAGACATGGATAGAAACTATTGATCGCTACATGGCTTACATGAAGGAGAACCTCGGAAACAAACTTACCGCTAAAGAGTATGAAGACGTCAGAGAAGCTATCTTAAATCAAGATATTTGCCCATCTATGCGACTTTTATGGTCTGCTGGCAAAGCTTGTCGTCAGTCTAATGTTTGGGCTTATAATTGTTCATATATTGCTCCTACCTGCACCCAAGACCTTGGCGAGATCATGTATGTCTCTATGTGTGGAGCAGGGCTTGGCTTTGCAGTTGAATGGGAAAATGTTCAAAAATTTCCACAAATCAAGAAACAAATAAAAGAAAAAGCTCCGACGCACGTAGTCGTAGATAGTAAAGAAGGTTGGGCGGATGCTTTTGTTTTGGGATTAAATGCTTGGTTTGATGGCAGAGATGTGAAGTTTGATTATGGAATGATCAGACCAGCTGGTTCACGTCTAGAAACAGCTGGAGGTAAAGCTTCCGGACCGCAACCACTAATGGACTTGATGGAATTTTCTAAACGTAAAATTTTATCTAAACAAGGTAGAAGACTTTCAAACTTAGATATGCACGATATCATCTGCCAGATCGGTTTGATCGTTGTCGCCGGAGGAGTACGACGTAGCGCACTCATCTCTCTTTCCGAACTTGAAGATACAGAAATGCGAGACTCAAAGAAAGGACAATTTTATCTCACTGAAGGTCAGAGAGCTATGGCAAATAATTCTGCAGTTTATAATGCAAAGCCTGGAGCAGAAGAATTCTTGGATGAGTGGACTGCACTTGTAAAATCAAAATCTGGTGAGCGTGGAATTTTCAACCGAGCAGGACTAGAGAAACAAGTACCAGCGCGTAGATGGGCAGCTATCAAAGACGAAAGACAGATCGGATTAAATCCTTGCGGAGAAATTTATTTGAGATCAAAGCAATTTTGTAATTTAACCAGTATAGTCATCCGTCCAAAAGACACAGCAGCGACACTAAAGAGAAAGATAGAACTCGCTACCTTACTTGGAACATATCAATCTACCTTAACTAATTTTGGTTATCTTTCAAAAAAATGGAAAGAAAATTGTGACGAAGAAAGATTGCTCGGAGTATCACTCACTGGATATTACGATAATCCGATTGTTCGCGAAGATAAAGTATTGGACGCTCTAAAAGCACATTCGGTTGAAGTAAATAAAAAATATGCAAAACGTTTTGGGATTAATTCTTCTACTGCGATCACTTGCGTAAAGCCACACGGAAATTCCGGTCAGCTCCTAGGAGTCGGCTCAGGTATGCACCCTTGGTACGCTCCATATTTTATTCGCCGAGTACGCATTTCTCACACTGATACATTACTGCAAATGGCTCGAGATCAAGGAGTGCCATGTTTACCCGAAGTCGGGCAATCAGAAGACACAGCCACCACGTTTGTTCTGGAATTCCCAGTAAAAGCACCCCAAGGAGCTATCTTTAAAGATGAAGTTTCAGCTTTAGATTTAATGAAGGAATGGAAGAGACTCAAAGAGCACTTTGTAGAACACAATCCATCGGCAACTATTTATGTTGGCCCAGATGAGTGGATAGCTGTAGGTAATTTCGTTTACGAAAATTGGGATTGGATTGGTGGACTTTCTTTCCTGCCACGATCAGAACACGTCTATCAGCTAGCTCCATATGAAGAAATAAAAAAGGAAGAATACGAAAGACGTTCAAAAGCTATCGGTAAGATTGATTTCTCAAAACTTTCTCAATACGAGGCTACTGACAATACCGTAGGAGCAAAAGAATTTGCTTGTGTCTCTGGAGTCTGCGAGATCTAACTAAAAAAACTATGTTGTATACCAGGAAAGGGGACGATGGCACTACCAAGACCTTCGGTTGTGACCAACGGGTTTCAAAAAGTTCACTTGTGGCGGAAGCGCTAGGTACACTCGATGAAGTGAACTCTTTTCTTGGTTTTACTCGGGCGAAAACTAAAGGTATGAGTTTTAAAATAGAATCAGGTGAACAAAAGTTTTCCGATGTTATTTTAGTGGTTCAGCAAAATCTTTTCATAGTTCAGGCCGAAGTGGCTGGATCAGAGATGAGCATCAGCGAAGATAAGATAAAAGAAGTAGAGGCATTGGTGGATGGTATTGAAAAAATGTTGCCACCGATAAAAACATTTTTTATTTCTGGTGCAACAGAAGTAGGTGGTATGTTTGATTTTGCACGAACACTAGCGAGAAGAGCAGAGAGGAGGGTAGTGGCTGTGCAAGAAGAAGGGAAAAGAAACGTTTCTGCAGAATCTAGGCAATATTTAAATCGGTTATCTAGTTTACTCTATGCCTTAGCGCGCATTTCTAGTCACATAGAAGGCGAAGAAGAAATAAAACCTAGTTATCAATAAGAATTAAAAAAAGCCCGGGATGCCCCAGGTCTTTTTTGATAAATCGTTTAATTGTTTATTTGAAAATTTCTCTCGGTATATGGCAGCAAGCGTAACACTTATCGTATTTTGCCTTTTCACTGAAAAGAAATACGCCATTGCTTGTCATCCAGCACGAACGACAGCTTATGTATATACCAGGTAAATCTCCAAGTTTTTTGAACGTTACAATGATCTTCCCATCATCCTTCTCGTCTTCTTTGTAAATGAAAGTGACCTCCTTATCATTTAGACAAAATTGAGAATTAAAAAAGAAGTTCACTGACTTCGAAAGGATTTCTCGAAGTACTTTTAGTTCCGCCATGTACTTTTCGGCATCCCCTAGTATCGATATAATACTAGTTTGTCCGCCTCCTGTCATATTAAAACATATATATCAGAAAATTTCAAGTCTTATTCAAAATGAAATTCGCCAGCTTTTTGGTGAACTTTTTGTTTGAGGAGCGGATATTTAGTAAGTTCTGGATCAGCTTCTATCAAACGAATAGCTTCAGTACGGGCGGCTTCCACCATTTTTATATTCTTGATGGCTTCCATGCCAAGGTCGGTTATACCCCACTGCTTGGTTCCTCCGAGCTCACCGGCGCCACGGAGCGATAAGTCTAGTTCCGCGAGCTCAAAGCCATTTTTGGCAGTTTTGAGGGCTTTTAAACGAGCAATAGTCTTTTCTGTCTTAGCGTCAGCAAAGATATAGCAATAAGCTTGATGCGAGCTTCTAATTACTCGCCCACGTAGCTGGTGCAGTTGAGCTAGTCCAAATCTTTCGGCACCTTCGATGATTATAATGGTGGCATTAGGGACATTTACTCCGACTTCTACCACTGAAGTGGCACACAGAATTTGGATTTTTCCTTCGGTAAATTCCTGCATCACTTTTTCTTTTTTCTCCTTACTCATCTTGCTGTGCAATACTCCGATCTCATATTCACGAAAGACTTCTTTTTTTAATCGCTTGGCTTCTTCTACCGCAGATTTTACATTCAGAGCTAATTCTTTTTCTGGATCTGGCTCAAAGATTCGTGGACAGATGACATAGAGCTGTCTGCCGGCCTTGAGCTCAGTGCGAATTTGTTCATAGGTTTCATCGCGCTTGTTAGGAGTAATTATTTCAGTAATTATTTGTTTGCGTCCGAGAGGCATTTCGTCCAAGAGTGATAGATCCAGATCAGCATAGATAGTGAGGGCCAAAGTGCGGGGGATTGGCGTTGCTGTCATTGAAAGCAGGTGTGGGGCTATGGCGTCTTTACGTACGAGGTTGCGTCTCTGGGCTGTGCCAAATCTGTGTTGCTCGTCAATGACCACGAGAGCAAGATTTTTAAATTTTACTGTTTTTTGGATCAAGGCGTGAGTGCCGATGAGTATCGGTATTTCTCCATTGGCTACCCATTTTAAAAGTTGGGCGCGAGAAATAGTAGTCCATTTACTTGGATCTGTCTTCGAAGGAAATTTTCTACAACCGGAACCGGTGATGAGCCCAACATTTATCGGCAAGTGTTTAAAATATTTTATAAAGGATTCAAAGTGTTGCGTAGCTAGTATTTCTGTCGGGGCCATATAGGCTACATTTAAATTACCAAAAGTTTGTCCACTAGGTCTTTGTTTTACTACGACATAAGCAGCCGTAGCGGCCACAGCTGTCTTACCAGAGCCCACGTCTCCTTCGAGCAGTCGTGACATCGGAAAATTTTTGGCCATATCTGACAAAGCAACTTCAATTGATTTTTTTTGAGATTTGGTCGGTTCAAAGGGAAAGCGTTTTAGGAAATCTTGCACGTCTTCTTTGTCTGGTTTTATTTGAAACGATTTATTTTTTCGGTATTCAAATTTGTCGTGTTGACGTTCTAGCTGGATACAAAAAACTTCTTCAAAGGCAAACCTTTTTCTAGCTGACTCAGCATCGTCTTTATTTTTTGGTTTATGAATCCAAATTAACGCCGTTTTTAAAGTAGGTAGATGATATTTTGTTAAAATTTCGGGAGGGATATAGTCTTCAATATTATCTAGCGTGTGCTCTTTTAATATCTTTTCAATTGCGTGGTAAAACCATTTACTCGTGATGCCACGAGTTTCTACGTAAATTGGATATGAGAAACCTTCATTGTTTTCTGCGCCACCTTTTTTAAAGAGGGTATCATGAGAATCAATCGGCATATTTTGCAATTTTTCTACTTCGGGATTAGCTAAATAGATGCCATTCTTGCCTTGGGTGACTTTGCCAGTCAACTTTACACTTTGTCCATTTTTAATCATCTTGGCTAGGTATGCTTGGTTGAACCAGGTTATTTTTATTTTTCCCGACAAATCCTCTATCTCACCTTCAGCCATAGGTATTTTTGAGCGGAAAGCCTTTTTGGTTCTTAGCTTGGATATTTTTCCGTAAACCGTAGCATTGTCACCGGGTGTCAAATCTGAAACCTTCATCACTGTGCTTATATCGCTGTACCTGACAGGGAAGTGGAATAGTAAATCTGCCACCGAGAAAAGCTTGAGCTTATTTAAGGCTCTTTTCTGGGTTGCATCTAGGCGAAATTTTAGCTCCAACTTATCAGAAAGTTCCATGTTTTAATAATAACAGAAAATTTGAATTTTTACCTAAAACTGTTATAGTAAAAGAGCGAAAATACTTTTGCCTATTTGTATGTCGGCGTAGCTCAGACGGTTAGAGCGTGGGACTCATAAGCCCAAGGTCGGAGGTTCGATTCCTCCCGCCGACACAAAAAATAAACAACTCTTTTAAATTGTGCAATTTTATGTATAATAAGGGCTATGCGGTCGTAGCTCAACTCAGATAAGAATATAGCGAGCGCATGCGCTGTTTTGTGTAAAAGTGTTGTTTTTGAGATAGTTTATAAGGTAAGTAACTATGCGGTCGTAGCTCAACTGGTTAGAGCGCTTCCCTGTCACGGAAGAGGTTGCCGGTTCAAGTCCGGTCGATCGCGCATCATATATGTGAATGTAATAATTTTAAGCGAAGGACGGCTTAAGGGGTAGGAAATAAATTATATATATGAAGAAAGGATATAAAGAAAACATAGAGGATTTAGCTATAGAAAATACTTACTTTAGAAAAGTTTTGTACACTGGAGGGCATATGCAGTTGGTGTTGATGTCGCTAAGGCCATTAGAAGAAATTGGACTAGAAACACATCATAGAAATGATCAATTTTTTAGATTTGAAAAGGGTCAGGGTAAAGTCATGATTAATGAGACAGAATACTCCATCAGTGCTGGTGACGTAGTAATTATTCCCGCAGGTTCAAAGCACAATATTATAAATACTTCTGATAACGAAGATTTGAAACTATATACAATTTATTCTCCAGCCCACCACAAAGATGGCATTGTTCGAGAGACCAAAAAAGACGCCGAATCTATAAAAGAAGAATTTGACGGAGTTACGACAGAATAACTTTGTAACCATACAATATAGCTAAATTTTATAGGAATTTTTAATCCTTGATTTTTAAAATTTAGAATTGCTATAATAATGATTATGCCATTTGGAGAAGTAGTACAACCAAATAATGCGACCAAAAAAGCTGTCGTTTTAACTGCAAATAAATTTGAAGACATGGAAGTATATATTCCAGTGTATCGTTTACTCGAAGCTGGCTGGCAGGTAGACATAGCTGCTCCCAAAGTAGAAACGATTTTTGGCGAGCACGGTTATCCGATAGAAGCAACAATTAAAATAGATGATGTTGACCCAGATAAATATGACCTCCTACTCATTCCCGGAGGATTCCCTGATGGAGCTCCACACACGGTTCGTAAAATTAAAAAAGCTCTAGATATAACTAAATCATTTTTTGAAAAGAATAAGCCAGTTGCCTCTATTTGCCACGGTCCATGGACCCTAGCATCTGCGGACGTTATTAAAGGAAGACATCTCACTTCTTTTTGGCATGATGGTGTTCCGGAAGATATTAAAAAAGCTGGAGGTATTTGGGAAGATAAAGATGTGGTAGTAGATGGCAACCTAGTCACCTCACGTTGGCCCATGGACATATGGGCATTTACTCGAGAAATGATGAAGCTAATAGGGTAGGGTCTATAAATTTTTATATGAGCAATTTCGCAGGAAAGAACAACTTTTTTAAAGTATCAAAAATTAAAATTATTTTAATATGCTTATGCATATTTATCTTTGCATTTGGTGTGGGTTATTATGTTAGTTTTATTAGAAATTTTAAATGGACCCAGGATATAGTATCTGGAATAGTTCCTGTTCGTGAAAATAATTTTAATTATCAATTTATCTATCCTCTACTTGGCTACAAGTTTGGAAATGCTCGCTATTTAATGGAAGATAAGGATTTAGAACAACAAATTAATACTTATGTACAAAATCAATATCAAAATAATACTATCAATAATATTAGTGTCTTTTATAGAAATTTTTTAAATAATAAATGGGCTGGTGTTAATGCTGACGTTCAATTTCATCCTGGTAGTATGATGAAAGTGTTAGTTATGATGGCATATTTCCGTGAAGCTCAATTAGATCCTTCTATTTTACAGCAAAATTTAATTTATTCTGATGATATTAATAAACAAATTTCTGTTCTTAATTATGGACAAAATTCTAATTTAGTAGTTGGTCAAAGCTATACAGTAGATCAACTTATACAAACAATGATAAAAGATTCTGATAATGGGGCTAACGATTTATTATTAAAATATATCAATCATAAAATTCTGGACGATGTTTTTAATGATTTTAATATTAAAAATCCAGACGCAACGACTGATTTTACTATTTCCACTACACAATACTCTGATTTTTTAAGAATTTTATATAATTCTACATATTTATCAGAAATCAATTCAGAAAAAGCTCTTTCAATAATGAATAAATCTACTTTTCATGATGGTATTTCTGCTGGTGTTCCAACTGGTGTAAATGTTGCGCAAAAATATGGTGAATATGTTGATACTGACGCATTACATCAAAATATAAAAAATATAGAGTTAAGTAATTGTGGTATTGTATATTTTCCAAATAATCCTTATGAAGTATGTATAAACGTAAAAGGTTCTTATAGTGGTGATGGGCACTTGGATGAACAGAAATTAGCCTCTATTATTAAAGACATTTCCAGTATTATATATAATTACATTAATAATAAAAAATAAGGAGACTAAAAAGTTATGCACAGGAAAAGTTGATTCTTGTTTTTTGGGTGTACAATTAATATATGCAAAGAGCACCCATACCAGCAGATGAAAACAAAAGATTGGAAGCCCTGCATCGGTTGGCTATCTTAGACACCAAGCCGGAAGAACGGTTTGATGTTTTGACCAGAGAAGCAGTAGAAAAGTTGCATGTCCCTATCTCTATGGTTACTATTTTAGATTCTAATAGAGAATGGTTCAAGTCGTGTGTAGGTTTTGATAAAAAGGAAGGAGACAGGGCGGCTTCATTTTGTGGACACGCATTACTCGCTACGCACATTTTTATGGTTGAAGATACTTTACTGGATCCACGTTTTGCAGATAATCCAATGGTAGTCGGCTCTCCCTTTATCAGGTTCTATGCGGGAATTGCTCTTTTTGATCGTCCGACACATCAACCAATCGGTGTTTTTTGTGTCAAAGATACTAAGCCAAGAAAACTTACTCCACAAGAAATAGCAACTATGCTTGATTTAGCAGAACGAGCGGAGGAGGAACTCAATAAATAATTTTTGCAAAAAAGACTAAAATAAACTACTATGTTTAGGTGTTTAGCCGTTGTAGCTTAGTGGTAAAGCACCATATTGGTAATATGGAGAGCGTGGGTCCGATCCCCACCAACGGCTCTAGTAAGCCGATGTAGCTCAGTTGGTAGAGCACCGCTTTCGTAAAGCGGGGGTCGACAGTTCAATCCTGTCCATCGGCTCAATCTTTTACATTTGTCTTTCTATGTAGTTCTGAAAACAAAGCAACAGTTTTGCCGAAATCTTTTTCAGCCACAATAAATACGAGCTCGGTCGGAGTGGAAATTAGTTCTTCCAGATTTATTCTAGCTCGAGCAGTGACAGAGAGTAATGAGAAAAATACATTTGGAGTATCAAACACTTCCTTGCCAAAAGACACGCCTATGGCCGCTAGTTTGCGATTTACCACAATTGGTTTTGACCGAAAATGTTTCAGAATTTTTTTCTCAATATTTGATGAACAAATTATATCTAGTTCAGCCATGCCGATGGTGGTGGTAAATAAATCGTCTTGCGAAAGCTCTAGTTTTCGATGGAGTGATTCGAGATCTTTGATAAACTTTGCATTGTTTTCGTAAATTATTTCTGAAATTGGGAGCTTGGTAGTTATGTTTTTTATAACCACGTCATGGACGAGTGGGCGTTCTTTTCTAAATTCCTTGCGCAGACGGGAGAGGGAAACCACAAGGCTCGCAATAGTGACCTTTTTCTTGGTCAAAGCTTCTACTCTTGGCCGTATTTGGTAAGCATAGCTACTCATATTCATATAGCCATTGGTAAGCGCAAAACAAGCCTCTACTTCACTGAGGACTATCTCTCTGACAATTGGCTGTATTTTGATCATGTTTCTAAATTCTAACAGATTTAACAAAAAGTTCAAATTACCCGATGGATGTTAAAAAACTTCACAATAAATGATAATACAGATATTCTTAATAAAGATTCAGGATACCAATGTTGTTTCAAAAGGAGGCTCAAATGATAGCAGTCAAAACTTTCTTCTCGCCTGACGAGAACACACAATTTATTGTTGTTGGCTCAGAGAAGAGGGTAGATTCCTTTGGTTTGAGCCAACTATATTCTCGGGAATTATTCCCGAACACACATTATTGTACTTCGAGCTCGGAGAAAATTGGAGCATACACTCTTCGAGCTAGGCACTATCACAAGGACGGAAACCTTACAGTTCATGTGTATAGAGTTAATAACTAATCGAGAGTCTTTGATTCTCAAAATCGGGTCGACAGAAATGTCGACCCATCTTTTATTTGCTATACTGAAAACATGGCTGAAGGTGCAAAAGATATACAGGAAAGAATAAATGAGCTGGAGGTGGCAATGTCACAGCCAGATTTTTGGAATGATAAAAATAAAGCCCAAGAAGTTTTAAAAGAACTGGCAGAACTAAGAGACAAAAAAAGCGGCATTGGTAAATACGATAAAGGTAGTGCCATACTCTCAATAATTTCCGGAGCTGGAGGCGATGATGCGGAAGATTTTTCGGCTATGCTTCTTTCCATGTACGAAAAATATGCCAAGAAAAAAGGCTGGTCAACTTCCTTGATTCACGAGCACAAAAATGATCATGGAGGATACCGCAGTATAACAATTGAAATTTCCGGCACTGGAGCCTATGGGAATTTAAAAAACGAATCTGGGGTACACCGCCTAGTGCGCATCTCACCCTTTAATGCAAAAAAATTGAGGCACACGTCTTTTTCTTTAGTCGAAGTTTTACCTAAGTTTTCCAAGCTTCAAGAAAAGGATATTGTAATCCCCGAAAATGATTTAAAAATAGAATTTTCCAAAAGTAGCGGCCCCGGTGGACAAAATGTTAATAAAAGAGAAACAGCTGTTCGCATTGTCCATATCCCTACTGGCCTGAGTGTTTCTGCTTCCAAAGAACGCTCACAGGAGCAAAATCGTGAGCAAGCTCTGGCTATTTTACGTGCCAAAATATTTAAACAGGCGGAAAAAGACAAAAAAAGCGTAGAGGAGAGTATGAAAATGAAAAATACCGAGATAGAATGGGGGAGCCAGATCCGTTCCTATGTGCTGCATCCCTATAAAATGGTCAAAGACCACCGCACTGGTGTGGAAACATCAAACATAGACGCTGTTTTAAGTGGCGAGATAGATAGTTTTATTGATGGGGAGTTAAATTTGTGATAAGATAAAAAGGTGATTTATTTCAATAATGTTTCAAAATTATATAAGGATGATTCGGTGGCATTAGATGATGTCACTTTGACTATAGACACGGGAGAATTTGTATCCATCGTTGGTCATTCCGGCGCTGGCAAGACTACCTTGGCTAAAATGATTTTAGTAGATGATAATCCTACCCTCGGTACCGTTTTTTTTGAATCTACCGATATACATACATTAAATAATAAAGACTTAACTCAATTGCGCAGGAGAATGGGGGTCGTTTTTCAGGATTTTAGACTCTTATCTAATAAAACAAGTTACGAAAATATCGCTTTTGCTATGGAGGCTCTAGGTAAAACCGACGAAGAAATAGAAAGCGATGTTCCGCACGTGCTGGAATTGGTTAATTTAAGCGATAAAGTTTTTCACTTTCCACACCAGCTCTCAGGTGGCGAACAACAACGCCTAGCCATCGCCAGAGCCATCATCAATCAACCAGAACTAATTATTGCCGATGAGCCTACGGGAAATTTGGACCCCACTAACACTTTTGAAATAATTCAAATTTTAAAAAAAATCAATGACCTTGGTACCACTATTATTTTGACAACCCACAACCCTAAAGTGATTGAGTCTGTAAACAAAAGAGTAATCACAATGGAAAAAGGCAAGATTATCAGGGATAGCAAAGGTGGAAAATAGGTTTGTGCTATAATCGCTACTATATTCATGACTGAATTAAAAAGAATTATCAAAGCCGGATTTTTAAACTTTAAGCGAAGTGGCTTGATTTCTTTTGCAGCAGTATTGATAGTAACCATCACTCTTTCTTTTGTTACCACCATTATTATCTTACAGTCAGTACTTTATTTCTCGTTAAATAATATCAAAGATAAAGTTGATATAACTATCTACTTCAATGTCGGCGCCCCCGAAGATAAGATACTATCGTTAAAAGATGCCCTTGTGAAGTTGCCCGAAGTAGCCGATGTTTCGTATACGAGCGACAAGCAGGCGCTAGACCTTTTCCGCTCCCGCCATGAAAACGATTACCCTACGATTGCTGCTCTCGACGAATTAGGAACAAATCCACTCGGCGCTTATCTAAATATTAAAGCCAAAGACATTTCTCAATATGAGGGAATAGCTAATTTTATCAAAGGAGACAACCCAGTGATGTCGGATTATACGAATATCATAGACAAGATAAATTATAACCAAAATAAACTTGTGATAGATAGACTGAACTCTCTAATTGCTGGGGCGCACGAATTGGGCTTTCTCATTACTCTGATTTTGGTGATTATTTCCATTATTATTACTTTCAATACTATTAGGCTGGCTATCTTTATTTCCAGAGACGAAATAGGTGTCATGCGTCTAGTCGGAGCCTCTAAAATGTACGTGCGAGGTCCCTTTATGGTGGAAGGGGTAATTTATGGTATTATTGCTACGTTCGCGACCTTGATCCTATTTTGGCCAGTCACGTTTTGGCTCGGTAGAAATATGACCAACTTCTTTGGATTTAATATCTACGATTATTATATTTCAAACATATTTCAAATTTTTGTAATCAATTTACTGTTTGGGGTGTTCCTCGGTATTGTTTCCAGCTTCTTGGCAATTAGAAGATATTTAAATAAATAGAATAGCAAAAAGTCCCAATGAATAAAGAAACTAAATATATCTTTGTGGTAGGTGGAGTTATTTCCGGAGTAGGGAAAGGAATTACTGCCTCCTCTCTCGGACTTATTTTAAAAAATCGTGGGCTTGCTGTCACGGCCATGAAGATTGATCCGTATATCAATGTGGACGCTGGAACCATGAATCCGGTAGAACATGGTGAAGTCTTTGTGCTGTCTGATGGTGATGAGACAGATCAGGACATGGGAAACTATGAACGTTTCTTGGATTTAAATTTAACTAAGGGCAATTACATGACTACCGGCCGAGTGTATAAGACCGTCATAGAAAAAGAACGAAACTTAGAATACAAAGGCAAGTGTGTGCAAGTCGTCCCCGATATTCCACTCGAAGTTATAGACAGAATAAAAAAGGCTGGAGCGGTGGCCAAAGCAGATGTGGTCATTATCGAAGTTGGGGGTACAGCTGGAGAATACGAAAATATTTTATTCTTGGAAGCTGCTAGAATGATGAAAACGGAATCTCCAAAGGATGTGTTTTTCATTATGGTTTCTTATTTGCCGACACCTTCAAAGATTGGAGAGATGAAAACAAAGCCCACTCAACACGCAGCACGACTATTAAACAATTCTGGCGTGCAAGCTGATTTTATTATTGCTCGCAGTGATGTCCGCCTAGATGAAAAAAGAAAAGAAAAGATCTCTATGTTTTGCAGTGTTCCACCTGACCGAGTGATTTCTGCGCCAGACGTGGATAGTATTTATGATATACCGCTAAATTTTGAAAAAGAAAAGCTTTCCGACAAACTTTGCGAACTAATGGGCGTCGTGTGTAAAAAACCTGATACCAAGGCTTGGAACGCTTGGAAAAATTTTGCCAAACATGCACACAATGGCAAGGAAACAGTAAAAATAGCGATGATTGGTAAATATTTTGAAACCGGAGATTTTATCTTGTCTGATTCTTATTTGTCGGTAATTGAAGCGATAAAATACTCCTCTTATTCACAAAACAAAAAACCAATTATTTCTTGGTTGAACTCGGTTGATTTTGAAAAAAATCCTGCAAAACTGAAAGATTTAAAAAAATATGACGGAATTATTGTTCCAGGCGGTTTTGGCAGTAGGGGCGTAGAAGGGAAATTGCGCGCGGTAGAGTTTGCCCGTAAAAATAAAATTCCATATTTTGGATTGTGCTACGGCATGCAAATGATGGTGATAGAATATGCGCGGAACGTTTTAGGGCTCAAGGATGCCAATACCAGAGAAGTGAACCCTCATTCAAAAAACATAGTCATAGACGTGATGGAATCTCAAAAAGAAATTTTAAAAAATAATTCCTATGGAGGATCTATGCGTCTCGGAGAGTACAAAGCTATTCTTCGCTCAGGGACTGTGGCTGAGAAGAGCTACGGTAAAAAACAAATAGTAGAACGACACCGACATCGCTACGAGGTGAACCCATCATTTATAGGAGACTTGGAGGCTGCTGGGCTCATTTTTTCTGGGCGTTCTCCAGATGGACATTTGATGGAAATAGCCGAATTACCAAAATCTAAACACCCATTTTTCTTAGGCACTCAATTTCATCCAGAATTTTTGGCACATCCACTCAATCCACACCCGCTTTTTACAGCTTTTATCAAAGCTTGTGCTGCTAAGAAGTAATTTTATATTTTAGTAAATAAGTTAGAGTACTATTGGAGAAAATCTTTGATTTTTTCTATTGGTAGCGGAAAAGCTACTGGACCCAGCACTCCTGGTCCGATGTCGTATTGGCTAAAGTAGATTATCAGATTTGTGTTGTCTAAGGACCAATTAGCAAACGAGTTAAAGGTCAAAGCTTGGACGTCTTCAGGGAAGACGGGTGAACCATCTGAACCTTCTGGTCGCCAGTCATTTAAGGCTTTCTTTACGTATGTAGTAAAAGCGCTTTCTTTACCTTTTTTAATGACATCAGACAAGGATAAAATTTTTCCACTAACTAACGTAGTAGTAATGACTTTATAAGAACTGTTACCATGCGCACCACCAGTGTAGGTATAAGTGAGGATTGAGACTGACTCTGTCTTTTCACTTTTTACATATTTTGCCTCAATATCAATCTCGTATTGCGCTGTAGGACTATCAGCTCCAAATTTTTGTCGCATTGGTGGGACATCATTGTTGGCTTGTTTTCGAAAATCATTCACTTCTTGGTCGATATACGCTTGTGATTTTGCTGCGAGGATACTTTTGCCGGAAACCGTAGATACCGTCCCCGTGAAATTTTCTTCCTTGATAGTTTTAGAACCAATGGAAACTGGGCTTGTATTTTCTTGAGTCTGACTCGTAGGATTTTCAGTAACTAAAGGCGCAATTGCCTTTTTTTGTTTCAAAAACAACCCCAATCCAACTAAAAGAATTAGAATTACCACATAAAAGATTGCTTTATTTTTATGGCTTTTGCTCATACATTAATTATACCAAATAAACCCTTTATGTTCTAGTGAAAATGTGTTAAGTTTACGGTGTTAGGGTATATAGATTGGGAGATCGTCTAATGGTAGGACACATCCCTCTGGAGGATGTTATCTTGGTTCGAGTCCAAGTCTCCCAGCAATTGATTTTTTGGTTTTTATGTGGTATAAAAAACTTATGGAATTTCCACTTAAAATCGCACAGCAGAAGAAAAATAAGGGATTGGAAATCTGGAACAAGCAGTTTGTTTCTACCGGTAGATATTTACATGAAGGAATATGGAGAAGAACACAAGCTAAGGAAAATAAAAATGAATCTAAATGGAAATCGGAAAAAGACCGTAGGTGGAGAGTAGTACATTTTATTGATAACTATGATATTGCTTGCAAGGGTAAAATTGCCGAACTTCTTTTGAAGGGGGTTTATTTAAAAATAAATCATTCCTTACCCAAACATGAAGCCGAAAAAATTTTTAAAAAAATGGTTGCTTCTCTGAAAAATAAAAATATTACTTACAAAACAACAAAACAAGGTCTGTCCGCTTCTTTAGGAGGTTTAAAAATAAAGATAAATATTTTTAAACCAAAAAGTGAAGAAGTAAAAAAATATCTTCCAATACCATATGACTATAAGATGATCGATGTAGAAATTACTGGTGGTAATATTAATGTCAAAAATGAAAGAAAATATTATCCTTGGAAAATAATTAAGAAAGGGTTTCGAATACCTCTACAAAAGGGGCATTCAAAATATGTAAAACATGTCAGTGATATATTGAAATATCAACCTTTTCAGATTGAACTTGGTTGTGGTCCATCTACTGAAACTGGAGTTTATCCTCTTTCCTATTTACATAAAATATATCAAACTACTAACGTGAATAAAACCTTTATATTTGGTAATGACGATAATTTATTTGAAACAATTATCGAAAATCCTTCCAATTTTTATTTATCTGCAACGAAAATAATTTCTCAATCATGGCTAGCCAAGCCAAACTCATCATTTTATAAATGGTTAAAGCGTGCCTATAAGAGTGGTTTAGTTGTAGGACCAGTTATTACTAATAATTATGATGGCATTATATCAAGATTAGGCATACCAGAATTGTATGTTAGAAAATTTACTGACCAATTTTTAACACCAAAGATTAAATTTAATAAAAAGGCCAAAAGTTTACTCGTAATAGGTTCTCACGCAGACAGAAGACTTGTACAGCAATCGGCAAGAAAACAAAATTTAAAAGTAATATTCGTAGATCCTGAGGAATACATAGATGATAGTGGTAAATCTTTCCCATATAAAATAGAAGCGCCTCAAAATAATGACATAATATTTAAAAGCTCCGCAAGTGTTTTTGCTGAGTCTTTTTAACCCTTATTTCCCTACAAAAGGTTCCAATAGAGTACCAGACACCCAATAATTTCTGATATAATAAATACACTTTGAACAAAACACGATTTATAACCACACTTGTAGCCACAGCATATTTTTTATATTACTGTCTTACGTATACAGATTGGCATTTTATTGATAACGTAAATTTAATTATTCACGAAGCGGGGCATATCATTTTTCTTCCATTTGGTGAATTTTTACATATTCTCGGCGGCTCTCTTTGGCAAGTATTACTTCCACTTATGTTTTCATTTTATTTTTACCAGCGTCGAGAATATTTTTCTGCTTCGCTGGTGCTGTTTTGGGTCGGGCAGAACCTCATCAACGTTTCCGTCTATGCCTCTGACTCCATAGCAATGCAGTTGCCACTTTTGGGAGGGGATAGCACTACTCATGACTGGAATGCTCTATTGCAAATGACGGGTTTACTTAGATACACATCAGTAATAGGGTCAGCAATTTTCTCTGCTGGTATTTTCGTCATCTTTTGCGCTATTTGTTTTTCTTTTTATTATTCCTTTTCAAAAGAAGAATTAATCATAAAGTAATATATTTTTTTGGAATAGAAAATATGGTATAATGTAGGCATGGATAAAGTTACACATTTTGAATTTCCGTGGGATGACAAGGAGAGAGCAAAATCCTTCTATCAAAACGTTTTTGGTTGGAAACCATTCGAATGGGAACAATTTGGCTATACTAGCTGGCAAACTGGAGAGATAAATGAAAAGATGCAACCAATTGAACCAGGTTTTATAAATGGAGGCTCTGGCAAGCGTGACCCCAGCATGCCATACCCTATGTTTTATGTTGATGTTGCAGACATTGAATTAGCTTTAAATAAAATTGTTGAAAACGGTGGCCAAGTGGTGCGTGGTAAAACTCCGCTAGGAAAAGACGGTGAAATGGGTTTCCTAGCTTGGTTTAAAGATTCCGAAGGAAATATTCTTGGGCTCTCTCAGTATAAAAGATCATAAGCTTAATATTTTTTACCAGAAATTATTTCCTCAGTTGGCACAATGCGACTGCGGATTTTCTTTTTTGTAGGCAGTCCAGTTAGAAGCAAATAGCCTTGCCATTTTCTCCCCACCGACAACTCCAAATGAAGCAAGTCGATCAACTTTGGATCATCCTTCACTTTATAGATATTATATTTGCCTTCAGCCAAAAGATAATCTCGTTGATGGGGATGCGTGGAGAAAGTTAGCAACTCTCCAATATTTCTGGCATAGGTCCACATATAACCCTGATCCTCTAAGTATAGAAGCTTGTGGTGGTCCGTAGTATTGATTAATCTATAAGACCCTTTGGTAATTATCTTGATCATATTGATAAGTTATTGTTGTAAATTTTCTTTTCTTCTTTTTCACCGGATTCATATTCTTGTTTTTTACCACACCTTCCAACCTAGGAGGACGAGTCAAATGTCCCTGTTCTCGTAATATTTTCTTTTTGTCTAACATAGTTTGATTGTTTATTTTTATACTAGGCGTGCAAAGCATTTACATTCTTCGTAGTTCCAAACCCTGAATAAAACATTGGTACAAACAGAATGAAAGCATAACTTACCCAGTATTCCCAAGCGAGGAGCATAGTAGGATTAAATTGCATACTAACCAAGAGATCAAGCACGACGCCGACAGCGACCCAAGTAAGTCCATACTCAAAAGCTCGTCCGAGTGATGCCGTTTTTACGTTTCTGACACATAGATAAGAGAGTAGGCCAGCAGCAAGTACAAAGATGATTTTTGAAAGGAGTGCCTCATAGATGTTAAATCCTACAAAAGCAGAAACAAGAGCAAACATAATGAGCCAAATAAGTGCCCCAAAACCTAGTGCCTTTGTCCAATTGAATTTTTCCATAAAATTGTTTATTAAATTAATAATACTCAGCAACTTATTAATGTTAATAATATCGACCTTTCCCATACCTTCTTTATACCCCTCTTTAAATACTGACGAATATCCCCAATTAATATTTCACACTTTTGGCTCGTCAATTTTTAATATATTTGATATAATTAATAGATGAACAAAATTAAAATAGAAAATAATATGTTTACAGGCGGGGCGTGGATTGTGGCCTGGCTCTTTACCATTGGCTTTCTACACCTAACTTTCTGGAAGGGAGTTCTAGCAATCATAGTTTGGCCATACTTTTTAGGGGTCGCGTTTTCAATTATTCATTAAAAAAATAATTTTATGCCAAATATAATAATAAATCACGATAATGTTTTTGGTGTGCTGTGGGCCATAGGTTGGCTTTTTTCCATCGGCTATCTTCGTCTTTCATTTTGGAGGGGAGTGCTAGCGCTTATAGTCTGGCCGTACTATCTAGGAAAAAAATTTCACCAAGAACCAGAAATTAAATAAGTTTTCCACACCCTAAATTTCCAAAAGTTGACAATACCCCCTAGGGGGTATACACTATTGGAATGAAAACCAATAAAGATAAATTAATCAGACACCTCAAAATAATTGAGGGTCAAGTTCGTGGGCTTCAAAAAATGATAGATGGTGGCACTTACTGCATTGATGTCATCACCCAAACATCGGCGGTCAAGCAAGGTCTTTCAAATGTTGAAGACACTCTTATGGAGGGTCATCTTAGTCATTGCGTCGTAGACCAAATGAAAAAGGGTGACACAGGTAAAGCTACTACCGAGATACTTAAGGTTTATAAACTTAAGAGAAAATAATATGTATACAAAAACCTTTAAAGTAAAAGGTATGCATTGTGCTTCATGCGCCAGCATTATCGAGCGAACTGTCAAAAAAATTGACGGCGTAGAATCTATTGCTGTTAATAATGGCACTGAAAATGCAAAAATATCTTTTGATCAAAGTAAAACCAACCCAGAATCTTTCAATAAAAAGTTAGAGCCACTAGGGTATTCTCTAGTTGCATCAGACGCACACAATATGAATATGTCGGCGAGCGAAATGGGTATGAGTGAGGACGAGCATGCTGCACACTTGGGGCTCAATCAATCCAAGGCTGAAAAGTTGGCAGAAATTAAAGATATGCGGAACAAAGTTATCTCGGCTATTCCACTTGCAGTGATAAGTATCTTTATTATGGCTTGGGACATTTTAGCAGAGTACAAAGCTGTGCCAGAAATGAGCTACAACCTAGGCGAATTTTTTCATCACTTATTACCAATAATGGCGGCCTACACACTCTTTGTTGTCGGTAAGCCATACCTACTTGGCTTCTATCGTTTTCTCCGCTACGGTAAAGCAAATATGGATACCTTGATCGGCATCGGCACCATCACAGCATTTTTATATAGTTTTATTGTTACTGCATTTGAAAAATCACTGGCCCCCTTTATTAATGTCACGCAGACTTATTATGATGTGACTATTGTGGTCATTACTTTTATTGCTCTCGGAAAATATCTGGAAGCAAGATCTAAATTAAAAACTGGCGATGCCATCGAAAAATTACTTAATCTTCAGGCCAAAACCGCTCTAGTCACCAGAGGTGGGAAAGAAATTGAGATCCCAATTGATCAAGTGGTGCACGGCGACTTAATTATTGTAAAACCCGGAAGTAAAATTCCAGTAGATGGAATAATTACCGAAGGGGCATCTTTTGTCGATGAATCAATGGTGACCGGTGAACCAATGCCTGCTTCCAAAAAAGTTGGTGATAGTGTGGTGGCGGGTACTATCAATACCAGTGGCGCATTTACCTTCAAAGGTACCAAAGTCGGCGCGGAAACACTTCTTGCTCATATCATACAGATGGTAGAAGATGCGCAAGGAAGTAAAGCCCCCATACAGGCCTTAGCTGATAAAATTTCAAGTATCTTTGTGCCGATTGTATTGGTAATCGCTTTTGCAACTCTCGGAATATGGTTGCTTGTTGGGGCGGGGCCACTAGGATTTTCACAAGCACTCTCATTCGGCTTGGTTTCTTTTGTCGGCGTACTGGTGATTGCTTGTCCTTGTGCGCTCGGGCTGGCCACGCCGACGGCAATTATAGTTGGAGTCGGCAAGGGTGCTCGCGAGGGAATTTTGATCAAAGATGCGGCAACCTTGGAAAAACTTCATAAAGTAGATACAGTCATTGTAGATAAAACTGGCACGATTACTATCGGCAAACCTACACTGGTTGATATTCAAAATTCTTCAGACTTGTCGGACGAAAAATTTATTTCAATCTTGACATCCTTAGAAAAAAAATCTGAGCATCCAATTGCTCATGCCATTGTTAACTACGCCCAAGATAAAAAAATAAAAATAGTAGATACTTCAAATTTTGAGGGAATACAAGGCAAGGGTCTAAAAGGGTCAATCGATGGAATAGAGTATTTTGTTGGGAACGCAAAACTAATACAAGACTTAAAACTTTCTTTCGATACTGCCAAATTAGAACAATTTACCGCGGAAGGTAAGACACCAGTTATCCTGGCTACGAGCGAGAAAGTGCTTGGGTTTGTGATGGTAGCTGACGAAATAAAGGCAGAATCCAAGCAAGCAGTGGACAACCTACATAAACTCGGAATCAAAGTAATTATGGTTACTGGAGACGATGAAAGGGCTGCCAAATATATTGCATCACTTGTGGGTATTGATGATGTCATGGCGCATGTCTTGCCGGCAGATAAATTATTGAAGATTAAAAAATTACAAACGGAGGGACACATTGTGGCTATGGCGGGGGACGGAGTGAACGACGCTCCAGCATTAGCACAAGCTGATGTGGGTATCGCTATGGGTACAGGCACCGACGTGGCTATTGAGTCAGCCGGGATTACTCTTTTGGGTGGAGATATTTCCAAGCTCGTCAAAGCAATTAAACTTTCCAAAATAACCATGCGTGGAATCAAGCAGAATCTTTTCTGGGCTTTTATATATAACATTGTTGGAATTCCACTAGCAGCTGGGCTTTTTTATCCAATATTTGGCTGGCTACTTTCGCCGGTGTTTGCTGGATTCGCGATGGCGATGTCGAGCGTGTCCGTAGTTTCCAATTCACTTAGAATTAAAAGTATAAAATTATAATTTATGAAAAAATATACATTTCATGTTTCGGGTACGCATTGTGCAGCATGTAAAATCTTAATCGAAGATGTTTTGCAAGAGCAAGATTTTGTTAAAAATGTTCAGGTTGATCTAAATAAGGAAGTCGTGGAAGTAGAAGTTGATAGTGAAAAAAGTCCAGAAGAAATGGCAGGTATTTTGAGCGAAAAAATAAGACCAAACGGATACACTCTTTCAGTAGAAAAAATTATTTCAGAAAAAGAGAGTGACAACACCACCTGGAAAGCTATACCCATTGGGCTTGGATTTTTACTTTTATTTTTCCTGTTACAAAAATCAGGTATTCTCAACTTGGGCATCGGTGGCAAGACTACACCAGCAACCGCATTTATCATTGGACTCATTGCTTCAGTTTCTTCCTGCTTGGCCATTGTCGGCGGGCTGGTGCTCTCACTTTCAGCCAAAGTATCACAAGACAATGAGAGTGACACCAAAACTTTCTTTCTCTTTCATAGTGGTAGATTAGTAAGCTTTGCGGTATTAGGGGGAGTTCTCGGGGTGGTGGGTAGCGCCATACCTATTAATTCTACATTTACGACTACAGCAATATTAGGAATTGTTGCATCACTTATTATGTTGTATTTAGGTTTAAATTTAGTCGGAGTATTTGCTAAAAATAAAATCACACTGCCATCGGGGATTTTTAATTTTTTTAGAAAGGTAGAACATAAAACCTTTGCGCCACTTCTAGTGGGCTTCGGTACATTCTTCTTACCCTGTGGATTTACTCAATCAATGCAGTTTGCGGCGCTTGGAAGTGGATCCTTTACTATTGGTCTTCTCATCATGCTTGCTTTTGCTCTAGGAACCTTGCCGATGCTTTTGTTGCTATCATTTGGCTCGGCTTCAATCGCTCACGGAAAATATGCGCCACTATTCTTTAAATCAGCTGGGGTCGTAGTTATCGGCTTTGGATTATTTGCGCTCTTGGCTGGGCTGGCTGGACTCGGTATTATCAACCCACTATTCAATATTTAATTATGAGTAAAAATAAAAAAACATCTAACGGAACAAATAAAACTCCTTTCATCGTGGCGACAATTGTGATCTTGGCAGTGGTGGGTTTTGTTTTTATTTTAGGATCAAGTGGTGGTGGCAGTAGTGCTGGTTCGGTAGCCAATATTCAAATAAAAGATGGCATTCAATATGTCACTATTGCTGCCGGAGGCGGTTATTCACCCAAAGTCTCCACTGCCAAGGCTGGCATTCCGACAAAACTTATCGTCAAAACCAACGGCTCTTATGATTGTTCTTCATCTCTAGCAATTCATTCCATCGGTTTCCAAAAAATCCTGCCCCAAACCGGAGAAACTGAAATAGATATCGGTACCCCAGTGGCTGGTGTGCCGCTTCGTGGTGTGTGCGGCATGGGCATGTATAGCTTTTTGATTAATTTCAATTAGGTAAATAAGTTTGCTATAATGGGTCCATGCCACCAATGTTGAGATTAATGCGACCTTATAGCTGGATTAAGAATTTTTTTATATTTGTACCGCTCTTTTTTGCGAAAGATTTTTTTGTTTATAGTAAGCTTACGCTTGTGACCTTGGCTTTTATCGTTTTTTGTCTCACCGCCAGTTCGGTCTATATATTGAACGATATTTTTGATAAGGAGCAAGATCAAAAACACAGCACTAAAAAAAATCGGCCGATCGCCTCTGGCGCAGTTTCCATCAAGTCCGCAATTATTTTACTCTGTAGCTTACTGATCGTTGTTGTTGCTGTAATTTATTTTTTTATCCCGCAAATATTTTGGTTGATGGTATTATATTTTCTGTTAAACGTTCTGTACTCAAAATATTTTAAGCATATTGCTATCTTGGATATTTTGCTCGTTTCCACGTTTTATTTTATCCGAATTATGGTCGGTGGAATTGCCGCTATGGTGCCCATCTCCAACTGGCTTTTGCTTTGTATAATCTTCATTTCCTTGTTTTTGATTGTCGCCAAAAGGCTAGCTGAATTTAGTCAAGACGACAAGAGAATTGTTCTCTTGCAATATACTCCGGAGTTTCTCAATGCCATGCTTATCATTTCTGCCACTTTGGTGATTATCGCTTATAGTTTATATAGTGTACTGGTTTTAAATTCCAACGTAGCTGTTTTCTCAATCTTTTTGGTAATCCTAGGCATTGTCCGCTACTTATTTTTAGTTTTCACTACTCACAAAGCCGAATATCCAGAGAAGGTAATTATCGCCGATAAAGTAATTTTTTTAAGTAGTCTGGCTTGGATTCTGACGATGTTTTTTATTATTTATTTACATATATAATTAAGCTATATGAAATTTCTTGTAACTGGTGGATCGGGTTTCTTGGGTATTAATTTTATTCGTTATGCCATAGACAAAGGGCACACGGTTGTTTCCTTGGATAAGGATGTATTTGATTATCCTGAAAAGGACCAAACGGACAAGATCACAGTCGTAGTAGGCGACATCAGAAATAAACAAATAGTAGACAAGTGCATGGAGGGCATAGATATCGTGGTGCATACAGCTGCGGCTCTGCCACTTTATTCCAAAGAAGAAATATTTTCTACCGACGTAGAAGGTACTAGAAACATTTTAGAAAGCGCCTATGCACACAAAGTGGCGAGAGTGATCCACATTTCTTCTACTGCAGTTTACGGCATCCCTGACCACCACCCCCTAGTAGAAGAGGATACCTTGATTGGCGTCGGTCCATATGGCGAGGCCAAGATTCTGGCAGAAAATGTTTGTTTAGAATATAGAACCAAAGGAATGTGTGTGCCGATTATTCGACCCAAATCATTCATCGGCAAAGAAAGACTTGGAGTATTTGCCTTGTTTTACGATTGGGCCAAAGACGGCAAAAATTTTCCCATGATCGGCAATGGTAGGAACAGATATCAGCTTCTAGATGTGGAAGATCTATGTGATGCCATTTATCTTTGTGCTACTTTGGATAACAAAATTGTAAATGATACTTTCAATATTGGCGCCAAGGAATTTACCACCATGAAAGAAGATTATCAGGCAGTGCTAGATAAGGCTGGATTTGGTAAAAAAATAATTGGCTTACCAGCTGCGCCGGTGATCTGGACTCTGCGGATATTAGAAGCCTTACATTTGTCACCACTTTATAAATGGGTATATGAAACGGCTTCCAAAGATTCATTTGTGTCTATTGAAAAGGCTGAAAAAATTCTCGGTTATAATCCTAAATATTCAAACAAGCAAGCCCTAGTGCGAAATTACGATTGGTATCTTGAAAATTTAGATAGTTTCGCAAATAAATCAGGGGTGACCCATAGAGTGCCTTGGAAGCAGGGCATACTTGGGCTGGCTAAATTATTTTTTTAATTGTCACTATATAAATGGAAAAGTATTTTAAAGAATTAGATGTCTCCGCTTGGTCCCGTAAAACCATTATTCTCGATATTGACGGCACCATAACCGCGGACGGTGGGTCAGACCTAGATCCGCTGGTAGCAAAAAAAATTGAAGAGATGGCCACGGCTAATTCCATTTTTTTATTTTCCAACAAACATTTACCAGATCGGGATAATGATATAGCAAATAAAACACATATTCCACTTTTGATTTCGTCCTTTAAAAAACCGAATAAAAAAGTAATAAAAAATTTACCCGATCAGCTTAAAACAAACCTACTGGTTATTGGAGATAAAATATTGATTGACGGCCTTTTTGCAAAAAAAATAGGCGCTGATTTTATAAAAGTAAAACGACTAACGAGCCAAAGCGACTCTCTTAAAGTTAAGTTAATATATATATTAGACGACTTCGCTAAACACTTTATTGGTTAAAAATGCTATAATAATCGTTATATATGTCAATTTTATATCTGATAATTGCTTTCATACTGAATTCGGCCGGAAGTGTCGTTTTTAAACTAGCCGCCAATCGCGGAGTTGCTTTACATGGGTCACTGTTGTCTATAATCTCTCGGAACTATTTGGTTATAGTCGGATGTGGTCTTTTTGCCATCAATGCTATTTTTTTTGTACTAGCTCTTCGAACCTTGCCTCTGTCTGTAGCCAATCCAGTCATGTTGATTATGAGTTTCATTATTGTTAGTATTGTATCAGTATTTCTATTAAATGAACGGCTAGACTCTCTACAATTAATTGGGTATGCTCTATTGATTTTAGGTGTCGTGGTTATTTTTTATTTTCAGAAGTAAAAGTATATGCAGGATATAAAATTAGATCAAAAAAAAATAAGATCTTTTCGCTTTAGAACCTTTATTAAATGGCTTAAAAGGGTTCTATTGGTAGTAGTCATCTTGCTTATCGGCTTGGGTATTTTCGTTAAATTTGATGCCCCAGCTGCCGCCGATATCACCGATAATTATATACGTCCACTTATAGGAGATCAGCAAGTTATTTTTATTGAAAACATTTTTTTCTCTATTTCTGATATTGCTGACAACATTATTTATAAATTTAAGGCACCAGAGTCACCACAATTTTTAGATCAAGGTAAAAATTTAATTACTTCACCAGAACTCGATCATACACCGATTATTCCAAACGAATCCTTTAAGCCACTTTCAGGTGAGGGAATTTGGCACAACCTTTCTTCGGCACTTTTCCCAGATAAAGAAGTCATGGCTACTACTTTTATTCGTCCAGATCCACAAAGATCATACGCCATTGTTTCCATCGTAGAAATAAATACTAAACTTTTAGGGATAAATGCTATCGCTGGCACTAAGGAGCCAGGAGGATCTCTTGGAAACCCTGGACCAGGAGTTGTCCCACAGAGTGTTGCGGATAACAATACCTTGGTTGGTGCATTTAATGGTGGTTTTCTTTATGCTGATGGAAAATATGGAATGGTTGTGGGTGATAAAACTTACGCTCCTCTCCAGGTTGACGCAGGAACCATTGCCACCTACTCTGATGGGTCCATTAAAATTTTTAATTATACGGGTGACAACCTTGGCACTAATGTAGTTTTTGCTCGTCAAAATGGCCCACTAATCCTCGAGAATAATGACAGAACAACTATGACCCCGGAAGAATATAAAAAAGTACTTGGGCGCGTACTACACTCTAAAAAAGAGCTAGTTCGTGGAACTTATACTTGGCGTTCTGGAATCGGGATAAATAAAATGGGTAATCTTTTATACGCGGCTGGTAACAATTTAAGTCCAATGACTCTCGCTGACGCGCTTCGAATGGCTGGGGCTTTGAGTGCCGTACAGCTCGACATTAATCCTTCGCAAGTGCATTTCTATGTTTTTAATAAAAATAGTAAAGGTACCTACGATTCCATTCCTTTAAATAAAGAATTACAAAGCCTCAACCATCCAGCTAGGTATTTCAATGGATCGAGTCGAGATTTCTTTTATTTATATAAAAAATAAAATTTTATGAAAAAACCATTTATCCATGCACTCGCCGCAGCCCTCTACATCGTAATTATAGTTTTAGTCATGAATGTGGTGACCTCTATTTTACCGGGCAAAACCTTACTTATTCCAATGGCAGTCTTGAGCTTATTTGTGTTGTCAGCGGCTGTGATGGGATTTTTGTTTTTATCCGAACCAATACAGCTTTATATGGGAGGCAAGCAAAAAGAGGCCGTGGCCTTCTTTGGTAAAACAGTTGGATTTTTTGCGTGCTTTGTGATCGTATTTTTGATTTTTCTTTTGCTGAAAAAATAAATTTTTAGCATTAAAATTTTTTTTATGCTACAATGTATCTATGGAATATAATAAACTATCAACAGAAGAAGTTACTAAAAAAACTATCGAAGCCCTTGCTGCTAAGAACGTGGAAGCGTTTGTCGTGCAGAGTGGAGCAGAGGCGCTCACAAAAATAAAAGAATTAATCCCCAAAGGAGCTTCGGTCATGAATGGAGCTTCAGTTACCTTGGAACAAATAGGCTTGGTAGATTATCTAAAGGCTGGTGAACACGGCTGGAATAATTTGCATGCAGCGATAGTTGCCGAAAAAGATGGTGCCAAACAAGCTGAACTTCGCAAGCAAGCCCTTCTTTCAGAATATTATTTGGGCAGTGTGCACGGACTCGCTGAGACGGGGGAGTTTATTATCGCTTCAAACACTGGCAGTCAATTACCACATATAGTATTTAGCTCACAAAATCTTATTTTTGTTGTTAGTACTAAAAAAATCACTCCAAGCTTACCAGATGCTTACAATCGTCTGATGGAACACGTAATTCCTCTTGAAGAAGTGCACATGCAGCAATTATATGGAGTCGGAACTTTTCCTAGCAAAATAGTGACCTTCAACAGAGAAAGTGAATTTACCGGAAGAAAGGTAAGAATGATCCTAGTCAATGAAGATCTAGGTTTCTAAACTAATATAAAATATGAGAATTTTTTATCACTATTTGAAAAAGTATTGGAAACTTTGTGTTCTAGTTCTCGTGTTGGCGACTGTAAATCAAGTCTTTTCTTTGCTTGATCCACTTATTTTTCGACACGTGATAGACGACTATGCCACCAAGTTTAATTCATTTACCTTGAAGCAATTTTTAGGTGGAGTTTCTTTTTTACTGGCCATAGCTGTCGGCGCGGCTTTTGTGTCTCGAGTAGCCAAGAATTTTCAGGATTATTATTTAAATACCGTAACTCAACGTTTGGGGACAAAAATTTATAACGATGGCATAGAACACTCACTAGCCTTACCATATGCAGTTTTTGAAGATCAGCGTAGCGGGGAAACTCTAGGTATATTGCAAAATGTGCGTACTACCAGTGAGCTATTCGTTACTTCATTTATCAATGTGCTGTTTGTGTCATTGATTGGTTTCATTTTTGTCACTATTTATGCCTTTCATATATACTTTGGCGTGGCGATAGTATTCGCACTCACCATACCGATTATTGGCATAGCCAGTTATCTACTGACAAGTAAGGTAAAAAAGATTCAAAAAATAATTTTCACCGAAATGACAGCACTAGCTGGATCTACGACTGAGTCTTTGAGAAATATTGAACTAGTGAAAAGTCTCGGGTTAGTTGATCAGGAAATTTTACGTCTAAATAATACTACCGATAAAATTTTAAAACTTGAACTGAAAAAACTTCGCTATATCCGAAGTGTTAGCTTTGTGCAGGGTACCATGATAAATTTTCTGCGAACCATCATATTAGCTTTTTTGCTCTATCTTGTTTTTGTTCGCACAGTTACTTTTGGGCAATTTTTCTCTCTTTATATATATTCATTTTTTATCTTTGGTCCCTTGCAAGAACTGGGCACCGTTATCAACAATTATCGCGATGCCCAAGTGGCGCTCGGTAGATTTAAACAAATAATGGATACGCCCATCGAACCTGTGCCCATCAACCCCAAAGTTATTGAAAAAATATCGGCATTAAAGTTTGATGATGTTACTTTTGCATATAGCAATGCCGAAAAGCCGGCTCTACTCAATATCTCCTTTGAAGTTAAATCCGGACAGACGATAGCCTTTGTGGGTCCGTCAGGAGCAGGAAAAACTAGCCTAGTAAAGCTTTTGGTTGGGCTATATGAACCCAAAGAAGGGAGCGTACTCTACAACGGCATCAAAGAAAATGAATTAAATTTAAATAAATTGCGTAGCCAATTTGGATTTGTCACTCAAGACACCCAGCTTTTTGCAGGCTCAATCAGAGAAAATTTACTTTTCGTGAATCCAAACGCGACGGAGAAAGAATGTTTGGATGCGTTGCAAAAAAGCGCCGCTCAATCTCTCTTGAAAAGAGCTGATAAAGGGATAGATACACTTATCGGTGAAGGAGGCGTGAAAGTTTCCGGTGGTGAAAAACAAAGACTTTCTATCGCTCGGGCCCTATTGCGTAAACCAAATATCTTAATCTTTGACGAAGCGACTTCGTCGCTCGATTCTTTGACCGAAGAAGAAATAACCAAAACAATTCGCGATGTCTCAGAAGGAGAGTCTCGCATTACTATTTTGATTGCGCACCGGCTCTCCACGATTATGCATGCCGATACTATCTATGTCTTGGAAAAAGGTGCCATAACTGAATCTGGCGCGCATGCCGAGCTTTTGGCTAAACAAGGACTGTATTCTGCTATGTGGAGACAGCAAATAGGAGAAAGAGTATAATATATCTCACTTTTGTTGTATACTGTAAGTCATGACTGATCAAAACAGGAATACGTCTGGACTAAAAAATCTATTCAAAAAAAGCCATTTGGTTTTTTTTGCTGGGGCGCTATTTTTACTAGCTGTATTGTTTTTTGTTTTTCCAGAGTTTTTTAGTAATACGATATCTTACCCACCGAGAGAAATTGATGCTGACCAAGTATCCACTCCCACCAAACCCCTAACCCCTGTTCTTACATCATTAAATACTTCGACTTATGATAAAAAGCTAAATGAACTGGCAAACAACCCACCACCAAAGGGCCCAACCACTAAAACCATCAAAGACAAAAAGACTGGTAAGATTACGACGGTGACGGTGCCAGCCAAGATAGCTTTACCAAATATCTGGCCAGTAAAAACCGTATATCCTAACGCCGGAGCTCTTTTGCCTTTTAATCGCATAGTTGCCTATTACGGAAATCTATACTCAAAGCACATGGGAGTTCTCGGAGAATATAGTGAAGATGTAATGTTGCAAAAATTAAATACCGAAGTAAAAAAATGGGAAGTGGCTGATCCAAGCACTCCAGTTGTTCCAGCACTACACTATATCGCCGTGGTGGCTCAAGGAAGTGCGGGTAAGGATGGTAAGTATAGGGCGCGGATGCCGAGTTCTGAGATAGACAAGGTAGTAAAAATGGCAGACAAAATACACGGAATTGTTTTTCTAGATATTCAAGTAGGTCTTTCAAACGTCCAAAGTGAAATTCCTGTCTTTGAAAAATATTTAAAATTACCAAATGTACATCTGGGTATTGATCCAGAGTTTTCAATGAAAACTGGCAACAAGCCGGGCACAGTTATAGGAACGTTCAGCGCCAGTGATGTAAACTTTGCTGCCAACTATCTGGCAAAAATTGTAAAAGAAAATAATTTACCTCCAAAAATTTTAGTCGTGCATCGGTTTACTCAAGGCATGTTAACAAATTATAAAGAGATAAAACCATTACCCGAAGTCCAAATAGTGATGAATATGGATGGCTGGGGTGGAAAGGCAAAAAAAATTGGTACTTACAAGAATTTTATTTACCCACAGCCGGTTCAGTTTACTGGGTTTAAATTGTTTTATAAAAATGACATCCTGACTCCTGGAACTTCTATGATGACTCCAAATGATTTGTTAAAACTAAACCCTCAACCTAGCTATATCCAGTATCAGTAATATCCACAGGTGGATAGTCTTTGTTTTGTTTGATGGTATATAATACGAATATGGAAGACCCAAATCAATCTAATCTTTTCCCAAAACCCAAATCTGAAGAAGAGACTTTAAAAGCTATTTGGGCTAAGGAAGTAAGACGTCAAGAATTAACTGAAGAGGAGAAAGATATCCTGAAAAAGCACAAAAAATCAGTAATAGAAAATATTAATAAAATATTAGATCCAGAAGAAAAAAAGAAACGAAAAGAATTGGCTGAACGTGAAAAACTTTCAGAGCAAGAGGAATTAGATAGAAGGCGAGACACAGAAATGGATAATAATATAACATATGGTCATTTTGGACCTAAAAATGAAAGATAAAAAAAATTTTTCGATTTTACCACGTATAAAAAATTCAACGCATGCTTGGCGAGGGGTTGGGGTTTTGTTTAAATCGAGTCCAAATACTTGGGCGCTTTCCTTTTTTGGACTTTTGGCTATCTATCTAGGTTTTCTTTTACATATTTCAAACATCGAATGGGTATTGATTATACTGACAATTAGTTTGGTGCTTGTTGCAGAGGCGATTAACACGGCCATTGAAATAGATATCAACCTGACTTCGCCAGAATATCATCCCTATGCCAGAGATACCAAGGATGTCGCCGCTGGGGCAGTACTGCTCGCCACTTTTGCTGCAGCCATCATTGGCCTCATCATTTTCTTGCCAAAGATTTTTTAAATTGATAGAATTAAAGCATGGATAATAAAAATAACGTAAAAATCTTCTTATTAGTAATAGGTATTTTGGTTTTAGGATTAATCGGCACAGTTTTATTAAGGAGCAAAGAAGTGCCCGCAGGCCCAGGAAAATATGATGCTTTTGCGACTTGCTTGAAGGATAAAGGCGCAACCTTTTATGGCGCTTTCTGGTGTCCACATTGCCAAGCTCAAAAGAGAGCTTTCGGTTCTTCAGCTCATCTCTTACCATATGTAGAATGTTCTACCGCTGATGGAGGAGGGCAACTACAAGTTTGTATAGATAAAGGAATAAAAAGTTACCCTACTTGGATACTGGCCGATGGCACCCGAATTCCCGATGATTCTCCAGATGGCGCAGGAGTCAAGCTCGAGACGTTAGCTTCTGCCACTTCCTGTACACTACCTCAATAATAAAAAAATGAATCCCGACAATATACACTATTTGAATGTCTTTCTTGGAGCTGGAGCAATAGCTCTGCAGATTCTTTCAGTCATTACACTATTTTTACTTTTTTTTGTTTATAAAAAAAACAGTAGGAATAAATTTCTGGATTATGTCAGTAAACATTTCCTTGTACTCAGCTTTTTAATTTCCTTTTTCGCTTCGCTATTTCCATTGGTTTATTCTGAAATCATTCATTTTCTTCCATGTGTCTTGTGTTGGTGGCAGAGAGTATTTATGTTCCCATCATTTTTCCTTTTCGGCATTGCCTTTTGGACTCAAGACAGAAAAATTGTAAAATATGTCGCCCCACTCTTATCTATCGGTTTTCTAGTCTCGGCATATCAGAATTTTTTCTATTATTTTGGAGAAACCACAAACACTCCATGCGATGCTTCGGGAGTATCATGCTATCAGCACCTAGTTTCTGAATTTGGCGGATATATTTCCATTCCCATGCTCGCGCTGACAGCATTTTTCGCTCTTCTCACCCTTTTGGCAGTTGCTCATTTTTACAAAAAAGATTAATATAAAAAGATGAAAAAATATATTATTATTGCAGTTATTGTTATTATTATCGGTGGTATAGCTTTATTAGCATTTAAATCACGTGATGAAAAAGGTGCAAATTCGATTGACACCTCGACTGTTGCGCAAACCCAAACTCCTACAGATGACACAAGTGTCACTAAGGATACAAAAATTACTACTAACGTAAACGATACAAAAAAAATTATGGACGCGACATTACATACAAGTATGGGAGATATTAAAATTGAATTTTATAATACCGATGCTCCAAAAACTGTAGCTAATTTTACGAAGTTAGCTGGAAGCAATTTTTACGATGGGGTTAAATTCCACAGAGTTATCAAGAATTTTATGATTCAAGGAGGGGACCCACTTTCCAAGGATGACAGTAAAATGGCGCTCTGGGGCACAGGAGGCCCAGGCTACAGCTTTGCCGATGAAATAAACCCACAATCAGATCTATATAAAACAGGTTATAAAAAGGGCATAGTCGCTATGGCAAACTCAGGACCAAATACCAATGGCAGTCAATTTTTCATTATGACGGCAAACTATCCACTTCCTCCTGCATACACAATTTTTGCGCACGTAGTTGCTGGGCAAGATGTCGTAGATAAAATTGGACTCGTGAAGACTGGCGCCAATGATAGGCCAATTGATCCGATCACTATAAAAAGTATTACCTTGCAATAGATGATGCATGTTAGCGTTCACTAAAGCTGAAAAGGCATTACTCCACAAACTAAATACACCAGCCAAGGTGCAGAGTTTTCTAAATGAACTCCAGTTTAATTTTGAGAAGAATGGAGTGGATACATTAAAGTCACCACTTATGGTTGTTCGTACTCACAACGCTCATTGCATTGAGGGGGCTATCCTAGGAGCATACATTCTTTCCTTGCATGGGTTTACTCCATGTGTGCTACACCTACAGACCACCAAAGGGGACTTTGACCACGTTATCACTTCATTCAAGCAGAATGGCCACTGGGGCGCTTTATCCAAGACAAATCATGCTGTACTACGATATCGGGAACCGATCTATAAAAACATCCGTGAACTCGTGATGTCTTATTTTCACGAATATTTTTTAGATAATGGGCAAAAGACCTTGCGTAAATATTCTGCTCCACTAAATTTAAATAAATTCAACAGTCGAAATTGGGCTACCGCCGAAGGGGATCTGTGGTATATAGACAAGGCCCTAGACAAGCAAAAGCATTACGACATTCTTTCTAAATCTCAAATCAAAAACCTGCGCAAAGCCGATAAAGTAGAAATTTTAGCCGGCAAAGTTGTAGAGTTTAAAAAATAAAATGTATCAATCTGGAGAACCAGTTTTCTGGTTTAGGTATTAGTGCTGGTGGATTTTGTGTTTCCGGTAAAGTTATTTCATGTATTGTTGTTTTGGATGTGATTGGAGTTATTTTTTTTAACATTACTACAGGTTTTGTCGCAGGTTTTATTTCAGGGGATGCACCAGGAACATTACTAACATCTTTAGGTTTATCAAATGTTTGCATAGTTTGATTCCAAGTTTTACCAGAGAGGGCAGAAATCACGTAAGTTGTTTCCCAAATTTTAGTTTGTATATTAGCATCCTTTATTCCGCCATCTGTATCTTGCATTGTTGCCAGATAATCAAGTGGAGTATTACTTACACCAGGATTTGTCGGATCATTTTTTTTCCAATCTTCCGGTTTTTCACCCAAGGCCAATATGCCTTCGATGGCCCACGCAGTGGAAGATGCATTATCACCCCAGCCTCCATTGCTCTCCTCTGTTTGTTTTAAAAATGCCTCTGCTTTAGTTAGTGAACTTTTTACTTGATCACTTTTATTGAATGCGGACAAAGCTTCTATGCCAGCTCCAGTCATATCTATACTTTCATCCCAAGAGCCATCTTGTTTTTGGGTACTAAGTATAAAAGATACATCATCAGTTATCATTTTTTCATCTTGTCCGTATCCGGCATTTTGTAAAACTATTAGCGCAAAAATATCGTCATTATTTTGAGTTGGATCTCCAAATTGTTTACCGTCAAAACTATCGGCTATTTTTTTAATGTAGTTTGTGCCATTGGTATCATAAGGATTGAGACCGAGAGCCATCAATGCCATCGCATGCCTCTCATAATCTGTAAGATTAGTACCAGCAATAGGGGATTCTTCAAAATGTTTAATTAGTTTTATTACTTGATTCTGATAATTTCCAGATGCTAAAGCCATACCCGCCCAGTCAGTATACAGATCTTCGCCAAAGGAGCCATCTGGCTTTTGTTGGGCTACAAGAAAATCAGATGCCAGTTTTAAATCAAAGCCGGTCTTAGTAGTGGTGACTCCGAGCACTTTGCCAGCACTCGCTACGTATCCACCTCCTCCACCTCCACCTCCACTCGATGTTGGTGGAGGAGTAGCTACAGTAAGGGCTTCAGTTGGAAAATAATAATCTTCTTTTACTCCGACATTATAATTTCCAGCAGGAATTGATGAAAAGGTTGCTTGACCATTAGCGTCTACTGGACTAGTTTTAACTTCAGTTGGCGTAGAAGGATTGCTTGGGTCAGGTTGGGTCAAACCCACAGTCACTCCAGCTCTTGTGATCCAAGCATTATTTACATAATCATAGTTTTGCGTGGTGACGGTCAAAGTATCCGTGGTTTTTATATTTCCTGAACTCAAAGTAATTTTATTTTGTGGCCCAAAATACACATATACATTTTCTCCACCAGCTAAAATATTTTTATCCATACCTACACTAGGACCAGAGCCATTTACAGCATATTGCCAGTTGTCACATTTTTCTCCACTTGGGTCGGTAATACACTTTAAATAAAGAGAATCAAAAGAGCTAAAATATGTCAGATTGGAAATACTAAAATTTGAACCTGTGCCTGTGGCAGCACTATCCAATACCGAGAGCACACTACTGGAATTAATGGTGTGTGGCGTATTCGTGGCATCATTTAAGCTGGTTATGGTCGTAGGTAGGGTCACAGCCCCAGAGAAGACAATGGTGGCTCCATCACGAACAGTCAGGTTTACACTTTGAGGATCTGCGTGAGCTAAATTATTTCCTCCGGCTAATAATATTCCAACAACCATTAAAACTTTTAATATTTTTTTCATATTTTTTAAACAACTTAATAACCCTTCTCATATTTCCAAGATACGACATCTCCCGGATTCATCTTATAATTTGAAACCCCAATTTGTGCCTCTTTGCCGTTGACATAGTAGATCCAGCTTTTGTCTCCAGTATTTTTAATCCCATTTATGGATTCAATAAATTTCCCCATCCCGACATAGGTTTTGTCCTCAAAATTTATTTTTCCTTCAGTTCGCAATTTATCCATAAAATCATATACACTGGTGTTTTGTGAAATTTCAGTTTGGTATTTTACACCGTTTACTTCTATATCCGCGGTTTTGAGTTGGGTTGGCAAAATATTCTCGGATTCACCAAGAAATTTTTTTGCTAAAAAATTTTTCTGTTCGTTGCTAACGCTCCTGCCAAGGGTTTGCTTGTGAATATTTTGCCAACCTAAAATTCCAAGTGACAGGAAAATTATAACGGCTATTATTATTTTTATATTTCTTCTCATAAATAAAAAAAATTCTGCTCGGGCAGAATTTGTGGTCTCTCAAAAAAATGAGAGAGGATCCTGCTCGGGATTAGTAAAATGATTGGTATTCGGACTTGTTCCTCGATTCGCCAATTGGCGTATCGGGACTTACCGTAGCGGCACTGTACTGGAATCTAACCAGTTTCCCCAATCACTTCTCTTAATTTTTAAAAGGAACTAACTTAGTATATACTTACCTTAACTTATGTCAAAAAAACCTGTGGAAAAGAACCCTCCAGTAAGTAGGGTAAAAATAATGGTGTTTGGTACCTTTGATGGACTGCACGAGGGACACTTAAATTTTTTAAAACAGGCTAAAAAATTAGACCAAGCATCATTTCTGATAGTTTCAATCGCACGTGATAAAAATGTTTTGAAAATAAAGGGTAAGTATCCGACTTTAAATGAAAAGAAAAGGATGATTTTATTAAAAAAATGTCCCTTGGTTGATAAAGTAATACTTTCTGGAGTAAAGAATCACATTCCACACATTTTAAAAGAAAAGCCCAATATTATTGCCCTAGGATATGACCAAAGAGCCTACGTACAAAATCTAAAAAAAGACTTAAAAAATAAAGGTCTTATCGTAAAAATAATACGTTTAAAGCCTCACAAGGAAAAAATATATAAAAGTCACTTGCTAAAAAAATATAATTTTTGATATAATTTCTTACACCCAGTGTGCAACATTTTGTTTATTAGTAACGTATATTAAAGTATATGCAACAAGAACCAGATATAATAAAATTCTTTAAAAAAATCTTTAACAATAGAGATTTTTCATTAATATTTTTTACAAGCTTGCTTTCCTTTTTAGTTTTTATGTTAGTGGGACTAGGTATAGTCTGGCATTATCGAGCTAACATTTTTGCTTATTTTGCCAAGGAATACGTGAGAGAGGCTCAAGTGGCCAACAATGGCGATACTTCATCTGGTATCTTTGGTAGCTCAGACAAGTCTACTATTTTTTCCCAAGACTCTTTTGTCATCGACGCTGTCAAGAAAACAAATCCAGCCGTCGTTTCTATAATCATTTCCAAGCAAGTTCCAAAGTATGAAGCCTACATTGATCCCAATCAACAACAACTACAAAACCCATTCGGAGATTTGTTTCCTAATTTCCCAGGTTTCAATTTCAACATTCCACAATATCGTCAAAATGGTACCGAGAAAAAAGACATTGGCGGTGGATCTGGGTTTTTTGTATCGAGTGACGGCTTGATTGTTACCAACAAACACGTCGTAGACCAAACAGGAGTCGAATATACCGTGTTTACCAATGATGGCAAAAAACATGCTGCAAAAGTAATTGCTAAAGATCCTGTTTTAGATATTGCACTTATCAAAATTGATGGCTCCGGTTATTCATATCTTACTCTTGGCAATTCAGATACGCTCGAAGTAGGGCAGAGTGTTATTGCGATTGGGAATGCTCTCGGAGAGTATCGCAACACTGTTTCTGTCGGAGTAGTTTCTGGTCTAGCTCGTTCGGTGACTGCTGGCGACAATTTAGGCAAGACCGAAACCCTAGACCACGTGATTCAAACTGATGCGGCCATCAACCCCGGAAATTCTGGAGGTCCCTTGCTGAACCTTCGAGGAGAAGTCATAGGGGTTAATGTGGCTATGGCTCAAGGAGCCCAGAGTATTGGATTTGCTTTGCCGATAAATAGTATTAAGGGTTCAATTGATTCTGTAAAAAGTACTGGGAAAATTGTTCGCGCATATCTGGGGTTACGCTATGTGGATGTAACTCCTGACTTAAAAGACAAAAACAACCTAACGGTTGATTATGGAGTATTGGTAAAATCCGGAGCAACTGCGAGTGATTTGGCAGTTGTTCCAGGAAGCCCCGCTGACAAAGCTGGCATTGTGGAAAACGACATTATTCTTGAAGTTGATGGAGTGAAGCTCGATGATAAAACCAGCCTTTCCTCAATTATTCGTGGAAAAAGCGTTGGCCAAGTAATAAATCTAAAAATTCTCCACAAAGGCGTAGAAAAAATGGTTCCGGTAACCCTCGAGGCTGCTAAGGATAACTAGAAAATTAAAATATTTTACTTTACATCTTTCAATCGGAGGCTAGATAAAAAGCCCAAGAGCATTATCGTGCCGAGAGTCAAAAAAAGAAATTTAAAAGAAGGAACCAAGAATAAAACAGGGATTGCAAAAAGGGGAGCGACGATAAAAGCAAATGGAAACATATTTCTAAAAAAGCTGATTAGCCCAGCATCCTCTGCCATAATTTTTTTGAAAAAATAACTTTCGTTCATTACTTCAATGACAGCTGCTCCGACTCTGGTCGCAAACAAAACTAGTGCCCAAATAAAAATGCTTTGAGTTTTGAGAAAGAAAATGGCAATTGTGGACAGAGATACCATAGAAAATCCAAAAATTAACAGTTTTTTCTCTCCAATCTTGTCCGATAAACGCCCGAGTGGATAATCCACCAACACAAAGGGAATAAGCATGATAGTAAAAATAAATCCGATGTTTTGCCATCCAAAGCCGATATATTGATGAAGATAAATTGGCATGTAAATTATCATCCAAGAATAAAAAAAGCAAAGTAAAAATTCGCTCAAGTATATCCTTTTTAAGCTTATATCTTGTTTTACTTTCTTTAGTGTTTCGCGTACTAATATTCTTCGGTAGATAGGATCCTCAAAATTTTTCAAATGCGGGAAAATAAATAAGAGGGAAGTGAGGGTAAATAATGAAGCTGATAAATAAACGCCAAAAAATGAAGCTTTTGTAACGATCAAAACAGCGATACTTGGCGATATCAATATACCTAAATTTCTGATACCCAAAAAAGTTCCGCGAGTTCGGCCAATTTTTCCACTGGTAATATATTCTTCAATGAAAACATCCAAGGACAACAGTAGAGAATAATTTGCAACAGTGTAAAACAAAAAAGCGATAACGGTGCTAAGAGCTGAATGCGCAATACTTAAGCTAAATAAAGAAATAGAGCTGCATAGTACGAGGATTATCGCAGTTTTATAATTACCTAGTCGGCTCAGTATTCTTGGAATTTCTAGTAAAAAGAGGATTGATAAAAAGGAGGCAAGGGTGAATACCAAACCCACAATTTTTTCGGGAATTACTTGTTCCAAAAAACTAGAATTTATATACAACACCAATCCATACTGGATTGAAAAAATAAAACCGACAAAGTATAGAAGTCTAAATGGATGTTTGGATGTCATCTTATACGCTCAAGATTACTGGTATAACCAAAGGTCTTTTTTCTGTTTTTTGATATAAAAACTTTGATACGTTCTCTCCCAATTCTGCCTTTAGTACATCAAAGTTTACCACACTGGACTTGGCGGTAGAATTTTCTACTAATTTTTTAATAACAATTCTGACCTGACGGAGTAGTTCCTGATTTTCCTTTAGATAGACAAATCCACGAGAAATAAGATCTGGAGATTTTTTTAACTTTCCGGTTTTTTGATCAAGCAGAGCGATAATGACAAACATTCCGTCTTGAGCCAACATCACTCGGTCGCGAACTACGACATCTTGAACATCACCGATTGAGAGTCCATCCACTACCATCATAGAAGCTGGAGCTTTTTCTTTGCGTACGGTTATTTTAGTTCCTTTATCTATGATTTCTACGATAGTTCCATTATCTGGAACTACGATATTTTCTTTAGGAAAATTATTTCGTTCGCGAATTATCTGAGCGTGGATACGCAACATTGAATGGTTGCCATAGCCGGGCATAAAGAATTTTGGATTCACCGCCTTATTTATCCATACTAAGTCTTCCTGTCTCGCGTGCCCACCAGAGTGAATTTCGGCTATTCCATAATGGATAAGTTTCAAATCATGTCGATATAGGCTGTCTTTTAGTTTCTGGATGCTGACCTCATTTCCAGGGATTACGGATGAAGAAAACATGATAGTATCCTTGGCATTTAGTCTGATGTATTTATGCTTGTTGGTGGCCATTCGCATTAGCGCAGCAAATTCTTCACCTTGGGCGCCAGTGGCGATGATGACGATACGATTGGGTGGATAATTGTCTATATCTTGCGCCGCAATAAAGGTGTCGTCTTTTGGCTTTAAAAGTCCAGCCAGCTTGGCGATGTCTACGTTGTTTTTCATACTTCTTCCTTCTACAACGATTTTTTTATTATAGCGTTCACAAATTTCAACGATTTTGATCATGCGATCAAATTGAGAGGCAAAAGTTCCGATAACTAGCCGACCTTCCGTCGTTTTGATTATTTCCTCAATATTTTTTTGAACTTCCTTTTCAGAGATTGAAAATCCAGGAACTTCAGCGTTGGTAGAATCAGCAATCAGTAACAGTGGTTTCTCTTTACCAAGCCCTGTCCACTTTTTTTCTTCTTTCACCGTTGGTTTGCCATTTTCATGCTCAAGTTTCATATCGCCTGATACGATAATATTTCCGTATGGGGTGCCCACGATTACTCCCATTGAGTCAGGAATAGAGTGATAAACTGGGAAAAAGCCTAGAGAAAGTTGGTTAAACTTTACTTTAGTGTCTTGATCTACCACATTTATAGTCAAAGGTGGTTTACCAATAAATTCTTCTTGACGCTTCTTTATCATGAGCGTCGTCAAGTATTGCGCATAGATTGGTGGGTTGCCTATGCGGTCTACGATAAATGGTATACCACCAATGTGGTCTAGGTGTCCGTGGGTGATAGCGATGGCGCGAATTTTATCTTTGCGTTCCTCTAAATATTTAAAGTTTGGAAGTGTAAAATCTGCACCCATAGCTTCTTCTTCGTCAATGAAATGGAAACCGATATCCAAAACGATTATGTCGTCTTTGGACTCAATTATTAACATATTTCTCCCGACTTCTTCTACTCCACCAAAGGGGATGACTCGAATGACTC
Source organism: Patescibacteria group bacterium (assembly GCA_028868715.1). GTDB lineage: Bacteria > Patescibacteriota > Minisyncoccia > Phycocordibacterales > UBA9973 > UBA9973. The sequence goes on along the minus strand of JAGWUB010000002.1, from coordinate 221,811 downwards.
CTGCTTCTGGTGGCGGAATTTTACTTTCGTTAAGATTTTTGTATTGTGTCTTTCCTGATGGTGAACGACTGCCACCTTTACTTGGTCCATGACTATTTTTGGAATATTGATAGGTGGAGCTTTTAGATGACCGGCTTTTGTCTTTAGTTTTTTGTTTTCCAGCTCCTGCTGAATATTCTCCAATTCTACGAGGAGAAGTTTTGTGCATTGCTGTTTGCTCACTGCCAGCCGTACTCACCGGAGTTTTAGGTTTCTCAATACTGAGAGAGCTGAAAGATAGTCTTGTTTTTTTCATTATTATTTTTTATTAATTAGTGGGTAAATACTTTCCAAACATTATATTTTTCCGTATACCATGAATATACATCAACAAAACGATCCGATGGGAAAGTTATATGATTCATAGAAAGCCCTGAAAGATTTTTGGATACTACATATACAAAATCAGGGGTGTATAGAAAAACCGCTGGCATATCTTTTTTAATTTCATTTTCAAACTGGATATATTTTTTAACTCTAGAAGCTTTGTCGATTGTCACAAAAGCATCTTCTAAAATTTTGTCTACATTTGCATTGGTATACATAGCTACATTGAGCCCTGGGTCTTTTCTTTGTGAGGAATGCCAAAAAGCAAAGAGATCGGATTCATTGTTGATAATTTCTCCAAAGAGCAGAGCATCATATTGACGTGGACGGATTACGTCTTGATTTAAACTGCCGATTTGGAAAGTTTTTATATCAACCTTCATGCCGACAGCCGCTAAATCTTGTTGTATCAACGAAGCAGCCTTGGTGAGCTCTGGGGCATCGCTAGTTGAGATTGAAAACTCAAGCAGGGTAGTCGTCTTTTTACCTACAGCTACGGTCGACGTCTTACCTTTTTTTGTTTTAACTACCTTTGTTGGTTGCGCTGATTTTTCTAGAATTCCATCAGCATTTTTTACCCAACCGTCGTCGGCCAAGCTCTGTTGCACACTCTGCAATATATCTGCGCGGGAAGTACCATTTTCACTATTTAGACTTTGATACTCTACCATATTTGGTGGTATTGGTTCGTCGATGGTGACTCCGTATCCAGAGAGTACTTCATGTACTAGTTTGTCTTTATCTATCGCCTGATCGATAGCATTGACTACAGTTTTATCAATAAAAATTCTATTAGCATTTTGATTAAAGAAAAGTCCGAATACTCTAGGTAGAATTGCCGATTCTATTTTATATCCATCATTCTTTAAAATTTCTGCGTTTGCAGGGGTGACCGAACTTATCTGATCCACTTCCTTGTTTTGGAGAGCTTTCACCATGTCATCTTCATTGGAGTAAAAATGTAGGCCCAGAGTGTCTATATATGGTGTACCCAAGGCAAATTTTTTAAACGATGTCAGTTCATAATAATTTATTATTCCTGAAGCTTGCTTGCTAACGTTTGTGATCATATAAGGTCCTGATCCGATTGGGTTAGTATTTTCACTATTTAATTCAATTGGTGAACCACCCCATAGATATGAAGGCATGATGCCGAGGGTCGTATTTTCCAAAAAAGATGCATATGGTTTCTTTAGATTAAATTCAACGGTTTTTTCATCTATCTTTAAAACAGTCACTCCGTCCCAGTTTGCCTTGTGTGGGCTCTTGATCACAGAATCCTTTACTGTATTTATAGTGTAAATGATGTCATCCACAGTGACTGGTTTGCCATCATGAAAATAAATATTATTTTTCAAAGTAAAAGTATAAGTCAGCCCATCGTCAGAAACAGTGTATTTTTCTGCTAAATCAGGAATCAGCTCTCCATCTGAATTTTTTCTCATAAGTCCTGAATAAATGAGCGATACCAAGTCTTGGTCAGCGGGGGAGTTTGCGAGTACGGGGTTGACGAAGCGAGGGGTGCCGATTATTCCTTCAGAAATACTGCCACCATGCATCGGTACGCTCACCATGAAATGCCTGTTGATATTATTTAAGAGTAGCAGGGCACTCACAAACAGCACTACTACTAGCAGAGAAAAAACAATCCGTTCTCTTTTTGAGAAAGAAGCCAGTGCGGCGTTTATTTTTGACTTTGTCGGTAATTTTAGAGCAACCTTAAAGTCACGTTTACGGTTATAGGGATTTTCCATAAAAAGAAATTTTCACGTAGAGGAATTTCTAGCTATTTGTTTTTATCAATACAATAGACAGAAGTGCAAACAAAGCAAAAAGAATTCCACATACTATAGACAAATAAAAAAGAAACTTTTCAAATCCTCGGCGAGTGTGATGAAAGCTACCTGTATCATCTCCACCCAAAGCACCACCCAAGCCTGCTCCAGACTGCTGAAGCATGATTGCTGTCACTAATATCACTGAAAGGATAATCTGCGCATATGGCAGAGTTTTCACCACTAGATTCATATAGGGCTATTATTGCATATTGGCCCCAAAAAGGCAAACAACCCTCATAGCTAGGTTGCCTTTTTTGGCAGAAATTTTGTATACTGTACATATGAGTAACGAAAAGAATCAGCTTTCAATATTGGGCCTATTTCAAAAACTATTCCACAATTTTAATTCACGGGCGATGAAGGATGCTACCCTCGCTTTCAAAAAACACTTGGATGATGGCGGTAAAATGATGCTGGCTATGGGCGGAGCCATGTCTTCGGCCCAGATGGGGGTGACCTTGGCGGCTATGATCAAAGAGGACAAAATTCATACCATATCTTGCACAGGTGCCAACCTAGAGGAATCGATTTTTAGATTAGTTGCACACAGTCATTATAAGGACTACCCAGACTATAGATATTTCACCAAAGAAGACGATGAGGCAATTTTAAACCGAGGAGAGCGCCGAGTTACGGACACTACTATCCCCGAGGAGGAAGCTTTTCGAGTTATTGAGCCGATTATTTTAAAACACTGGAAGGATGCGGAAACTAAAGGCGAGCGTTTTTTCCCGCACGAATATTTTTATAAAATGTTACTTTCTGATGATTTAAAAGGAAAATACGAAGGCAACCCCGAACATTGCTGGCTACTTGAGGCAGCGAAGAAAAATTTGCCAATAGTTGTTCCGGGGTGGGAGGATTCGACCTTGGGAAATGTGTTTGCTGCCGCCTGTAATGATGGAGAAACAAATTCAAATGTTGTAAAAACTGGGATAGAGTACATGATGTATCTATATGACATGTATCCAAAACTTTCTAAAGACGGTCCGGGGCTTGGATTTTTCCAAATCGGTGGTGGTATCTCTGGCGACTTCCCGATCTGTGTGGTGCCTTCTATAAAATACGACTTAAAGAAAGAAGTGCGTCCATGGGGATACTTCTGCCAGATTTCAGACTCCACGACTTCCTATGGTTCATATTCCGGCGCAACTCCAAATGAAAAAATTACTTGGGACAAACTCACCAAGGACACTCCGATGTTTGTGATTGAATCCGATGCCACTATCGTCGCTCCACTTATGTTTGAAGCTATTTTGGATAGGTATACTCTGACTCAAAAATAAAAATGAAGGAAGGTATAAATATATCTGAACACAGAGGACACTTGAAAGAAGGGGTGAAGCCTATCTTTGTGTGTATTGGTACTCTTGAGGATTTTAGAAAGTCTAAAGAATTTGATGAAGAAAGTTTTAAGAAAGCAGATTATTCCCATTTAGATAATAATTTTGGATTAGTTAATAGAGACAATGACAATTTAGAGAATATTGACTGGTTTGGCAAAGAACATGAATTTCAAGAAAATGGTTTTTTACACGCCGGTGAAGGAACCTATGTGATGTCTCAGGTTAATGGTTCAAATAAAATGTCAGATGCAATTTTTTCTTGTACGAGTTTGATTGTAGGGGGAATAGAACAGGGAACCAATAAAAATATTTCCTTTTTAACTCATCAGGTATCTACTCCTCGTTTTTTAAATAAAGCTCAATTTTTGAATGATTTAAAATTACGATTAGATGAAGTCAAAGACAAATGTATACCGCAAACAGTAGATGCTGTGATTCTCGGTGGACATACAGATGGAGGATTGGCTGGTGTGGATTATCACCAAGCAGTAGATCTTATTTCAGAGGAAGTACAAAGTTTTTTTACATTTAAACCAAAAATAATAAATGGCCCCAAAACAATAGCTCACGAAGAAGACGTTGTTTTTTACGACAATGACAATAGAAGAGTTTATTTTATAAGACCAGAGATAAATCAAGAAAAAAAATGAAAAATATTTTAAAAATTTTAATACCGTTACTCGTTCTCGTGGCATCGGTGTATCAATTTCGGGCGCCACTTAGCACTCAGTTTGCGCCACTTCTTAGCAAGATAGAGTCGCGGATTCATCCACCAGTGCCTTGCGCCGAACCAATACCATACAATCTCGGAACTTTTGACACCCAGTTTGGTATTTCTAAAAGTTATTTTCTTAGCGCTCTTGCCGACGCGGAAGCTATCTGGGAAAAGCCCTATGGCAAACAACTCTTTACCTATACTCCCGCTGACACCGGAGCCGATGTTTTAAAAGTAAATTTAATTTATGACTATCGCCAGCAGGCGACGAGCAAACTCAGCAGTCTCGGGATTACCGTAGAGGACAACCGCTCATCGTACGATATGTTAAAAGTTAAGTTTGATTCTCTGAAAGCGCAATACGACATCAATAAAACTGCTTTCAATACCCAAGTGGCGTCTTTTAACCAAAGACAACAAGCTTACGAGACGCAAGTGCAATATTGGAATGCGCGAAACGGAGCACCCCAAGCGGAATTTAATAAACTAGAAGCCACTCGCCTCGAGCTAGTAGCCGAATCAAAGCAAATCCAAGTTTTGCAAAACAATCTAAACGCCCAAGCGGATGAAATAAATGCGTTAGTCGTCGCCCTCAATCGCCTGATCAACACCCTAAACCTCTCTGTCGATAAATACAACACCACCAACGTTTCGCGCGGGGAAACGTTTGAAGAAGGGCTATATGTCAGCGATGGCATCAATAAAGAAATAGATATTTATGAATTTAGCAATCGCGATAAATTGGTGCGAGTCTTGGCGCACGAGCTCGGGCACGCGCTTGGCCTAGAGCACGTAGATGACCCCAAAGCCATAATGTATAAATTAAATCAAGGCACAAACACAGCGCTGACCGCCACCGACCTAGCTGCCCTCAAGGCACATTGCGGCACAAAATAGTTAAAAAAATATTAAAAAAACCTCGCACTAGCGAGGTTTTTTTAATGAATTTTAAATTAAAGCTTTAGCTTGATAGCATTATTGGTATCAATTTCTAATTTTTGATCGCTCTTAATTTGAAAATCCTTTTTGATACTACCATCGATATCCATGCCGACAGTATTTGTATCATCTACTTTTCCAGCAGAAACCTTAACCACATTATTTGCATCTACATTTATCTTTGAATCACTCCTTGACTCTGTCTTTACAACTGGAGCGAAAATGTATTTTCCATTTCCAGTTATGTGTAGAGATTTGCTTGCGAGGAAGTCAAAATTAATGCTTGTAGCGCCACCAGCCTTTATTATTAGGTTGGTATTAATTTTTAATTCACCAGAAGGAAGCTTGGCTTGGGTGGTTGCGCCAGCCTTAGTAGTGACAGTGATAGAATCCACCATCAAACGCACTTGATCATAAGTACCCTCGCTTATGTTTGCATCAGCCAAAAGTTGTGACTGATTCTTAGCATTTAGGGTAAGCAGATTGAAAACCTGCGGATTGGTAGAGACAGTCGTCCAGCCCGTGGTGGCACTGTGGACATCGACACTATTGATCTTCATCGTTATCTCGCTGATAGTGCTCATGTTGGTCGCCGCATCAGTGACCGAAAAAACTGCTCGACCTTGAGCCACAGCAGCTTGATTTGTTTGGCTACTCTCTGGAGTAGTACTTGCAGTATTTGTCTCGGATAAGTTCGTGTTATTTGAGGTACGAGTATACAAATACACACCACCGATGATTACGATAATCGCTATGATAATTCCTATTGTTTTATTCATATTAATTTTTAATTTAACTAATAATTCTAACTATCCCTTTCGACAAAGAGATAATATTGGATTACATAGTTTATTGACGTTTAGTCCAAGTATTTCTTACACCCCCACTATGCAAAATGTTTGTGTTATAATTAATATATTATTAATAACCAACCCACGCCGTTGGCGGGGCGAGTATATTTTATGGATATAACAATTTTGGTTGCGAAAATACTAGGTATCTATTTAGTAGTTAGTGGTTTGTTTCTTATTATCAAGGGCAAGACAATCCCACATTTACTTCAGGACTTTTTTGATCATCCAGCCATTGTGTATTTGACTGGGGTGATTTTGCTGTTCCTCTCGTCGATATACCTCCTGCAGTACAATGTTTGGGATGGGACATGGCGCACCCTAGTCACCGTCTTTGTCTGGATGGTTTTAGCGAAAGGTTTGGCCTACATTTTTATGCCTGAGATATTAAACCAGAATTTCGTAAAAAAATTTCGAACCGCCTTCGGCGTTTATGGTTTTGTGGCTATCGTCATCGGCATATATTTGTTTTTCTTGTAAATAAATTTAAGAATGATTAAAAAAATAGTATTAGCGGGAGGATGTTTTTGGGGTTTGGAGGACTTGATCCGAAAACAGCCGGGGGTAGTAAACACTAGCGTCGGCTATACTGGCGGCAAGGTAGAAAATCCGACTTATCACAACCACGAAGGGCATGCCGAAGCAGTGGAAATAGAATACGACACCGAAAAGACTTCATATAAAAAGTTGTTGGATTTTTTCTTTCAAATTCACAATCCCACAACCCTAAACCAGCAGGGAAATGACCGAGGCACTTCTTACCGCTCAGCTATTTTTTATGGCAACGAAGAAGAAAAACAAGAAGCTGAAAATTTTATTGATATTGTAAATAAGTCAAAGCGCTGGCCGAACCCAGTGGTCACGAGCTTGGAGCCACTTGGCAAGTTTTATCTAGCCGAAGATTATCATCAGGATTATTTGCAAAAGAATCCAGGAGGCTACACTTGCCATGCCATTTATTTTGATAGTTATCTGAAATAATGGGCTACATTCACCTCAAAGTCACCGCTGGAGCAAAAAAAGAGTCTTGGAAAAAGAAATCCGAGGATCATTTTGAAGTTTCGGTCAAAGAAAAGGCTGAAAAAAATTTTGCGAATTCACGTATCTTAGTGTTGGTGGCTGAATATTTTAAGGTCCCTAAAAACAAGGTCCGTATAGTGAACGGTCACAAACATCCGAGCAAGCTTTTAATAGTGGAAAATTAATATGATACGAAACCAACCTCTGCGAGTAGATGAAATTTTAAAATTGCTTGGCAAGAAAAAATTTTCGAGATGGGATTACAAAAAGCACAAGGAAACCGCTCGCGCCCTAGTCCATCAAAGGATCACAGAACTAAATACCCATTATAATTTCAAGATAAGCAGGGTAGCCATCCGTGATACTAAAACTCGTTGGGGTAGCTGCTCCAAGGGCGGGAATTTAAATTTCAATTACAAAATTTTATTTCTACCCCCACACATTGCCGACTACATTATTGTGCATGAGCTGTGCCATTTAAAAGAATTTAATCATTCGGTGAATTTTTGGAGCTTGGTGGCCGAAGTGGCACCAAATCACAAGGCTATCAGGAGGGAGCTCAAGAGAACCTCGGCGCTGTATCGTTGATAGAAACGTTTTACCTATTTATGTTATACTGGCACCATGGGAATGCAAAATTTTTTACTTAAAAAGATGCTTAGGACAAAGGGTGTGCCGGAGGCACAGATAGATATGTTTGTGTCTATGATTGAAAAAAATCCGGAGCTTTTTCAAAAGATCGCCAAAGAAGTGGAGGAAAAAGTAAAGTCCGGCATGTCGCAAACCGACGCCGGCCTCCAAGTCATGAAAAAATACGAAGAAGAGCTAAAGAAATTAGTCTAATGCGTGTCTGGGATATTCATCCAAAACATCTATGCCGAAAACATTTACTCGCGGAGCACCGCGAGCTACATGGTCTTTGGAATATTTTAACCAAACATAAAGGCCGGAGTGGTTATTCACACCATCCAGAGACTTTGCGTTGGGTAGGGAAAGAGCGAGCGCTCTATGGCAGGCATCAAGCCTTGGTCAAAGAATTTACCAAGCGTGGCTACAATCACCACACCCCGCTAGATAAAAAACTAGCCCGTGGCAAGGCCAGCCAAAACGTGTTTATAAATACCATAAAAGAGCAAAAAATAATCCTCAAAAACAAACCCTGCGAGTGCCTTTTGGATACTAAATAGGCACCAGTCTTAAATTAAGGTAAAATAAGATAATGTTAAAAATTACACACCCAAAACCACAACCTACCAAAATAGCTATTGATTTAAAAAATGCTCTTGAAAATTTAGGAGTGGAAGTAGAAATGGAAGCCTTTGACGGTTTTAAATATGTGGATATAGAAATTCCAAAAGCAAAGCTTGATATAGAAGTCGATGGTGTTCACCACCTTACAAATTCTGAGCAAATTATAAAAGATTTGAATAGGGGTTATTGGTCTACCAAAGATGGCTACAATACTATACATATTCCAAATGAAATGGTTAGTAAATATTTGAAAGAAATCTCAAAAGCGTTAGCAGAAGCATCAAAAATACGAGAAAAAAAGATACATGTTCATCTAGATTAAATAGGTTATAATTTATAAATGAAAAAACACAACAGAGGATTTATCGGGATTTTGATGCTTTTGATTGGAGTGGCTATTGTTGCGTTTATAATTGTCAGGACGGGGTTGTTTACAAATTTCCCTACCGGGCAGGGTAGTAACAACAATATGATGAATGGAGGCTTTGGGGATATTAATGCGGCAAGGAATGCGAGAAATTTGATTGAACAAGACAACCAAAGAGCAATTCAACAATTGAAATAAAATATGTTAAAATAAATTTATGGATACAAAAGATATAGTAATTACGAGAATGTTTGATGCTCCGGTGGGGAAGGTTTGGGAGACGTGGACTACGGTGGAGGGGATACAGAAGTGGTGGGGGCCGAAAAATTTTACGGCGCCAGTTATTAAAATTGATTTTAAAATCGGTGGGCAATATCTCTACTGCATGCATGGCTCAGCTGGGCCAAATATGCCGGCGCAAGATTATTGGAGTGGCGGATCATTTTTAGAAATCGTGCCAATGAAAAAGATAGTGGCCATGGATCATTTTACTGATAAAGATGGAAATATAATTTCTCCCAATGCGGTGGGTATGCCAGGAACTTGGCCAGAGGAGATGAAAGTAACTTTTGAATTTGAAGAAATAGACGGCAAAACCAAATTGACCCTGACGCACGAGGGCCATCCAAAGGAGATGGCTGAGATGGCGACCATGGGCTGGAACCAATCGCTCGACAAACTCGCCGAGAGTTTATAGTTGTAATAAAATTTCACCTTATTCGGCATAATAAGTGTTAACCCCGGTTCAAGACCATTTTTGTGATGAAGATCATCGTTCTGGTCAAGACATCGGGGTTAACGTTTTCTGGGAAGTGTTGTAATAAAATTTAATCTTGTTCGGCATATGGTACGTTGACCCCAATTCAAGACCATTATTGTAATTCATTTTATTATTTTAGTCATGGCACTTGGGGTTAACTCAATTTTATTAGGGAAAATAAAAATATATTTATGGTAATTTTAGATGTGCGCACCAAAGAGGAATATGACAATGGCCACATAGAAGGCGCCAAGCTTTTCGATATCATTGATATGATGCAGGGATCTTTTCCAGATGTAAAAAAAGATGAAGTCATCACTGTGTATTGCCAGACTGGCAATAGATCTGCAATGGCCAAAGGTTTGCTGGAAAAGGCTGGTTTTACAAATGTGGCTGACGGGGGAGGGATAAATGATATGGCAAAAAATATCGTGAGATAAAAAAATGGTATAATAGTATATATGGCAAAAAATAAAATTAGCATTACGGTGTTTATATTATCAATAGCGGGGCTTTTGTTCTCAGGATATTTGAGTGGGGTAAAATTTTTCACGTCGACGTGCGCCTTTAATGAAGGTTGCCCATTTTTCTTGGGTTACCCAGCGTGTTATTTCGGGTTTGGAATGTTTCTACTCATTACTATTTTTAGCTCGTTGTTAGTATTTTCTAAAATAGAAAAGAGAAAGGCTTTACTGGGTCTCAGCATGGTGTCCTTCTTGGGCATGCTGTTTGCTGGCTACTTTACTTTCAAAGAAATTCCAATTTTATTTCAGCAAGGGTTGGGTGCGTATATATTTGGTTTGCCCACCTGTGCGCTCGGGCTGATCTTTTATGTTTTAATATTTGTTTTGTCCACCTACTTTATGTCTAAAGAAGTAGCTATTATTAAATAAAAATTTAAAAATATATGTCAAAATCAACAATTATAATTCTCATCGCTATCGTCATCCTCATCGGGGCTAGTTTTTTAATTTATAAATCTCCAGCGACGGCGCCAAGTATCATTCCAAATATTTCCACCAATTCCAACAATCCAGCAAATCCCACTAGCCCAGTGGCTTGTACCCAAGAAGCGAAGCAATGCCCCGACGGCTCATATGTCGGGCGTACAGGGCCAAATTGTCAGTTTGCGCAGTGTCCTGTCGGCAATACCTCTAGCAAGAGTGGCCTAAGTGGCATGGTGACCTTGGGTCCGACTTGCCCAGTAGAGCCAGTACAGCCTAGCCCTACCTGTTCTCCAAAACCTTATGCGACTTCGATCAGTATCATGAAAGCTGGTAGTGGCAATATAATCAAAACAATTCAAAGCAACAATCTCGGTGCCTTTAGTGTCAACCTTGAGCCAGGTAGTTACAATCTACAAGCCAAAGGTGGCACGACTTTACCTAGATGTGGTGCAGTGACGGCTACGGTGATGAGTGGTAAATTCACAAACAATATTCAAATATCTTGTGATACCGGTATCAGGTAAAAAAAACTACAGATGAAAAAAATACTGACAATTATCATAGCGCTAGGTGTCATTGTTGGGATTTTCTATTTTGTAAATAAAAAGTCAGCCGTTGCTCCAGTCGCTACTCCCACCACTCCGACAGAGGTGCAAAATGCCGAGCTTTGCTATGCCTATTTCAGCTCCACCAACGAACGCGGTTTTTCTGACTTATATACCTTGCACATGCTAATGAGCGGAGAAAAAGTGACTGGTGAGCTAAAGTTTTTACCTGGGGAAAAAGATAGTAAGGTAGGGAAGTTTGAGGGCACAGTAGGCGGGGTAAATAAAACGACAATGTTGCAAACCGCAGACATCTGGTGGGATACTTTTGGTGAAGGTATCACCGCCAAGGAACAACTCAAATTTACTTTTGATAAAAACACAGCCAGTCTGGGCGCCGGAGAATTAATAGATCGTGGAGATGGGGTATATGTTTACAAAGATCCAGAAAATCTTTTTTACAACATACACCTCACGGCTCTGCCTTGCTCCAGCTTAGTTTTGCGCGATAATGTAGAAAATTATTTGCGCGCAAATATTTCTAAACTCTCACCAGTCAAAGCTGTCTTGGGTGGCACGTGGCATGTCATCGGAGTGACGGTGGATCTCGGCAAGTCTGCGGGAGTGGTGGTATACGAAGACGGACATATTCAAGAAAAAAAGAACTTTTCCTATACCACAAACGAAAAACAAGAAATTATTAGCCTAACTATTACTAAATAAATATTTTTTAAAATGAACACGTACAACTGGTATTCACAACTTATCAAACCCACTTGGTCTCCGCCTTCTTGGATCTTTGGGCCGGTCTGGACCGTATTATATATTTTAATTCTTGTCTCCTTTGGTAAGGTTTTTATGATGGCGTGGCAAAAGGGAATTCCACTGATAATTATTTTGCCTTTTGTGTTAAATCTTATTTTTAATTTTTCTTTTACCCCGATTCAGTTTGGGCTAAAAAATAATTTTCTCGCGGCCATCGATATCTTACTCGTCCTCGGCACGCTCATCTGGGCGATGATCGCCATTTATCCATATGCAAAATGGATCACTTATATCCAAGTGCCGTATTTGCTATGGGTAACGTTTGCCACCATATTGCAGTTAACGATAACCTACTTAAATAGATAACTGATAGGTCAAAATCTATACTCTATTTTTATATTCAAGATATAAAACTACAGCCAGAGAAAGGAAACCAAAATGTTCCAAAATATCTATCGGCTGCCAGATCACCAGCATTACCAAAACCAGATAAATTGACGCCCAAAGCAGAGCGGCTTTTATTAGTTTTTGATAATTGAATAAAATTATCAGAGCTAAAAGCGAATCATTGATAAATATCAATAGTAGAAAAACCGAGCTCGGAATTGCATGGAAAAAACTAAACATAAAAGAAGATCCAATTAAATCCTTAAACTCTTGTGGATAAAACCAAGACATCAAGGCCTGTGATAAAAAAACTAAACCTAGGCCAAGGCGCAAAATGATAATAGAATTTTTAGACGACATATTTTTATTATTTAAACGAATAATTTACCACGACTCAAAATTTATTATAACATAAAATATGGTATAATATACTCATGGCTGCTGTACGTGACCCAATAGTGCATGCTGAATTTAATACTTTCTCAACCAATTCTAAATTAAATTGGCTGCGGGCCGCTGTGCTCGGTGCCAACGATGGCATCGTGTCTATTTCTTCAGTTATTGTCGGCGTCGCCGCTGCCTCTAGCTCGAGGACTTTTATTTTGACGGCCGGAGTGGCGGCGATGGTGGCGGGAGCCCTGTCTATGGCTGTCGGCGAATATGTCTCGGTTAGTTCCCAGCGTGATACAGAAAAAGCGTTGCTGATAAAAGAACAAATGGAGCTAGATACAGTGCCAGACGAAGAGCTCGAAGAGCTGATTCAAATTTATGAAAAGAAAGGTTTGTCTCGAGCTACGGCTGAAATAGTCGGTAAAGAATTAACCGCTCGGGATGCTTTTGCCGCGCACGTAGATGCGGAGCTAAATATCAATCCAGATGATTTAGCCAATCCCTTTCATGCTGCCTATGCCTCTGGCATAGCTTTTTGTTGTGGGGCTATCATCCCTGTCGTCGCCGTCATCTTTGCTTCGGCATCACTACGGCTGACAATAACTTTTATCTCAGTAATTATTGCGCTCATAATCACCGGTATGCTGAGCGCCTACGTCGGCGGAGCAAAAAAAACTCGAGCTACGCTACGAGTGGTGATCGGGGGAATAATGGCGATGATAATAACTTTTGGAATTGGAAAACTCTTTGGGATCGCTGGAATCTAAGCTAGATCGTTCCACTCTAAAATTTTCCACTCGTCTTCATTGAGCCAGTGGCTCTTATAAAGCACGATGGCCATGCTCGCATTGTTGACTGGATTAAAATAACTCAATTTATTATATTCAGAAGCGGTGAGCTTATCTCCCATCAGCATGTAGGACGCCACCATTTTCAAAAAAATTCCATGAGTAATCATGACGATCCTTTTTTCTTTTCTTTTGGCTATATACTCTAATAATTTTTTTGCCCTTTTTTTTAAATCCACAAAATTTTCTTCATCCGAAATTCTCAGGTTGTCCTCGTGAAAACTTTTATCCATCTGATCTATGATCAGCTTTACTTTGGCGTCTTCGCCCCATTGACCGATTATCTCGGATGGATTCCTTCGCTCTACCAAGAGGTCTGAATACTCTATGGGCATTTTTAATTCCTTGGCGATAATTTCGGCGGTCTCTCTGGTACGCTGGTACGGGCTAGAAATGATGACTTCTGGGCGCCCCTTATGCTTTGGAAATCTTTTTGCAGTTTCCAATGCTTGCTCCCGACCGAGCTCGCTCAAAGATCCCTCGGCGCCTTGGCGAATGTTTTGGGCGTTGAGCAATGTTTCTCCATGTCTTACGAAATATATTAACTTTGTAGCCATATGTACTATTTTACTATAAATGCTATACTTTTGATATATTAATAACTTGCCCCGCCAGAGGCGTGGGTTTAATCAATAACAATATGGCAACACTTATGGCTTTGTGTATGAAATGTAGGACTAACAACAAACCTACAATGCGAGAGATGAAGGATCCAGTAGTTACCAAGAACGAGAAGGGTAGATATTCTGCCAAGGGCACTTGTGTAGTGTGTGGAGGAAACATGTTTAAGTTCATGTCAGCAGCAGATGGTGAGGCAATGATGAAGTAATTATAAATTAACTTATATATTTTATGGCTAAAGGAGACGGACACCGAAAAGAAAAAAAGAAACCAAAGAAAGTAAAGAAATAGAAGATACCAAAAATGCCCCACATGGGGCATTTTGATTTTATATCTTATATGGTATGGTTTTAGTATATGAATTTTATAAAATTTGTAAGAATTTTTCTTTTAATATTAATTGTTATCGGGATAGGACTTTTAGCTACACAAAAGATCTGGGTGCCAAAAGTGGTGGAAATGCTTGTACAAGCTGGATGGTAGATAGATAGACCAAAAATAAGCACACAAAAGCCCCTCAATAGGGGCTTTTGTGTGCTTGACAATGATATGTGCTTTCATATATACTTGTCCAAGCGCTTATCCGTATGGGATATGCGTTTTTAATTACATTCTTTGACAATTGAAAAGGTGAGAAGAACAGGTGCAAGTCTGTTCTGTTTTTTTGAGTAATAATTTACGAGCTAGGACGAGCAGATATTTAAAAACAAAGATCATTGCTGTTTTTTGTTTTGTTTCGTTCTAACCCCTTCAATGGGGACTAACTTTTAGTTAGAGTTTGATCCTAGCTCAGGATGAACGCTGGCGGCGTGGATAAGGCATGCAAGTCGAACGGATTTTTTATCGTCAGAGATTGAGATTACATCAAGGTCAAAGATATCAAAAAATTAGTGGCGAACGAGGTAGTAATACATAGGAACTTCCCCCGAAGTCGTGAATAATCTATCGAAAGGTAGACTAATACACGATGGTCTCGCAAGAGTAAAGTTTTAACGCTTCGGGAAAGGCCTGTGCGATATCAGCTAGTTGGTAGTGTAATGGACTACCAAGGCTATGACGTCTAGGGGAGGTGAGAGCCTGACCCCCACCGATGGTACTGAGACACGGACCATACACCTACGGGTGGCTGCAGTCGAGAATCTTCCACAATGGACGAAAGTCTGATGGAGCGACGCCGCGTGATTGATGAAGCCCCTCTGGGGCGTAAAGATCTTTTATGAGGGAAGAAGTTTATTGACGGTACCTCATGAATAAGAGGCTCCTAATCTCGTGCCAGCAGGAGCGGTAATACGAGAGCCTCGAGCGTTATCCGGAATTATTGGGCGTAAAGGGTGCGTAGGTTGTTTTGTTAGTCTTTTGTTAAAGCCCCGGGCTCAACCTGGGAATCGCGAAAGAAACGGCAAAACTAGAAAGTGTGAGAGGCGTACGGAACTCATGGTGTAGGGGTGAAATCCGTTGATATCATGGGGAACACCAAAAGCGAAGGCAGTACGCTGGCGCATATTTGACACTGAAGCACGAAAGCGTGGGTAGCGAATGGGATTAGATACCCCAGTAGTCCACGCCCTAAACGATGATCTCTCGCTATTCGGAGTATCGACCCTCTGAGTGGCTTAGCTAACGCGTTAAGAGATCCGCCTGGGAACTACGGCCGCAAGGCTAAAACTCAAAGGAATAGACGGGGACTTGCACAAGCAGTGGATTATGTGGTTTAATTCGATGGTAAACGAAGAACCTTACCAAGGTTAGAAATCAACTTGAAATCCTTTAGAAACATTGGACCTCGCAAGACAAGTTGACAGGTGATGCATGGCCGTCGTCAGTTCGTGGTTTGAATTGTACCCTTAAGTGGGCTAACGAACGCAACCCTCGTTGTGTGTTACAAGTGTCACACGAGACCGCCTCCGACAAAGTTTTCAAATAAGTTTGAAAGTTTTGTCGGGGGAGGAAGGAGAGGATGACGCCAGGTCAGCATGTCCCTTGATACCTTGGGCTACACACATAATACAATGGCCGTTACAACGCGCAGCGACGAGGCGACTCTGAGCTAATCGTTTAAAAGCGGCCTCAGTTCGGATTGGAGTCTGCAACTCGACTCCATGAAGCTGGAATTGCTAGTAATCGCGGGTCAGCTAAACCGCGGTGAATACGTTCTCAAGTCTTGTACTCACCGCCCGTCAAGTCAAGGGAGCCGGGAGTACCCGAAGTCTCTACATAAGTAGGGCCTAAGGTAAGCTTGGTGACAGGGACTAAGTCGTAACAAGGCACGGCTAGCGGAAGCTGGTCGTGGAATAATTCAATTTGAAAAATGTCTCAATTTTAATTTATTAGAATTGTGTATCAGACCCATTCTGATCAGACTTATTGAGTCGGTATTGTGTAGCTCAATTGACTACACAATGGAAAATAATAGAACTTCCTAAAAACTATTTGGCCGGAAGGAAAGACTTCTAAGTTATAGAACGAAACAAAACAAACAACAGCAAAAAAAACACCACGCGCAAGCGTGGTGTTTTTTACTTGCAAAATTTTAAATTTGTGGTATTAATGAATTTGGAGGTAGTTATGAAAAGAATACTAGTTCTGGTTTTGGCGACGTTAGTCATAGGTTCGGCTATCTTCGCCGGTTTCGTTATCTACGTAGTTAACCACAATTGACCCCGCCGCCGGCACCCCGCCAAACATAAGGTGCCTGCGGCTTTATGTTTTGTGCTAAAATCTGTTCTTTGAGGTAAAAAATATGAAAAATAGTTCAATAGTGATATTGGTTCTAGCTATAGTATGGCTGGGGCCAGTAGGACTTACTATCATTCACTTTGCTTACAAGATGGTCAAAAAAGACTGGTTGGATGGAAAACTTACATGGAAAATAATGTTTTTTGTGTTTACGGTGTCTTTGTACACCACGGTGGCCATCCATCTTTTTGTGAACTTCTTGTTGGTGCCAATAGTAAGGTTCATAAAATAGCCATCTGGTTCGCCGAAAGCAGCCCGGTGGCTTTCGCATTTTATGTTACAATTTAAATATGAGCACTATAGCTAAAAAAAGAGTTGGGGTTTTGCGTGGTGGAGATGGTAAGCACTATACCTCTTCGCTACAGAAGGGCGGGGATATTATTTTTCACATCCAAGAAAAACTCGGAGATAAATATAAAACTTTTGATATTTTAATTGACAAGGATGGTGTCTGGCACCTAGGTGGTGTGCCGATCAATCCCGGTGACCTACAAAACAAAATTGATCTGGCTTGGAACACAACACACCAAAGTTTTTCAAACACACTAGAAAATTTATCAATTCCAAATATTAATACCGGAGGATTTTCTTCAACCCTACAAAACAGCAGAGAATTTTTACGAGAGCATATGAAAAAAATTAATGTAGAGATGCCGAGAGCAATTGTCATTCCTCTATATCAAAAAGATTTTGATGGTCCCCGAGAAAGGTTTGCGATAAAAAAAGCAAAGGAAGTTCATGAAAAGTTTGGCGCTCCTTGGATTGTAAAATCTTTTACCCCCGACACGAGCATGGGTATCCACTTAGCAAAAACTTTTAACGAATTAGTCGGAGCGATAGAAGATGGAGTCAGACATGAGAAAAGTATTTTGGTAGAAGAATTTATTTCTGGCAAGATCGCTTCCTTTCACTCCCTCTCTGGTTTTCGAGGAGAAGATATATATAATTTTCCATTAGGTAATACTTTTGGAAATTTAACCTCTCTCGAAAAAGATAAACTAAATTCCCAAGCCAGAGATCTATATAATCATATCGGCGCGAGCCACTATCTAAAGTCTGACTTTGTGTTGACTCCTAGGGGCAGGGTTTATTTACTCAATATTGAGCTCCATCCAGACTTGAGAGCAGACTCACATTTTTCGCAAGTATGTAGCTTGGTTGGTGTAGAGACGCACCATGTCTTGGACCATATTTTAGAACGAGTTCACTAGTTTTGATAATTTAATAAATTTTGTGATACAATTTATATAGAGAATTGTTTTTATCTGTAGCGGGTGGTCGCACTCACATAGGCACATATGTTGGAGTTTCGCCATCACCCGCTTCAAATGCAAATAATTTTACCCCGCCGAAAATTTTCGGCGGGGTTTTGTTTTTTTAAAAACCCAAAATAATTTTTTTAAAGCCTTGCGCAGGAGATTAGAAAATAAAAGGGTTACTACACTTATTATTTTCTTGATCGACGAGCAGTTCGCTGGCGAAACTTCGCCAGATAGACTGCTTTATAAAAATTGATTTTCGGTTTTACAAAGTTATCCACAGTTTTGTCGAAAAAGCATTGTATTATGTTTTGATATGCGAGATAATTAATATAGTTCTTTGCAGTAATTTTTAAATTATTTTTTTTATTTTTAGAAAATATTTTAGGTCGTTTACTGCAAACTAAATTAAAAATTTAATTTCGCGCGCGCGACAAATATTATGGCAGCAAAAAAGAAAGCAAAGAAGAAAGCAGCTCCAAAGAAGAAGAAAGCTACAAAGAAGCGAGCTTAGTCTCACTTGTTCTTACTTACAAAAAACTCCCCGCACTGCGAGGGGTTTTTTGTTTTTAATAAAGCGAAATTTATGCTAGAATGGGACATATGAGTCTATTTAGTAAAGTATTTGGAGACGAAAGCTCCAAATTTGTTGGAAATACAAAGAATATCGTACCCAAGATCAACGCTTTTGAGGCGAGTATTTCACAGTTGGTAGATGGGGACTTTCCTTTAAAGACACAAGAATTCAAAGATAGATTATCCAAGGGTGAAGCTCTAGAGACAATTTTACCCGAAGCTTTTGCTTTGGTGCGAGAGGCGGCGAAAAGAAATTTAGGTGAAAGACATTACGATGTTCAACTTATCGGAGGACTAGCACTAAATGACGGTAGAATTGTTGAAATGAAAACTGGTGAAGGAAAGACACTCGTGGCAACTCTGCCAGCTTACTTGAATGCACTTTCTGGTGAGGGAGTTCATATTGTTACCGTCAACGATTATCTTGCCAGACGCGATGCAGTTTTGATGGGCCAAGTATATAATTTTTTAGGACTTTCTGTCGGGGTCATCAATTCCAATAATGTTTCTTATGTTTATGATGCCACTCACAAGGAAGAAGACGCAGAACGAGATCGCGTCGGCGAATTTAAAATCGTTTATGATTTCTTAAAGCCATCTTCTAGAAAAGAATCCTATGCTACAGATATTACTTATGGAACGAACCATGAGTATGGTTTTGATTATTTGCGAGACAACTTGGCAATATCTATAAATGACCTTGTGCAAAGAGGTCACAATTTTGCAATTGTTGACGAGGTGGACTCTATTTTAATTGATGAAGCACGTACACCACTCATTATCTCTTCTTCGGCAGGCGACTCTGAAGATTTTTATGTTAAATTTTATAAAATTGCCAGACAATTAAAGCGAGATGCTGATTATGAAGTCGATGAAAAGTTTAAAGCGATTACTCTGACAGATCTTGCTATCACTAAAGCAGAAGAATTGCTCGGGGTGGATAATATCTATACCGAAAAAGGCATAAAATACGTGCATCATCTGGAAACGGCCGTTAAAGCACAAGCTATTTTTGAAAAGGATAAAGATTATGTAGTAAAAAACGGTGAGGTGATAATCGTAGATCCTTTTACTGGACGTCTCCAGCCTGGTAGACGCTGGAGTGAAGGTATTCATCAGGCCATTGAAGCAAAAGAGGGTGTGAAAATTGAACAAGAAACCCGATCCTCCGGCTCCATTACGTTCCAGAATTACTTTAGATTTTACAAAAAGCTCTCTGGTATGACCGGTACAGCGCTGACTTCAGCAGAAGAGTTTTTGAAAGTGTATGGATTGGACGTAGTAGTAGTTCCAACCAACCAACCCGTCGTCCGTACCGACTACCCCGATCTTATTTTTCAAAACGAGAAAGGAAAATTTCAGGCAATCGCCAAAAGAATTAAAGAATTAAATGAAAAAGGTCAACCAGTTTTGATTGGTACTATTTCCATTGAAAAAAACGAACTGCTCTCTGCATACCTCAAAGAAGTCGGCGTGCCACATACCATATTGAATGCGAAAAACCACGAGAGGGAAGGAGAAATAATTGCGCAGGCAGGTAGACGGGGAGCCGTGACTATAGCTACTAACATGGCTGGGCGTGGAATAGATATCAAGCTCGGAGGCAACCCCATCGTAAAAGAAGAATATGAATTTGTGAAAAGCGCCGGTGGACTTTTTGTTTTAGGAACAGAAAGACATGAAGCCAGGAGAATCGACAATCAGCTTCGCGGACGTTCTGGTAGACAGGGTGACCCAGGGGCCACGCAATTTTATGTTTCGCTCGAAGATGATCTGATGCGAGTATTCGGTTCGGATAAAATTAAAAATATGATGGGGCGTTTTGGCATCCCCGAAGACCAGCCGATTGAAAATCGGTTTATCGGACGTACTCTTGAAAGTGCACAGGCCAAGATAGAAGGCTTTCATTTTGATGCTCGTAAAAATACTTTGGAATACGATGACGTGATGAACCACCAGCGTAAAATTATTTATGAACGACGTCAAAAAATGCTACGGGCTGACAAGGAAGGCATAGAGGCTTTGCTTACTAGCGTCAGCCTTGAACATGAAGAATTTCCAAAGATAATCGAAGAGAAAAAAGCAAAATTGGGCGAAGATGCATTTTATGAAACTGTACGCCGAATTGCACTTTATACTACTGACGCGCTTTGGATGGAACATTTGGAATCAATGGATTATCTACGTTCATCAGTAAACTTGCGAGCTTACGGACAGCGAGAGCCGATAGTGGAATATAAAAAAGATGGACTAGCAATGTTTAAAGAAATGGAAGAAGCTTTTAAAGAGCAGGTTTTCTCTTTGATTAGTACTATTACTGAACCCGCAAAAGCAGATATAAATGAACCAAAACAGACTTTAATTACAAGGCAACTGGAATCGACCGAGCCCGAAGAACCAAAAGATGTGATGGCTCAGGTGGCTGGAGTAAAAGAAGTGGGCAGAAATGATCCATGTCCTTGTGGAGCTATAAACCCAGCGACTGGTGAAGTGTATAAATATAAAAAATGTGGCCTCATCAACGCACCTCAACACAGAAAATCTTTAATTAATTAAAACTATGATTACCATAGATGATTTTAAAAAATTAGAGATAAAAATGGGCAAGGTTATTTCTGCGGAAATGGTACCTGAAGCTGACAAACTTTTAAAACTAGTTTTTGATTTTGGTAGCGAACAAAGACAGATAATGTCTGGCATAGCCGAATTTTTTCCAGATCCATCGGTGCTCGTCGGGAAGCAGATGCCAGTTCTCATGAATCTCGAGCCCCGTAAACTTCGGGGATATGAAAGCCAAGGTATGTTGCTGGCGGTGGACGCTGGCGATCGAGCTATATTACTTCATCCAGAAATCGAAGTTCCACTCGGCAGTGTAATTACATAAATTATTATGAAAAATCCTCTTAAAAAATTAAAACTCAAGAGGCGGGGAATTACGGTTTTGGCAGGAATGCATTTTTTTGGCAATCCTTCGGCAAAGCTGAAAGTCGTGGGGGTGACGGGCACAAATGGCAAGACGACCACGGCCACACTTTTATATAAAATTACGACAGAGCTCGGCTACAAAGCGGGCCTTATCGGTACCGTGGAAAATATAATTGTAAATGAGAGACGGCCAGCCTTGATCACCACCCCGAGCCCCATAAATTTATACAAACTTTTAAATGAAATGGCCGACCGTGGTTGCGAGTATGTGTTTATGGAAGTCAGCTCGCATGCGCTCGACCAAAACCGCGTGGCGGGGATAAATTTTGTTGGTGGAATCTTTACAAATTTGACTCACGACCATCTAGACTATCATAAAAGCATAGATAATTATTTCGGCGCCAAGAAAAAATTTTTCAAGATGTTGCCTAAAGATGCCTTTGCTCTATCCAATATAGATGACGAGTACGGACTTCGGATGTTAGAACACATTCAAGCAAAAAAATACACTTATGGTTTAAAAAATAAAGCAGATTTTAGCGAGAAATTGCAAACTGGATTGATCGGAGATTTCAATGCGTACAATGCCCTAGCTGTGTATGCGGCTTCAATCCTTCTCGGTTTCGATAAAGGAAAAGTTGTAGAAGTTCTCAAAAAGGTGACTCCACCGAGGGGTAGATTTGAACATTTTACTTCAAAAAGTGGTGTGCTGGTCATAATAGATTATGCCCATACTCCTGATGCGCTTGAAAATGTTTTAAAAACCGCACAAGGCATAAGAAAGGATGGCAGTAAAATAATTTCGGTGTTTGGTTGTGGGGGCGATCGTGATCCAGCTAAGCGCAAAATAATGGGCAAGATCGGTGTGTTGTTTTCTGATATTGCTATTTTTACTTCAGATAATCCAAGGAATGAAGATCCAGAAAAAATTATTGAAGAAATGAAAGCAGATTTATCTCCAGACGACTTTAAAAAAATAAAAACCATTCCAAACAGACGCGAAGCAATTTTAGAATCCGTGAAGTTGGCACAAAGTGGCGACATCATTCTCTGCGCCGGTAAGGGTCATGAGGAGTATCAAGACATCAAGGGAGTCAAAAACCATTTTAACGACATGGAAGAATATAAAAAAGCCTATGCATAATTTTCAAAAAGAATTTAAAGATAAAAAAATAACAGTCATGGGCTTGGGCTTGCTTGGGCGTGGAGTCGGGGATGCTGTTTTTTTAGCCGAGTGCGGCGCCAAGCTTGTGATCACTGATTTAAAGACAAAAGAACAGCTTAAGGCCTCACTAGATAAATTAAAAAAGTTTAAAGGAATAAAATATACTCTAGGCGAACATAAACTTGAAGATTTTCGAAACGCTGACTTTATTTTAAAAGCCGCCGGAGTGCCACTTGATTCTATATATATCAAAGAAGCAGAAAAACATGGAGTGCCTATCGAGATGAGTGCAGCATTATTGGTCAAGCTTGCTTGTTTGCCCGTTGTTGGAGTCACAGGCACACGTGGCAAATCTACGGTAGTGTACTTGATTAATCACATCCTTACATCTGCTCATAAAAAAGTTATTCTAGGTGGAAACGTAAGAGGTGTCTCAAATTTACAACTTTTAAAACAAGTAAGTAAGAGTGATATCATAGTGCTTGAACTAGATTCTTGGCAACTACAAGGTTTCGGGGATAGTTTAGTATCACCAAATATTGCAGTATTAACTACATTCTACGATGATCATATGGGATATTATAAGGGTGATATAAAAAATTATTTTTCGGACAAAGCTCATGTTTTTAAACATCAAACAGAAGATGATTTATTGATAATTGGAGAACAAGCATTACCATCTATTAAAAAATTTGCTGGAAAAATTAAAAATAATATTATTATTCCCAAAACCACATTACCAAAAGGTTGGAAGATAAATCTCCCAGGGGCTCACAATGAATATAATGCCATGTTAGCAGTCGAGGTAGCACGCACCTTGGGTATTTCAGATCTTCAAATAAAAAAAGCACTTAAGACTTTTGCGCCAGTTTCAGGACGGCTTGAATTTTTACGCTCAGTAAAAGGTATAAAAATATATAACGACAATAATTCTACGACGCCCGAAGCCACAATAGCAGCATTACAAGCCGTTGGTGATACTTCGAGGCGGAAAATAGTTTTGATTTTAGGTGGAGATAATAAATTTCTCGATATGTCAGCTTTAATAAAAGAAATACCAAAATTTTGCTCGAAAGTAATTTTATTTAAAGAGAAGGGCACAGATTTAATCATAGATAAAATTTATGCTTTAAAAAAGAAAGGAATTGAAGTTTATCTAGAAGAGGGTTTAAAGGATACAGTACACCGCGCATTTTCTGTAGCTAAAAAAGGAGAAACCATTTTATACAGTCCAGCTTTCTCTTCGTTTGGTAAATATTTCAAAAATGAGTATGATAGGGGAGATCAATTTATCCAAATAGTAAAAAATTTAAAATAATGGAGCTGGATTTATCAAAAATTAATAAAATATTTTTTCTCGGCATAGGCGGAATCGGTATTTCAGCTATCGCCCGCATGATGCTCTTGGAGGGTAAAACTGTTCTCGGTTCAGATATTGGCGAGAATGAAATTACTGCCGAGCTTGAAAAATTTGGAGCTCTAATAGCTACCGGACAAGATCTGACACTTATTCCACAAGATGTAGATTTGATAGTCTACACTATCGCCGTTCCAAGATACGACCCAAAGCTTTTTAAGGAAGTAAACGATACCTTTAATGTGCCAGTACTGAGCTATCCACAAATGCTAGGTATAGTAACCAGAAATAAAAATACTGTCGCCGTTTCCGGCACCCACGGCAAGACGACGACCACGGCCATGATTGCTCAAATTTTAATTGATACTGACAAAGATCCATCGGTCATCATTGGCTCCTTTTTAAAAGAAAGTAACTCCAATTTAATAGTAGGCAAAAGTGACATTTTTGTCGTTGAAGCCTGCGAATACGAGAGATCATTTTTGAATTTGAAACCAAAAATTTTGGTTATTACAAACATAGAACCCGATCATCTAGATTACTATAAAGACATAGCAGACATAGAGTCCGCTTTTTCGGAGCTAGTAATGCAAACGGAGAATTTTATAATTTGTAATACAGATGATCCTGCTATTAAAAATGTTCTCCAAAATGAGTCTAGTTTGAAATATAAAGCAAAAGTTATAAATTATTTAACATATTTGGATAAAGTTCCAAAATTATCCGTACCCGGAGACCACAACAGGATGAATGCTGCTTGCGCCTTGGCCGTAGCCGAAATATTAAAAATACCAGAAGAAGTCGCCCAACGCGCTCTCGGTAATTTCAAGGGTACTTGGCGACGATTGGAAGAAAAGGGTCAAACAAAGGAAGGTGTGATTATATACGATGATTATGCTCACCACCCCACAGAGATAAAAGCTAGTTTGCAAGCCTTACGTGAAATTTATCCATATAGCGCCAAAAACATCACCGTGCTTTTTCAGCCCCACCTCTACAGTCGGACCAAAGCTTTGTTCAATGATTTTGCCAAAAGTTTCAAGGGAGCAGATAGGGTATTCATCTTGCCCATATACTTTGCCCGAGAAGAGAAGGACGATAGTATCTCTAGTGAAAAATTAGCTGAAGCTATTCGGCTGGCAGGTGAGGAAGCTCAAGCTTTTTCTACCTTTGAATTGGCAGAAAAGGCAACAAAAGGCCTAAACCTAGGACCCAAAGACGTCTTTGTGACCATGGGGGCAGGGGAAGCCAACAAGGTTACCAAGAAAGTTTTCGAAATTGTCTAAAACTTTTCCACAGGCATCCAATTGCACCATTTTTAGACTATTTAGTCAACTATAGAAGGACAAAATATCCTTATTTATCAAGGTATTTTTGATTTGACACCCCCCAAATTTATTGCATAACTATTGACTTTTAGCCCCCAGAATGATAATATACGTAAAGTCTTTATTTTATAGGCATTGATTAAATTCGTTAAGCCTATAGAGCAAAGATATTTGTTTTAGACCTACCCTGAAAGCACGGAGTTTAGCGGAGCACAACCGCCATGATATGAAAAATAAAACTCGGTTTGTTTCGACTTCAGTAAAAGTAACATGTTTGTGTCACCCTCAGGTAACCCATGAGACTGCTACTCGTCGAAATAAAAATTTAATACGACTTTTGGAGTCATTTGTTATTTTACCGGTACTAGCAGTATCTATGCCTTTTGGGGTTTCTATGGGCGTAGCCAAGACCGATGCCAACATTTCTCCCCAAATAATATTGTCGCAACAGCACGCTATCGATACAGATATGCCAGTTTTTAAGCAGGCTGCTGACAACAAGGCTAAACTCTTAAAAGAGGAGGCTAAAGCTATAGATAGCTATTTCGCAGCACACAGTATGCCTTTAAAGGGTATGGGTAACAAAATGGCGGAAGAGGCAGACAAGAACAATCTCGACTATCGTCTGATCCCAGCAATTGCAGTCAGGGAATCAACCGGTGGTAAGCATGCTTGCGGCAACAATCCGTTTGGCTGGGACTCTTGTAAAACTACCTTTAAGTCCAAAGATGAGGCTGTAGAAGTTTTGGCCCGAAACTTGAGTGGTAACAATCCTAATACTGCCAAGCACTATGGTGGTAGTAAAACAACTAAACAAATACTTCAAAAATATAACCCTCCTTCTATTGTCCGTAATTACGCTGCGGAAGTGATGGGTATCATGGATGCTATCGGAGACAAGGACTTAGGAACGACGACAACAGGAACTACTGCTAATTCATAAAAAAAATCCCCTGCACGGGGATTTTTTTTATTGTTAACATTTTCTCTCTTATGATTCTAAATATATTAGAGTCATTTTTTGATCTTTTGGTTCAAAGAGAGTGATTTGGAAATTATAAGTTTTTCCAAGTTCTAGTTTTTGATGTAGTTCTGCTTCAGAGGCAAAGGTTGAGTTGTGAACAAGTCCAGCGACACCTTCCTTGATCGAAATAAGCGCGCCATGTCTGTTGTACTTTATAACCACTCCCTTAATTATGTCTCCTTTTTTCAATTTCTTCTCAAATTCCTTCCAAGGATTTTCCTTTAAAGCCTTGATAGACAATGATATTTTACCATCTTTTATTTCTATCACCTTAGCTTGTACTTGATCACCCATCTTAAACATAGTCCTAGGATCTTCTACTAGACCCCAATCAAGTTCAGAGATATGAACCAAGCCTTCAAGTCCGTCTTCTAATTTTAGGAATACTCCGAAATCGACGATCCCAGCCACAGTACAGTTTAAATTGTCCCCGACACTATACTTGCTCAAGATTTCCTTCTTGTCTTCTGGGTCATTATCTTTCTCAGAGAAGATCAATTTACTTTCGGCTGGAAGGGTAGAGATGATCATTACTGGAATAGTTTGTCCGACTAGTTTTTTCAATTCTTTTAAGATCTTGTCTTTGTCTGAATCAAGTACTCTAGGGTAATGTTCGGACTTGAGCTGAGAAGCAGGCAAGAAACCTTGAATGCCTTGCCACTCCAAGATCAATCCGCCCTTGTTGGCGTCTTTAATTTCTAAATTCATTACAGTCTTGGCTTTGATGGCTTTTTCCGCTTCATTCCAAGTGACTGCTTGTTTGGCTTCTTTTAGTGAAAGCTCGGTGTATCCATCAGTATTTTCTACATCGACAACCTTTGCTTTGATGACATCTCCCAAGCGTATCTTTTTGATTATGTCCTTGGCATTGATAAATTCACGGCCGTAAATGATACCCGTGCCAAAAGGTGCTAAGTCTATAAAGACTGAGGACTTTTGGACGAGGATAACCATACCCTCTACAATAGAGTCAACTTGAGGCTTATTTAGGCTTCTATTGACGATAGATTTTAAAACTGGATTTTCTTCTACTATTTCTTCTTTACTCATAAATTAAAAAATCCGCATGAAGCGGATATAAGGCTTAGGTTCTAATTTGGCTCGTGCCTTATTAGGGTTACCCTAAATCCTGCTATTAATTACTTTTAGTCTAGCAAAAAATATGCTAGAATGCAAATAATGATAATCACATATTTCGGAAAACAATTTTTTAAGATTGAGCAGGGGAAACTAGTCACCGCCTTTAATCCGGTCAGTAAAAGCTCGAAAACAGGCATAAATACACACTTTGGTGCTGACATTGCCCTAGTTACCACCAATCACCCCGATTACAATGGCCTAGAACAACTCTCCCATGGAGAGCGCTCCCCCTTTGAAATAACTGGTCCGGGAGACTATGAAGTAAAAGAAATTTTTATTAAAGGAGTCTTGTCAAACGCACTGATAGCTGGTAAAAGTTACATCAATACCATTTATATATTTTCCATAGATAACATAAAGGTAGTATTTTTGGGAGCATTGTCAGATGGAGAAATTTCAAAAGAAGCTCGTGAAGCGATAAATAACCCAGATATACTTTTTGTTCCTGTGGGTGACAAAGGCATGCTCGACGCTAAGGGGGCCGCAAAACTTGCTTCATCCTTAGAACCAAAAATGATAATACCGATGGACTATGATTCGGCATCCCTCAAAGCTTTTTTGAAAGAGTCCGGCGAAGAAAAAGCAGAAGTGGTAGATAAATTGACCCTTAAATTAAAAGATTTAGATGGCAAGGAGGGGGAAGTAGTAGTTTTAAAAGAAGCTTAATTCAAGTTAATGATTGTATGAAAAAAGCGATACATTTTATAAGACGTCAGCCCGAGGAAACAAGAAGACATATCTTACATCTTCTTACTTTGATTATAGCGGTTGTTCTGATAGCTCTATGGATTTATTCACTAGGAACAAATTTAAGTAATTCTGATACTCAAACGCAAATGAAACAAGATGTACAACCATTTTCCGTATTAAAAGATAACGTTTCGTCATTATGGTAAAAAAAATAAAAGAACCTGCAAGTGATCCAAATGAAAAAAAAGCCGGTAACGTAGTTGTCGGAGTAGACATCGTGGCGGAAATGAAGGAATCATACATAGCCTATGCTATGACCGTGATTACTTCACGAGCACTTCCCGATGTGCGAGACGGACTCAAGCCGGTGCATCGCCGAATTTTATTTGGAATGAATGAAATGGGTTTAACTTCTACTGCGCGTTTTCGTAAATCAGCTGCAATTGTCGGAGATGTATTGGGAAAATATCATCCACATGGTGATACAGCTGTTTATGATTCTATGGTTGGAATGGCGCAAGAATTTTCTTATCGTTATCCGTTGATCTGGGGTCAGGGGAACTTTGGTTCTATCGATGGAGACAATCCGGCGGCTATGCGTTATACCGAAGCAAAGATGACCAAAGTTTCAAACGAACTTTTACGTGATTTAGAAAAAGAAACTGTGGATTTTCGCCCAAACTATGACCAGACTCGCAAAGAACCAATAGTCTTGCCAGCTGCGGTGCCAGCGCTACTTTTAAACGGCACACTTGGTATCGCTGTCGGTATGGCGACAAATATTCCGTCACACAACCTTGGTGAAGTTTTGGACGCCACGATTCATTTAATAGAAAACACAGACGCTACGACCGAAGACTTGATGCAATTTATTAAGGGACCAGACTTTCCAACCGGTGGCATTGCTTATGGCTCTAAAGATATGCTTCATGCTTATTCGTCAGGCCGAGGTGGGGTGGTGTGCCGAGGAGAGGCAGAAATAACCGAAGACAAAAATGGCAATCCACAGATTATCATTACTTCTATTCCTTTCAGAGTCAACAAGGCTAATTTAATAATGGCCATTGCCGAATTGGTACAAGAAAAAAAACTTGATGGAATCAAGGGACTTCGCGATGAATCTACCAAAGATATTCGTATTGTGATTGACTTGAAGGGTAGTGCCCATCCAGAAAAAGTTTTAAATTATATCTATAAAAATACCCAACTAGAACAAAATTTTAATTTTAATATGGTGGCGTTGGTAGATGGCGTACCGCAGACTCTTTCCTTGAAGTCCATATTAGAGCAATTTATTTTACATAGAAAAGAAGTAGTCAAGAGAAGAAGTGCTTTTGATTTGAGAAAAGCTGAGGAACGTGAACACATATTACTCGGTCTCAAAAAAGCGCTGGATAAAATAGATAAAGTTATCAGCATTATCCGAGCTTCAAAAAATTCTCAAATTGCAAAAGTAAATTTGATTAAGGAATTTAAGTTTTCAGATCTACAAGCGACAGCTATTTTGGAGATGAAATTATCCAAACTTGCTGGTCTGGAGAGAAAATTGGTGGAAGACGAACTAAAAGAAAAGCAGAAATTCATCGCCGACATGAAAGATCTTTTAGCAAGCTCTAAAAAGATACTTAAAATTATCAGTGACGAGATAAAAGAAATTCGCGCAAAGTATGCCGATGAGCGTCGTACCAAGATAGTCAAAGGCGGAGTC
The DNA here is from genome assembly GCA_028868715.1 of Patescibacteria group bacterium. Lineage (GTDB taxonomy): Bacteria > Patescibacteriota > Minisyncoccia > Phycocordibacterales > UBA9973 > UBA9973. Next base: position 191,947 of record JAGWUB010000002.1, on the reverse strand, counting down.
AAAGAAATTTCAGATGAAGATTTAATACCTGAAAAAGAAACGATGCTAGTATTAACAGCTGGTGGATATGTGAAGTGCACTGATCCCAAAGAATACAAAGCCCAAAAACGTGGTGGAGTCGGAGTGATTGACCTAGAAACCAAAGAAGAAGATTTTGTCACCATGTTGGTATCAGGTTCGACTCATAGCAACCTACTATTCTTTACCAACCTAGGAAAAGTTTATCAAATGAAAATGTATGACATCCCCGAAGGCCGTCGCGCTACTCGAGGTAAGTCAATTATGAATTTCCTTTCACTCTCTGGAGATGAAAAAGTTACTTCAATTTTAGCAATGCCCAAGAAAAAAGAAGAGGCCGCTTCTTCGCTGATGCTAGTCACCAAAGATGGTACTGCTAAAAAAATGGCAGCAGCTTCTTTCCAGGATGTTCGCCAAAGTGGAATTATTGCTATCCGCCTAGATAAGGGAGATCAACTTATCTCGGCCCTGGCTACAAACAAAGGTGATGAAGTCATGATTGCCACTGGTGATGGGCAGTCGATAAGATTTAAAGAATCTGACGTGCGCGAAATGGGTAGAACTGCTGGAGGAGTGACGGGCATAAAACTGAAAAAAGGTGACGAAGTTATCGGGGTAGATGTTATTAAAAAAACTATTGAAAAAGGTGCGTTTCTGACAATGAGCGCCAACGGTTTTGGTAAAAAGACTGCCTTGAAAGAATATAAAGTTCAAAAACGGGGAGGTTCAGGAATCAAAACTGCCAAAGTGACTCCTAAAACGGGTAAACTGATAGTAGCCAAAGTTTTGGGTGGCGAGGAAGAAGAATTAATAGCTATGTCTAAAAAAGGACAAGTCATTCGCACTGCGCTCAAAGATATTCCAAACCTAGGTCGCCAAACTCAAGGCGTGACCGTAATGCGTCTGCGTGGAGGCGACGGGATTGCTTCTTTAGCTTGCATTTAGTGTTACAATATAAAATATGTTTACCGATCCGGTAAAAAACTTAAAAGCCTTCAGTTTAAGAGAAGACAATATTGTGGCTGATTTAGGGGCGGGAACTGGCTACTATACTTTGCCTGCTGGTGCCATCGTTTCTCGTGGAAAAGTTTACGCTGTTGAAATTACAAAAGATTTTTTAACTACAATTAAAAACAAGGTACAAGAAGCCCATTTAAATAACGTAGAAATACTTTGGGGCGACGTTGAGACTGTCGGTGGAACAAGAATAGGAAATAATATTGTGGATGCGGTTATCGCTTCCAACATCCTTTTTCAAATTGAAGACAAAAATAAATTTATCGAAGAGATCAGAAGGATTTTGAAGCCTGGCGGCAGAGTACTCGTGATCGACTGGTTGGTAGAGTCTGAAGGTGAACCTGTGGCTATCAAATTAAACTCAGCTTTTCCAAAAACAAGAGCTCTCGAAATGTTTGAGCAAAAAGGTTTTGTTTTAGAGCGTAATATTGATGCAGGCGCTCATCATTATGGTATGATATTAGTAAAGCAATAACATGAAAGGGACTTTTCAAACTATAATTATAATCATATTCATAGCTGGAGCTGTTTTTGGTGTTTTGGTTTTTTCTGGCGCAATACCACTTGGCAACAGTAGCAACAAAGCCACGGGTACAGTTGTATTGTGGGGTACAGTACCGGCGGCAACAATGCTTCCGCTTATTAATGATTTTAATACGGCCAATCAAACTTTTTCCGTGAACTATATAGAGAAGTCCGCAGATACTTTTGACCAAAGCTTGCTGGAGGCGCTCGCTTCTGGTACTGGACCTGACATGTTTTTCTTGCCGGATAATTTAGCTGTTCATTATTCCAATAAAATTTTTCCTATTCCATACACCAGTTATCCGTTAGTTACTTTTAACAACACTTTTGCGGGGGCAGGGAGCGTGTTTCTGACTTCTAATGGAATATTGGCCTTCCCAATGACGATTGATCCACTAATGCTGTATTACAACCGAAGTATGCTTGATTCAAATGCAATTGTTTATCCGCCAAAAACTTGGGACGAATTATCCACCCAAGCTCCACTCATTACCAAGAAAGACACTTCAAATAAAATATTAAAAAGCGCAGTGGCGCTAGGAGATTTTTCTAATATTGCTCACGCGAAAGACATCTTGGTAGCTATGTTTATGCAGACTGGAAATCCTATCATTGCTCAAAAAAATGGATCTCTCGGATCTTTTTTGAACGTTTTTAATGAGAAACACGACCTTAGCACAATCTTGCAATATTACACAAATTTTACCGACCCAGCCCAAAGTATATATTCGTGGAATAAATCTTTTTCAAATTCTACGGATGCTTTTAGCTCTGAAGACTTAGCTTTTTATTTTGGATTTGCTTCTGAATTTCAATCTTTGGTAAACAGAAATCCAAATCAAAACTTAGGAGTTGCGCCGATACCTCAGCTCGCAGATGCATCTACAAAGATAACTAGTGCTCGAGTCACTGGTCTTGCCATTTCATCTGCTTCTAAAAATTTAACGACAGCTTTTACTGCGGCGAGCCTAATCGCTACTAGTGATTTTGCTTCTAAGTTTGCCAACGCTTTAGCCATACCACCCGCACGTCGAGATCTGCTAGCCATAAAACCAGCCGATGCCTACTCTCCAATTTTTTACGATTCCGCTTTATATAGTAAGAGCTGGCTAGACCCATCCCCAAGTGGAACCAATAATATTTTTCGTACGATGGTTGAATCAGTCATTTCAAACAATATGACTGCGCGAGATGCCATCAGTGACAGTAGCTCCAAGTTGGATCTTCTATTAATAAAATAAATTTATGAAAAATAAAACAAAATTTCTGATAGCCACTTCAATGTTTTTGATGTTTATTGTGCCAGCTATTTCTTTTGCGCAGTGTACAGGCTCAAGTACAAATTATTGTAGCTTTGATGCAGCACAGAAAGCTAACCCCGTTGATCCGAGCATATGTTCCGAGAACCAAAAGAACCAAAATACAGGTATAGGCATAGTTCAGTGTGGTAGAAAAATAATTTGCGAATATCAAGTAAATCAAAATAAAGACGGTACATATTCCGTAAATAAAAATTTAATCATAAGAGTAGCGGATCCAGCTGATGCTTGTAATTTCAACAGCGTCATGGCTCTTGTAAATAACATCATTAAATTCATTCTAGTTGGTTTGGCTTTACCGATTGCTGCTATTATGTTTGCATATGCCGGTTTTTTACTTTTAACTTCGGCTGGTGATACTAGTGCAAGGACAAAAGCAAAAGAAATCTTTCTCAACGCTGCCATCGGTCTGATAATCGCATTTTGCGCTTACCTTATCATCATGCTTTTATTAAAAACCTTAGGTTATACTGGTACTTGGATTGGTTTTTAGCTATGTTATAATTAAAACTATGAAATTTATTAAGAAAAATATATTATTTGTAACTATAACAGTCTTTATTTTTTCCATTTTTGTTTTACCAATACTTTCTTTTGCGCAACAACCCACTCCCAGCTCTAATGGAGGGCAACCTACCCCAACCAACGATACCGTCAACGATGGTAAAATCCACAATCCACTTGGTCCAAATGGTCCCACAGATATACCTACATTTATTCATAATGCTTTGATAGGTGCGCTCAAGATAGGTATACCAATAGTAGCTCTGGCCATCATTTACTGCGGTTTTCTTTTTGTGTCTGCTAGAGGAAAAGAAGCAAAACTCACAGAAGCCAAAGACGCTCTGTTTTATACACTTATAGGAGCAGCGATACTTCTCGGAGCTTGGGCCATTGCAAACCTTATTGTCACCACTGTTTCTGGACTTGGTTAATTAAATTATGAATTTATCCAACCTATTTAGTACAGCGCAAAATATTCTCAATTCTATAATTCCGATTTTAGTATCCCTTGGGCTTGTTTTTTTTATTTGGGGTGTAGTGCAATATGTTATCGCTGGTGGAGAAGAGGCTAAAAAAAGAGGAAGAGATAGAATAATTTATGGAATCATTGGACTAGCTGTCATCACTAGCTTGTGGGGGCTCGTTAATTTAGTCGTTAACACTTTTCATCTTGCAGGAACTGCGCCTACATATCCCACAACCACAGCAGGATGCAACACCGCTGGGGGAGTAGGTACAACATTTAGAAATTTAGTAGGATACATAGATTGCACCATAAAAGACTCCATCATTCCATTTATATTTGCGGTAGCTTTGGCTGCTTTCGTTTGGGGTGTAGTAAAGTTTTTCATAATAAATGCTGACGAAGAAGCCAAGCGCAGCCAAGGCAAGCAGTTTATGGTCTGGGGACTAATTGCAATGACGGTGATGCTATGTGTGTGGGGATTGGTAGCTATTTTGGGAAGTACTTTTAATATTGATATAAGATCAGAAGTTCCTCCACAGACAGCGCAATGATAGTTATAAATAAGATAGATTATTTATGGGAAATATAGGAGATGTATTTAATTATGGAACTAAACTTATTAGTGGATCTATCATTCCACTCATTTTTACTTTGGCCGCTGTTTTATTCGTTTGGGGTGTAGTAAAGTTTTTCATAATAAATGCTGACGAAGAAGCCAAGAGAACCCAAGGTAAGCAATTTATGATCTGGGGCATTGTAGCTTTTGTGGTCATTAGTTCTGTTTGGGCTCTAGTAGCCATTTTGGGTGGAACTCTTCGCATCAACACCAGGGTCCTTCCAGGAATAGTGCCTTCGCATACTCTATTCATAAATCCATCTACAACAACACCAGGTGGAGGAGGAAGTGGTAGTGGAGGAGGATCCACAGGCGGTGGCGGAGGAGGTATTCCGACATCATGTAGTACCGACAGTGAATGCCCAATATATGGTCAATATTGCGGTAGCGATGGATATTGTCATTAATAAAGAAAATTTGCCTTAGCCTTTGGTATGTAGGATAATACACAGTATATAGCTTTATTACGTTTGTTCTTTGTGGTAAAATATGGTCATTAAATCATTATTAAAAGGGTCGCGAAATTATTATTAAAGGTTTTATAAATCATTATGAAAAAGAAATTAATTGTATTGTCGGGTTTTGTTTTAGGCTTTGCGCCAATGGTGGCATTGGCACAAATAACTACTGGTATCGGTGCCGTCACTGTATGTACTCCTGGTGCTGCGGTAACTGACATACCAGGTATGTTGTGTAAGATAGGTCAAATTCTTAATGCAATTGTTCCAGTGTTGATAGCGCTTGGAGTAGTTTACTTTGTTTGGGGAGTTATTACTTATGTTATTGCTAGTGATGAGGAAGCAAAGAAGACTGGCCGCAACAGAATAATCTACGGTATTATTGGTTTGGCGGTCATTGTGGCTGTCTGGGGACTTGTAAACATTGTAGTAAGAACTTTTGTGCCACAAGGAAATCAATCAACGATTACTCTTCCAACAATTGGTCAATAACAGGAATGGATTTATTTTCTACTAAAATAGCTTATGCTGCAGGTACCAGCGTGGATGATTTCATCCATAAAGTTGATGCTTCCATCATAAACCCACTCATATATCTGCTTTTTGCCTTAGCTATATTATTTTTTCTGTACGGTGTTCTTGAATTTCTTCTCAATCAAGAAAATGAAGAAAAAAAAACGACTGGCAAGAGTCATATGGTTTGGGGCATTATCGGTATCACTATAATGCTCGGAGTTTGGGCGATTATGGGTCTGATTTTAAATACCTTGGGCATAAATTATATACATCCTCAGCAGGGAACAGTAGATAGCCAATCGATAAAGTAAAAGTATTAAATAAATTAAAAAAGGACGGTTCATCTATGATGATCCGTCCTTTTGGTTTTGCGCTGGCCAAACGCGATATGTTAACGGAAGTTGGCTAAAATTCCGTGGACTTGAGGTTACCTTAATTCCTTTACCTGCACCCGGATGGAAGGTGCATTCTTCAACGAAGCAAACTGTGCTTGCCCCGAATTAAATTTATCGGCAGGGATTGGATCATCCCTCCGACCTGACAAAGTGAACCACTCACTTCGCCCATTAAACTTTACCAACGCAGGTTTGAGGCCTGTGTCGATAAATTCGTCCGTCCCTACCTCCATCTGGCAGGGAGTGTCGCACTCTCGTACGACAACGAATCTTTTCTCCTGCACCACGATTGGAGCCAGGTTTGGGGTCGATGTTGTATTGTTTACTGATGTATTTTTTGAGATCTCCACAGAGGACTTTGTAAGGTAAACAAGTCCAACGGTAATTCCCAGCACTATTGCTATCACCATGAAAACAATAAATAAAGTTTTTATTATCATTTTTTCCCTCCCAAAATTGTTGCAAGCATCTGTGCCGTTGCTGAGTCTAGGGTGATGTTTTTAGCATCAGTTGCCTTTGTAGTTTGACCTAGGGTCAGTTGAACTTGTTCAATCGCTTGCTCTCGACTGAGTCCAGGGCCATCAGGTGATTTAAGCATAAGCTCTTTCACTCTATTTGAGAAATGCTCTAATTCCACTATTTGACCATCTCGTTGCAAATTTTCCCGCTCTTTGAGCTCGAGATCTTCCACAACTTTTGGATCAGGAGCTATTTCAGGCACGATGACCTGATCAATATGTACTCCCCATTGAGCGCTTCCACTTTGAAGAGCAATGCTTACATCTCCTCCAAGTTCTTGGTGAGAATCAAGAACTTTCTCTAGGTCCATACCTCGAACTTTTCCTCGTATAGCTTGGTCTCGAGTATCATCGATACCTTTTCTTAACCCTGATTCAGCAATACTAAAAAAAGTGTCTAAATTTTCAACGTGGTATACAACCGTCCCACCAACCAACACCTTCACATTGTCTTTGGTTATCACTTCCAACTTATCCAGTGGCATTATCTGTTTCCGGCAATCGGTTGTTTTTATACCGAAAGGTTTAGGCGCAAAACGTCTTCCTTCTTGGAAAAAGTACATAAGTCTACTGCCCAGAAATAGAAGTTGTCCCTTGTGTCCGACTTCCAGCTTATGCTTACTCCAACCGTCCCAAACCCAGACACTGAGTGCCAAAGTCCAGACGGTCAATAGTGTCCATAAAAACCAAGATGAGTACCAGAAGCTCGTAAGTGTCATGTAGATGCTTGTAAGTGCCAACAAAGTAAAAATTGCTCCCAAAATTCTATCTATCTCTACTCGCATAATTTCTCCTCGCGCTACCTATGAGCGCTATTTTGTTTAGCGCCCGCTAGGCGCGGGGCGGATTCTATTCTTTTTTCAAAGAAAGGGTAGCGTTACCCTATTTGCAAGTATTGTATCATAGAAACACTAAAAAGTCAACCCCGAACCAGGGCCATTTATTATTATAAAATAAGGGTAATTTTGTATTTTATTTTGCCAAAAATATAACCATAAGGTAAAATTAAAGTATGTCATTTTCTGCCATATTTATCATCATTGGCCTTTCGCTTTTTGAGACTGTTTCTTCAGTTGATAACGCTATTATCAACGCTGAAGTGCTGTCCACGATGAGTAAACGTGCCAAACGGTGGTTTCTGACATGGGGAATGCTTATTGCTGTATTTCTCATTCGTGGAGCTTTGCCCTTCGGAATAATCTGGGCTTTTAATATCAAACTTACAGCAATGCAGGTTTTATCTGCTGCTTGGTCTTCCGATCCATTAGTTCACCAATCTATAGAAAAATCAGCTCCAATACTGTTGATTGCTGGTGGAGTCTTTCTCTTATTTTTATTTTTACACTGGCTTTTCTTGGAAGACAAAAAACTTGGTCTACCAAGATCAGAGAAATTCTTTATGAAGCAGGGAGTTTGGTTTTATGCCATCGTTTCTATAATCCTAGCTGTGATTACTTGGTTTGCGCTTAAACAAAATAATTTGATGGCTCTCGGGGCAGTAGTCGGGTCAAGCTTGTTTTTTATTACTCATGGTTTCAAACAAAATGCCGAAGAACAAGAAAAGAAATTACTTGGTTCCGCTCACTCAGACTTGAGCAAACTTTTATTTTTGGAAATAATTGATTCTACATTTTCCCTCGATGGTGTGCTCGGAGCTTTTGCGTTTACTTTGTCTGTGCCCCTCATTTTAATCGGAAACGGACTTGGAGCTTTGTTGGTGCGACAGCTCACAATCAGCAACATAGAGAGAATTAAAAAATATGTTTATTTAAAAAATGGAGCGATGTATTCTATTCTAGTGCTTGGTGTTATTATGATCTTGCACAGCTTTAGCTTTAATATACCTGAATACATATCTCCGCTGATGACGCTTATAATAATTGGTTTCTTTTTCTGGAAATCAAAGATGGTTTTGCTTAAATAAAAAAATCCCCAGCGTTGGGGATTTTTTTATTTAAGAATGTTTTAATGGGGAATTGTGATAGCGATCACTAGCTCCGGTGAATTTTCTAACAATTATTATTATAAGCAAAATTACTATTCCGAATAGGACCCACTCTATTAATCCTGAAGGCACCAAGCTATTTCCTCCGAAGATGGCATTGGATGCGAGAGCACTAACGCTTCCGGTGGTGTTGTTTGTGTTTCCTGAATAAGAATTGTTCGCAGAGTTATTTGTAGTAGAAGTACTGTTGCTATTGTAGGTGTTTGTGTTAGTAACCATAGTAGGATTATTAAGTAAAATCGCATTAGAATATCCTCCACCTGGCTCTCCGTTCATGACAGAAATATACATAGGATCATTGCCAGATAAGTTGCCAGTATTTAATCTCACTAAAAGATGAGAAGAGTCTATGAAAGTAGTAGGGGAGTCAACACCATTTAACTTTGCTCTTGAGCTTGGAATGAAGCCATACCCTTTTATAATTACAGTTCCGTTATTGCTTGAAGTCTGAGTCGCTGAAGAAATAAATGGAGTTGGGTTTGCTAGTTGATCCAAATGAGCATATCCATCATTGTAATAGTATTGAGCATCTACTTTGATTGGCGCAAAAGCTAAAACAGCCAATATTCCTAAGCCAAAAATTATACCCGATATTATTCTTTTATTATTTGTTTTAAACATGCTTATAGCATAGCATATCTATAAGCAAAAGTCAAGTGTGCCGGGAGGGAGACTCGAACTCCCAAGGGTTGCCCCACTAGTTCCTAAGACTAGCGCGTATACCAATTCCGCCATCCCGGCAAACATAAAATATGCTTTAGCATATTGTGTGCGCCCACCAGGGATCGAACCTGGGACATTCTCCTTAAGAGGGAGCTACTCTACCAGCTGAGTTATGGGCGCATATATAAAAATTTCAATTAACCCCTGTGCCCGAGGTGGGAATCGAACCCACATCCCTTGCGAGACACGATTTTAAGTCGTGCGCGTATACCAGTTCCGCCACTCGGGCAATTATTTATTCTAAAATATTCTAACATATTTTAGTGAGGCCTGGGTGGGAATCGCACCCACGTATATTCCTTTTGCAGAGGAATGCCTTACTACTTGGCTACCAGGCCTTTCGAAGCAGTCTAACCATTTCGTAACAATTCGTCAATTTTTTGGCGGTTTTTTTCTCCGAGGTCTATGGCAATATCAATAAAAGGAATAATTTTTATTGGCATATTTTTTTTTAAAAATTGACGGAGCTCTGCTCTTTTTCTCTTGGCAAACTCTAGCGCGGTTTTTTCCTTGTCTATTGGAAGTACTGTGATATAGATAGTTGCGCGTTTCATATCAGGGGAGCAAGTGGCAGAGATGACATTGATTAATGAAGTTCTGTTACCTTCACGTACCAAAAACTCTGCAGCCAGTTCCTTTATTCTATTTGCTATCTTTTCGTTCCTTTCCATTACTTTTTTATAATTGAAAAAGATTCCAATACATCTCCAGCCGCAATTTCTATTTTTGATTCTATCATCATACCAAATTCCTCTCCTTCCAAAGCAGTACTTGTCTTTACTTTACCCTTTTCTAAGTTTACGATTTTACCTTTTCCAATTTCAAATTCGCGACGCATTATTTTGACCGTACTATTCAAGTTGATTTGCCCGGTCGTAACTTTACCACCTACAATTTGTCTTTCCTTGGTGCGACTGAAAGCCCGGATTATTTTGGCTCGGCCAGTAGTTTCAACTGTCTCAATCTTTGGTCTTAAAATCTCCATTTGTTCTTCGAGCCATTCTGTCAGCTTATAAATTATTTCAAATTGAGAAATTACTACACCCCTTCTCTCTGCTTCTTCTATAGCGCTTTTATCTGCCTTAACATTAAATCCAACAATAAGTATATCTCCATTAGTAGATAAACTTTTTATATCAGATAGGGTAATAGCGCCTACACCCTTACTGATTATTTTAAATTCTGCATTTTGTATTTCTTCCTTACATTTTATTTTTGCTATTTCCTTTTCAATAGCTTCCAAAGATCCAGCAACGTCAGCTTTTAGCATTATAGGAATTATTTTCTTATCTAGATTTTCAGCTGAGCTTTGGCTTTTTTCTTGGCTTTTTTCTACATTTTTTAATTTCCATTCCTTGGCAAATTTTTCCGCATCTGATTTTTTATCAAAGGTTTTGAACTCGGCTCCTACTCTCGGCATTTTATCAAAACCCACAATACGGACAGGGGAAGAAATAGTAGCTTCCTTGATCATTGCGCCCTTAAAATTCTCCATGATTCGCGTGGAGCAAATAGAATCTTCCACCACCACTGTCATCCCACTTTTCAGACAACCATTTTTTATAAGCAGAGTCGCTTCTATTCCACGTTTTGAATCCAAATTTGCTTCAAGGACAAAACCAGAAGCATTTTCAGCCATCACTCCGGTAAAGTTTTCCATTTCAGCTAGAATCAAAATAAGTGACAATAGAGAGTCTACGCCAGTACCAGCCTTCGCTGAAATTTCTGCATATGGAATTTTGCCTCCATAGTTTTCAAGGTAAATTTCATTTTCGGCTAGTTCTGTTTTTGTTTTTTCAATATTAGCTCCAGGTTTATCTATTTTATTTATGGCGACGATGCATGGTAGCCCGCTTTCATTTATTGTTTTCCAAGCCTCAATTGTTTGTGGTTTTACTCCATCCTCAGCTGAAACCACTAAAATAGCAATATCAGCAATCTGGGCGCCCCGTTCTCGCATTTTTGAAAAAGCTTCATGTCCCGGTGTGTCTAGAAAAGTAATTTTTTTCTCTACACCCGCTTCATCTTTGTGCAAAACTTCATAAGCAGAAATTCTTTGAGTTATACCGCCAGTCTCACCATCGACAACGTTTGTTTTTCTAATGTAGTCCAGCAAGGTAGATTTACCATGGTCAATATGACCCATAATTACTACCACAGGCGCACGCACTACACTATTTTGTTTTTGATTTTTTTCTTCCATATTAAATTTAGACTTTAGCTTTTTGGAGCACTTCTTTCTCTTCTGCAGTGAGTTCGTATTCTGATTTATTATTTTTTATCGGCTTGGCAAAGATACTCATTCGCTCACGAGAGTATAGGCTTGAAAATACCACACCGTCTCCTTCTTCGTTTAGCATACCGATAGCAAAGCTTTGGTTGCTACCTTGATCTCGAAAAGGATTGAAGCGCACTGTCTCAAGTCCGCGAATACTTTTTCTGAGTTTTGAATTTATTGTGGCAATATCTTTTTCGGCATTTTCTTTTGCTTTTTTTAATTGAACGATATCATTTTCTAGGGAAATGATGGTGTCTTCCAAATCTTTTGCTTTTTTGCCGATAAAAAATCGTTTCAAACGTTTTTCAGTAACAAAAATCCAAATAGCTGCCAAGACAATGACAATTCCAATTAAAACAAAAAAAGCGATCTCGAGCTTTATATTCATATCTTTTCAATATATACTATTTTTATGCCCAAATCAAATAAAATATATCTAGATTACGCTGCTAGCGTTTCTCCAAACCCAAGCTCTATTCATGAATTTGGGGTAGAGGCCAAGAAAAAACTGGAAAAGGCACGGGTTGAAACCGCAAATATTTTAGGTGCTCGAGCAAGTGAAATAATTTTTACCAGTGGTGGCACAGAAAGTAATAATCTTGCAATTCAAGGTGTGGTTTTGTCCTCCAAGGAAAAAGGGTTGCCACATATCATCACCACTAATATTGAACATGCCTCGGTTATAGAAACTTTCCAGATGCTAGAAAAAAGAAAACTTGCTCAAATATCAATAGTAGAAGTAGAAGCCACAGGGATAGTTGATCCTAAAAAAATAAAAAAAGCCATAAAGAAAAATACGGTACTAATTTCAGTCATGTATGCAAATAATGAAATTGGCACAATTCAGCCGATAAAAGAAATTGCAAAAGAGATTCGACACTACAAAAAGCAAAACAAAATCAATAATATTTTTTTTCACACTGATGCCGTACAGGCAGTGAATTATTTAGATCTCAATGTCGAAAAGCTTGGAGTAGATATGCTGACAATTTCTGGTTCAAAGATTTTGGGCGCTGGCAGGGTAGGGGTACTTTATAAAAAAAAGTCTGTACCACTCGTAAGCTTGTTTTATGGCGGGGATCAAGAAATGGGCTTGCGTCCAGGGACAGAAAACCTAGAAGCGATAGTTAAATTTTCTAAAGCTTTGAAATTGACACAAAAAATAAAAGACAAAGAAGTCTTACGTTTGAAAAAACTGCGAGATTATTTTTTTACAAAATTATCAAAGATTCCATTTAAAATTGTGAGGAATGGCGATTTGAACCACAGATTGCCAAATAACATTAATATAACTATTCCAAACATACCGAGTGACCTTTTGGTGATTGAATTGTCAGCACTGGGTATAATGGCTTCAGCGAAAAGTGCCTGCAAGAGTGGGGATGGTAAAGCCTCCCACGTCATAAAAGCTATAAACAAAGATATCAAGGAAACAGATGGATCATTACGTTTTTCTCTAGGCAGAGATACAACCAAGGCTGACATCGACTATACTTTAAAAGCTTTTTCTCAAATTTTGTTTAAATTAAAAAAGTGGTATAATTGACCTATGGATCTAAAAGAATTAAATAAATCACAGCTTATATTACTGGCGGTACTTTTGAGTTTCGTGACGTCTATTGCTACTGGGATAACTACTGTAACATTAATGCAGCAAGCACCGTCATCTGTTACGGTGCCCATTACTCGCATTGTTCGCGAGACTGTAGGTCAAATTGCACCAACCCAAGTAAACACTCCGGCTCTGTCTGCTGACCAGACCAAATTGCTTGAAGATCTAAAAGCAATCAAACCTCTACAGGTAACTTTGATTTTAAAAGGAGCTACAGCGGATCAGGATAAAACTCTCGGCACTGGGCTTTTCCTTGGAGACAATAAGGTAGTAATAGCGTCTCTGATACCAGCACCACAGGCTGGCGAAACATATGTAGTAAAATCTGTTTTAGGCGAACAGAAAGTTTCAAAAGTCACACAAGAAAAAGATTTCACCATCATTGAACTTGTTAAAACTGACATACCACCAGTTGCTCCTACGACTGGCACTACTGTTCCACCAACAGGAACTACTCCTGTAACACAGTAAGCCTTGACAGCTAGTGTATAATAGGAGAGATAGAACAAAAATAAATATATGCCACCATTAAATAAATTTACAACTAAAGCCAAGGATGCCATAAAGAAAGCTCACGAGCTGGCAATCGAGCGTGGAGTTAACCACGTTTCTTCACTGCACCTACTCGCAGCGCTACTGCTTGCCGAGGAGAGTATGGTGAATTCTATTTTAGATAAATTGGAGATAGATACAATGCTTTTGACTGATTCCGTTTTAGAATTGATTGAATTACCAGAATCTCACAGCACTATTTCACCGGCCTATCAGATTTACCTCAATCCAGACCTAGCTCAGGTGATAGAGCAATCAGCCAAGCTGGCCGAATACATGAAGGATGACTTTGTCTCTACTGAGCATCTTTTTATAGCTATTCTCGAAGTTGCCAGTGAGGCACGAGAGACATTGGCTCGATTTAGAATTCACAAAGATTCTGTTCTAAAAGTTTTAGAAGAACTTCGTAGACAAAATATCACCGACGTAGGGGAGCCAAGGAAATTTAAATTAATTTTAAAATATACTCGCAATTTAACCAAACTAGCCAAAGAAGACAAGCTCGATCCTGTTATTGGTCGAGACAATGAAATATTGCGCATTATGCAGATACTCTCAAGGAGAACAAAAAACAATCCGATATTAATCGGTGAGGCTGGCACCGGAAAGACAGCTGTAGTGGAAGGGCTAGCAGAACGCATCGTAAAAGGAAATGTTCCAGAATCACTCAAAGATAAAGAACTAGTCTCGCTCGATTTAGGCTTATTGGTTGCTGGTACAAAATATCGCGGAGAGTTTGAAGAGCGGTTAAAAGGTATTATGAAGGAGATAGAACGCTCTGATGGAAAAGTAATTCTTTTTATTGATGAGATCCACACTATCGTCGGTGCAGGTGGAGCAGAAGGCACGATGGATGCTTCTAATATGCTAAAGCCAGTACTGTCGCGTGGAGAATTACGAGCCATCGGTGCGACGACTCTTCGTGAGTATCAAAAACACATTGAAAAAGATCCGGCCTTAGCTCGACGTTTTCAACCAGTGTATATAGATGAACCTTCTGTAGAAGATGCCATTACTATACTTCGGGGATTAAAAGAAAGATATGAACTCTTTCATGGTGTTCGTATTACCGACGATGCCATAATCTCCGCGGTCAATCTCTCTGCTAGATATATCACTAATAGATTTTTGCCGGACAAGGCGGTGGACTTGATAGATGAAGCTTCTTCTTCTCTTAAAATAATGCTGGAAAACAAGCCACCAGTTTTAGAAGATGCGCATAGGAAAATTCGACGTTTAGAAATTGAAAAAGAAGCTCTCAAAAAAGAAGCCTCGGTTTTGAGTGGAACTAAAAATAAAGATCTAAAAGTAAAGGAAAAAGAAATAAAAGGCAGACTAAAAGAAGTCGATAAAGAAATTGCAAACCTATACGAAAAAACCAAAGAGCTAGAGTTAAAATGGAATAACGAAAAATCAATTGTGGTTGAAATTCGAGGAATCAAAAAAGAACTCGAGACAATTCGTCTCGAGGCCGAAGATGCAGAAATGAAGTCCGACCTTTCTCGGGTTGCCGAAATCCGTTATGGCAAGATTCCAGCGCTAAAAAAAGATCTGGAAGTAAAACTTGCACGACTAAAAAAATTACAGAAATCACGTCGAATACTCAAGGAAGAAATTACTGCTGAAGATATTGCCGAAGTAGTCGCTCGCTGGACGGGTATACCACTCACCAAGATGTTAGAAGAGGAACGCGCCAAGCTTGAAAAGATGGAGGCAGAATTAAAGAAGAGAGTTATCGGTCAAGACGAGGCTATAAAGCGTGTGGCAGACGTGATACGACGTTCTCGTGCAGGTATCGGAGATCCGAATAGACCTATCGGCTCCTTTATCTTCTTGGGTCCAACTGGAGTAGGTAAAACAGAACTAACTAAAACCTTGGGACAATTTATGTTTAATGACGATAAGGCAATTATCCGCGTGGATATGTCTGAATACATGGAACGACACTCAATATCCAAACTTATTGGTTCTCCACCAGGATATGTCGGCTACGATGAAGCTGGGCAACTTACCGAAGCCGTTCGTCACCGACCTTATGCGGTAGTACTTTTCGATGAGATTGAGAAAGCTCATCCCGAGGTTTTTAACATGCTTCTACAGGTCATAGATGAGGGACGACTTACGGATGGAAAAGGCAGAGTAGTTAATTTTAAAAATACTATCATTATCTTGACTAGTAATATCGGTTCGCAGTTTGTGGAGAAAATGGAATCCATTGGTTTTTCTAATAATTCCGATAAACAAAATTATACCAATATGAAGGAAAAAATTATGGAATCCTTGAAAGACAATTTCCGTCCGGAATTCTTAAACAGACTCGATGAGATTATTGTTTTTGATGTCTTGTCACACGAGGCAATTGCTGAAATAGTAAAATTACGAGTAAAAGTGGTGCAAGATCGCCTAACGGCCAAAGGTATTGGGTTTGAAATTTCCAATGATGCCTTCTCTTACTTAGCGAAAGAGGGCTATGATCCACATTATGGCGCGAGACCACTCAACCGTCTGATTCAAAATAAAATTTTAAATCCAGTCGCTTCGCATATAATTTCCAACAAGATTAAAAAAGGCGACAAAGTAATTGTCAGTGTCAAAAATGATGAACTAGTAATAGAAAGTAAAAAAGGTAACGCTGGAGGAAGATCGGGTAAAATAAAAAGTCCCATACAAGTACGTCCTCGCTCGGAGGTTTAGGTTAATATTTCTTTACTGAAAGATGCAAAAAAGATTTTTTTGTGTTATTTTGAGTGCATGCGTCGGTGGTAGAGTGGTCAATTACAACAGACTGTAAATCTGTCGCCTCCGGGCTACGAAGGTTCGAATCCTTCCCGACGCACAAATATGACCAAACAATGTATTTGTATTATTTCTGGAAGAGTTCAAGGAGTTCTGTTTCGTGATTTTACTTCTAGGCTAGCTAAAAAATTTTCACTCAATGGTACAGTTGAAAATCTTTCTGATGGCACGGTGAGGGTAGTCGCCGAAGGCGATGAAGTAAAACTTAATGAGTTTTTATTGAAATTAAAAAAAGGTCCACTTTTTTCTCACGTTACAGATGTAAAAACAGAATGGCAGAATGCTACTGGGGGATACATAGATTTTAAAATTATTTATCACGGAATTTTAGATCACTTTTAAAATAACAAAAAAATATGAACGAAAAAGAAAATACAAAAAAAGTTATACCTAAATGCATCGGCGTAATTATGGATGGCAACAGACGCTGGGCCAAAGAACAAGGATTGCAAACCTACGAGGGCCACAAAAAAGGTTACGAAAAAATGAAAGAATTTTTGCGATGGGCAAACGAGGCCGGAATTCAATGTGCTATTTTTTATGCTTTCTCAACCGAGAACTGGAATCGCGCTCAGGAAGAAGTAAATTACCTCATGGAGTTATTTCATTTTGCTTTTTCAAATGGATATGAGTCACTACTGCGAAACCAAGTCAGGATAATAGTTATCGGTGATCGATCTAGTTTTTCAGCAGATATTCAAGAGTTAATGAAAAAGGCAGAAAGGGATACGGCTCACTTTGAAAAAACTATGGTGCTGGCGATGTCTTATGGAGGAAGGTCGGAGATTTTAAGCGCAGTTAAAAAATTGTCCGCCAATAAAACCAAAGAGGAGATCGCACAAATGACTGAAGAAGATTTTTCAAACTATCTCTATACTAAAGGTATCCCAGACCCAGACATTATAATTCGCACCAGTGGAGAGATGCGTTTGTCTGGATTTTTGCCTTGGCAGGGAGTCTACAGTGAACTTTTCTTTTTAAAAACCTATTGGCCAGCTCTTAGCAAGGAAGAATTTTTTAATGTACTTACCGAGTATGGCTTGCGCCAACGCAGACACGGTAAATAATTATACTATTGACGAAAATATTTATATGCGTAATATCAATAATAAGTCAGGCATAAACCCATTTAGGGGATAACTTGGGTTCCTGCTTTGAAGAGTCTGGAAATGTCTGACTATCATGGATTGGCTACATTTGACTGAATTGGGTTAAGAATAACGGGTTATGCGGCTCTTATGTTCAAACCCTCTCTCGAAATGTAGCCAATCCACCAAATTTTAATTAGGTTTTTGGCCTAATTAGACAGCGAACCGATCGGCTCGCTGTTTTTAATTTATGGGTGAAATTAATATTTGCTGTTTTTTAAAAAGTATGTTATTATCAAACAAAGCTCAGATTTTTTCGGGCCTTTTTTTATGGAAATACGAAACATAGCAATAATAGCTCACGTGGACCACGGCAAGACTACTCTTACCGATGCTTTGATGAAGCAAAATGGTGGACTTACAGACGAGAATGTTTCAATGGACTCGAATGATTTAGAAAAGGAACGCGGTATCACGATTTACTCAAAAAATACTTCTATAAATTATAAGGGTACAAAGATAAATATTGTAGACACTCCTGGCCATGCCGACTTTGGATCCGAAGTTGAACGCGTTTTACGAGCTATTGATTGCGTGCTTTTATTGGTAGACGCGGCCGAAGGACCAATGCCTCAGACTAGATTTGTTTTAAAAAAGTCTTTAGAGTTGGGTCTTAAACCAATAGTAGTAATAAATAAAATAGATAAACCGGCTGCTGACCCACACAGAGCTCATGACGAAATCCTAGATCTGTTTTTTGAGTTAGGTGCTTCGGAAGAACAAGCAAATTTTGAAACTATTTATTCTATCTCACGTGAAGGTAAGGCATTCAAGAATTTAGGAGACGATTCTAAGGATTTATCACCACTGCTCGATCTCATTTTGGAAAAAGTTAAACCAGCCTCTCTGGATGAAACTGGCAAAATGTCTGCTCAGGTTTTTAATCTAGGTTATGATAATTTTCTAGGTAGAATGGCTGTCGCTCGAATCTATTCTGGAAAAGTTATTTCGGGTAGCCAAGTTTTTATCAAAGGTGACATCGATGGTCAAGCTGGAACACGTAAAGGAAAAATCATTAAACTTTTTTCATTCGAAGGTATCAACCGAAAAGAAGTAGAAACAGCCACCTCTGGCGACATTGTTTTAATCTCTGGTATTCCGGACATATACATTGGAGAGACGTTATGTGAAGACGAGTCCGTGGAGCCATTACCACATATCGCCATTGATGAACCGACTCTATCCTTAAATTTTTTAGTTAATGATTCTCCATTTGCCGGTAAAGAAGGGAAGTTTGTAACCTCAAGACAAATTAAGGAAAGACTAGAAAAAGAACTTGAAATAAACGTCGGACTCAAGGTTGATTTTTCTCCGGACCAAGGAGACAAAACTTCAGGTCCAAGTTTTTTCAAAGTATACGGCCGAGGAGAACTTCACATCGCTATTCTTTTGGAAAATATGCGCCGTGAAGGATTTGAAATGCAAGTATCTCAACCAGAGGTGATAATCAAGGAGAAAGATGGATTGAAAACAGAACCTTACGAAGAGCTAGTGGTTGATGTGCCTATGGAATTTTCTGGAACTGTCATTGAGAAGCTCGGGAAACGACGCGGTATTATGAAAGATATGGTTGAAAAAAATGGTATCGCCAGAGTTATTTTTGATATACCCACTCGTGGACTTTTGGGGTACCGAGGTGAATTTATTATTGACACCAAAGGTGAAGGTATTATGAGTTCTAGAGTCACGGGATTCAAAGAATACGCAGGAGAAATCAAAAAGCGTTCATACGGCTCCATGACTTCTATGGTTGCAGGCAAGGCGGTTGCCTTTTCCTTGGCAAATTTACAAGAACGTGGTATACTGTACATCGAACATGGTAGTAATGTTTATGAAGGAATGGTTGTCGGTAATGTTTTGAAAGGAGAAGACATGTCGGTTAACCCCACTAAAGGGAAACAGCTTACCAACATGCGAGCTTCGGGCACCGATGAAGCCATAACCTTAAATCCGGTTTTTACTTTAAATATAGAGCGAGGTCTAGAGGTTATGAACAATGACGAATATCTGGAAGTTACCCCAAAATCCGTGAGGCTTCGCAAAAAATACCTAACTGACCTAGAAAGAGTAAAGAAAAACAGAGTGTAAAAATATAAGCCGAGAATACTTAAGAGAATATAAATTTATGCAAACAATATCTTTTAAACCTAAAAAAGTCACTAAAAAAATAATTTCTCACCTCACCGATCGATCTTTTGATGTTATTATGAATCGTTTTGGCTTAACACCTGACGGTAAAAGGAAAACTCTAGAAGAAATTGGTAAGAAATATAAGATCACCAGAGAGCGCGTTCGTCAGATCGAAGACGTGGCTCTAGCGGCTATAAAAAAGTCAGATGCCTACAAAGCAGAGCAAGCAGCTTTTGAGGAATTGAAACAATTAATGAAAAAACTCGGCGCTATAGTTGCGGAGCATGATCTTTTACCATACATTTCCAAAGACAAATCAACTCAAAACCATATCCACTTTTTTTTAACCCTAGGCGAATCATTTAAAAAACATCGTGAGGATGAACATTTTCATGCGCGTTTTAGTGTGGACGATGAGGTTGGAGAAAAAGTACACCAGACCCTCAAGAAACTTTACGCTAGCCTAGACGACGAAGATCTTATTCCTGAAACCGAAATGATTAAACGATTCTTTGATCACATGAAGGATATTTCTGAACAATATAGAGATGAAGAGATTGCTAAAAGATGGCTCTCTATGTCTAAGGACATCGCTAAAAACCCATTTGGTGAATGGGGAAAGGCTTCCTCACCAAACGTCCGCACTCGCGGGGTAAAGGATTATGCTTTCCTAGTCATGAGACGTCACGGTTCCCCTATGCACTTTAAAGAAGTGGCCAATTCTATCTCAAAAACATTTAATAAAAAAGTTCATTACGCGACTTGCCACAATGAGCTTATCAAAGATTCTAGATTCGTTTTGGTTGGTAGGGGAATGTATGCTCTTGCAGAATGGGGTTATAAGGCTGGTATTGCTCGCGAAGTAATCAGAGACATTCTAAAAAGAGAGGGACCTCTTTCCAAAAATGACGTTATCACCAAAGTAAACAAAGAAAGGTACTTCAAGAAAAATACAATTTTGGTAAATCTTGCAAATCCAAAATATTTCAAGAGTGACAAAAACGGACTTTACTCTGCAATCTAAGCTTTGTTTTTTTTAGTTTCTATACTAAACTATAAACATGGATAGTATTATGGACGGTATTGAGAATGCAATAACAGGCTACTGGCCTTGGCTTTTGGTCGCTGTTGTTGGTTTTTTACTTTGGGAATTTAATTTACTATACGTCTTCGTCTCCTTTCTTTTGCCCCTAGTCGGAGTAATCATACTTGGTCGCCTTGCTTGGATTTTATGGATTCACTATATTCAGCAGGATTTTATTTCCGGCATAGATTTTGTATTGCTTGAAATTATTCCTCCACGTGAAGTTTTACGTAGCCCTAAAGCTATGGAACTTTTTATAACTAATGCTCTCTATCAATTTTCCATGAAAGGTGGAAAGGAGGAATATTGGCAAGGAGCAGTTTGGTTTTGGTTTTCTTTGGAATTAGCTTCCATTGATGGCCAAGTTCATTTTTATATACGCACACCAACTCGTTTAAGAAATTTAATTGAGACGCAAATGTATGCTCAGTACCCTCAAGCGCAAGTGAAGGAGGCAGAAGACTATACCTTAGCAGTGGATGAAATAAGTCCTAGAAGTGCTTGGAATGGTTGGGGTTGTGAATTTGCCTTAGAAAAACCAGAGGCATACCCTATAAAAACTTACATTGATTTTGCTTTAGACAAAGACCCAAAAGAGGAATATAAAGTTGACCCTATTTCTCCAGTTATAGAATTTCTCGGCTCACTACAAAAAGGAGAACAGGCTTGGATACAAATTATCATTACGCCTTCTAAAAAAACTTACCACACAAAAGGAACTTGGTTTGGAAAGCATGATTGGGTAGCAGAGGTCAAATTAGAAACAGAAAAATTACTAGCACCGTTTACAAGTTATAAAGACGTAGAAGAACTTGAAGGCATTGGACTAAAACGAAGTAGAAAAGAAATTCGTGTCCCAGATTACATGAAGCGACCAGTAGAGAAATTGGGTTTAAAAGTTACTAAGCTCGGTTTTGATACTGGGATTAGAGTTATGTATGTTGCCAAAAAAGAAATATACCCACCTGGCACTAGAACCAATGCTTCTCGGGATATTCGTCTTATTTTTAGACAATATGCATCTCCAGATGTGAATGCCTTTGATCGTATTAATTCTGCTCAGGCAGACCGCTATAGTGGTATATTTCCAGCCTCAAAGGAAACTGTGATGTTGCTTGCCAATAGAATGTTAAACGAATATCGTGAAAGAGCATTTTTTCATGTCCCTCTTCGACATCATTTGTTTAATCAAAAGACAATCCCTTGGCCCTTTTCAGGTTTCCTAAAAGCCTATGTTCACCATAAAACCTTTGTTCTAAATACAGAAGAGATTGCCACAATTTGGCATTTCCCTGGTCAGATATTGAAAGTTCCTACGCTTGAACGTATTGAATCTAAAGAGGCTTCTCCACCTACTAATTTGCCAATATAGTCATGCAAAACAAAAATATTTTTTATACCTTGGGCATAATTCTATTTTTAGTGTTTTTTTATTCTTTGTTTTTAAATCCACCATCAAATTTTAAACCCGGAACAATTGTGCAGATCCAACCAGGAATGGGCTTGCGCAATATTTCTCTGGAATTAAAAAATGAAAATATAATACGCTCTAGGCTTGCTTTCGAATTTTTTGCGATACTCTTTGGTGGAGAAAAGCATATAATTTCTGCCGGCTATTTATTTGATAACAAGACGTCAGTTTGGCAGGTGGCTAAACGAATAGTAAGGGGCGACCACCATTTGCCCCCCGTAGTAGCTACAATTCCAGAAGGTTTTAATAAAAACGAAATTGCCGATGTTTACATTTCCAAATTGGCAAACTTTAATAAAAATAATTTTTTATTAAAAGCCAAAGAAGGGTATCTTTTCCCAGATACTTATTATTTCTTTACGACAGACAATGAAATAAAAGTTATGGAACATATGAGTAAAAATTATGAGAAAAAAATTACTCCTATTCGTCCAGAAATTCTTGCATCAGGTAGGACTGAAAAAGAAATCATAACCATGGCTTCGATTATTGAAAAAGAAGCCAAGGGTGCATCAGATAGGGGAATAATTTCTGGAATTTTATGGAAGAGGATTAATCAAGGTATGCCTCTTCAAGTAGACGCTGCGCCTGAAACTTATAAAACTAAAGGTTTACCAGAAAACCCTATCAGCAACCCTGGCCTAGAAGCAATTCATGCAGCCATCTATCCACAAAGTTCACCTTATCTTTATTATTTGCACGACAAGGAAGGAAATACTTATTACGCAAAAACTTTTGCAGAACATAAGGCAAATAAAGCAAAATATTTAAATAAATAAAGTTATGCAAAAGAAAAAAAAGCAACTTGTTTTTGTTGGTTTATCTGGAGGCGTTGATAGCGCTGTTTCGGCCACTCTTCTTTTAAAAGCTGGGTATGATGTCGTCGGAGTTTTTATAAAAACTTGGCATCCAGATTTTTTAGAATGCAACGAAGAAGAAGAGCGTCGGGATGCGATGCGAGTGGCAGCATATCTCAAAATTCCATTCCTTACTTTTGATTTAGAGAATGTATATAAAAAAGAAGTAGCTGATTATATGATTCGCGAATACAAAGCTGGTCGGACTCCCAATCCAGATGTGATGTGTAACAAAGAAGTAAAGTTTGGCGCTTTCCTCAAAAAAGCACTTAGTATGGGGGCTAACTTTGTAGCGACGGGTCATTATGCGAGCTGCACAGAAAGCGCTTTTTCTCAGTCGCTCGGGGATGAGCAAAGCTCAACCACTCCTTCTAAAAAGCATTTTCTGCTTCGCGGAATAGACCCAGCGAAAGATCAAAGTTATTTTTTGTGGACGCTGAATCAAAAACAACTTTCCAAAATAATTTTTCCAGTCGGGCGTTTAAAGAAAACTGAAGTTCGCAAATTGGCAAAAAAGTTTAAGCTTCCTGTCGCCGAAAAGCATGATAGCCAAGGTATTTGTTTTTTGGGCGCAGTAGATTTGAAAGAATTTTTGAAACATTATATTAAGGAAAAGAAAGGAAAAGTTTTAAATGAAAAGGGTGAAGAAATAGGTTTTCATAATGGTGTCGTTTTTCATACCCTAGGAGAGCGACATGGTTTTGTAATTACCAAAAAAAATCCAAACGATGGAGCCTATTATGTGATAGGTAAAGATATCAAGAAAAATATTTTAATAGTCTCTCAGAAAAATAAGAAATATACTTTTTCTCAGTCGCTCGGGGATGAGCAAAGCTCAACCACTCCTTCAAAAAAGCACATTTCTCATTTTTCTATAAATATACATAATACAAACTGGATTTCGGAAATACCAAAACCAGAAAAAGTGTATACCGCCCAAATTCGTTACCACGGAGAATTTTTGCCCTGCGAAATTAAAATTAAATCAAAAGCTAAGGCTGAAGTAATATTTAAAAAACCGACATTAGTTGCTTCTGGTCAATCGTGTGTCATCTACGATAAAGATATTTGCCTAGGTGGTGGAGTTGTGATATAAACCTTTTCTTTTAGTAGTTATTATTATACAATATATCCATGTCTCAATTCGTAGTACAAAACAATGAAATTATTTTAAGGTTAGTTGTAGCGGTGGTGCTCGGCATGTTGGTGGGTGCGGAGAGACTTTTGGTACATAAAGATGCCGGCATGAAGACTCATGCCCTTGTGTCTTTAGGTTCAGCAGTCTTTGTTTTAATTTCAGAAGTTATGGTGGTCAAATATATTAGTCTTCCGGGTCTTAATCCAACTATGATTCCTGCGCAAATAATTGTCGGTATTGGATTTCTAGGCGCTGGATCAATAATGCTATATGGTTCTCAGCTTCGTGGCCTTACCACTGCTGGTGGACTTTGGGTTACTGCAGGTATCGGTATGGCCGCTGGATTCGGATCCTATAATCTAGCTTTTATTGTTACTATTTTAGTGCTTCTTGTTCTTACTCTAGTAAATATTCTTGAGAGGCCTATTAGAAAAATGACTGGAGAAGTAGATAAGTAAAATGGATTCAAATGAAATCAGACAAAGGTTTTTAAAATTTTTTGAAAAAAGGGGACACAAAATAATTCCTTCCGCTTCTTTAGTTCCAGAAAACGATCCCTCCGTTTTGTTTAATACAGCAGGAATGCAACCACTTGTACCCTATTTATTAGGGGAAGCACATCCGATGGGTAAAAGAATAGCTGATGTTCAGAAGTGCGTAAGAACAGGGGACTTGGAAGATATAGGAGACAATCGACATTTTTCATTTTTTGAAATGATGGGTAATTGGTCTTTGGGTGATTATTTTAAAAAAGAGGCTATAGGGTGGAGCTATGAGTTTTTAACTTCAAAAGAAGAAGGTCTCGGCTTAGACGTAAATCGTCTTTATTTTACAATTTTTGAAGGTGATGAAAATGCACCATTTGACGAAGAGTCAAAAAAGATTTGGATAAGTTTAGGAATCCCAGAACATCGTATTTACGCTTTACCAGCAGATGATAATTGGTGGAGTCCAGGCGACAATGGCCCTTGTGGTCCATGCAGTGAGATGTTTTATGATATGTCTGGTAATGTGGGAGATCTTTCAAAAGAAGAATTTATAAATGCAGTCAACAAAGAAGAAGTGATAGAAATTTGGAATGATGTTTTCATGGAATATGAAAAATCCGGAGGAAAAGTTGTTGGCAAGCTAAAGCAAAAAAATGTAGATACTGGTGCAGGACTTGAACGCATCACAGCAGTAATGCAAGGTAAAAAGACAGCATACGATACAGATATTTTTTCAAAAGTTGTCGATACCTTTCAAGGTTACGTTTCCAGTACAGACAGCATCGAGTATGTAAAATCTTCACGAGTTTTTTTTGATCACATGCGCACAGCATTGTTTTTAGCTAGTGATGGAGTTATCCCTGGCAACAAAGACCAAGGATATGTTCTTAGGCGTTTAATAAGAAGGGCAGTTGTGCATCTTCAGAAGCTCTATACCAAAGATCCGCATGGCTTAATCAAGGATATACTTTCAGATTATGTTCAAAAATATAAAGACACCTATCCTGAAATTTTAAAAATCCAAGAACAGCATTTTATTGTTATTGGAGATGAGGTGCAAAAATTTCTTAATACGTTACATAATGGTTTAAAAGAATTTGAAAAAGGTGTTGATCCATTTCTCCTCGCGACTACATATGGATTTCCAGTTGAACTCACAGAAGAACTTGCCAAAGAAAAAGGTAGAGCAATAGATAGAGAAGATTTCAATAAAAAAATGGCGGAGCATCAAAAACTTTCGCAAACCTCGTCTGCCGGCATGTTCAAAGGAGGACTCGCCAATCATAATGAAAAGACAATCAAGCTACATACAGCTCACCACTTACTTTTAGCTGGGCTTCAGGCAGTTGTTGATAAAAACATAAAACAACGAGGGAGTAACATAACCGAGGAGCGCTTGAGGATAGACTTTCTTTGCGACCATAAGCTGACTGACGAGGAAAAGAAAAAAGTAGAAGATTGGGTAAATGATAAGATTGCAATGGGTCTAAACGTCGTCCGTCGAGAAATGCCCATAAGTGAAGCCCATAAAATAGGTGCAGAAATGGAATTTGGGGCGAAATATGCAGATATAGTATCCGTATATTTTATTGAGGATAAAGATGGCAATGTAATATCAAAAGAATTTTGCGGTGGTCCCCATGTAACGAATACTAATCTGTTGGGTAAATTTAAAATTCAAAAAGAGGAGGCAGTAGCACGAGGAATTAGACGCATAAAAGCTATACTTATGGTATAATCGTAGTATGGGTATTTTCTCTTTACCAAAAAAGAAAGATGAACTGGCACTAGTTTTTGACATAGGCTCTTCTTCTGTGAAGGCGGCACTTTTTTATATGCAAAAATCTGGAGTTCCTAAAATAATTACATCTGTTCGTGAACCCATAATTCTTGAAGATAAAATCGAGATAGACAGATTTTTATTTTTAACCCTAAAAGCCCTAGAAATTGTTTCTGATAAAATTTATGCAAAACATTTAGGCGCACCAAGTAAGATTTTTTGTATTTTTTCATCACCTTGGCATGTTTCCCAAACTCGGGTTATTAGTATGCAAAAAAACACACCATTTGTGTTTACCTCCAAACTCGCAGACAGCTTGATACAAAAAGAAATAGTACTTTTAAAGGAAGAGTATTTGAAGAAATATGCCCATGTTGGTAATTCTTTGCGACTAATTGAATTAAAGAATATTAAAATAACCTTGAATGGCTATGAAACCGCCGAGCCATTGAATAAAAAAACAACTGAACTCGAGATGACTATTCATGTATCAATGAGTGAAGAACAAGTCTGTAAAAAAATTGAAGAAATAGTGGAAAAGCACTTTTCTTTTAGAGAAATAAAATTCGCTCCGTTTACAGTGGCTGCTTTTACAGTAGTACGCGATTTATTTACCCATCAAGAAAATTTTCTCCTGATTAATATCGGTGGAGAAATTACAGATATTTCCATGGTAAAAAATAATACTTTACGTGAGTCAACGTCTTTTCCGCTCGGTATTAATTTCATGATACGTACAATCGCAGCTACAATGAATTCTTCTCTCGGTGAGGCCAAGTCGCTTATCTCACTTTTCAAGGATGGGCATGCGGCTACCTCAACTGCAAACGTACTAGAGCCAGCCATAATAAAACTAAAATCAGAGTGGTTGGGTAAATTCCAGGAGTCTTTAGCAAATCTTTCCAATGATATTTCCATTCCTGCATTTGTGTATATTACCGTAGATAAAGATTTGGCAGAATTTTTTGGAGAAGTAATCAAGACAGAACAATTTAATCAATATACCCTGACTGAATCTAAATTTCAGATCATTTTTCTCAATGTTCAAAATTTGCACAACATTGCAGTTTTTGACAAAGACGCTATCTTTAATGCTTTTCTCACTATTGATTCTGTTTACATTAATCGTTTTTTAAATAAAATGTAATTATGGCCAAAAATTTGTTTCAAGATATGGTAAAAGCAAAGAGAACTCAGCGAGAAATTCCCCAAAAAGAGATTCTCAAAAAAGAAATTTCTAGAAAAGAGATTCCAACATATCCCAATGTACAAGAATTTAGACAACAAGATAGAAAAAATTCTCACTCTGGCCTTTGGTTTATAGCCCTCATCTCCATAGCATTTTTTGTTTTTGCACTCTCTTTCTTTTTTGCTAAGGCACAAGTTACCGTAAACCCAAAAATACAAGATTTTCCTTTGAATGAAAATTTATCTGCGATTAAAGATATAAATCCTGATGGTCTAGCTTTTGATCTGGTTATTATTTCTGGTGATGAAACTGAGCAAGTGCCAGCAGGAGCAGAGCAGGATGTTTCCATAAACGCTAAAGGATCTGTTTTTATTTATAATACATTTAGTTCTGTTCCTCAGAAACTTTCTATAAATACAAAACTGGAAGGTTCAAACGGAAAAATTTATGAAACTACAGCTAGTGCAATTGTGCCAGGGGTAAATACAGACGGCACTCCTGGAAAAGTTGCAGTAGATATCCAAGGGGCTCAAGCTGGTGCAGAATACAATAGCGATCCAATCGATTTTAAAATATTAGGATTCAAAGGAACCGCTAAATATGATAAATTTTACGGAAGAAGTAACGGATCCATTAACGGAGGATTTAAAGGCAAGTCGCCAGTTATTTCCGATGTTGATAAGGAGAACGCTTTTGCACAGCTTCAAACAGTTTTACAAACCAAACTTTTCCAAAAGGCAATCGACCAGATTCCGAATGGATTTGTCTTATTCAAAAATGCAGCCTTTCTAAACATAGATTCAGAAAATGTAGAATTTGCCCCAGGTGGTGGTACCTTACCTGTAACTGTCAAAGGTACCCTGTACGGTTTTCTATTTAATGAAAAAAGTCTAACCCAAAAAATTGCTAAAGATGTTATCTCAAACTATGATGGCAGTGAAGTTTATATACCCAACATCAAAGACCTAGTCTTTTCTTTACCAGCAGGACAGACAAGTCCTGTTGACCAAGGAACTTCCTTCAGCGATATCCAAAACATAAACTTCAATTTGTCAGGTAGCGCAAAAATTGTCTGGAAATTTGATGATGCTAAATTCGGAGAAGACTTGCTCGGTAAATCAAAAAGTGATTTCAATCAAATATTATCACAATATCCAAACGTTGATTCTGCCCAGCTAGTACTTAGTCCATTTTGGATAAGATCCTTACCAAGTAAGCTCAAAGACATAAAAGTCCTTGTGAATTATCCAAAGTAAAAAGGTTGACCTTAATCTCTAATTCTGCTAGAATATAAAAATATAAATGAGCGATTCTAAAAATCAAAAACCAGCAACGGCAAGGGGGGTTGTCACAGAAGCATTGCCCTCTACTTTGTTTAGAGTCAAAATAGAAGACAAGGAAGAAGAGAAAGAAATTTTGGCATATTTGTCAGGTAAGATGCGTATGCATAGAATTAAAGTTTTAATTGGAGATTCAGTCGAAGTTGTCCTTGATTCCTATGGTGGAAAAGGGAGGATAGTCAAGAGGTTGTAATTTTTTTAATAGTAGTGTATTATATTAAACATAGTTTTTAAAAAGAGATAGCATTGAAAAATAAGGGTTTTTCCCTTTTTTTGTGTCATTTTGGTTAATGGGTAAAATATTTTATGAAAATCAAATCAGCAGTAAAAAAAATATGTAATAACTGCAAAATGGTTAAAAGAGCCAGGCATTTAAGGATTATTTGCACCAACCCTAAACATAAACAAAAACAATAATTATGAGAATTCTTGGAATTACAATACCAGATGAAAAACGATTAGAATTTGGGCTGACAGTCCTTTACGGTATCGGGTTATCAACGTCTCGTAAAATTTTAGATAAAGTCGGTATTGAGAGAGGTCGTCATGCTAAGAGCTTAACACCCGTAGAAGAAAATAAAATCCGCGCAGTTATCGAAAGTATGACCATAGAAGGGAATTTGAAAAGAGAAATATCAGGCAACATCAAAAGACTTAAGGATGTAAAAAGTTACAGAGGAATTAGACATATAAAAAGATTACCAGTGCGAGGTCAACGTACCAAAACCAATTCTAGGACTATCAGAGGTAACGTACGTAGAACCATGGCATCAGGAAAGAGAAAGGAAAGTAAAACATAATTTATGACAAAGACCAAAGACACAACAGAACCAACCGAGGAAAAGGTAGAGGAGAAAGTTTCTCCAAAATCTTCAAAGAAGAAAATTACTTCTGGAGTTTTGCACATTGAGGCTACCTTCAACAACACAAAAGTTCTTTTTTCTGATAAAGCTGGCAACACATTGTTTTGGTCAAGCGCTGGAAGTTTGGGTTTTCGAGGAGCAAAAAAAGGAACACCTTTTGTGGCTTCCAAAGTAGGTGATTTGATTGGTGGTAAAGCTACTGCTCTCGGAGTCAAAGATGCAGATGTTGTGGTCTTAGGTGTTGGGTCTGGGCGTGAATCGGCAATCAGAGCATTTATGGCTCATGGAATTCAGATTACTTCTATTGTAGACAGAACTCCTGTGCCTCACAATGGACCAAAAGCTAAAAAGCCAAGACGAGTATAATTTTTGAAACTTTATGAATCTAACAACTTTAAAATAATTTTATATGATATCCAAACCAAAATTTAAAATTTGTAGAAGACTTGGCCCAGGAGTATATGACAAATGTCAGACTGCAAAGTTTTCTGTTGCGACTACTCGAGGTGCGTTTGGTGGCAAGCGCCCAAAGGCCCTTTCTGAATACGGAATTCAGTTTATTGAAAAACAAAAAGTTAGATTTTCTTATGGAGTCACCGAACACCAACTTTCTAACTATGTCAAAAAAGCCTCAAACATCAAGGGTGCCGGTACAGTAGAGAAATTTTACGAAGGCCTTGAGCTTCGTTTGGATAACGTAATTTATAGAATGGGTCTAGCGCCAAGTAGGCGTGCAGCTAGGCAGATGGTTTCTCACGGACACTTCATAGTAGATGGTCACAAGGTCACTATACCTTCATATGAATTAAAGCCTGGAGATATAATAAAAATTAGGGAAGGATCAAAAAGCAAGAAAATTTTTCAAGAGTTGGCAGCTAAGCTGAAAGACTATACTACCCCTCCTTGGGTTTCCTTTGACTTGGGTAAGATGGAAGGAAATATTTTAGCTAAACCTAAGAACGTGGAAACTTTTTTAAACTTAAATGCGGTGCTTGAATTCTATAGTCGTTAATTTATCATTTTTAATAAAAAATTATTATGCCAGAATATAAAATAATTATACCATCCAAACCTCGTGTAGTCTTAGAAGATGAAAATAAAGGAGTGTTTGAAATCGATGGTTTATATCCCGGTTATGGACATACCTTAGGTAATAGCTTGAGAAGGATTATTCTTTCT
Organism: Patescibacteria group bacterium; assembly: GCA_028868715.1. Taxonomy (GTDB): domain Bacteria; phylum Patescibacteriota; class Minisyncoccia; order Phycocordibacterales; family UBA9973; genus UBA9973. Next base: position 160,962 of record JAGWUB010000002.1, on the reverse strand, counting down.
TCTTTGCCTGGCGCGAGCATCACCTCTATCAAGATTGATGGCGTTTCTCATGAATTTCAAACAATAGATGGAATCAAAGAGGATGTAATTGTAATGATTTTGAATCTAAAAAAGACTCGTTTTAAAATGCTTTCTGATGAACCGCAGACAGTTACGCTTTCTGTAAAGAGTCCTAAGACAGTGACTGCTGCTGACATAAAAACTAGCGGACAAGTTGAAATTTTAAATCCAGAACAGCATATAGCTGAAGTGACCGGCAAAATAAATTTAAATATTGAAATGAAAGTTGAAAAAGGTCTAGGCTTTATATCCAAAGAGGTTTTTCATAAGGAAAAAGTTGATGTTGGTACGATTACTGTGGATGCTATATTTACTCCGATTCGTCGCGTAGCTTACGAGGTTGAAAATATGCGTGTTGGCGATAAGACAAACTTTAATCGACTACGAATTTCAATCGAAACTAATGGCACCCTCACTCCACGTGAAGCACTTACTCAATCAATTGAGATTATGATCAAGCAACTAAAGGCGATCGTTGATTTCAAAGAAATAGAAATTCCTATATCAGAAGAAGCGGAAGTACTTACTAAAAGTGCTGGCAAAGAAAAAGATGAGTCAGAAAAGGAACCAGACTTTGCTGATGTTTTAAAAACTAGAACCGACAGTCTAGATCTTTCTACCAGGACATTAAATGCGTTGACCAATGCAAACATTCGAACACTCGGAGGTTTGGCACGTAAAAAGAGAGAAGATTTATTAGAGGTTGAAGGTATCGGAGAAAAAGGAATTACTGAAATTAAAAAAGTTTTGGGTAAATTTGGCCTTAATTTAAAAGAGTAATATGAGACATCACAACAGCAACCGAAAATTTGGCCGAAGCAAGACCCAAAGGAGAGCACTTCTAAATTCTTTGGCATTTAATTTGATTACTCGCGGAAAAATAAAAACAACACTAGCAAAAGCAAAAGAAGTACGACCATTCGTTGAGAAGCTAGTAACTCGTGCTAAGGTTGGAACTCCAGCTGGTCGCAGACTGATAATTTCTAAATTGGGCGGTAGTCATACTCGCGAAGTAAAAAAACTTTTTGAAGTGATTGCTCCAAAATATGCCGATAAAAAAGGTGGATATACCAGAGTTTTAAAACTTGGAGTACGAAAATCTGACGGAGCCCCAATGGCGATTATTGAATTTGTATAATATAAATTAAAATCACATGAAAACAACAACCAAAATACAGAAAAATACAAAAGAGATAAAGACCATAGATGCAAGTGGTAGAACGCTTGGCCGAGTGGCGTCAGAGGTAGCTATAAACCTACTAGGTAAAACAAAAGCGACTTTTGAACGCAATGTTTACTCTGGTGTACCTGTAAAAGTTATCAATGCCTCAAAAATTCGTATCACTCCAAAAAAATTAGAAAGTATTTATCACGCTAGATATTCAGGAATTCCAGGTGGGCTTCGTATTTTAAAAGGTACAGAAACAAAAGAAAAAAAGGGAATGAGGGAATTAGTAAGACTAGCAACTTACCACATGTTGCCGGGAAACAAACTTCGCCGAACAATGATGAAAAATTTAACAGTTGAAGAATAAAAATATGGCAACAGAAACTAAAAAAGAAAAATATATTGAAGCCGTAGGAAGAAGAAAAACTTCGACTGCTAGAGTGCGTATCACAGCATCTAGTAAGGCTAGCTTTATTGTTAACTCAAAAGACTCTAAGGAATATTTTCAAACAGATGAACAACGTGGTTTGATCTTAGATCCAATAGTCAAAGGATTGGCAGAAGCGCCAGATAAGACTATTAAGTGGAGCGTTGAAGCAAAAGTTTCTGGTGGGGGAATTCACAGCCAAGCTGAAGCTGTTCGCCATGGACTTTCTCGCGCTCTCGTAAAATCTGATGAAGAACTACACAGTGGTTTAAAAACACTTGGATTCTTAAAGCGTGACCCTAGAGCCAAGGAACGTCGCAAATTCGGTCTCAAAAAGGCTCGTAAAGCACCTAAGTGGAGTAAAAGATAACTGCTTATCTGTTACTCCGATTCCGTGCAAGAGGAAATTTCCGATGCGAGCTTGCGAGCAGGAAATAGGAGGGGATACGGGTATTGACCACGATTCTAAATTTTTAAAAAGCCCCTTTTCGAAGGGGCTTTTTTGTGTTAAAATGCTCACTATGAAAGACGAAGAAGAGAAAAAAAATCCAGACGAACCCGAGGATGAAATAGTTGAATTTGAATTCAACGATGACGGCGAAGAGGATTTAAAAAAGACTTTAAAGAAACTCCGGGCAGATTTAAAAGTTGCTAAGGCTGAAAAAGCAGAGTACTTAAATGGTTGGCAGAAAGAGCGAGCTGATTTTGCTAATTATAGAAAACAAGAAGATGAGAGAAAGGCAAATTATAGCGAAAGTTTGCGTGAGCACATCTTAACTCGTTTTCTTTCAGTAATCGATAGTTTTAATATGGCTTTTTCAAATAAAGAACTATGGGAGAAAGTAGATTTGAATTGGCGGATAGGAATTCAGCATATTTATTCACAGCTAATTAATATTTTTGAAGAATATGGAGTCAAGGAGATCGGCAGTGTTGGTGAGAGCTTTGATCCAAATATGCACGAGTCAATTGAAACAGTGCCAACCGATGACAAAGAAGCAAATCATAAAATTGCAAAAGTCACCCAAAAGGGCTATAAGCTCGGCGACAGGGTAATCCGTCCCGCTCGCGTAAATGTATATGAATACAAGGCAGGAAACTAAAGTCCTATTTCAGCCATGGCTGAAATAGGATTATTTACCGAAAGAGCTAAAGAGGACTTTTTTTGTTTCTTCATCCACAAATTGAGTGACGATGATCATCATCTCTGACGTAAGCCCGAGATCTTTTTTGATATTCATAAAAAGATGTTCATATGGATAAGGAGAAATCCAAGCCGAATTTTTTAAGCAAACGAAACCAGCTTTTTTCAAAAGGTAGCGTAGACTTTCGCGTTCACTTTTTCTTGACTCAGGCAAATCAAGCAAAATAATTCTCCAAAATCCATCCCAAGATGTATTTACCAACGTCGTGTCATTTTCTAGTTCTAGGCTATGTACTTTTTTCTTTCCCTCCTTTGTGAGGCGGGCATATTCATTTTGCGGAGAGGAAATATTTTCTATTAATCCAGCTTCCCGCAGGCCCTTCAAAGAGCGAGTAATCGCATACTTGTTACTAGCTCCCAATATCTCCAAATCTGGCAGGGAAACGGCTGATTTTTTTCCTAAAATCTTTAATATTTTCTTAGAATAGTCTTTTTTGCTTGACATGCATATAGCATATCATATATACTTATTTATACAAGTATTTCGTGACCACTAAATACTTGTCAAATCAAATAAATTATTTAATTATAAGTATGCCTCGCCAAAAGCGTGGTATTAATCAAAAAAATATATGTCAAAAATAATAGGAATAGACTTAGGTACAACAAATTCGGCAGTAGCTGTCATTGAGGGCGGTGTGCCAAAGATTATAGAAAATATAGAAGGTGCTCGTACGACGCCATCCATCGTTTCTATCGCTAAAAATGGCGATAGGCTCGTAGGACTCTTAGCTAAAAGACAAGCAGTTACAAACCCAGAAAATACTGTTTATGGTATCAAGCGCTTTATGGGTCACAATTTTGACGATCCAGAAGTTCAGAAAGATTTAAAAAATGCATCTTTTAAAATTCAAAAATCCACCAATGGAGGCGTTGAGGTAAAGATTGGAGATAAGTGGATGCGACCGGAAGAAATCTCGGCGATGATTTTAGGAAAAATGAAATCTGACGCCGAAGCGAAGCTTGGGGAAAAAGTAACTGAAGCCGTCATCACTGTGCCAGCATATTTTAACGATGCGCAAAGAAAAGCAACCAAAGATGCTGGAGCTATCGCCGGACTTGATGTAAAACGTATAATCAATGAACCGACAGCGGCGGCACTTGCTTACGGATTTAATAAAAAGAAAAATGAAAAAATAGTTGTGTACGACTTCGGTGGCGGAACTTTCGATGTTTCGGTTCTTGAGATTGGCGATGATGTCATTGAAGTGAAATCTACAGATGGAGATAGTCATCTTGGGGGTCGTGATATTGATCACAAGATTATAGGTTGGATCGCTGAAGAATATAAAAAGACTTCGGGCATAGATGTGCGTAAAGACAAGCTTGCATTGCAACGCCTAGATGAGGCGGCGGAGAAAGCAAAAATAGAACTTTCAACCTCTATTGAAACTGAAATAAATATTCCATTCATCACTTCTACTGCAGAAGGTCCACAGCACTTACTCTTGAAAATGACTCGCGCTCAACTCGAAGCTATTGCCGATGAATACATAACTCGCTCCATAGAAATAACCAAGCGCGCGATGACAGCAAGTGGATTCAAGATGGAAGACATGAATGAGATTATCATGGTTGGAGGACAAACCAGAATGCCAAAAATAGTAGAAGAAGTGAAAAAAGTTTTCGGCAAAACTCCAAACCTTTCTATCAATCCGGATGAAGTCGTAGCACTCGGTGCTGCTGTACAAGCTGGTGTGCTACAAGGAGATGTGCGCGATGTGCTTTTGCTGGATGTGATTCCACTTTCACTCGGCATTGAAACTCTCGGTGGAGTGGCTACGAAGCTAGTAGAACGCAATACAACTATTCCTTCTAGTAAATCACAGACATTCTCTACTGCTGCTGACAACCAAACCTCCGTGGAAATACATATAGTGCAAGGTGAGCGCCCAATGGCGAGCGACAACAAGTCCTTGGGTAGATTTATATTAGATGGAGTTCCACCTGCACCTAGGGGTATTCCGCAGATTGAAGTGATGTTTGATGTGGACGCCAACGGAATCTTGAATGTCACGGCAAAAGACAAGGCTTCTGGAAAATCACAATCAATTAAAATAGAAGCCAGCTCTGGACTAAAAGATGAAGATATTAAGAAAATGCAAGCCGACGCTGAGCTTCATGCGGAAGAAGATAATAAGAAAAAAGAAGTGGTAGAGATTAAAAATACCGCGGAAATGATTATCTATACTGCTGAAAAAGCATTAAAAGACAATGAAGAAAAAATTCCAACAGAATTAAAAGATGAGGTAAATACTAAGATTACAGCACTAAGAGGATTGAAAGATGGCACTGACGCGGAAGCAATTAAAAAAGCGACCGAAGAACTTTCTACTGAAATGTCTAAGATAGGCGAAGCTATGGCCAAAGCAGGAGGTGATAATCCCTCAGCAGGCTCAGAATCTTCGACTCCCGAAGAACAGCCTTCTGAAGTCAAAGACGCTGACTTCAAAGAAACTCCACCAGAAGGAGAAACTCCTAAAGCATAATCTCTAAAAAGCCCTCTATTATCAGATTGGGGGCTTTTTAGTTTGGTTCTTTTTTGCTACAATTGAGGCATATGGAAATTTCAGAAATACCCTTTAATAGAGAGCTCACTTATCTCGGAATCACTACTTATCGAGACAAAAATCAGCTCTTTGGCATCAAGCGCAAAGACAGGCGTCAGCATGTTTATATTCTCGGAAAGTCTGGTACTGGTAAATCGGTGCTGATGTTTAATATGATTATCCAAAATATCCAGAACGGTGACGGAGTATGTATGGTTGATCCTCATGGAGAAAATGTCGAAGCAGTTTTGTCAGCTATTCCACCACATCGAGTAAAAGATGTAATTTATTTTAATCCTGCCGACGCCGATCATCACATAGGATTTAACGTACTTGAGCTCGTGGATCCGCAATATAAACATTTGGTGGCTTCTGGACTCATGGGAATTTTTACCAAAATTTGGGCGAATGCTTGGAGTGCCCGAATGGAATATATTTTAAACAATACGATTTTGGCGCTCCTTGATACTCCGGGCTCCACCATGCTTGGAATTCCTAGAATGTTGGTGGACAAAGATTATCGCCAGAAAATAATTGCAAACTTAAAGGATCCCGTTATCAAGGCTTTTTGGGTACACGAATATGAAGCTTGGCAAGATAAATTTAGAAATGAAGCTATTGCTCCGATTCAAAATAAAGTCGGACAATTTCTCTCCACTTCAATTATCAGAAATGTTGTCGGTCAGCAGAAAAGCACCATAAACATTTTTAATATGATGAACGAAGGAAAAATTTTCCTAGTGAATGTTTCCAAAGGACGCATTGGTGAAGACAACTCCGCACTCTTGGGTGGCATGATAATTACAAAGATTCAGCTAGCTGCCATGGAACGTGTTCGTATACCCGAAGATGACCGTAAAGATTTCTACTTATATGTTGATGAGTTTCAAAACTTTGTGACAGACGCTTTCGCTGGTATCTTGTCGGAAGCTAGAAAGTATAGACTCAACCTTACCGTTGCTCATCAATATACCGCTCAGCTTGTTTCTGAAAAAAGTACAGCGGTGAGGGATGCAGTCTTTGGCAACGTCGGTACAATGATAATTTTTCGCGTAGGTTCGGATGATGCAGAATTTTTGGAAAAAGAATTTGACCCAGAATTTACCCCGCAGGATATAGTCAATTTACCAAACTATAAAATTTATTTAAAATTAATGATTGATGGTGTCACTTCACGTCCTTTTTCAGCCAAAACCCTACCACAGATGGTAAAGTCTGGAAATAAAGAAATTGAAGATGCTGTCATAAAGTCTTCACGTGAATTATACTGTCGCTCCAAGGAAGATGTAGAACGAGAAATAAATAATTGGAGCGGGATGTCGCTTGGTGATGCCGATACCGGCGGTGGCAGTGTGGGAAAATTTCCTGCAGTTTGTTCTTCTTGTAAAAAAGAAACCACAGTGCCTTTCAAACCCGAACCCGGAAGGCCAGTTTATTGCAAAGACTGTATAGCGAAAATAAAATCCGGAGAAATAAAACCAATCAAAGGATCAATCAACCAAATTAAACAAGATGAGACAAAATTTTTTAAACCATTAGCTGATCTAGGTATAGAATTTAAACAAAAAAATGGAGGACCAGAGGAAGCTGATACATACCCTGAAAGACCTATGCATAACTCTAATGTGCCTAAACCTGTTAGTAAAGAAAATTTTGGATTGAAGGAGGCGTTAAAAAAAGTATTTTCAGCACCAGAGGTTAAGGAAACTGTATTACAGCACAAAATGCCTGAAAAAGCGCCAGCCCCTGTATCACTCGACTCACTAAAAAACAAAATGAAGGATATTACTCCAAAGAAAGATAAGGCTGCGAGTGCTGAAGATATGGATAAATTAAAAAATTTAATAGATAAAAAAGTTGCTGAACCACCATTAACAAAAGGCAACATCAAAGAAGTTCCCGAAGACGTGTTACGGAAAATTTTAGAAGAATAAAATATTATGCCTAAGGGAAATCGAGTACAAATAATTAAATATGCTCCGCCTCCACCAGAATTACCAGTCTTTGGAAAAGTTAATCCCGAAGAGGTTTCTTTTATTGGACGCACAAATTATGTGGCTTCGCTGGAAGAAAAGAAGTTCGTTTTTGGTATCAAGAGGGTAGATAGAAGACGCCATCTTTATATAGTTGGGAAGTCAGGTGTCGGCAAGACAAAGCTGATGGAATTGTTTTTAAGACAAGATGTGTCTTACAATCACGGACTATGTTTGATTGACCCGCACGGAGATGTGATTGATGCCATGCTCGACTATATACCTCGCGAGCGAATTGAAGATGTTTGTATCATAGACCCTACAGATGTCGACTTTCCCGCATCCTTTAATCCGCTGGCAAACGTTGATCCATTGTTTAAGTTTCAATTGACTCAAGGACTCATTGAAGTTTTCCAGAAACAGTTTGGAGCCAACTGGACTCCAAGACTTGAGCACGTCTTTCGCTTTACCTGTTTAGCATTGCTCGATTATCCTCACGCTACTATGCGCGGAATGATTTCAATGTTGACTGACAGAAATTATCGCCAGAAAGTCGTAGAGTATATTACCGACGATATGGTGAAAAGATTCTTTGCAATTGAATTTGCTGACTGGTCTGAAAAATTTGATACTGACGCTATCATTCCACTAGTGAATAAACTCGGACAATTTCTTTCGGATCCATCGCTGCGTAATATTTTCGGCCAAAAACAAAACAAAATAGATATCAGTAAACTAATGAATGAGGGAAAAATTATTTTAATTAATCTTTCCAAGGGTCGCCTTGGCGAAGAAAATTCTAGTTTTTTAGGTTCAATGTTTTTGACCAAAATAAAACAAGCTGGAATGGAGCGCGCTAGTATTCCTGAAAAAGATAGAGTAGATTTTTACTTATATATAGATGAGTTTCAGAATATCGTAACTCAAACCTTCGAAAATATTTTATCTGAGGCTCGAAAATACGGACTCAATTTAACTATCGCTCATCAATACGTCGGTCAGCTTATGCCCAAGGTTCAGCAGGCAGTACTGGGAAATACTGGAGCCTTGATTTGCTTTCGCGTCGGCGGGGAGGACGCAGTTAAGCTCAAACCAGAGTTTGCACCAATCTTTGACGTGAAAGATATGATCAATTTAGCCATTGGAGAGTTTTATATAAAAATGACCATTGATGGAGAATCCTACGACCCATTTTCTGCCGAAACCCTTCGAGTTCTTCCAGCAACACATCCTTCATATAGGGATGAAATAATCGCGGCCTCTCGCAGAAAATATGCAATATCAAAAGATGATGCGGCCAAACTCATTGCCGAAGAAGAAGCGACGATTATTCGCAGCGTTGAAGAAAAGAAAATAATCGAAGGTAAGGCAACAAACTCGCAAGAACCAGAACCCATGATCTAGAAAATTAATTTTTCTTGACCACCTCAGACTTATAAGTATAATACAACCATGAGTAAAGATTATTACGAAACATTAGGAGTAAAAAAGAACGCTTCCAAGGAAGAAATCAAGAAGGCTTTTTACAAGTTGGCGCACAAATATCACCCTGATAAAAAAGAGGGAAACGAAGCTAAATTTAAGCAAGTAAATGAGGCCTATCAAGTGCTGTCAGATGACACTAAACGCTCTAAATATGACCAATTTGGCTCACAATATGAAAATATGAGTCAGGCCCACGGGCAGGGTGCTGGAGGCTTTGAGGGCTTTGATTTCTCAAATTTCGCAGGTGGTTTTCAAGGTGGTTCTGCAGATTTTGATTTTGGAAATTTAAATGATATCTTTAGTGATTTCTTTGGTGGCGGTGGCAGAGCGCAAGCGCGACGAGGAAGAGATATTTCAACCGAAATTCAAATTTCTTTTTCTGATTCTGTTTTTGGGACAAATAGAAAAATTTTAATTACGAAAACTTCTAGTTGCCTCGTCTGTAAGGGTTCTGGCGCCAAAGCTGGTACGAAAATGGAAACTTGTAAGACTTGCAACGGTCAAGGAAAAATTCATGAGACCAAGAGATCATTCCTCGGCACTATTTCTAGTACAAAAGTATGTGAGACTTGTTATGGCTCGGGAGAGGTTCCAAAAGAAAGATGCGAAACCTGTAAAGGGAAAGGCGTACTGCGCCGTGAAGAAGAAATCTCAATCGTTATCCCAGCAGGTATACGTGACGGGGAGATGATCAGGATGACCGGAATGGGGGAAGCTATGTCTAAAGGAACTTCGGGAGATCTTTATATTAAAATAAATGTAGCGCCTCACGCGATGTTTAAGCGCGAGGGCAATGATTTAGTGATGGATTTAAATTTAAAACTCTCAGACGCTTTACTTGGAATGAAATATCCCATAGAGACCCTTGATGGGAAAATAGAAGTTACTATACCTGAAGGTGTTTCCATAAATGAAATTCTGCGAGTGCGAGGCAAAGGTGTTCCGGCTGGAAAAAACAAAAGGGGAGATTTGTTAATTAAATTAAATATAAAACTTCCTTCAAAAATTTCTCGCAAATCTCGCGAACTCATAGAAGAACTCAAAAAAGAGGGAATATAAAATGACGATAGAACAAATAATTGCAGTTGCGATTGTTTTTATCCAACTCATTGGAGTATTTTTTTATATTCGAGCTATGGTTTTTGGAACCACGAGGCCAAATAGAGTTACGTGGTTTATCTGGGCGTTGGCTCCACTTATCGCGACATGGTTGGCGCTGAAAGCTGGTGCTGGACTTTCTATACTTCCAGTATTTATGGCCGGATTCAATCCTGTTTTAGTACTTATCGCCTCTTTTTTGATAAAAAATGGTTATTGGAAAATTACTAAACTAGACATCGTTTGTGGTTTTTTTGCATTAGTATCTATGTTTTTATGGATTATCACGCATAGTTTTTCAATCTCTATATTTTTTGCAATATTGAGTGATGCCTTAGCCGCAATACCAACTATTATAAAGTCTTGGAAGTATCCAGAAACTGAAACCGCTTCTGCTTACTTAGGAGGAATTATCGCCAACGCCTTAGGATTAGCAATTATAAAAATATGGTCATTCCCAATCTATTTCTCGGGTTTTTATTTCATAATATTAAACCTGATTTTGATAATTTTTATTTATCGCAAAAAGATTATATTTTGGTATACTAAGTAATATGCAAGAAAAGGATACACCAAATAATTTTTTAGGAATAGATGAAGTGGGATATGAAGATGCCGAAGTTTTTATATTACCCATACCGCTAGAGGCTACTGTCAGCTACGGACGTGGCACCGGTAAGGGACCAGCTGCAATCATCAAAGCTTCACAACAAGTGGAGCTATATGATCATGAGCTTAGCTACGAAGTAAATGACAAAGTCAAAATAGCCACTTTGCCTGCAATTGAGTTTACGGAGCAAGATGCAGAAAAAGCTCAGGCCATAATTGCTAAAACTGCTTTGCCTTTTACAGATAAATTCATTTTAAGTCTGGGTGGAGAACATTCCATAACTCCGGCCTTGGTGGGTGAGTATCAAAAAAAATATCCCGATTTGTCCATTTTATATTTTGACGCCCATACCGATATGCGTGAGGAGTGGGATGGAACTAAATGGTCTCATGCTTGCGCAGCCCGACGTTGTCAGGATGATCATGGCATAAAAAATATTGTCTGGGTGGGGACTAGGAATACATCACTTGGTGAACAACAGTATATAAATACAGATCAAGTAAATTATGGCAACACTTATGATCTTAAAAAAATCTTGAGTCAGCTTTCCGACAACGTTTACATTTCTTTTGATGTGGATTGTTTTGATGTGTCTACCATGCCGGCGACTGGCACCCCTGAACCCGGAGGAATTTCTTGGTATCAAGCGATGGAAATATTTGAAGCAGTCACGAGAGAGAAAAATGTCGTTGGCGCCGATATCGCTGAATGTGCGCCGATACCAACCCCTGGCTTTCATGGTTATGATTTTCTTGTAGCTAAACTAGCCTTCAAACTCATCGGGTATAAATTTAGAAAATAAAATTAAATTTTATAAACCTGTTGGCCCAGAGTAGAGTCTTTTACTTCATAACCTAGAGAATTAATTTCACCTCTAAGCTCGTCTGATTTTGTGTAGTCTTTATTTTTGCGTGCTTGTTCACGTTCGTGAACTAATTTCATAACTTCTTCTGGAATTATATCTTCTTTCAAATTTTCAAATCCAAGCCCGAGCACTTTATCAAAATCCAGTACTGTGGCTTTTTTATTGGCTGGAGATAAATTTTTATCTTTCAATACATCCCAAAGGACCACTAACGCCCGCGGAGTATCCAAGTCATTTTCGACGAAATTTTTGAATTTTTGCTGGTATTCCTGATTGACCTGTCCGACTTCGGTATCGAGCTCCAAATATAGGTTATAAAGGCGTTTTAAGGCTATTTCCGCCCCCTCCAAGGCTTCCCAGGTGAAGTTTACCTTTGTACGATAACTGGCCATTAAAAGCCAAAATCGATAGGCAATAGGGTCAATACCTTTTTCAATTACATCTCGGAGAGTGTAGAAATTCTTCTCTGACTTCGCCATTTTTTTTGTGTCTACCAGTACCCACTCATTGTGCATCCAGTAATTTACAAAATGTTTACTGGTTGCTCCTTCCGACTGTGCTATTTCATTTTCATGATGGGGGAATATGTTGTCTACTCCACCAGTGTGGAGATCCAGCTGTTCTCCTAGATTGGCGATAGACATTGCCGAGCACTCTATGTGCCAACCAGGGCGCCCCTTACCGAGGCTGGTCTCCCAGAAAACTTCTCCATCTTGGCTATCCCAAGCTTTCCAAAGCGCAAAGTCCTGCGCATTTTCTTTTTCATATTCATCGGACTTTATTCGTCCAGAAGCATTTTCTTTTTGCTCAGCCAACACGAGTCCAGAGAGCTTGCCGTAATCTTTGAATTTTTTTATATTAAAATAAACCGAACCATCTTCACTTTTATACGCCAAACCTTTTTCTAAAAGTTTTTCGGTAATACTCACCATTTCATTGATGTAGTCGGTAGCTTTGGTAAATTTAATTGGAGGTAAAATATTAAGAGACTTTATATCCTTAAAAAATTCTTCCGCATAAAATTCGGTAAATTCTTTTAAGGACTTTCCAGCTATTTGTGAATCGCGAATAGTCTTGTCATCAATATCAGTCAAATTCATTATATGTTTGACCTTATATCCGCTGTAAGACAAAACCCTCTTTAGAGTATCTGCAAAAATATAAGCTCGGTAGTTTCCAATATGCGGATAATTATAGACCGTCGGTCCACAACTATAAAATGAAACTTCATCCTTGTTGATAGGAACGAAATCTTCTATTTTTTTGCCAAGAGTATTGTAAAATTTTAAGGCCATTTTTATTTTACGATTACTGGAGCTTCACCAAATTCATCTTTATAAATAGAAATAAGAGCGTACAACAAGCTCAAGGTTAGTGGCCCCACTAAAATACCGACTGGGCCCAGAAAAGATATTCCACCCAATACCGACAAAAGAATCAAAACAGGTGGTACGTCTATTTTTTTACCCACCACAATCGGACGTAAGAAATTATCAACCAATCCCACTACCACAAATGCCCAAACTGTGAGGCCCAGAGCAGAAGCAGTGTCACCTTTTATAAAAAGAAAAATAATAGCCGGAGCAGAGATGACCACAGCTCCAAGCATTGGAATAAAAGAAAAAACAGCCGCCAGCACACCCCAGAGGGCACTATTTGGAATACCGAAAATCCAAAGTCCTATACCTAGAATTAAACCTTGCACCACTGCCATAAAAAGCGACCCATTTATTACCCCATTTACCGACAGAATCAGCCGAGAAATTATTTTTTCATTATTTTTCTCGCCGAGCGGGCTAATTTGCATGATGGATTCTTTCCATTTTGTGCCGTCCTTTAATAGATAAAAAATGATTAAGAGCATTAATATAAATGAAAAGAAGGCAGAAATCGCGGTGCTGAATATATTGGCTATGTGGTTATAAACATAAGAAATAAAATCCGTTGCTTTTTGATTCATGTTAAAAGTTACTCCAGTAGGCAGTACATCATTTATTTTAGTGTTAACCTTGTCTAAAAATGGTACGGTGCTTAAATTACTATTTAGAACTTTCTGATACACATCCTGACTTTGATTAAATACTAAAGCGCCGACACCCAAGACTGGGCCACATAATAATATAGCAAACAGGATCACAGTTATTAGTGAGGCTAAAGTTGCCGGAATTTTCTTTTTAGTTAACCACTCATAAACTGGATACAAAACTATGGAAAAAGATATTCCAAGCACTATTACCACCCAAAAAGGTAGAAAAATTAAAAAGGTAAAAATTAGAGTGGCTAGCAGTAATCCGAAGAAAAAGTACTTACCGATTGGTTTTGTTTGCATAGGAAAATTATAGCAAAAATTTGCCTTTTTGTGAAATATCGTGTAATATGGGGCCATATGAAACAAGAGGAATTTGCAGTTATACAAACAGGCGGGAAACAATACAAAGTCTCAAAAGGCAGTGTAGTTTCTATTGAAAAAATAAAAAGCACCAAAAAGACCGAATACAAAAAAGGGGATAAGCTTTCCTTTGATAAAGTCTTATTGGTAGATAGTGGTAAAGATGTGACTATCGGTACGCCATATATTACTGGCGCTAAAGTAGATGCTGAAATTTTAGAAATCGGACGAGCTAGAAAAATTTTGGTTGTAAAATATAAACAAAAGTCTCGTTACCTACGCCGCAATGGTCACCGTCAGCCATTTTTCAAAATTAAAGTTACTTCTATAAAATAATAAAAAAATCCTCGTAAATGAGGATTTTTTTATTGTCTATTTTTTAAGGCATTTTTCAGAGTGTCGTTGTCTGAATATTCGAGCTCAGTGCCGGTGGAGAGTCCTTTGCCAAGGGAAGAAATTTTTATGTTTAACTTTTCTGTAACTTCTTTTAATTGTTCGCGTACATATTGATCAGTATGATCGCCCTGAGGGCTCAGAGAAAACGCCAAAATTATTTCCTTCAATTCCTTTTGGTTGGGGATTTTTTTCTTTAATTCTTCAATTCGTACTCGACTCTTTGTATTTTTTTCAACGATAGGTACCAGTCCGCCTAAAATAAAATACTTACCACCATAGACTCTACTTTTGTTGACACTCTCTAAATCAGAATCTTTTTCCACTATCATCAAAACCGAGTTTTCTATGTTTGGACTTGCGCATATTTCACACAATTTTTCTTTGTTTTTACCCAAAATAAAAAATCTAAAACAGTCTCTACACTGCGCTACTTCCTTTTTTAAATCTAAAATCAAACTGGATAAATTTTCAGCATAACTTCCGTTTCGAGACATTAAAAAATATACAAAACGCCTAGCTTGACGCTCTCCAATACCGGGAAATTCTTTAAAAATTTCAGTTAATTTTTCTATGATATCCATCTCTAAAATTCATCTAAATCTCCGCTTATTTTTGATGCAGAAAATTCACTTATATTACTTTTTTCAAGATTTAGGAAAGTTGTGGTTTTCTCATCAAAGTAGAGCTCCACTTTGCCAGTCGGTCCATTTCTGTGTTTTTCGATTAAAATTTCAGCGATGTTTGTCTTATCCATTTGTTCCTTGCCCTTGTCATCGCGATGGATAAACATAACGACGTCGGCGTCTTGTTCAATAGATCCAGAATCACGAAGATCGGAAAGTCTTGGTTTGCCACCTCTTGATTCTACCGCTCGAGAAAGCTGGGACAAAGCCAGTACCGGCACATCTAGTTCCTTAGCGAGCCCTTTCAAGGATCTACTGATTTCAGTAACTTGGTTGACCATAGAATCATAGTTCTTGGAGGTAGTCATAAGCTGTAGATAGTCCACTACAATTAGATCCACTCCTTTTTCTGCTTTTATTCTGCGAGCTAGTGCTTTCATGCGAACAATAGAATTACCAGCTTGATCATCAATATAAATTTTTGCTTTCGCCAACTTATCTAGTGAATCTCGAAGTTGGGAAAATTCACGATCAGAAGAAAGGTTTCCAGTGCGCAGATTCCATGCGTTCACCCGTGATTGAGCCGAGAGCATTCGGTCCACAAGTTGCTGAGATGACATTTCCAATGAGAATATCAAAACAGATTTTTCGTGAGTTACCGCTGCTAGGCGTGAGATGTCTAGAGCTAGGGTAGTCTTACCCATACTTGGTCTGGCAGCCAAAATAATCAAATCAGAATTTTGTAAACCAGAGAGCATAGTATCTAAATCTTTAAATCCTGTCGGCAAGCCACGGAGCATACCTTTGTTCTCATGCAATTTTTCCAAACGTTCATAGGCTTCAGTCAACTCATCTTTCAAGTTTACATATTTTTGGTTTTTTGGAGAGGAGACCACATTGAAGATTTTCTTTTCAGCCATATCTAAAATATCATCCATGTGATCATCGCCTTCTTCAAACGCAAGTTCAGAAACATAATCTGCTGCCTCGATCAAGCTTCGGAGTACATATTTTTTTTGCACAATATCAGCATAATGTTTGACATTCGTGGATGATGGTACAGTATTCACAATTTCCGCTAGATATTGATTGCCACCAACACTAGCAAGCAACTTTTTCTCACCGAGCTTAGTAGAAAGTGAAAGCATATCTATCGGTTCATTTTTGGCAGAGAGATCAAGCATTGCCCTAAAAATCATTTTATGTTTTTCAACATAAAAAGAATCAGGCGTGACCATATCTTCCACTTCATGCATTGCATCTTTGCGGAGCATTATTGAACCCAAGACTGCCTGCTCAGAGGGAATACTTTGGGGCGGGATACGAATATTCCTTGGTGTACTCGTTTTTGTATTAACTTGTTTCTTTGGTGCTGGGGCCATTGGAGTCATTCTAGCACAGTCAGGAAATTGTCAAAGTTTTAAGGTTAGTAATACTGTTACTAAAGTGTGGAGAATTACCTGTGCCGAAGTATTGAAGTGTGATAATATATAAACATGTCAAAAAAGATATTATTATCAGGGGTAAAACCAACTGGCCGTCCACATTTGGGCAACTATTTTGGTGCCATGAAACAATTCGTAGATTTGTCAAATGACTATGACAGCTACATTTTTATTGCTGATTATCACGCCTTAAATTTTATTCAGAACAAGGAGGAAATGAAAGAAAATATAATAGGCGTACTGCTTGATTATCTGGCTGTTGGCCTAGATCCCAAAAAAGTTACCTTATATAAACAAAGTGATATATCTGAGCACACGGAGCTAACTTGGATTTTTGATACGCTAACCACGATGCCTTACCTAATGCGCGCCCATGCCTTCAAGGATGCAGAAGCAAAAAATAAAGAAATAGTTATTGGTACATTTAATTATCCAATGCTGATGGCCGCAGATATATTGCTCTATGGTCCTGATGTAGTACCAGTAGGAGCGGACCAAAAGCAACACGTGGAAATTACCCGCGATACAGCTGAAAAATTCAATCGTATTTTTGGTGACACGTTCAAGTTGCCAGAGCCAATGATCATGAAAGAGGTCGCTGTGGTTCCTGGAACCGATGGTCGCAAAATGAGCAAGAGTTACAACAACACCATTCCGCTATTTGCTGAATATGAAGAAATAAAAAAATCAGTAATGGGTATCGTTACAGATTCTAGTGGCGAACTTCCACAAAACGTATATGCAATCCACAAATTAGTACGTTCGGAGGATGAACTAAAGAAAATTTATGAGGAAAAGAAAGGTAGTTATAAAGAGATCAAAGAACTCTTGATAGAAGATTTGGAAAAACTGATTGGGCCCATGCGCGAACGCAGAAAAGAATTTGAAAAAGATATTCCAAAAGCCCTAGCAATATTAAAAGCAGGCGGTGAAAAAGCCAAAAAAATTGCTGAAGCGAAAATGGATGAAGTGCGAGAAAAGATAGGAATTAACCTTTATTAAATTTTTACATTGTTGTGAAAATGTAGTATACTGGATCCGTTATTAAAAATATGAAAAATCATTCAACAGTAAATATAATAGTAAGTTATTGGTGGGACGCAAAGCACTTTGCTTTTGCGCCTGTCTGTTGATTTCTTTCTAGACTATTTCAAACAAGGAATCCACTGAGTGACGCAAAAGAGCGTCATTTTTTGTTCTTTGATATAAAAATTTTAGTAGGAGGAATTAAGTACTATGGAAAAGTCTCGATTTGTTCTTTTACGGGAAATTAGTTTTACCGTAAAACAGTTTGTGGGTTCTGGTTCAACCAGTAAAATCCAAGAGGTGACTACTTTGATCCCCAAAGACACCACTCTAGTTGTTTTCCGGCCAACGTCAATAAGTATTGATTTCGAATTTTCCAGTGGATATAAAATAACAACCACTATCAAAAAATTCGAAAAACTTATAGCGTCTGGGTGTATTGAAAAAGTTCCAAATTTTTTATAAGGAGGTAAACATATGTCCATGGCTTGGAACATAGACGAAGACTGGTTTTAGGGCTACGAATTGAAGGATTTGGCCCACTTTCGTGTGTTCGGCATAAACCGTGCCTAGTAACAAATAATTGGCGAATGCTCTCAAAAGGACGTTCGCCAATATTTTTTTTCTATGATAAAATGTTTTTACATGAAAAATCGTATTTTTATCAAAGATTTAAAGGACCACGTGGGCAAAGAAGTCATTATCGCCGGCTGGGTAGATGTCAGGCGTGATCAAGGTAAGATGGTATTTTTTGATATGCGAGACATGACTGGCAAGGTGCAGTGTGTGACGTTACCCGTTCACACGGAAGCTATTGAACAAGCTAAGCACATAAGATCTGAGTGGGTTCTGAAAATTACGGGGTTGGTAAATAAACGCCCAGAAAAAAACATCAAAGCTAGTGTGTTAAATGGCGAAGTAGAGCTCGAGGTTACAAACATTGAAATACTGAGTGCCGCCAAAGAATTGCCATTTGATATGTCACTCGACGGATATAATTTAGAATTAGTAACCGAGCTCGATAATCGTGCACTCGTTTTACGTCATCCCAAAATTCAAGCTGTCTTTAAAGTGGAAGAGACTGTCATAGATTCCTTTAGAGAATTTATGAAGAAGAATATGTTTTTTGAATTCCAGGCTCCAAGTATTACGCCAGCAGTCGCCGAAGGTGGCAGTGAAGTTTTTCAAATTGATTATTTTGACAAAAAAGCATTTTTGACTCAATCACCTCAGCTCTATAAGCAAATAGTTATGACTGCTTTTGAGCGAGTTTTTTCAGTTAATAAAATTTTTCGGGCTGAACCAAGCGCAACTACTAGGCATTTGACCGAAGTCGTCTCACTAGATGCTGAAATGGCATTTATAGATGGTTGGGAAGATATTCGAGACATGGCCGAGGAAACTGTCCGATTTATATTAAAAAGTATAAAAGAAAAAAATGCTGAAGAATTAAAACTACTAAAAGCCGAACTACCAACAATGATTGAAAAAACTCCGACTATTTCGCTCAAGGAAGCTCAGCAAAAAATATTTGATAATTTTAAACGTGACGTGCGACATGAAAAAGACCTAAATGCTCAAGATGAAAGGGAACTGTGTGAGATTATAAAAAAAGAAACTGGCTCTGATTTCGTATTCGTTTATGGCTACCCAACGCGCAAAAAACCTTTCTATGTTTATCCTAATCCCGAGAATCCAGAAGTAAACGAGGGCATAGATTTACTTTGCCGTGGCTTGGAATGGCTCTCTGGTGGACGCAGAATAAATGATTATAATCAGTTATTGGAGCATGTAAAACTTTGGGAAATGGATCCAAATAAAATAAAAATGTTTTTGGAAGCATTTAAATATGGCGTTCCACCTGAAGGTGGTTTTGCTCTCGGCGCTGAAAGAATTACGATGCAAATTTTGGGTCTTAAAAATGTACGCGAAGCTTCAATGTTTCCTAGAGACATGGAGCGTATAGACGAGAGACTCTCTCAATAAAATTTAAATGCAATACGTAATTTCAGGAAAAGTAATTCCCGGTGATAAGTATGGCAGGAAGCTTGGTTTTCCGACTATAAATTTAGATGTGAAAGCTAAAGAGCCATCTCCTGGAATATATGCGGGAAAAGCTATTATAAAGAATAAGGTTTACCGAGCGGCGATTGTGATAAATGAAGCCGGTCGCGCTGAGGCGCATTTATTTGGATATAGGGAGGATGCCTATGGTAAAGTTGCGACCTTACGGATAAAAAAATTCATCCGAAAGTTTGAAAAGTTTGCAACGGAATCAGAATTGATCTCGCAGATAGAGAAAGATTTAAAAAAATGTTAAACTAAAACCCTATGGAAAATACATCTACATCATACACTGGTCCAATATTTATTTTAATTGCCGCGACTCTTTGGGCCTTTGACGGTCTCATTCGTCAGCACCTTTATACATTACCTCCGATTACTATAATATTTTTTGAACACTTAATTGGTTTATTACTTTTGTCACCTTTTGTTTATAAATATGTTTTAGAAACTAAACTTACCAAACGCGAATGGTGGCTCATAGTTTTGATCGCTATCTTGAGTGGACTTTTCGGCACACTTTGGTTTACGACAGCACTCGGCAAGGTTCATTTTATTTCCATATCCGTAGTATTCCTTTTGCAAAAACTCCAGCCAATTTTCGCTATTTCTACTGCGAGAATCTTCTTGAAAGAAAAAATCGATAGAAGATATATAAAATGGGCACTCCTCGCCATAATTTCTGCTTACTTTGTGACTTTTCCAAACGGCGTAGTTAATTTGCAAACAGGTGAGGGCACAATCATTGCAGCCCTATATGCTCTCGGCGCTGCTTTTGCTTGGGGTTCATCTACCACATTTTCCAAAATGCTTCTCGGAAAAGTGGACTTCAAGGTTAGTACTTTTTATAGATTTTTATTTACTCTGATTTTCGCATTACCGCTTCTGCTTTTGTTTGGACATTCGGCTGGTGCTGGTCTGGCGATACCATCCATGACTCAATTTGAGCTCCTAGCTTTGATTGCTGTGTCTACTGGAATGGTGGCACTTCTTATTTATTACAAAGGTCTTGCTAAAACCCCAGTACACATCTCCACTATTTTGGAATTAACATTTCCATTTATCGCTATTATTTTAGATATGGTTGTAAACCATACTATGCTTTCTGCGTCACAATGGGCAGCAGCACTCGTTCTCGTATTTAGTATTTACCAGATTGCAAAGCTAAGAGAACAAAATTAATGAACCAAAAAGAACTATTAAAGAAAAAATGTATTCCGTGTGAAGACAAGAACCTCAAGCCTATGAGCCGAGCTGATGCGCAAGATTATATAGATGAATCACATGGCTGGACATTATCTGCGGATGCTAAAAAAATTTCCAAAGAATATAAATTTCAAGACTTTATCGGAGCGATAAATTTTGTGGAGAGGGTAGCTGACGTAGCTGAAGAAGAAGGGCACCATCCTGATATTCACATTCATTACAACAAAGTCCTTCTAGAACTTTGGACCCACACAATTGATGGTCTCTCTGAAAATGATTTCATCGTCGCCGCGAAAGTGGATGCGATGAGTTAAACGGAAAATTTTCCCTCAAAAACTATTTCGCTTAATGGTTTGCGGTCGCTAGGTTTTTCGCGTATGCGATTGCGTTCTGAGAGCTCGGATACTTTGCCGGGTTTGCCTATAGCTATCATCATCTCGATTTTATATTCATCAGGAATATTTAATTTTTCTTTTATAACCTCAGGCACTATACCGGCCATAGGGTGCGCGTATAGGCCTAGCTCTGTGGCCTGCAAAAGTAGATTTTCAACTGTAAGTCCCGCGTCAAAGCTATTGGTCTTTGATAGTACACCATTATCTCTCGTGGTTTTAGAAATAGTGACGACTAGGGCTCCAGCCTTAGCACACCATTCTCTATTACTCTCTGTAAGGAACATTAAAAAGTCATGGAATTCTGGGGATTCACGCATGGCATAGATAAAGCGCCAGGGTTGGACATTTGAGCCCGATGGTGCGAAGCGAGCCGCCTCAAATAGGGTCATTAGCTCTTCCTTACTGATAGCCTCACCCGAAAAAGCCCGTGGCGAATACCGCTTTAAAAATATATCGTTTATTGGATATTCAGTTGTTCGTCCATTTACTTCCTTGACCATGTTCCAAGTATACACTATCGGTCAAGTTTATTTAGAAATTCATTAATTTTCTTTTCATCTCGCTTCAGCCAAGCGACGTTACCTTCGAGTCGCTCGATGACTTGGTCTATGGAGCGCTTGGCGCCAGGGGCATCAGCCGTTTCAAAAAACTTTTTGAATGATTTTAAGTGACGCTCTTCGGCGCTACCCCCGATGGCTTTCACCGCTCGGCCAAGAGTGAGCCCACCTTCACCGTAGCGCGATACGAGTGTTTTCCAATTCTTTTGAATATAATTCCACCACACATCGCGACCAAGAGGGTTTGCTCCCACAGAAGAAAGGATGCCGACAGTGTCTTGAGTACGGACATACTTTGACATTGCAAACTCACAAGCCAATCTAAGGATTTTTTCATTATTAAAATCTCCAAGCGCGCTACCTATGCGATTTTTTTCTTCATGTAAACTTTCCTTTTTATATTTTTTTATAAATTCATTAAATTCTTTAACTCCACCACTAGAAGCGACAACACCATAAATAGCTCCCCGAAGGTCTGGATTGATGCGACCACTTTTAAATTTATTCCGCGCAGTAGCTACTACTTTTTTGTTTCCAGCTCGACCGAGACGTGAGATTGCAAGCGAGCGGAGTAATGTGTCTGCGTGAGACTCTTTATCTTTTTTATCCCAGCCGAGTCGCTCCAAGGTGGGGGAGAATAAATCAATTACAAGTCTGTCTAATCCTTCTAGCGCTAGCTTATTATTAGCCAAAAGTTGCTCTAGGCGAGCAAAGCCCATAGCAAGTTCTAGCCACACAGTATAATTGTCCTCATTTTTATATGCAGAAAGAAATTCTAGCGCATCTGTCGTCGGTATTACTCCCGCTTCGGATAGGGCAAAGAGATCTCGAATTACCCCAAGTCTATCTCGAGCACTTAATTTCTTATCCTGTATTGGCTCATAAAGTTTTTGCAAGAGCTCTTTTGAATAAGCTGTCCTATAAAAACCAGTCTCACCAAAGTTTACTTTGTTTTTTTTATAAATAATTGGAATTTCCCATTTTGTTCTATCCTTGGATTTTTTGGCCGACACTGGGCTCGCAAAGAATCTACTTTGAGAGAAATTAACCTTACCTTTTACCATATCTGCTTTCACGACTGGGTAACCAGGTTTGCTTGTCCAATTGTGCATTATTTTTGTAACTGGTTTTCGAGAAACTTTTTCAAAAGCCTTCCATAAATGCAATGTCTCTGTATTTTTATAACTGTGCTTTTTTAAATAGTAGCGTAGGCCATCGCGAAAATCTTTTTCACCTAGATAATTTGCCAACATCCTTATCACCGACGCTCCCTTTGAATAGGATACTTCATCAAATATTTCCCCGATCTCACTTGGGTTGTGAACTTCCACTTCTATCGGATGTGTATGCAAAAGGGCATCGAGCCTCAAAGCAACACCTAAATCATTTGTAGAGAACTGTGTCCAGATATCCCATTTGGGAAAAAGTTTATCTACAGCCAAGTATTCTATGTATGAAGCAAAACCTTCATTGAGCCACAGATGTGTCCACCACTCCATGGTTACCAAATTACCAAACCATTGGTGCGCTAGCTCGTGGGCTACCACGAGTGCCACCCACTGCTTGTTTGAAGCCGAGGAGTGATTTTCATCTACTAAAAGGGCACTCTCGCGATAGGTAATAGCGCCCCAGTTTTCCATTGCCCCTGAAGCAAAATCAGGAATAGCGATCATATCTAAAACAGGCAAAGGATACTTTATGTCAAAATATTTTTCATAAAACTCTAGAGTTTTTACGGCACAGTCGAGGGCAAATTTTGCTTGATGTTTTTTACCAGGAGTCGTGTATATACGCACACGGACGTTGCGTTTCGTTTTTCTTTCAATAAACTCAAAATCTCCAATAATAAACGCCAAAAGGTAAGTAGACATCTTTGGGGTTGGAGAAAAATCCATAATATTATACCCCGCTTCATGTTTGACCACTGAGACTGGCAGAGTATTTGAAATTGCAGTTTTACCTCTTGGTACTACGAGTGATATATGAAAGACAGCTTTTTTTGCCGGTTCGTCAAAGCACGGAAATGCACGCCGAGCATCGGTGGCTTCGAATTGGGTTGTGGCCATGTGGTGCTCCTTGCCACCGTGTAAATACTTACTGCGATAAAATCCACGCATTTTATCATTGAGAATTCCACGAAAGACTAGAATCAATTTGATTTTCCCCCTTGGAATAAATTTTTGAAATGAAAAAGTAGCCGTTTCTCGTTCGGTATCATAAGAAATTTTAGCGAATAATTTTTCTATTTCGCCAGTATGAGGGTTTTTACCAAGCAACACATCAGCTGTCTCAATGTCAATTTCCTTGGAGTGCAGGGTGAGGGTTTTTGTTTTTTCTAAAATAGACAGGGTAATCGTTTCAATTCCATCAAAAGTAAAGTTCTCCAAGTCAGGTTTGAGGCGTATTTTGTACTCAATTGGGACTATATTTTTAGAAAGGCGTATATTTTTCTGAGTATTTTTATTTTGCATAAAGAAATGTTATCATATAACGGTGGAAACAGAAAGTTCCGAAAATACTTATAGGATAAAAACAGGCTCCTTTGAAGGGCCTTTTGGGCTTCTTTTAGATTTAGTTGAAAAACGAAAGCTCTTTATCAACGACGTATCCTTGGCCAGTGTGACTGAGGACTTTTTGAGTTATATGAATAAATTGGGCAGTTCTAATCCTAGGGAGGTTACTAGCTTTGTTTTGGTGGCTTCTACGCTCATTTTAATTAAATCAAAATCTCTCTTACCAAACTTAAATCTGACAGACGAGGAGGAAGGTGACATAAAGAGCCTAGAAGAAAGATTGCGACTCTATAAGCTTTTTATCAAGCTCGGAGGAAACATAAAAAGTAATTTTGGAAAGAAAATAATTTTTGCGCCATTGGAGCGAAAAAATAATGTTTTAGTTTTTTTACCAGATGAGCAAATTACCAAGGAATCCATGATGAGTTTTGCGCAGAACGTCCTAGGGTCTATACCAAAGAAAGTATTTATGCCAGAAGTGGAGGTGCGCAAAGTTATTAGCATAGAAGAAGTGATCAATAATTTAACGGAAAGAATCCAAAATGCGATGAAGATGAACTTTTCGGAATTTGCTGGCAAGTCTCAGACACGAGAAGAAAAAGTTTATGTTATAGTGAGTTTTTTAGCCATGTTGGAACTTGTCCGAAATGGGATACTAGATGCGGTGCAAAGCGATCATTCCAAAGATATTATGATTGAAAAGATGTAATTATGATTAATTTAGAAAATAAAATTGAAGCTGTATTATTTTGGAAGGGTGAGCCAATGTCACGCAAAAAGCTTGCAGACATTTTAAAAACCTCGCCAGACGAAATAAACGAAGGCATAGAAAAATTGAAAGGAAATTTAGCCGAGAGAGGTATAATCTTACAGGAGCTGGGATCAGAAATTACGCTTGGAACAATGCCGGAGCTCTCAAAACTATTTGAAGATTTACAGAAAGAAGAATTAAATAAAGAACTTTCCAAAGCTAGCCTAGAGACACTATCCATCGTACTTTATAAAAATGGCGTCAGTCGCGCGGAGATTGATTATATTCGTGGAGTAAATTCCAGCTTTACCTTGCGGGCGCTTTCGGTGCGTGGGCTAGTGGAAAAAAGCGTAGATACAAAAGACAATCGGCGCTATATTTACAAGCCGAGCTTTGAATTATTATCTTTTATGGGTGTAAAATCCATCGAAGAATTACCTGATTTTACAGAAGTTGCTAACTCGATGAATGCAGCTGTTAAGACCCTAGAAGAAGAATCTCAGAAAAAAGAAGTTTAGTAATTTTCTTATTTCAGCCATGGCGTAAATAATAAATATGGCAACAGAAGGAATACCAAAAATTAAAGAAAATGTGGAGCATAATAAACCTGAAGCTGGTGACAAAGTTGGCCGTAGGGATTTTATAAAAGGTGCAATGAAGGCTGGAGTCGGATTGGGCTTGGTCTTGGGTTTACATGGTAAAGTAGAAAGCCCAGAAATTTTAAAACCCACCGAAGCGGAACTTGAGGAAACTAAAAAAAACTTTGAATATTGGAATGCATTGTTATTAAAAGAAGTGAGAAATGCCATGGATGCTGAGCAAGATAGACTAGACAAAGACCAAACAAAAAAATTAGAAGAATATTATGATAGGATAGAAAAACTTTATAACGAAGCACAAGATTCACAATTATATAGAGGGTTCGTTGAAGAATTTGTAAAATGGAGAAAAGAAAAAGCAGCTGAGGCAATGAACTTTTCTATGCCTGAATATAAAATCGGTGGAAATATATTTTTTACCACTCTTCAATTTTTGCAAAATGTGAAGATGGCAAGAAAAATAGTAGATGAATATGACATTACTATTACCGACAAAAGTGAAAATTTTTTCCTAACCAATCTCAATTCATTTTACAGAGGACTTAAAATGTTCCCTAACTTTTCCATTAAGAGATCAGGTTGGAAAAAATTAAATTTAACGGAATTAGAAGAAGGTGTCGAAGCTCAAGTAAATGGTGCTGAAATGTCTGGGAAGTTTGATTCTCTATTTGATAACCGTGGAGATGTTACCCATGAACTAACTCATGCCTTGGATGATAATTTTAAAAATGAACTCGACGACCTTGAAGGCTGGTCTAGGTTAAATGAAGGAGCAAAACCTTATGTATATTCTTCTGGAGACGAAGCAATAAAAAATAATTTTAAAGCTGCTGGAGAAATCCCGGGGTATGCTGATGCTTATGGATGTTATGGTGGCATATCAGAGGACAAGGCTACAGTGAGTGAATCGCTAATTTCACCAACACTATTAAAAAATAGTTTAAAGAGAGCAGTAAACGACCCTATTTTAAAACGAAAAATCGAATTTATGTCTGGTTGTAGATTAGATAAACCATATATAAAAGAAAGGGAAGAATTAAAAGAGAAGCTGGAAAAAGCTAAGCTTCTTTCTGAAAAATCTAAAAATAAAGATTATCTAGAATATATAAAAAATTATATAAAAGAAAAAGAAACCTTAATTCAAAAACAATTTATTTTTGGTACTCCACTGACAGAGCAGGATTACTTGGACGCTGGGTTTCCTGGTATTTGCTACTGGCCAAGATGGTCAAAGGATGAAAATGGTAAATTTTGGATGGATGCGGATTATTTTAATGCTATTTTAGAAGGTAAAAAAATTTCTTTCAATGAGGAAAATGGGCAGACTATTAGAGAAATTTCTTAAAATTTCTGTTATACTTTGATTTGTATGTATATAGACTTAGTTAAAATTTTTATACCGACGACTGTAGCCTTTTTTTTGGGGCTTTTTCTTACCCCTGTAGCCACGCACTTTTTCTTTAAATATAAGATGTGGAAAAAATATTCTCGAGATGCTTCTTTTGATAATCCAGATTTTTCAAAAATTCAAAATGGAAAAGGGGAACTCAATACACCGCGGGTGGGTGGAATCATTGTTTGGTTTTCAATTTTCTTGACTACTATGATTTTTTATATACTGTCAATTTTAATTGACTCTGAAAGTATTGAGAAAATTAGTTTTTTAAGTAGAAATCAAACTTTTATTCCTTTCTTCACGCTTCTTTTTGGATCATTTATCGGACTTTGGGACGACCTAATCCAAATATACGGTCATAGTAAATTTGCTCACGATGATGCATCTTGGCGTAAGTGGAAGGCTTTACTTATCGCTACGATGTCTCTACTTATAGGTCTTTGGTTTTTTTATAAATTGGGAATGAATAGTATCCACATTCCATTTATGGGAGAGTTATATATAGGGATCCTGATTATACCGTTCTTTATAATTGTCGCTCTGGCAACTTTTTCTGGTGGAGTGATTGATGGGCTCGATGGTCTCTCTGGTGGAGTTTTAGCTTCCATTTTTGCTTCATATTCCGTGATAGCTTATGCTAACAATCAAATTGATATTGCTGCTTTTTGTGGAGTTGTCACTGGATGTACTTTGGCTTTCCTCTGGTTTAATATTCCACCAGCAAGATTCTACATGGGAGAGACAGGGATTATGGGGCTGACTATTACTATAGCCACAATTGCATTTTTAACCAATACAGTCTTAATTCTTCCAATCATTGCCCTACCATTAGTCATAAGTTCTGGTTCGGTGATTTTACAGATGGCATCCAAGCGCTTTAGAAATGGTAAAAAATTATTTAAACTCGCACCTATTCATCATCACTTTGAGGCACTTGGCTGGCCGTCCTATAAAGTTACTATGCGTTTTTGGGTTTTGTCAGTTGTGTCCGCGATCGTTGGCATTATTTTGGTTATAATCAGCAGATAAGAATAATTGATGAAAAATATTTTTAAAAAAGTAATAATTTATATTTTACAAATTGAATCACGATTTGTACTTCTTAAATACAAACCAAAGGTTATTGCCATTACTGGCTCAGTCGGCAAGACTTCTACCAAAGATGCAGTATATGCTGTTATCTCCAAATTTTCCTACGTTCGTAAAAGTGAAAAAAGTTTTAATAGTGAGATTGGATTGCCACTCACTATTTTGGGATGCCCCAATGGATGGAGTAGCCCCACAGCGTGGCTTGAAAACATTTTCAAAGGTTTGTGGTTAATTATCTGGCCACACAAATATCCGAGCTGGTTGGTGCTAGAGGTAGGTGTGGGCAAGACTGGCGACATGCGACGGACTGCTTCTTGGTTGAAGACTGATGCAGTCGCGGTCACGGCTATCGGCGAGACTCCTTCACACATTGAATTTTTTAATTCGCGCAAACACTTAATAGAGGAAAAAAGTCAGCTCATTAGAACTCTAAAGCCAAATGGTGTTCTAATTTTGAATGCCGACGATGCAGACGTGCTGGAGATGAAGACTAAAACCAAGCAACGAGTCACAACCTATGGGTTTAAATCTGGAGCAGATATCACTGGCTCCGGTGACAGTATTTTGTATGATGACAAAGGAGTGCCCGAAGGTATTATTTTCAGGGTAGACGAAGAGGGTAAAAGCTTTCCAGTCGTGATCGAGGGAGTATTTGGGAGAAATCATGTTTATGCTTCCTTATGTGCTTTGGCGCTTGCCTCTGGTCTAAAATTTAACATGCTGGAGGCAGTAAATGCTTTAAAGAGTTACGATATTCCACCAGGACGTATGCGGTTGTTAAAAGGTATCAACGACTGCTTGATCATTGATGATACTTACAACTCTTCTCCTTTAGCTTCCGAATCTGCTCTCAAAACTTTGGGAGAAGTAAAATTGGAAGGTAGAAAAATTGCGGTCTTGGGTGATATGCTGGAGCTCGGTCGGCACACCCTAGAGGCTCATAAAAACATTGGAAAGATTGCCAGAGAAAATTTGAGCGGTAGTATGGATGTGCTAATAGTGGTCGGCCCTAGGGCGAGAGGTATAAAAGAAGGAGCCATAGAGGCTGGGATGAATGACCAAAATATTTTTGAATTTTTAAACTCAAATGAAGCAGCAATGTTTATAAAAACTTTTGTTATGAAGGGTGATACGGTACTTGTAAAAGGTTCGCAGGGGATACGGATGGAGCGAGTGACCGAAGCCATACTTTTAGATCAAGAAAATAAAAATAAACTTCTCGTCCGCCAAGACGACGAATGGAAGAAAAAGAAATAAAGTGTGCTATATTGTTAAAAACCATGGCCCTATCGTCTAACGGCTAGGACGGATCCTTCTCAAGGATCAAATCAGAGTTCGATTCTCTGTAGGGTCACAGCATGAAAAATAAATTCTTTAAAATACATCCTGATGTTTTGCGCTTAGGCCTAGTGAGCTTTTTAACTGACATCAGCTCTGAGGCTATTTTTTCTGTATTCTCAATATTTTTTACTGTGGTTGTGGGAGCTTCGGCCTCACTACTAGGATTGATCGAAGGAATATCGGATTTCTCTGGATCTTCTTTGGATTATTTTGCTGGTTGGTTGTCAGACAGAATCGGAAAAAGAAAACCGCTGACATTAGTTGGTTACGGCTTTTCAACTTTAGCAAAAATTATGCTTGTAGTTGGAAGCTCTGTGTCCATCCTTGCTTCATTTAGAATTATCGAACGTTTGGGTAAAAGTTTTCGTGGCCCACCGAGAGATGCATGGCTTGCATCCGTAGCACAGGAATCTGACATGGGGTATTCCTTTGGGGTACATAAAGCGATGGATAAGGCTGGAGCCGTCCTTGGGCCAATAGTTGCGTACCTCTTACTTCTTTACCTAGGGCAAGGGCGTAGCACTTTTCACGTAATTTTTATTATCGCAATTATCACCGCTGTGCTCTCTGTAGTAGTTTTGGCTTTAATGAAAGATCGTCCCGGAATTCCACACGACAGGGAAAATATATTTAAAGCTTGGGGTACTTTGAGTTCAAATTTTAAATTATATTTAATTCCTGCAGGAATTTTTTCTTTGGCATATTTTAGTTTTGGTTTCCTTTTACTCAAAGCCTACGCTATTGGTTTTTCTATAAAAGATGTGGTGTTGCTCTATGCACTTTTTAATATTTCATTTGTCATAATATCCATGCCCGTCGGCAAGCTAGGGGATATCATCGGGCGAAAATACATTATCATCTTAGGATACTTAGTTTACATTATGATGTCTCTGGGTTTTATTTTTGCAAAATCAAAATGGGAAGTAATTATTTTATTTTTAATGTTCGGCATCTTTTACAGTATTGATGAAGCTCAAAGCAAGGCATTCATCACTGATCTAGAGAAGGATAGGCGAGCCACAGCTATCGGCATGTACAATTTTGTCACTGGGTTGATTTATCTTCCAGCTTCAATGATTGCAGGTATTCTTTGGGTCTTTAGCCCATCATATGCTTTTATCTTTGCTACTATTGTCGCTTTTACCGCAATGGTGTTTTTTGTCTTTCTTAAGCCTTGGAATACCAAAACTGCATAATAACCATATAAAATAAGGCTTATTTAGCTTGACAAATAGGGTATAATATGCTATATTTTACCCAGAAGCATTGTCGCCAAGCTGTTTTAGCGTGGCATAACAAAAAAATAACCAAGGAGATAGATAGAAATGAAAAAAACTCTTTTTATTTTCGCGTTTATGCTACTAGCGGCGACGTTAGGAATAGCAGAAACAAAACATAACCAAATGAAGCCGTTCGACGGAAAAACGGCGAAAAAACATAAGGATAACCTGATTCCAGAGCCTCCCGCGGCTGGAATTCGGTATGACGAGGTCGCACCGTTTACGGTGACTACCAAGATTCCAAAAACGTCGGCACCGGCGACGACACCGACACCTACAGCAGTTCTTGGTGTGGGTAAGGCCGAGGCGCAGGTAAAAGAAGCATGGTACGAAAATCCGTACCAACTTGCACTTACATTCATCATTTCGGGTGCATTGATCTTTGCTTCTTTGTTTTTGTTCACAAAGTACGGTGAGCACAGACGAGAAGGACGGCGGAAAAAAATCGCCGAACACAAAAAAGAGGCTGTTGTAAATTTCCCAGGTGGTCGTAGCGATCATCAGGATCACGACATCTTCAGTGTTCATTAATTATTGATTTGGCCGGTAAGCAACAAAGCTTCCGGCCATTTTTCGTTTATAATTGACAGACGAGTGATAATATGACATCTTCAATATAGAATTCAGAAACTAGTTATTTTAATAAGGAGACTTAAGATGGAAAATTCAATTCCTGCTCTTGCCCATGAAAAACCTTCTGGCCCAGATGAATTTTATCCAAATGGAATTTATTTTTGGATACGGAAGTTTCAAGACGAGCAAAGAAAGTTGGCAGAGGAAAAGCAACGGAAAGTGGAAACATCCCTGGTGTCATCATCGTGTATCTTCCATGGACCTGGGTCATATTAACCGCTCTCGGCGGATCCGAGAGAAAGGTCGTTGCAGTAAAGCAACGGCCTTTTTTAGTTAATATTATTCTTCAAGAATTTTAGGCTTTTCAACTTCAAGGAGTGAAAGCTCTGGTGAAGAGCCAGCTATACGGAGTACGTCTTTGTCTATTTTTTTCAATTCTTTATTTGAAGCATTATAATGGTTTACCACCGTACCCAAGGCATTGCCGAGTTTGTTGTGATATTCATCATAAGATTTTAAATGCTTGCCCAGGTCTTCTACCTTTTTAATTATTTCTTTTGCAGACTCCTCTATTTTTAAGGCCTTTAATCCTTGTAAGACTGTTTGCAGGTATGCTAAAAATGAAGTGGGTGAGGTTATTATAACTTTATATTTTCCAGCAGCGCGCTGGATTAGATTTTCATTCTCACTATCGTTTATATTTGTTGCGCCGACTTTATTTGTCAGCAGATCATAATATATGGCCTCGTGTGGGATAAACATAAAAGCAAAATCAGTCGTGCCTTTAGCTGGTTGGATGTACTTTGCAGTTTCAGTGATTCTATTTTTTAAATCATTTACAAAAATTGTCTCTAGGCGTTTTTTATCGGCTGGATTTATTTCCTCTACCATCTTATTATAATTTTCCAGAGAAAACTTTGAATCAATTGGGATTATTTTGTCTTTCACAAATACCACTGCGTCTACAATGGTGCCATCTGGAAAAGGATATTGCATTTGGTAGCTCCCCGGCGGTAAGACATTTTTCAAAACTGTTTCTAAGTAATATTCACCAAGGATTCCACGCTGTTTTGGATTTTTTAGTATATTCTCCAAGCTTTGCAGTTGGTCAGCAAAAGAGATGACTTGTTTATTTGTCTCATCCAAGCGGGTCAAGCGCTCGGTGACATCCCGAATTATCTTATTTGATTCGCTAGAGTGGAATTTTAGACTTTCATTGACTTGTTTATGTGATTCGCCGATTTTGCTATCCACGGTTCGTGAGAGCTCGTTAATTTGGGTCAGAATAAGATTTAGTCCAGTGTCTCCGGTGCCAGCTTCCTTTTTACGTCCAAAAATAAAATAGGCAATAATTCCACCAACCAAGACTGCTATTATAATAAAAAAAATATTATCCATTTATTTTTCTAAATAATGTTTTAACGTATAAATCCAATCTTCATCAATACCATCGCCATTTAATTTTTGATCCAAGAGCCACTGTAAGTATCCTCGGTCAATTTTTATCACTTCCTCTAATCTCTTGCCATTATATTTTCCAAATTTAAAAGTATGCAACAAGGAAGGATGTGATGAAATTTCTACCATTTTATTTATTATCTCATCTTCGCTCAAATTTTCTCCTCCTAATTCTTTTTGCATCATATTTTTTAGTCTCTCAAAAAATTTTTCGAGCACGAGCACATCTCCCATGGCGTCATGGGCTACAGCCTCTACGTCGAGGTCGAGTAGGTATCGTAAATATTGCAAATTATACTTATCAATTTTTTCGTCTTTGTCTAGATGTCTGATAAGTCGGAGTGTGCAAATAAAATTTTTAGGCTCAATACCCTCTTTTTTCATTACCGCCAAGTCAAAGGGTGCATTGTGGGCTACCACGACAGAATTTTCATCTTCAAAAAGTTCTTTAATTTTAGGTTGATCGGTGCTTTCTTTGAAGGTGGGTTTGTCCACTACCATTTTGTTGGTTATGTGGTGTATAGCTGAAGCTTCAGGTGGAATTTTTATTGGTGGTTTATATAGAGCAGTAAATTTATGATCGTCATATTTATACGCCAACTGAACCAAAAAGTCCTTTTCGGTGTTGCCAGTGGTCTCGGTATCGAAGAAGATAATTTTATTCATAGTGCTATTTTACCATATATTTGGTAATATGAGTAAGTCAGCAATGCTGATTTACTTAAATGCTTCATGAACAAATAAAAAACGGAATAAAAGAAGCTATGATGGCAAAGGATACCATAAAGTTAGAGACATATAGGGCAATGTCAGCTGCTTTTACGAATGAACTGGTAGCTAAAGGCAAAAAGCCAAATGAATTATTAACAGATGATGAGGCAATTGGTGTCATTGCTCGTCTCGGAAAGCAGAGAAAGGACTCTATAGAACAATACACCAAGGGTGGCAGATCCGATCTAGTAAAAGAGGAACAAGATCAGCTTAATGTCTTAGAAACTTTTTTGCCGAAATTGATGGGGAAGGATGAAATCTTAAAAATTGCCGAAGCTAAAAAAGCAGAACTCAATATTACTGATGCAGCCAAAAAGGGGATGTTAATGTCGGCAGTCATGAAGGATCTAAAAGGGAAGGCAGACGGAGCTTTGGTGAAAGAAGTAGTCGATTCGCTCCTTTAAAACTTATGTATACAGTACACGCCCTTAGTCGTCTCATAGAACACAATAAAGAATTAGCTTATTTAGTAATTTTCTTAGTCACCATAATTGAGGGAGAGATCATTGCCATTTCCGCTGGTATCCTGATTCTACTTGGAGCGCTTAATTTTTGGATTTGTTTCCTACTTATCTTTTTTGGTGGTATGACTAAAACTTTTCTCGGGTATTCCTTGGGTGGATTTTTAAGAAATAAGTTTGAAAATAGTAAATTTTTCCAATATATTGAAAAAAAGGTTTTTTCAATAATGCCTCGCTTTAACCAAAAACCATTTTGGTCTATCTTTATTTCAAAATTCATAATTGGATTAAACCATCTGGTAATTGTCTTCTCCGGTTATCAAAAAATAAATTTCAAAACTTATCTCAGGGCTGAATTGTTGTCTACTGTTCTTTGGGTGCCATTTATGCTTTCCTTGGGTTACTTTTTTAGCTATGCCGCACTTCATGTAAGTAGGAGGATTAGTGAATTTTCTCTGGTGATAATTATTTTTATAATACTATTCTTCCTATTAGATAAACTTATCTCTTTGCTGTATGATGTATTTGAAAACACTTAAATTTATGCAAGAAAACAAAGAATCAATCAAAAAATTAATAACCCACAACGGAGGCTTTCACTCGGATGACATCTTTGCCACCGCTGTGTTGTCTTTTGTCTTGGAAAAACAAAATCAAAAATTTGAGGTTATCCGCACTCGAGATCCAGAAATTATAGAAAATGGAGATTATGTCTATGACGTTGGAGGAATATATGACGAGGCTAAAAATAGGTTTGACCATCATCAAATTGGTGGCGCTGGAGCAGACGAGAGTGGAATTGAGTACTCTTCTTTTGGATTGGTTTGGAAAAAATTTGGTGCAGAAATTTGTGGTAGTCAAAAGGTTGCAGATAATATAAGAAAAAGATTAGTTGCGCCGATAGATGGCCCCGACAACGGGATTGATATTTTTACTAATAAATTTGAAAATATATCACCATATACAATCCAAGACTATTTTTCTTCTATGCAACCAACGTGGAACGAAGAAAATCTAGAAATAGATAAAGTTTTTTTAGAAGGAGTAGAGATTGCCAAAAATATTTTAAAAAGAGAAGTAATTTTGGCGAAAGATCTGTTTGAGGCAGAAGAGAAAGTCACTGCTATTTACAACAATACTGAAGATAAAAGAATTCTTACCTTAGATACTCATTATCCATTTGATAGTATTTTATATAAACTAGCTGAACCCATTTTTATCATTTATCCTAGACCAGATACGACTTGGGGAATAAGGGCAGTTCGAAAAAATCCAAAAAGTTTTGAAAATCGAAAAAACTTTCCTGCCTCTTGGGCGGGACAAAGAGATGAAGAATTACAGAAAATTACTGGAGTGCCCGACGCTGTGTTTTGCCATCGAGCATTATTTCTAGTTGTAGCCAAATCTAAGGAGGGAGCTATCAAATTAGCGCAAATTGCTGTAGAGTCTTAAATATGGCATTCATTGATGAAATAACTATATATGCGGAGGCTGGGCGCGGTGGCGACGGCGTGGTACGTTGGCGTCAGGAGAAATTTATACCTAAAGGCGGGCCTGCTGGCGGTGATGCTGGGCGTGGTGGAGACTTTTATGTACAAGGAGTACGAGATGTTCATATTCTTTCAAAGTACAAAGCCAAGAAAAGCTTTGTCGCTGGGCGTGGTGGGGATGGAGGAAATAAAAGCTTGCATGGTGCCAACGGTGAGGACTTCTTTTTAGAATTACCACTCGGCTCTATTATTACCAATCTAGATACTGATGAGAAATGGCAACTTACCAAAGAAGGAGAGAAAATAAAAATATTAAAGGGTGGCTATGGCGGTTTTGGTAATGAGCATTTTAAAAGTTCTACTAATACCACTCCCAAAGAATGGCGTCCCGGAGAAGAAGGAGAAAAAGGAAATTTTAAAATTGAGTTGGAACTTTTTGCAGATATTGGACTTATTGGACTTCCGAATGCCGGTAAATCCTCGCTTTTGAATGCCTTGACCAATGCGCAGGCACGAGTAGGCGACTACGAATTTACTACACTTGATCCAAATCTAGGAGATTTTTATAAATACATTATTGCGGACATTCCTGGGATCATTGAAGGTGCTTCAGAAGGTAAAGGGCTTGGAGTAAAATTTTTACGACACATCAAACGCACTAAAATGCTGGCACACCTGGTTTCTTTTGAAAATTTATCCAAAGGTACAACCGGCATGATGAAGGTATATAAAGAAATTCGTAAAGAATTAAAAAAATATGATAAAGATTTAGGATTGGGTGAGGATGGTCTGTCAGAGAAAGAAGAAATTATAATTCTTACTAAGAGTGATGTAATTTCTGATCCTAAAATTATTGCCAAAAAATTAGCCGAATTCAAAAAATTAGACAGCGGAAAGAAGGTCTTCGTTCTATCTCTTTTTGATGATAAAATGGTAAAGAATTTCAGTGACGAATTGATTAAGATTTTGAAAAAAGCTTAAAAAATCTATTAAATATGATATCATATTGATATGCAAAGAGAATCAGGAAAGTATTACGTAACTATTGGTCTTGAAATACATGCGGAGCTAAAGACACAGACAAAGATGTTTTGTAGCTGTTCGAACGATCCCAATGAAACCAAGCCAAATGTAAACATCTGCCCAGTCTGCATGGCGCACCCGGGAGCTCTGCCCGTCATCAATAAAAAAGCCGTCGAGCAAGTTATCAAAGTTGGACTAGCTTTAGGCTCAAAAATAGCGGACTTCACAGAGTTTGATCGTAAAAATTATTTTTACCCAGACATTCCTAAAGGATATCAGATCTCACAATATAAATACCCCATAGTCTCAGGTGGAAGCTTGGCTGGTATGGAGCTTACCCGCATTCACCTCGAAGAGGATACAGCAAACAATAAACACATAGGTGATTCATCCTTGATAGATTTCAATAGAGCCGGAGTACCCTTGATGGAGCTAGTGACTGAGGCGCATACATTTGAAGATGTAGACCTCGCCGCAAAGACAGCAAGTAATTTTGCCAAAGAATATCAGCTTATTTTGTCGTACCTCGGTGCCTCGGAAGCAAACATGGAAAAAGGCGAGATGCGCGTGGAGGCAAATGTTTCTGTTTCTCCTGACAAAGATAAAAAATGGACGGAGTATGTGGAAGTTAAAAATTTAAATTCATTTAGAAGTGTTGAGAAAGCTATCAAGTACGAAGTGGCTCGCATGACTGCTCTCTGGGAAGAAGGCAAGGAAAATGAAATCATAAAGGAGACTAGGGGATTTGATGAAAGTAAACAAAAGACCTTTTCCCAGCGTTCAAAAGAAAATGCCGAAGATTACAGATATTTTCCAGATCCAGATTTGCCAAAATTAAAGTTACATGAAGCTTTTAATCTAGAGAAAATGAAAGCTGAATTACCAGAATTACCTGCCCAAAAACGCGCTCGATATAAAAACGATTTTGGAATTAAAGATGAAGATATTGAAAGCTATATCAATGATTTTACTTTAGGTGTTTGGTTTGAAAATATTGCACAAATTCTTGGTGACAAGGAAAAAATAAAACTTGCATCAAATTATGTAACGTCTGATTATCTGGGTCTTAAAAAATCTAATCCAGAGGTTAAATTACCAAGCACAGAGAATTTCGCTGAGTTGATAAACCTTGTTTCAGAAAATAAAATTTCATCTCGCACGGCTAAAGACATATTGGCAAAGATTGTGCTTGGAGATGAGTCTCCGCTCAAAATTGCTACGGAAAATAATTTACTACAAACTCACGACGAGGGGACACTCAAAGAAATAGTGCAGAAAATCATAAACGAAAACCCTGAAGTTGTCGCCTCTTACAAGAGTGGAAAGGAAAATGCCATTATGTCACTCGTAGGTAAAGTCATTAAAGAATCTAAAGGCTCTGCAAATCCGCAAATAGTTATTAAATTACTGAAAGAAATGTTAAAATAAAATAATGAAAACACTGCGCGAATATGTAAAAGAGGCAGAGGAAAAAGGTGTCGCGATCGGACACTTTAATATTTCAAATTTGGAGGCGCTTCATGCAATTTTTAATGCGGCAAAAAAACTAAATGTTCCTGTAATTATCGGACTCTCTGAAGGCGAAGAAAAGTTTATGGGCATTGCGGAAGCTTATGCGCTCATACATGCAATCAAAGAAAAGGAAGATTACCCGATTTTTCTAAATGCCGACCACCACTCTTCATTTGATTCTGTAAAAAAGTGTATAGATATGGGCTTTGATTCAGTGATCATAGATGGTGCAAAATTGAGCTTTGAAGAAAATGTAAAAATTACCAAACAATGCGTAGACTATGCGCGCAGTACTGGCCGGGATGTGCTCGTGGAAGCGGAGCTCGGATACATCGGTTCAGGGTCAGACATAAAAGATGCAATAC
This sequence comes from Patescibacteria group bacterium, assembly GCA_028868715.1. Lineage (GTDB taxonomy): Bacteria > Patescibacteriota > Minisyncoccia > Phycocordibacterales > UBA9973 > UBA9973. The sequence continues at coordinate 122,800 of JAGWUB010000002.1, read as the reverse complement.
CTGAAGGTGCTGGGGTTTTAACTAAAGTAGAAGACGCGAAAAAATTTATAGATATGACGGGCATAGATATGTTTGCTCCATCTGTGGGCAGTATTCATGGACTTATTAAAACTGGTAAGCCACATATTGATGCTGTACGTGTGGCTGAAATAAAAAAAGCTGTAGGCATACCACTTGTACTCCATGGTGGTTCAGGACTCCGAGACGAAGACTTTACAAATGCCATTAAAGCCGGAATTTCTATCGTGCATATAAATTCAGAAATCAGGCTGGCGTATAAAGAAGCCGTAGAGAAATTTATTGAAGCCAACGAAAATGAAATAGTCCCAGCCAAGATTCTCCAGCCAGCCGTAGATGCTATAGAAAAAATTGTGGAAGCCAGATTAAAACTATTTAATAATTTAAATTAAATACCTTTAAAAAATTTTAAATGAAATCAGAAATACAAAAATTTTTTAAGGGGGAGGTAGATGATAGCGAGGAGACGCTTGTGAAGTATTCGCACGATGCGAGTTTGCTCGAAGTACGGCCCGCTTTGGTGGTTTATCCACTCGACTCCGAAGATGTAAAAAGTTTAGTGAAATGGGTAGGTGAAAATAAACAAAAGTATCCCGAGCTTTCAATCACTGCTAGGTGTGCAGGCACAGATATGTCTGGGGCGGCTATAGGTGCATCGATTATTATGGATTTCACTCGGCATATGAATAAATTGATTGGTGGGCCTCTCCCTATGAAGACTAAAGATGAATGGGAGATAACCATCCAACCCGGAATGTTTTACCGAGATTTTGAAAAAATAACACTAAAAAAGGGATTAATTCTACCTTGTTTTACAGCTTCCAAAAGTTTAAACGCAATGGGTGGAATGTATGGAAATAATTCTGCTGGAGAGAGGACTTTGAAATATGGAAAAATGGAAGAATATATAATGTCTGCCAAGGTTATTTTTTCTGATGGCAATGAGTACACCATCAAATCACTTTCCGAAAGTGAATTAAATAAAAAGATGGGTCAGGGCGGGACGGAAGGTGAGATCTACAGAAGGATTAATAAACTAATCATTGACAATGAGGACGACATCAAGCATGCCAAGCCAAACGTGCATAAAAACGCCGCTGGATATTATATCTGGAACGTCCTAAAACAGAGTTCAGATTCGAACTACTTCGACTTGAATAAACTTCTAGTCGGCTCGCAAGGGACGCTGGGAATTGTCACTGAAATGACTATAAAGCTTCTTCCGAACCCAAAATATTCAAAACTTGTAGCCATTTTTATGAATGACCTGACCCCACTTGGTCGCCTCGTGGATGAAATACTTGCGCTCAATCCAGAGACAGTAGAGGCCTATGACGACAAGACCATGAAGCTCGCAGTTAAATTTTTCCCAGACTTTTTAAAAAATAAAGGTTTTGTCGGGATGATAAAATTTATGTGGAGCTTTTTACCTGAATTTTTCATGATGGTTAGTGGTGGTTTTCCGAAACTAATTTTATTGGTTGAATTTGCAGGAGAAAATGAAAAAGTTGTGCACCAGCAATGTTTGAATCTAGAAGACAAAATCAAAAACTTTAAATTGAAAGTTCATATTACGAAAAACGAAACTGAATCAAATAAATATTGGGACATTCGCCGAGAAAGTTTTGCTTTACTGCGAAAACATATAAAAGGTTTGCGTACAGCTCCATTTATTGATGATATTATCGTGCGTCCAGAATTTCTACCTAAATTTATTCCTGAACTAAATAATATTCTCGGTAAATACAAATTGACCTACACCATAGCTGGGCATGCTGGGGATGGAAACTTTCATGTTATTCCGCTTATGGACTTTACCCGCACTGACGCAGCCAAGATCATTTTGGAGCTTTCCGATAAGGTTTTTGATCTAGTGGCCAGATATAAAGGTTCTATAACCGCTGAACACAATGACGGACTAATACGTACGCCCTATTTAGACAAAATGTATGGAGAAAAAATACTTAGGATTTTTGCAGAAATCAAGCAAATATTTGACCCTAAAAACATTTTGAACCCTGGGAAAAAAGTGGCCACACCAAAAGACGGTGGCTCCAAAGAATACATAGCTTCACATATAGCCATAGAGCATGTAGCAAATCATAAAGTTTAAATTTGCTTTTTTGTTATTTTTCTATATACTAGCTCTATGTTTATTATTAAAGCCAAAAAGAGGGATGCGGGCACAAAACTAGATACATTGAGAAAAGGTGGGGAAATCCCAGCTGTTTTTTATGGCATGAAAAAAGAAACTACAGCTGTATCTGTTTCTACTGTTGAATTCAAGAAAGTTTGGCGAGAAGCTGGAGAATCTTCACCTATAAAAATATCTTCTCCATCTGGAGAAATTGATGCGCTGATTCATGAAGTGCAAGTTGATCCTATCACCGATGAACCAATTCACGTAGATTTTCTAGTAATCGACATGAAGAAGAAAATACAGGTCAATATACCACTTGAGTTCGAAGGCATTTCAGGAGCGGTCAAGAGTGGTTTGGGTAACCTCGTAAAGGTATTACATGAAATTGAAGTTGAAGCTTTGCCGTCTGAATTACCTCATAATCTTGTTGTTGATTTATCTAAACTAGCTACTGTCGAGGATCAAATTCTTGTTTCTGATATTAAATTACCTACGGGAGTTGCGCTAATAACCCCTGCCGAAGAAGTGGTAGCATCTATTGTTCTCCAGGTAGAAGAAAAAGAAGAAGCTGCACCAGTTGACCTATCTGCAATTGAAGTTGAAAAGAAAGGTAAGAAGGAAGAAGATGCAACGACCGCAGAGGAAAGTACTCCAGCGTAATAATTTTTACAGCATTACTCAGTAAATAATGCTAGCAAGCTAAAATATGATACAATATAAGTTATGACAAAAAAAATAGTCATAACTTTTTTGTTTACGTCTTTTTTCGCAACATTTGCATTTTTCGGGCTTACTGCGCCTAGAGCAAATGCTGTATTTGATTGTTTACAATTGACCACGTCTTCTAGTCAATCTGACAAGGATTATTGTAAAAATGAATTAGTTCAAATAGAAGCCCAATTGGCAGATTTATTACAGAAGCAAAAAGACCAACAGAAACAAACAGGCACATTGAAGGGTGATGTCGATTATTTAAATAGCCAGATTAATGCCCTACAAGCTAAAATAAAAGCAAGATCATTGGCTATTGCTCAGCTTAAAGTAAATATAACTGAAAAAGTAAAGACGATTGATACACTTTCAAATAAAATAGATCGAGAGCATGGATCTCTGGCCAAACTTTTACGAAACACAAATGAATTTGACGATAGAAACATTATGCACCTAGTTCTTTCCGATCAAACTGTCTCTGATTTTTACAGTGACCTAGAATCATACGCCTCAATGAAGCAAGGTATTGAAGATTCTCTTGGTATCGTGCGAGCCGTAAAAAAACAAACTGAAGTTGCTAAAGCGGATCTGGAAGTAAAACAAAATGCCGAAACTGATGCAAGAGCAGAATTGCAAAGTGCGCAAGCAACTGTTGCCAAGTCTGAAGCTGACAAAAAACAGCTCTTGGCAATATCCAAAGATAAAGAAGCAGCTTACCAACAACTCGCCGCTCAGAAAAAGGCTAGAGCTGATAGAATTCGGGCAGCTCTATTTCCACTAGCTGGAATATCCCAAGGTATTCCTTTTGGCACAGCTCTCAATTACGCCAATGAAGTGGCTGGGAAGACAGGCATAGATCCAGCATTCTTATTGGCAATTCTTACCCAGGAATCAAACCTCGGCGCCAACGTTGGTCAATGTTATTTGACTGATCAAACCACCGGAGCTGGGATAGGTAAAAATACAGGGACACTATTTCCAAATGTCATGAAACCATCACGTGATGTGCCGCCTTTTCTTGATATCACAAATACTCTCGGCATGGATCCTTCTCGTACTCCTGTTTCTTGTCCGATTGCTGGTGTCGCTGGCTACGGTGGTGCTATGGGGCCAGCTCAATTTATTCCTTCCACTTGGAAGCTATTTGCTGATCGTCTACAGGCTGCCTTGGGGCATTATGCTAATCCTTGGGCCCCAGAAGATGCTTTTATGGCTTCCGGATTGTACCTTACTGATCTTGGCGCCATTGGTACTAGCACTAGCGCTCAAAGTGCAGCCGCCTGTAAGTATTATGGTTCTGGTGGATCCTCATGTTCTTATAGTCGAAGTGTTATGAAACTAAAAGCCAATATTCAAGCCAACATAAACTTGCTTTAGACTTAAATTTGTGATAATATCAAGTTGCAATGAAAAAAGATATACATCCTAAATATAATTTAACAACCAAAGCTACCTGCGCCTGCGGTGCGGTTTTTATGGTTGGTTCTACTATTCCTGAAATAAAAGTTGAAATCTGTAGTCAGTGCCATCCTTTTTATACTGGTAATGAAAAGATAATGGACACCGCTGGACGCGTAGAACGTTTCAAAAAACGAGCCGCACTTTCTTCAAAAGCTAAGAAGAAGTAAATGTTAGACCTAGAAGAACTTAAAAAAAACCATAATACAAACTACCTAGCCACAAGCTTGGAGAAACTTTTGCGTGAAGAGGCGCAAGTACGTGAAATGCTAGATAGCGATGAAAGCTTGCACGAACTAGCGGGCAAAGAACTCAAAACAATTCAAGAAGAAAAAGAAAGAATTGAAAAACAGCTTCAAGATATTTTAGACAAAGAGCGCGATGCGGAAGAATTCCCAAATGAGATTGTTTTAGAAGTACGAGCCGGAGCTGGTGGAGACGAAGCCAGTCTTTTTGCGTGGGAACTTGCTCACATGTACGAAAGGTATGCTTTTACTCAAGGTTGGCAATGGTATGTGAATTATGAATCAAAGAGTGACCTAAATGGTTACAAAGAAGCTAGTTTTGAAATCAAGGGTCGCGATGTCTATAAAAAACTCCGTTATGAAACGGGAGTGCACAGAGTGCAGCGAGTTCCAGCGACAGAAAAAAATGGCCGAGTGCATACTTCTACGGCATCAGTAGCTGTGCTTCCAATAAAGAAGAAAATTTCATTTGTGATAAATCCCGCGGAGTTTGATATGGAATATTCTCGCTCAGGCGGTAAAGGTGGGCAAAATGTGAACAAAGTTGAGACAGCGGTACGTATTATTCATAAACCTACCGGACTAGATGTTCGCTCTACGAATGAAAGGAGTCAGCTAGCCAATCGTGAAAAAGCTATGATGATTTTGACTGCCAAACTTCAACAACTCGAAGAAGAAAAGGAGGCGAAAAAATATGCTGGTGAGCGCAAAAGTCAGATAGGTACCGGTGATCGAAGTGAAAAAATTAGAACTTACAACTATGCCCAAGACCGAGTGACTGACCACCGCATTAAAAAATCTTGGCACAATTTGCCAAAAATAATGGAAGGGGATATCGGCGACATAATAGATGCTATTGATTCAGGAGAAACAGGCGACGAGGAAGAGTAAATTGCTTTTATTTAGCCATATGCTAGACTTATTGGGTAGTAGTTTCTCGTTTAGCGACAAGAATTTCTACGTCTGGCCTCGCAGGCAGACATTATAAATAGTTTTTGCCGGACTTTTTAAAAAACCGGAGAAGAAATAATATATGGCTACAAAGCTATATGTAGGGGGACTCCCTTACAGTACACAAGAAAACGCTCTCAAAGAGCTTTTCGCACAGGCTGGAAACGTTGTTTCCGCTGTGATTATCATGGACAAGATGTCTGGTCGTTCAAAAGGTTTTGGATTCGTAGAAATGTCAACACAGGAAGAAGCTACAAAAGCTATTTCAATGTTCAACGATCAAGATTTCGAAGGACGCAAACTTACTGTCAACGAAGCACGCCCAATGGAAGCTCGTCCACCACGCACAGGTGGTAATGGCGGATATGGCAATGGAGGCGGACGCCGAGAATACTAATCAAAATTAATTTCTCAAAAACAAATGATCGCTCGAAAGGGCGATTTTTTGTTTGCTTATAGGTGTTATTTTTGATATATTCTATATGACCCTTGTATTAAAGGGCGTTTGTTTTGTTTGAGCGTGTAGTTCAGTGGTAGAACGCTGTCCTGATAAGACAGAGGTCGATGGTCCGATTCCATCCACGCTCACCTATGAAAAATAATGAGTTTAAATACGTTTATATATTTTACGCAAAAACCACTTCATGGATTTTAGGGCCACTGGTTTTAGCCTTAGTTTTAGGTAAATATGTATTTCCTTCTTTATTTTCAGGATTGATTTTAGTTAGTTTTGGGATCACATGTTTTGGAATTTACAAAGAAGTAAAGGATTACAGAAAAACTTTAACCACGCCAAAGGACGGGCAAGAATAAAATGGAGAATAATAGTACACAATTAAATATACAGCAACCCACACATGAAGTCACAATTTTTGCTGAACCGATTTTCAATGTCGGAGGATTGCAGATCACAAACTCACTTCTCACTTCATGGCTCGCACTTTTAGTTATCGTTGCTATATCTTTAGCTATCCGTTTAAAAATACAAAAAATCCCAAACAAATTACAGAATATATTTGAATTAGTCTTAGAGGGTGCTATGGGTCTAGTAGATCAAGTAACAAATGACAGAAAAATTACCGATAAAATTTTCCCAATAGTATTTTCATTATTTATGTTTATTTTAGTAAACAACTGGCTTGGACTTTTGCCCTTCGTCGGATCTGTCGGATTCAATGTTTTAGAAGAAGGCCACACAGTATTTGTCCCACTTTTCCGTTCTGGCACAGCAGACATAAATATGACTCTAGCCCTCAGTATTATGATAGTCATTGCCTCAAATATCTTTGGAATTCTCACAATTGGAGTATGGAAAATTTTTAACAAATATGTTAATCTTAAGGCACTTGGGGATATTTTCACCAAAGTAAAGCATGACAAGTCGATAGTAATCGTATCGCCTATATCTTTTTTCGTAGGAGTACTCGAGCTTTTAGGAGAGTTTGCAAAAGTTGCATCACTGTCATTCCGACTTTTTGGAAACGTGTTCGCGGGAGAAGTGTTGCTCGCTTCAATGGGGGCAATATTCTTGTATGTTTTGCCGGGGCCGTTTTTATTCCTCGAAGTCTTTGTGGGGCTAATTCAAGCTTTGATATTTTCTTTACTTGCTAGCGTTTACTTTACGATAGCGGCACAAGATCATTCAGAGCATGAAGAGGAGCACAGCGAGAAACAATTGGCCAGCGTTTAAAATTATAAAGTAGTCGAAGTTATTAAAATTAATTATTAGTTTAGTAAAAAAATTATGGACACAAAAACAGCAGTAGATACAGTAGTAAATTTAGCACCACTTGGAAAGTCTCTAGCGATAGGTCTTTCAGCCATAGGTGCAGGTCTTGGTATCGGTATGATCGGAGCAAAAGCTATGGAAGCTATTGGTAGAAACCCAGAAGCTACAGGAAAAGTCTTGGTTCCAATGCTTATCGCTTCAGCCTTCGCAGAAGCAGTAGCAATTTACGGTCTAGTTATCGCATTCTCAATAAAGTAATTTAAAAATAATGCAAGATTTCATCAATACATTTCACATAGACTGGAGGTTGATGATTGCTCAAATGATAAATTTCGGGCTGGTTTTTGTGGCGCTGTATTTTCTAGCAGCAAAACCACTCCGCAATCTTATCAAAGACAGAACAGCTGAGATAGAGACAGGTCTAAACGATGCAAAAACAAATGCTATTTTACTTGAGCAAACTAAAAGAGAATATGCAGATGCTTTGAGCAAAGCTCGCATAGAGGCGCAAAAAGTTTTCGAGGAAGGCAAAAAAGAAGCCCTGGTCAAAAAAGAAACTATGTTAAATGACGCTAGGGCTGAAGTCTCCACGATGATAGAAAATGGGAAGATTGTCCTTGAAGCAGAAAAAGCAAAGATGGTAAATGATGCCAAGCGGGAGCTCGCAAGTTTGGCTATATTAGCAGCACAAAAGATAATCGAAGAAAAAAAGTAATATGGCAAAAATTTCTGCAAAAAACATAGCTGAAGCCATATACATCGCGTCAGAGGGTAAACATGGAAATGACCTTTCGATCATCCTCAAAAATGGAGCTAAGATGATTTCAAACAAGAGAATGATCGGACACTCAGAAAACATACTAAAAGCTCTCCAAGATATCATTGATAAAAAAAATAATACAATCCGAGCAAATATTACTTCAGCAAAACCACTGACCAACGAACAACGGAAAAATCTGGAACATCAAATCAAAGAAAAATACAAAGCAGAGAGAGTTGAGAGTGTTTTTTTTGAAAAAAGTGAATTACTCGGAGGCATTAGGATCGAAGTGGGCGATGAAGTTACAGATAGTACATATAAAAACAAGCTCAGTAAATTAGAAAATTTTTTAATACGCAATAATTAAACAAAGGATATGTCAAACAATATTGTAGAAAATTTAAGAAAAGAAATAGAATCCTTCAAAGTCGCCACGCAGACAGAAAAAGTCGGCCACGTCATAGAAGTTTTTGATGGTATCGCTAAAGTTTCTGGCTTGTCTGATATTAAATCATCTGAAATGGTCACTTTTCCAAATGGTGTTACGGGTGTGGCATTAAACCTCGAAGAAGACACAGTGGGTGTCATCATTTTAGGAGAATTTTCAAAAATAAAGGAAGGGGACGAGGTCAAGGCTACGGGCAGAATCTTGGAAATTCCAGTAAGTGATAGTATTTTAGGCCGAGTAGTGAGTGCTTTGGGTGAGTCGATTGATGGCAAAGGTGTATTCAAGAGTGAAAAGACTTATCCTGTCGAACGTGTAGCTTCTGGAGTTATTACTCGCCAGGGTGTGGATCAGCCAGTGTCTACTGGAATAAAAGTAATCGATGCAATTATCCCTATTGGTCGTGGTCAGCGTGAGCTCATCATTGGTGACCGACAGACTGGAAAGACAGCTATTGCTATCGATGCTATTTTAAATCAAAAAGGGCAAAACATGATTTGTGTTTATGTGTCCATCGGACAAAAGGATTCCAAACTTCGCAAGATTGAGGCCAGGCTCGAAGAAGGTGGTGCTATGGCATATACTGTCATTGTATCAGCTGGAGCTTCAGAACCGGCACCTATGTCATACATTGCACCTTATACTGGTGTTTCTATAGCTGAATATTTCATGGATCAAGGCAAAGATGTATTGATAATTTACGACGATCTTTCCAAGCACGCTGTAGCTTATCGAGAAATTTCTTTGCTTCTTCGCCGACCACCAGGCCGTGAAGCATACCCAGGAGATGTTTTCTACTTACACTCTCGTTTACTTGAACGTGCTTGTCGCAGAAATGAGAAGTACGGTGGTGGCAGTATTACTGCGCTTCCAATAATCGAAACTCAAGCTGGAGATATTTCTGCTTACATTCCGACAAACGTTATTTCGATAACTGATGGACAAATCTTCTTAGAAACAGATCTTTTCTACAAAGGAATTCGCCCTGCGGTAAACGTGGGCTTTTCGGTATCTCGCGTGGGATCATCTGCACAAATCAAAGCTATGAAAAAAGTGGCTGGAACTTTAAAGCTCGACCTTGCTCAATTCCGAGAGCTTGAAGCTTTTGCGCAATTCGGCTCTGACCTTGATGAAGCTACTCAAAACCAACTCGAGCGTGGAAAGAGAGCAATAGAAGTCTTGAAACAAGCACAATACTCCCCAATAAAAGTAGAAAACCAAGTCGTGATCATGTACGCCCTAACAAAAGGATACATGGACAATGTCGCTATTGAAAAAATAAAGGCATTTGAGAATGGATTGATTGAATACAGTGTACGCAATGCTAAAACATTTTACAAAGAAGTACAAACTTCAAAAATGTGGACAGATAAAGGCGAAGCTGAACTTAAAAAAGCGATTGAAGATTTTAAATCAGGGTTTACACAATAAATAAAATTTATGGCAGGGACAAAAGAAATTAAAAGAAGAATAATCAGTGTAAAGAATACCAAAAAGATCACCAAGGCCATGGAGCTAGTAGCGGCTTCAAAGATGAAGCGCGCGGTAGGAGCCACTATGGCATCTCGTCTTTACGCAGAATATTCTGCAGAAATTCTCGAGTCTGTCGCTTCAAATATCAAGGACTCCGCAAACCCATTTTTCAATAAACAAGAGAATGGAAAGACATTGGTAGTCTTGATCACTTCCAATCGTGGACTTTGCGGAGGATACAATTCCCAAGTTATCAAAAAAGCTATTTTAAAACTCAAAGAATTAGAAGAAGGTAAAGACGTAGACATTGTCACCGTAGGTAAAAAAGGTGATGTAGCTATGAGGAGAATTAATCAAAACATCACTGAAGTTTTTACAGATATGCCAGATGTAAATGTCTCAATCTCTGACATCTTTCCACTTTCAAAAATAATTACAGATGGATATAAAAGTCAGGTTTATAAGAAAGTATACGTAATTTATACATACTTCTCTTCAGCTCTAGCTCAAAACCCGACCATAAAACAAATTTTGCCAATATCAAAAGAAGAGGTCACCGAAATGATCGAGACTTTACCAGAAAAATCAGTTAACTCTCCTGTAAATTATTTATTTGAAGGAGATTTTGAAACCTTACTTGATATGCTCGCTAGTAAAATCACTCGAATGCAACTTTATCAAATGTTTCTAGAGTCAAATGCATCCGAACAATCCAGTAGAATGCTTGCCATGAAAAATGCTTCTGACGCCTCGGGTGAAATGATAGACGACCTGACGTTGGTGTTCAATAAAGCTCGTCAAGCAAATATTACCAGAGAAATTTCAGAAATTAGTGCCGGCATGGCTTCAGTTCAATAGAAAATTATTAATCATTATTAAAACATTATTATGCAAACAACAGGTACAATCAAAAAAATAATCGGTCCGGTGGTAGACGTAGACTTTGGGAATAATAGCAAAAACATGCCCGAAATTTATACTGCTTTAGAAGTAATCAGAAATGAAGGCAAGACACAGAAAAAAATAATTCTAGAAGTAGAACAACACTTAGGTGGTGGTATCGTGCGAACAGTGGCCATGGATACTACCGACGGACTTTCTCGTGGAATGACTGTCACCAGTACTGGAGCACCAATATCTGTACCTGTTGGAGCTGATACCCTAGGAAGAATTTTCAATGTTTTAGGTGAAGCTATTGATGATGGTAAACCTATTACTACCAAAGAAAAACTACCAATTCATCGTCAGGCTCCAGAATACGTAAAGCAAGCAACAAAAGTTGAGATCCTCGAAACCGGAATTAAAGTCATTGACCTGATCTGCCCTGTCCTAAAAGGAGGAAAAGTGGGTCTGTTTGGAGGTGCTGGAGTTGGAAAGACTGTGGTGATCCAAGAGCTCATTCACAACATTGCAAGCAACCACGGAGGATATTCAGTTTTTGCCGGAGTAGGAGAGCGAACTCGTGAAGGAAACGATCTATATGGTGAAATGAGAGATTCAAAAGTTCTCGATAAGGTTGCCATGGTTTTCGGACAAATGAATGAACCACCAGGTGCTCGTTTACGCGTAGCTCTATCTGCACTTACTATGGCTGAACACTTTCGTGATGCTGAAGGTAAAGATGTGCTGCTATTTATAGACAATATTTTCCGTTTCACTCAAGCTGGATCTGAAGTATCTGCGCTTCTCGGCCGCATCCCATCAGCTGTGGGGTATCAGCCTACTCTGGGGACAGAAATGGGTATATTACAAGAACGCATCACTTCTACCGATAAAGGTTCTGTGACATCCGTACAGGCTGTGTATGTGCCAGCAGACGATTTGACCGACCCAGCACCTGCTACGACTTTTGCGCACCTAGACTCTACTGTTGTGTTAAACCGATCGCTAACTGAAATGGGTATCTACCCAGCTGTGGATCCGCTTGACTCATCATCTACAATTCTTGACCCAAACATCGTGGGTGAAGAACATTACAACGTATCTCGTGAAGTTCAGCGTGTGCTTCAGCGCTATAAAGATTTACAAGATATCATCGCGATTCTTGGAATGGAAGAACTATCTGCAGCTGACAAAGAGCTCGTAGCTCGTGCTCGTAAAATCCAGAAATTTCTTTCTCAACCATTTTTCGTTGCTGAAGTTTTCACTGGAACAAAAGGGCAATACGTACCACTATCTGAAACAATTCGTTCGTTTAAAGAAATCCTAGAAGGTAAACACGATGATAAACCAGAGAACGATTTTTACATGAAAGGTGCTTTATAGAATATGACTAAACAACTTAAATTAAAAATAATAACTCCAGAGAAATTGATATTAGAGGAGATGGTAGACCAAGTATCTCTACCTACGACTGAAGGGGAAATCACAATTCTGCCTGACCATATTCCCTTGATTTCTGGACTAGCATCTGGAGATGTAGTGGCTGTCACCGGTGGTGAGTATGTGCCTATGGCAGTAGTCGGTGGTTTTATTGAAGTGAAAAAAGGTGATACTGGTATTACCGAAGTGGCTATACTTGCCGATTTCGCTGAACATCTTTCAGAAATTTCTGATGAAAAAATAGCACAAGCAAAAAACAAAGCTGAAGAAATGCGAAAAGCTATGGAAAATAAGGAGCATGTAGACTTCGAACATTTTGAGGCCGAACTAGAACGTTCACTCACTCGAGTGAAAATCGCCGATAAGTGGCGTACAAAAAAGTATAGGAAATAAAAAACCAATGTCAAAATTTTACGTTGTAGCTACGCCAATAGGAAACATGGGAGACATAACGTTTCGAGCCATTGAAACATTGAAAAATGTTGATCTCATACTGTGTGAAGATACACGGGTTACTAAAAAACTTTTAGATAAATACGAAATAAAAAAACCTACAATGAGCTATCATGCGCAAAGTAAGCTCGCAAAAGTAGATAAAATCCTTGGACTTTTAGAAGAGGGGAAAGATTTAGCATTAGTCTCAGATGCTGGCACTCCCGGTATTTCTGACCCTGGAGCAATGCTTGTTTCAAAGATTAAATCTTATTTCAGCCATGGCGTAAATAGTGAAGTGGAGGTGATTCCTATTCCTGGGTCTACTGCTATCATAACAGCTCTTTCAGCCTCTGGATTGCCGACTCATGAGTTTACTTTTCTTGGTTTTTTGCCACACAAAAAGGGTAGAGAGACTTTATTTAAAGAGATTGCAGAAGCTAAGCGTACATATATTTTTTACGAATCTCCACATAGAATTTTAAAAACCCTAGAATCACTTATCAAATTTTGTCCAACTAGAAAAGTTTGCATTGCCCGAGAACTGACAAAAATTTACGAAGAATTTAAGACAGGCACACCAGCTGAGTTGTTGGAATATTTGAACAAAAATCCGATAAAACAAAAGGGTGAATTTACAATATTGGTTACCCCATTAAATTATTAAAATTATGCTATAGTAAAGTTATGAATATTCATTTTTACAAAGGTATTTTTAAAAATAATAAAGATATAGACCCACGAGTTTACCAAGAATTTTTAGCCAAAGAACTTATCTTACGTGATTACTTGGCGATAGAGCGAACTATACTTACAAATGAGGCTACTTACCTAGCTTATATTCGTACTAGTTTGACCGTAATAGTTATTGGAGTAACTCTATTTAAATTAACTCCTGGAAATATATCATTCCAGAATATAGCTATTATATTGATTGTAATCGGAATTTTAATAATTGTAATTGGTTCTACGAGAACAATTACCATGAGTAAAAAAATCAATAAATTTTTAAAGAAAGAGGAGGTAATAGATGTAGAAAATCTACCCTAATTTTTTCTATAACAAATCTTCTGGATCTACAAATACTTCAAAAGAAAGCGGAAGTGTTAAAAGTTTCGCTAATAGATTTTTGTCCAAGCCAGAGTCAGATGATAGTTCGGGTAATGACCAGTAGTTATTTTCTAGTTTTATCAAGGCATTGGTAATGTACCTACTTTTTATTTGAGCCATAAATCCGCTAAAAATCATAGGCCTGTAATCCACCAAGGTTTTTTCCAGTAATTCTTTTGCCTTTAAAGTATCTACCTTATTTCCAATATGTTTAATTTTAATAAAACGTTTAAAGGGTGGATAAGAAAGATTTTTTCTATCCTCCAGCTCGGTGCGTACAAAAGACAATAAATTTCTAGATTGAATTGCTAAAATGGCAGGATCTTGATCGTTTTTAGTTTGGATAATAAATTTACCCTGCGTATTGGAAATAATGGAAATTATTAGCTGAATTATTTTCTCACTCATTTTAAAATTTGGTATGCTCCAAAATGAATCAAATGCTGCGACAATAGATAGGTCAACTTTATTTTTTAGATAATAGGTTGCCATTTCGGTGCCGACAAGTATAGTGCCAGGGTTTTCTTCAAATTCTTTTATAATTTTATCAGCCTCCTTTTTAGTTTTCACAGCTTCCTTGTCTAGTTTTAAAATTTTAACTTTTGGAAAAATTTTATTTAATTCTTCCGATACAGTATCTGTACCAATGCCCAATGGAACTAAATTCCAACTATGGCAGTGACTACAGACTGTTTCTGTATTCTTTTCTTCACCACAACGATTACAAACAAAAAATCGTCCTTTGTCAGTGGTAGAATTATAAAGCACCAGTGGGGCTAAACATTTATCACAACTTACTATTTCACCACAGTCTCTACATAAAGTTTGTGTAGCTAGGCCCTTTCGCAGGGTAAAGATAAATACATTCTTCTTTTTTAGAATTGAATTTTTTATCTCTTCTATGCTATTTTCAGAAAATATTTTAAATTTAGAACTCGAAGTCTCTGACCTGGGTCTGGGATTTTCAATTTTAATCTCTCCATCAAAGTTAATCCTAAAAGACAAAGGGTGCATTGGTATTAATCTATCTAATTCGCGCCTGGCTATGGTTTCAAAACGCAAAAGAGTATCGCTTAATATAAACTTCGCATTGATTTTTGAAGCAAAAAGTTCCACAAAAATTCGTAGATCAATATGAGGTCTGGCTATCATTTTATAGCTATTAGAGCTCTCATGTTCTAACACTATGGCTCCCATATCAGCCCTAGGTATAGATAAAAATGGCGCAGTACCCAAAAGCAATACTGGGTGCTCGTCATTTACTAATTCCTTAAATTTTTCAATAATCTTCTTTTGGCTAAGTCCCCCATGGAAAGCATAGGTAAAAGATTCTATTCCCTTAGAAAGTTGTTCTTCGAAAATCTTAATGTCATTTTCAGTCGGCAATACAATAAAAACTGATTTTTTCCTGGCAAAATTTTCACGAATTAATGTTTTATATATTGAAATACGATTTTCAAATGGCTCTTGCAAGAGTAGCTTTTCAGCTTTAATACTTTTTTCTTTTTTTCTATTAGCAATAGGTCTGGCTTTTGTGGAAGTAATTTTATCGTATTCTTCTCTAAAAATAGCTGGTATTAGAGATGTGATAGCATTATTTTTACTACAAGCAAAATATTCACTGACCAGGAGCACGGATTCTATGTATTCTTTTAAGAAAATTGATTTTTCTTTGACTTCAACAATCTTCTTTAGATTAAAGTCCATACCCTTTATGTTCATTCTGGTATCCGATACATTCAAGCATGAGATGACCAAACCTAAAACTTTTTTATTGCGAAGCATGATAGCAACAATACTACCACTTTCAATCTCCTTGGTGGTGAAATAAGTCAGGTCGTTCTGCAAGAGCCCCTTTTTCAGCGGAATTATGTTAACGATTTTCATATTTTAATTCTAGCATATTTATGCTATATTGCTTTTATGGCTTTTATGGATATTTTCTCAAGAAAATTGGGTATAGACTTAGGAACGGCAAATACCCTAGTATTTTTACCTGGCAAGGGGATAGTTTTAAATGAACCTTCTGTGGTTGCAGTTTCAGAACAAGATAATAAAATTTTAGCCATTGGCTTTGAAGCTAAAGACATGATTGGAAAAACTCCTGAATCTATCATTACCTATCGTCCGATGAAAGACGGAGTTATTGCAGACTATCGAGTAACCGAGGCTATGCTTCATTACTTTATAAATAAAGCTATGGGGCGTTTTAGTTTTTTTAAACCAGACGTTATGGTATCAGTACCAGCAGGTGTCACATCCACCGAAAGGAGAGCTGTAGTGGAAGCTGCTATACGAGCTGGTGCCAAAAATGCTTACGTGGTCAAAGAGCCCATCCTAGCAGCTATCGGCGCAGGTATTCCTATTTATGAATCAAGGGGATACATGGTAGTAGATATTGGCGGAGGCACTACCGACGTGGCAGTTATTTCCCTTGGTGGAATTGTTGCCTCTACTTCAGTGAAATGTGCTGGAAACAAAATAGATGCTGCTATTGCTGATTATATTAAAAAAACCTTCAACCTAGCCATCGGTGATAAAACTGCTGAAGAAGTAAAAATAAAAATTGGTGCCGCCGTACCCTTAGAAGAAGAACTACAAGTAACTATCAAAGGTAGAGATTTTATCCAAGGTTTGCCACGAAGTGCTCAAGTATCAACTAACGAAATCGTGCGTGCCATAGATGGAGAATTAAAACAAATAGTCAAAGCCATAAAAAACGTCTTGCAAGAAACTCCACCGGAGCTTGCTTCTGATATTATTGACCACGGTATTATTATGACGGGCGGCTCTTCACTTCTACGAAATTTTACTGATTTGATTTATCTAAAAACTGGAGTAAAAGCAAGCTTGGCCGAAGATCCTCTTTTTTGCGTAGCAAAAGGTACTGGCATAGCACTCGAACATTTAGATGTATATAAAAAAACAGTTTTAAGTAAGAAATAAATGAGCATAAAGGAATATTTTGATAAAAATAATCTACACCATGCATATCTAATAGAAGGTGCGCAAGCCGACATAGTGCCAGAAATATTAAAGTTTTTAAAAAGCATCGGGGTAAGTACTGTTGCTAATCCAGACCTTATTCAAATAAGCACAGATTCTTTTAAGATTGACGATGCCCGTAATTTAAAATCATACGTATCAGAAAAAGGTCTTTCTGCGGGCAAGAAAATATTTATAATTTCTGCTAATAATTTTCTACTTGAAGCACAAAACAGTCTATTAAAAATTTTTGAAGAGCCAATTGAAAACACACATTTCTTTATTATTACCCCGGATGCGAGTGTTCTTTTGAAAACACTTTTTTCTAGATTGTATTTTATATCTACCAAATCGAATCTAACAGAAGAAGTCAAAGAAGCTGAAAAATTTATAAAAATGTCGCCCAAAGATAGAATTGATTTCATTAAAGAATTATTAACGGAAGAAGAGCCGGAAGATGAAGACGAAAATGAAATTTTATCAGTGGATTCTCCTCGCGCCAAAGCTTTAAAATTTTTAAATGCACTTGAGGCTAGTTTGCATAAAAAAATCTCAAAAGGAGTCTTTGACACAAGAGTTTTTGAACACTTTTTTAAAGTTCGTGAATTTCTGCGTATGCCAGGAAGTTCTCCCAAAACTCTAATGGAATCCGTGGCATTAATTACACCAAATTTCTCAAATTAATTTTAAAATGTTACAATATAACTATGCAATACAACTTTTCGAACTTTAAAACAGAACTTAAAAAAGTAGAGGAATTTTTAGGAAAAGAATACCGAGAGCTCAATATTGGCCGTGCTTCACCTATGGTGCTAGATAGTGTAGTGGTAGAATCTTATGGTTCTTTTGTGCCACTAAAAAATGTGGCCTCGGTGTCAATTGAAGATCCAAAAACCCTACGTATCGCACCTTGGGATAAAACCCAGATAAAAGGTATTGAAAAAGCTATTGCTGGGTCAAATTTGGGCTTGTCAGTAGTGGTGGATGATCTAGGTATGAGAGTAATTTTTCCACAATTAACTACAGAATCCCGACAAACTTTAGTAAAAGTATTAAAAGAAAAATTGGAAGAAAGCAGAATTACCGTTCGTCGAGAACGAGAAAGTGTTTGGAAAGACGTAGAAAGCAAAGAAGAAAAGAGTGAAATGACTGAAGATGAAAAATTCCGCGCGAAGGATGAGCTCCAAAAGATTATTGATGAAGTTAATGGAAATTTAGAAGCAACTTTTGAAAAGAAACAAAAGGAAATAATGGGGTAAATTTTTTATGAGCATAATTATATTTATAGTAATTTTATTAGTTTTAGTTCTAGCTCATGAATTTGGGCATTTTTTCACTGCGAAGAGATTTGGAATTCGAGTAGATGAATTTGGTTTTGGTTTTCCTCCAAAAGTATTTAGTTTTAAAAAAGGGGAAACTCTTTATTCTTTCAATTTGTTGCCGATAGGCGGTTTTGTGAAAATCTTTGGTGAAACTCCAGATGAAGAAAATATGAACGGCCCAGATGCTGGTAGGAGTTTTATTAATAAACCAAAGTATCAGCAAGCTATTGTGTTGTTTGCCGGAATATTTGCTAACTTTTTATTAGCTTGGGTGTTGTTTTCTTTTGGATTTATGTCCGGACTTCCAACTTCAATTGATAGTCAAGTAAAGGGATATCCACTCGAAAATGTAAGCTTGGTGGTTGTCTCAGTGGAGGCGCAATCTCCAGCATTTAAGGCTGGGCTCAAATCTGGTGATAAAATAATTTCAGTTAACACGAGTACAGACTCAATTGGAGAAATAAATCCTACCACTTTAAAATCTTTTGTAGTTTCTCATGGATCTAAAGAAATAGACATTGGTTACACTCGTGGCAGAAACCCCGAGGTTAATATAGCTAAAATGACCCCAGCAAATACCGCTGGTCAACCAACCATTGGCATATCGATGGATGAGATAGGGACCGCAAAACTGCCTATTTTAAAGGCTTTTTCTGAGGGTATGAAACTTACCATATCTGTAACCAAAGGCACGGTAATAGGGCTTTATGGGCTCATTAGAGATGCTGTTAGGGGGCATGGTAGCCTGGCATCTGTCACTGGGCCTGTCGGTTTGGTTGGTATAGTAGGGGACGCCTATCAATTTGGCTTTGCCTACCTTTTGTCTTTTGCTGCACTTATCTCGATAAATTTGGCAATAATAAATATTATTCCGTTTCCAGCACTCGATGGTGGCCGACTTTTCTTTTTGCTTATTGAAAAGATTAAAGGTTCAGCCATAAACCCAAAAGTTGCCAATACTGCCAACATGATTGGTTTTGGTCTGCTGATATTAATGATGCTAATTGTTACCTATCACGACGTAGTCAAATTATTCTAAAACACTATATCAGCCATGGCTGATATAAGAATTTGTAATGAACATAAATAAAATAAAATTACTGCATGAAGTGCGGGCGGTGAAAAATAAAAAAGAACTTGCAAGTCTTATCAAGGCGCAGAGAATTAGTGAAAAAGTTTTGCTGGATGCTGTGAGTTTTTTGAAGGACGGTGTTACCGAGCTTCAAGTGGAATCTTTTATCAAGAAGTCATTTATCAAGCACGGCGCACCTATTTTATCTTTCCCACCCATCGTGGCTTTTGGTAAAAATACAGCCAACATTCACCATGAGTCAAATAAGACAAAATTAAAAAAAGGAGACATAGTGATGTTTGACATCGGTACGACGGTAAACCATTACTGCTCCGACATGACCAGAACTTATTTCTGGGGCAAACCTAATGCGAAGCAAAAAAAAGTTTACTTGGATGTATTAAAGGCGCAAACGTTAGCGATGAATAAAATAAAAAATGGTGAAAGGAAGGCATGGATGATAGACAAATCAGCTCGCAGTTTTTTAGCTAAAAAATATAAAAATAATTTTAAACATGGCTTAGGTCATGGAGTAGGGACCGTCATCCATGAATGGCCGAACTTTAAACCCAAGAGTACAGATATTATTCCGACAGGATGCGTGATGACTGTGGAGCCAGGAATTTATTTAAAAGGTTTTGGTGGGGTACGCATAGAAGATATGATTCTGATCACCCAAAAGGGTTATAGACTACTCACAAATATACCCAGCGACCTAAAAAGTGCGATTTTGAAATAGTAAGGTATAATAGCGTCATGGCAAATAAGAAATTAAAGATCGGGGTGCTTTTTGGGGGGAAATCAGCTGAACATGAGGTGTCGTTGGCTTCTGCAAAAAATGTAATAGCTGCACTAGATAAGACAAAATACCAAATAGTTCCAATTAAAATTCCCAAAAATGGAAAATTTAGTTTTTCACTCTTAAATAAAGTTGATGTAATCTTTCCTGTGTTGCATGGCCCGTTTGGTGAAGATGGTAGCATGCAAGGACTTTTAAAGCTCGCTGGGGTGCCATTTGTTGGTGCCGGAGTTCTTGGATCCGCTCTTGGTATGGACAAGGATGTTATGAAAAGGCTCTTGCGGTATGCTGGTCTGCCTATTGGGAAATTTATTACTGTAAAAAATGGTGAGAAATTAAATTTCAATAAAATTAAAAAGGAGTTGGGTCTACCACTTTTCATTAAACCAGCAAACATGGGTTCATCTGTAGGAGTAAGTAAGGCTAAAAACGAAATAGAATTCAAAAAATCGGTCAATGAAGCTTTTAAATACGACAATAAAATTATTGTTGAAGAATTTATCAATGGTAGGGAAATTGAGTGTGCGGTTTTAGGCAACGATCATCCCATGGCCTCAATTCCTGGCGAAATTATTGCTAATCAAGAGTTTTATTCTTATGACGCTAAATACATTGATGAGGGGGCAGTTCCAGAGATTCCAGCAAAGATTCACAAAAATACTGCCACAAAAATTCAACAATTATCCATAAAAACATTTCAGGCTCTAAATTGTGAAGGCTTGGCTCGAGTTGATTTTTTCTTAAAGAAAAATGGTACCGTTCTTGTGAACGAGATAAATACCATTCCAGGATTTACTAATATCAGTATGTACCCAAAGCTCTGGGAAGCAAGTGGTATTCCACAAACAAAACTTTTAGATAGGCTGATTACTCTGGCGATAGAGCGTTTTGGCAACGAGAAAAAATTAAAAACCACACTCAAATAATTCAATTGCAATTTTCCTGATTTTATATTAATATATACCCATGTCACAAGATAGACTTATAAAACTTGCCTGCCAGACCTGCAAACGCATAAATTACTGGTCTAGTAAAAATAAGAAACTCGTCACTAAGAAGATCGAGCTTAAAAAGTACTGCAAATGGTGCAAGAAGCAGACCAAGCACAAGGAAGTCAAAAAATAGATTTTCTGCGCATTTCTGCTATACTAAATACGACCTTATGGTCGTTTTTTGTTGTTTAAAACATATTTGGGCGATTAGTTAAGTGGTATAACTTCGGTCTCCAAAACCGATGTCGGGAGTTCGATTCTCTCATCGCCCGCCATAGAGAAGTAAAAAGTGTAGAAAATATAGATTAATGGTTAGTTGTTCCTCCACCCATTTCTTTTTTTAGAATGGCTTCGGCTCGTTGATTTTGAGCCATTTTTTCTAAGTCATTAACTCTGTTAGTTGCTAATTCCTCTGACATCCCTTGCTCTGTCATAAGTTTCTTTACCTTGTCTGCTTTTTCCTTGTCAGTAAAATGTAAGTTTCCGAGAGATAAATCAGGCTTTGAATTATTTTCTAAATTATAGTTTTCCATCATATATTTTATTATATTAATTGTAATAAATGTATTATAACACTATTTTATCTGAAAAGTATGTTAAGCTGTTTAAGTGACTCATATTTTTGATATTATATATTTAGTAACCCATTATGGCTATCTGGGGATATTTATAATTGTATTTCTGGAATCAGGGATATTCTTTCCTCTACCTGGAGACAGCCTTATTTTTACTGCGGGATTATTGGCAACTAGGCTGGGGTACAATATTGTGTTTTTGACCTTATTGGTATTTGTGGCGGCATTTTTAGGAGGAGTGGCTGGATATTTTATAGGTACAAAGTTGGACTTTTTATATAATTACTCATTCTTTAGAAAAATTTTAAAGAAAAAGTACACAGCTGAAGCACACGCATTTTTAGAAAAGCACGGATTATCTGCCTTACTACTTTCTCGTTTTGTTCCTGTGGTTAGAACATTTTTACCAATAGTAGCTGGGATGGTTAAAATGAAATATTCTCATTTTATAAAATATAATTTACTGGGATCGTTTGTTTGGTCAGCAGTATTTGTTTTGGGTGGATATTTTCTCGGGCAATCTTTTCCTCAGCTACAAGAATATCTTTTGTACGTAGTAATACTCATAGTCTTAGTTTCACTCCTACCGGGTGTTTTTCATTTAGCAAAAAGAAAAAAATCATAGAGATTTTTTAAGAGATTTTTTAATATACATCTCAATTTTTTTGGATTCGGAAGGGGAGAACCATTTGATTTTTTTGTCGCGCTTGAACCACGTCATCTGACGTTTTGAATATTTGATGGTTTCGCTGATTACTTTCTCTAGCGTAGGTTTGTAATATTCAAAACCAAGCTCCCTCAACCTTTTGTCAGATATTTTTTGTTTTTTTAATTTCTTTATTTCATTTAGTAAACCTTGTTGAAACATTTTTTTCACCCTCTGCTCTACTTTCTTATTTAATTGATCTGCAGGCAAGTGTAGGCCAATTTTTATAAACTCATATGGAGGTAGCACCTCTTTAGTTTTAGGAACTTTACCTAGAGCTGTGGTTATCTCAATTGCTCTGATTAGCCTGACTTTATTTTTTACATCAATATTTTTTGCTCTCACAGTATCCAGTTTCTTTAACAATTTAAAAAGCTCTGGTAGAGATTTTTTATCCAAAAGTTTTCTTAATTTAATATTAGGTGGAACGTCTGGGAAAACGATACCTTTTGTAATTGCATCAATATAAAATCCTGTACCGCCACAAACGATAGGCACTTTGCCCTTTTTTACAATCTCAGCCATGGCGTAGATTGCTTTTTTTTGATATTCGGCAACTGTAAACTTTTTCTTTGGATTCGCCACATCTAGTAAATAATGCTGCACACCCTTCATCTCCTTTTTAGTTATTTTACCAGTACCAATATCCAGTCCTTTATATACCTGGCGTGAATCAGCAGAAATGACCTCGCCATTAAACTTGCGAGCTAAATTGACAGCCAAGGCACTCTTGCCTGTAGCAGTTTGTCCTAATATCACTAAAGCTTTTTCTTTTTTCATTATTTACTTCAAAATTTTTATATCTGCACCAATAGAATTCAAACGACGAGCTATGTCTTCATAGCCCCTGTTTATCATGTATACATTTCGTAGGATTGAAGTACCCGGTGCTGCTAGCATCGAGATAAGAATAACCATAGATGGACGCAAGGCTGGTGGGCAAACCACTTGGGCGGCCTTGAGAGGTGTCCCGCCGATAATATAGAGCCTATGTGGATCAGCCAGAGTTATGTTCGCCCCTAGACGATTTAACTCTGTTAAGTAAATGGCACGGTTTTCATAAACCCAATCGTGGATCATGCTTTGACCTTTGGCACGAATGGCAATCGGTACAAAAAATGGGAGATTGTCTATGTTTATCCCTGGATATGGGTTTGAATGAAGCTTGTCATTTAAGGCTACTAATTTACTTGGAAATATCTCAATATCTGCAAGCTTTGTGCGCCCATTATATGAATAGTAAACTTTTGAAACTTTATACTTTAGGTGCATTCTTTTTAATTTTTCAAGCTCTAGAGCTAGAAAATCCATCGGTGCCCGTGTTATCTTGATATGTGAATCAGTAATGATTCCAGCTGAGATAAACATCATTGATTCAATTGGGTCTTCACTATTCCAATATTCAATATTTTTATTTATTTCACTTACCCCGTGCACCATGAGAGTTGAAGTTCCGATACCGTCTATATTTACCCCCAGAGCTTCAAGAAAAAAACATACCTCTTGTACCATATAGTTTGCGCTGGCAAAACTTATTGCCGTCGAACCTTTGATTAGCGCGGCTGCAGTCAAAACATTTTCGCACGCAGTATCTCCTGACTCATACATTACTATTTCAGAAGGTTTTAATTTTTTTGCTGAAATTTCATAACTCTTGGCAGTAGTTTTTATTTTTACGCCCAATTTTTCTAGGGCATATATGTGGGCGGCGATGGTTCGCTTACCCAAATTACATCCTTGCGCGTGTGGAATTGAAAATGACTTCATTTTGTGGATGATTGGCCCAATAAGCATAACTATGGAACGTGTTTTAATAGCCGAGGCAACATTAATATTTTTTAAGTTGAATGTTCTAGGAGGCTTGATGATTATAGAATTTTTGTCTGACCATTTTACCTTAACGCCAATACTCTCTAGGATTTCAATTACTCTATAAACTTCTTCGATACGAGCAATACCGTGCAAGGTAGTAGTGCCACTATTTAACAAAGAGGCGCACAAAAGACCCACCGAACCATTTTTGGAAAAGTTCGTTTTGATACTGCCACTTAGCTTTTTTCCGCCATTTACCCTAAAGTCAATTGACTTACCTAGTGGTATTTTTTCTTCTTTCTTTTTTTTTATCATATTTATGTGCCCAGGGAGAGAATCGAACTCTCATGATATTGCTATCAATAGATTTTGAGTCTATCGCGTCTACCAATTCCGCCACCTGGGCATCTCGTCACAATCCACATATTTTACACAAAAAGTGCTTTAAAATCAATTATTAAAAATAAAATTAATATGTTAAACTAATTTTATGTCCACCATATATTCCAATTCAATTTTCTGGATTGACACTGATAAAATAAAACCAAATCCCTTTCAGCCAAGGAGAGACTTTGACTCTGCCCGTTTACAGGATTTGGCTGATTCAATAAAACAATACGGAGTGTTGCAACCATTGACTGTTTCTCGTGTGGAAGTGGAAAAAGATGGAGGAGGACTCTTAACAGAATACGAGCTCATCGCCGGTGAGCGCAGACTACGCGCAGCGATGCTCGCCAATGTATCACAGGTGCCAGTAATCATACGCACGGGCGATACTTCTATGATGAAGTTGGAGTTGGCGATTATTGAGAATCTGCAACGTGAAGATTTGAATGCAGTTGATCGAGCCAGAGCATTTTTCAGATTGGCAAATGAATTTAAATTTACCCATGGAGAAATTGCTAAAAAAATGGGAAAGAGTAGGGAATACGTTTCCAACTCACTCCGAATTTTAAACTTACCAGAAGAAATTCTAACGGGATTATCCGAAGGTAAGCTTACTGATGGCCATACGCGACCGCTACTAATGCTGGTTGACCACCCAGAAGAACAGTTAGTGCTATTTAAAGAAATTATTTATAAAAAAATTACAGTACGTGAGGCAGAAAAATTGGCTAGAAAAATTGCTTATGATCGCATCCGCAAGAAAGAGTTTATGCCTGATCCAGAGATTACTGAGCTAGAAGAGGAATTTCAAGAAAAGCTTGGAACTCGTGTACATATAGATAGGCGTGAATTGGGCGGCCAGATTAAAATTGATTTTTTCTCAAATGAAGATCTGCGTGAGATATTGAATCTAATACATAAATCTAATATAGAAAAACAACCAGAACAAATGCTTGAAAAGCATATTGCGAGTGGCGCAGTAGAACACTTAGAACCCCTCGAAGAGTTAACTCCACTTGACGCTCCGATAGACGATAGAAGTAAGGATGAGATAGAGAAAGATGATGCTGACTTATACAACATCTCCAAATTTAACGTTTAATATTATTTAGCTACGGCCGAAGGACTTGAGCTTATTGAGCAAGCTGTGTTTTTCTAAGTAAGATTTGATATGCTTTTTAGCTAAAGCTGTTTTGACATAGCCTAACCATTTAGTAGAAGGATTTGATTTTTTGTTAATAATTATTTTTACTACGTCTCCGTTTTTAAGTTTGGTAAAAATCTGGGACATTTTATCATTAATCGTGACCCCAGAAAGATGATCTCCAATGTCTGAATGAATTGAGTAAGCAAAGTCTATGACACTAGAATCTTCCGGAAGATCTACTACATCACCCTTTGGAGTAAAAACGAAAATTCGATCATTGAAAAAATCTGTTTTTAAATGCTCAAGAAATTTTTTCGGCTCATTTGGTGAATAGTTTAGATTTTTTAAATCTTCCACCCACTTAAACTTCAGTTCGCCATTGTGACCTTTCTTTTTTCCTGGCTCTTTGTAGGCAAAGTGGGCAGCGATACCATAGGCGGCTTCATTGTGCATTTCTTTCGTTCTAATTTGAATTTCTGCCACTCCACCAGAACCAGTAAAGATAGTCGTATGAATTGATCTGTATCCATTTGGCTTAGGTATCGCAATATAATCTTTTATTCTTCCAGGTAGGGGAGTCCACACTGAGTGAATGAGTCCGAGCACCCGATAACATTCTTCAATATTTGGAACTACGACTCGAAGTGCGACTATGTCGTAAATCTTTTCTATGTCCATGTTGTATTTCAAAAGTTTTTTATAAAGACTATATTTATGCTTGACCCGATAATCGATTCCAATATATTTAATTTTATTTTTGTCTAATTCCTTTTTTAATTTTTCATTAACCTCTGTCAGATATTTTTGGTATAGTTCTTGTTTTTCTTTTAATAATTCTTCCATCTCTTTATACTCTTTTGGGTAAGCATAAGGAAAGGCGGCATCTTCAATGTCACCCTTTAGTTTTCCCATACCGAGTCGGTTTGCCAGTGGGGCATAAACACTGATTGATTCGAGTGCTATTCGTTTGGCTTTTTCTTCTCGGACATGTTCCAACGTCTGTAAATTGTGAAGTCTATCAGCTAATTTTATTATGACCACTCGCAAATCGTTTGCCATTGCCATAAAAAATTTTCTTAACGATTCTACGTGTCTTTCGTATCCGCTATATTTTAATGTTCCAAGTTTAGTTACGCCCTTTATTAAAAATAAAATATCTTTATTAAAATCATGTGCTATTTGTTCCTCAGATATATCTGTGTCCTCTAAAATATCATGCAAAAGACCAGAAGCAATAGTTTGGGCATCCATGCCGAGCTTGGCTAGGGTTTTAGCAGTTTCAAAAACGTGAATAAAGTAAGGTTCACCACTAAATCTCTTTTGACCATCGTGAGCAGATTCTGCCAACTTATAAGCCTTGGTAATAAGTTCCTCATCTTTTTTATCTACTCCGCCGGGTATTAAATCTAATATTTCCTTAACGTTCATAAGACTATTATAACACAAAAATTTTGTCCTGAGATCCGCTTTTTTATTTAATTTTATTTAACTTATGAGGGTTGTGATTTGGACAAGCTTTGTTTGAACATCTTTCTGGAATAGTTTTCGTACCTTCCATCATCAGACTTCCACACTCCTTACAAATCTTGCCGGTAGGTTTGGCCTTGATCGCAAATTTACATTTTGGATAATTTGAACAAGAATAGAAAATCCCAAATTTTCCACGACGTTCAGTAATGTCGCCCTTTTTACAAAGAGGGCAGATTACTCCAGTTCGTTTTTTGGCTTCATCTGCTTCATCACTTTTTACAAATTTACATTTTGGATAACGAGAACAGGATATAAAAGTTCCGCTTCCGTCTCTGCGTTCACGTACAATTAATTTACCTCCACCAGACTTTCCCTTCTTATCGCCACATTCTGGACACATTTCTCCAGTTTCTTTTGGCCCTTGGAGCTCAGTACCGTCTAGCATCAGGGCGCCGTCGCAGTCTGGGTATTTTGAACAGGAATAAAACTTACCAGCTCTTGAGAGCTTGATAATCATTGAGCTACCACATTTTGGACATTTTATATTCTCCGGAGCTTCACCTAAATTGGTTGCTTTTTCTAATTTATCTTTTGATTTGACGTCTTTCAGAAATGGGCCATAGAAATCTTTTAGAGTTTTTTCATATTCTCTTTCGCCTCTAGAGATTTCATCTAATTCATCTTCCATTTCAGCGGTAAATGTGTCCGAGATATAATTCGCAAAATGTTTTTCTAAAAAATCAGAAACCACTTCGCCGACATCAGTGGGGAACAAGGTTTTACCTTCTTTCTTTACATAACCTCTATCTTCAATAGTTCGCATAATTGAAGCATAAGTAGAGGGTCTGCCGATGCCACGACTTTCCAGCTCTTTGATTAATCCTGCTTCACTATAGCGTCCTGGCGGTTCAGTAAATTTTTCTTCATTGATTAGGTTCAAGAGCTTTAATTTTTCTCCGACCTTACATAATGGTAGCTCAACATCATCTCCACGAGCAGCGCTGTCTACCTTTAACCATCCTGGGAATAAAAGTCTGGATCCATTAGCGCCAAATTCTGGTATATCTGCATGCCCCTCAACCTTGGCAGTAATTTTTGTTTTCAATAATTTTGCATCCGTCATTTGTGAAGAGACTGCGCGTTCCCAGATCAATCTATAAAGTCTGCCTTGTTCTTCACTGCCGGCAATCATATTATCAATATGAGTCGGGCGAATAGCTTCATGAGCTTCTTGAGCATTTTTTGATTTTGTTTTGTATATTCTTGCTTCAGCATACTCCGGCCCATATTCTTTTTTTACAAAAGAAACTATCTGAGCTTGAGCTGCGGTGGACAAGTTTGTACTATCTGTTCGCATATAGGTGATATGGCCAGCTTCATAGAGCTTCTGGGCTATCTGCATCGTACGCGAAGGCGAGTATCCTAGCCTTGAGCTAGCAGTTTGTTGAAGAGTGGAAGTTGTAAATGGTGCTCTGGGAGAGCGTTTTTGTTCTGATTCCTTAACTACACTTACGATCCAAGTTCCATCTTTACCTACTTCCATTATTTTTTCTACGAGTTTTTCATCCCTTGGTTCTTCAGAGCATTCCAAAATAACCTTATCCTCTTTTAAGGTTTCAAAAAGTCCTTTGATCTTCCAAAATTTTTCTGGAACGAAGACACGAATTTCTCTTTCACGCTCCATGATTATGCGCAGAGCAGGTGATTGAACCCGTCCAGCTGAAAGACCGTAGCGTACCTTTTTCCAGATAAGGCCAGATAAATCGTAACCAACAAGACGATCTAGTACCCGACGAGCTTCTTGGGCTTTTCGTAAATTAGTATCTATTTTTCGTGGATGTTTTAGGGCTTCAGATACCGCTTCTTTCGTAATTTCATAAAAGGCAACTCTCTCTATAGGCGCCTTTACTTTTTTATCCTGCTTGAGAAGTGTTTCTATATGCCAAGCAATAGCTTCTCCTTCACGGTCAGGGTCTGTCGCTAAAAGTATTTCTTTTGCTTTGGATGCTAAGCTTTGTAGCTCGTGTACGATCTTTTCTTTGCCTTTAGATATTTCATAATGCGGAACAAAGCCTGCATCTATGTCTATGGCAATCTTGTTTGATTTTGGCAAATCACGAATATGCCCGACAGATGCGCGTACAGTAAAAGCCCCCTCGAGATATTTCTCGATGGTCTTTGCTTTGGATGGTGATTCAACAATTAAAAGTTTCATTGCTCAAACAGTATTACATGAAAGATATTTATTTTGCAAATTTTATATTTCTGTGGTTAGATATTGAAAGATAAAAATGATGTTATATTTTGGACTCTAGTTGCCCAAAAGCATCGTTTCAGTAAATTGAAAAGGAGATTGGAATGTATAATAAATTTACTTCACAACTACAACCTTTCCTATTTCTAATAAGAAATTCCGAAAGGTTAACGAAGCAGGTTTGTGTAACCTTGCGCCCCATGGCTACGATGGAATATACAGAAAAGGATCTGGCTCTAGTGTCAGTTATTGTAAATCAGCTGTTATCTGCCACGGGGAGCAAATATAGTTTCAGTGTCAAGCGTGGAAACTATAACAGAGATGGATATTTCGACGAGAGAGATGAGCGTAGCAAGGTCTTCACGATCTTTCTTTCAGAAATTCCTCTCATAACCATGCTTGTGAGGGACATCCAGCTTTCCGACGCAGAAATGCACCTATTTTTAGGTTAATGGTATTTTAAGCCATAGAAAGAGTCATATGCTGTTTCTGTGGCTTTTTCTATTTTATGCCAACCTAATTTCCCCGAGCTCTTCTTTTATTAATTCTTTTATTTCCATCACCGAGAGTAGAGCATTGGCTTCGGCGGTGGGCATTTTCATACGGCGAATGAGCTCATCTCTTTCTAAGGGCTCAGTCAATAATTTCAAAACTGCTTTTTCTTCTGGTCTAGCGTCTTCAAAAAGATTTTGCTGTTTACTTTCTTTATCAATTTTAAAACCTAAAGCTTCTAATATATCTTCACTGCAAGTGATAGGAGTAGCTCCCTGCCTGATTAATCTATTGGTACCCTTTGAAAAATCAGAATTAATAGGCCCCGGCACCGCTAGCACTTCTTTATTATAGTCTAGAGCCATGCGAGCGGTAATCAATGTCCCAGATTTATCTTGTGCTTCTATAATTAGTGCTGCTTTAGAGAGACCAGCTACTAATCTATTTCTTGCAGGAAAGAAATAAAATTGAGCTTTCATATTTGGCTCATACTCCGAGATAATACATCCACCTGCATCGATTATCTTTTCTGCGAGTTTTAGGCTAGAGGGTGGAAAGAAAGCTTCTGCTGAAATTCCTGAGCCTGGAAAAGCGACTGCTATCAAACCAGCTTGTAATGCAGCCTCGTGAGATAAGGAATCGATACCGACAGCCAATCCCGAAACGATGGCAATAGGGTAGCCCTTTAATCCAGAAATAAGTTTTTTTACAATATCCTTGCCATAAGTCGTTGCTTTTCTGGAGCCAACAACTGCCAAGCATATAGTGCCTTCCGGTGGCAATCTGCCCGCCAAGTAAAGCTTTTTAGGTGGTTGGGGAATCTGTAAAAGATCTGCTGGAATGGCTGACCCTTCAAGAATTTTTAAATTAAATGCCATATTTTGAAATTATACCAATTTTAGTGTAGAATAAAAGAATGTTAGACATCAAATTTATACGTGAAAATAAAGATGTGGTACAGGCTGGCGCTGTGAAAAAGTGCCTCGATGTTGATATCGGTAAACTTATAGAACTTGATGATGCTCGCCTCAAAGAACTCAAAGAAATAGAAGATCTGCGAGCTGAAGTCAATAAAGTTTCCAACGATATTGCTCGCCACCAGGATCCCAAGCTCAAGGCCCAACTCATCGAAGAAATGCGCGCGGTTAAAGATGATATTAAAACTAAAGAAGAGAAATTAAGGCAAATAATGGAGGAGTGGCAATTACTAATGCTCCAAGTTCCAAACGTACCCGACATGTCCGTGCCTGATGGAAATACTGATGCTGAAAATCAAGAGATAAAAGTTTGGGGAGACAAACCAACATTTAATTTTGAACCAAAAGATCATATTGAAATAATGAACACCTTGAAGATGGTAGATTTTGAAAGGGGAACGAAGGTTCATGGATTTAGAGGATACTACTTGACTAATGATGGCGCCCGCCTGTCGTTTGCAATTTGGAATTATGCA
This sequence comes from Patescibacteria group bacterium, assembly GCA_028868715.1. Classification (GTDB taxonomy): domain Bacteria; phylum Patescibacteriota; class Minisyncoccia; order Phycocordibacterales; family UBA9973; genus UBA9973. The sequence continues at coordinate 91,540 of JAGWUB010000002.1, read as the reverse complement.
ATGGATTTTTTCTCTACTCGTGGCTTCTCTCCGATCATTCCACCAGTCCTTGATCGTAAAGATTCATTTCTGGGCACTGGATTTTTACCACAAGGCGAAGAGGATTTATATAAAACTCAAGATGGAGATTTTTTGGCTGGCACAGCTGAAGTACCTTTGATGGGCATGCACGCGGGAGAAGTTCTTGAAAAAGATATACTACCATTAAAGTATTTGGGCTTTTCTCCTTGTTTTAGGCGTGAAGCTGGAAGTCATGGCAAAGATGTGAAAGGACTCATTCGAGTGCATGAATTTTATAAACTTGAACAACTTATTCTTTGTGAGGCCAATCACGAAACTTCTGTAAAATTCCACGAAGAGTTAAATAAAAACACGGAAGAGTTTATAGAGTCTTTGGAAATTCCTTACCATACAGTTATAAACTGTGGAGGAGACCTTGGCCTTGGTCAGGTTAAAAAATATGACATTGAGCTTTGGGTACCAAAAGAAAATAAATATCGTGAAATTTCCTCAGCTTCATATTTTCATGATTTTCAAACCAGACGCCTAGGTATTCGTTATAAGGATGAAAATGGTAAAATGCATTATGCCCATTCTCTAAACTCTACGGCTATCGCCACTCCTAGAATTTTAGTGTCAATGATAGAAAACTTCCAGCAAGCCGACGGAACGGTCATCATTCCAGAAGTTTTAAGAAAATACATGGGTGGAAAAGAGTTTATAAAGTAATCAAATTAATTTAAATGCAGAAACGAAATGTTTTAAACTCTCCACGTCTGTCTGAATTAAAAAAGAAAAAACAAAAAATTTTTGTAAGAAAAGTTGTAATTTTTGGAATTTTACTATTGATAATTATCGGAATTTTATCTTATGTTTCTCGGATTAAAAGATTAAATATCAGTGCAGTAGAAGTACAGGGTAATAAAGTTATAGACACCGAAGCGGTAATGGCGGCCGTAAATAAAGAAACATCAGGATATTACTTTTGGCTTTTTCCAAAAACAAACTTATTCCTTTATCCAAAGAGTAAAATAAAATCGGATTTAGCTAACCAATTTAAAAGATTTCAAAATATAACGATTGATACTCAAAACAATAAAACTTTGGCGATATCGGTCACAGAAAGAATTCCGGAATATACTTGGTGTGGCGCTACTCCTCCTGCCACAGGCAATGACAAAGAAACATGCTATTTCTTAGATAAGGATGGGTATATTTTTGACCAAGCGCCATATTTTTCAGGCGGAGTATATTTTAAGTTTTATGGAAAGACTGACCAAGCCAATGGTTTACCGATCGCGTCAGACAACCCTTCTGGATCTTATGTGGCCAAGGGATACTTTGATAAATTAATTTCATTTAAAGACACACTTGCAAGCATAAGCTTGAAACCATCTATGCTATATATTGAGGATACTGGTGACATAGATGTATTTCTCTCCAAAGTAAAAGTATCTTCGGCAACACCTAAAATAGTATTCAAGCAAACTTCTGATTTTCAAAAAATTGCAGAAAATTTTAGAGCAGCCTTAGGCACAGAACCTCTGCAGTCAAAATTTAAGAATCAATATTCTGCTTTAGAGTATATTGATTTACGATTTGATAATAAAGTATATTACAAGTTTACCACTGATAGCCCTGCGACACCTCCTACCTCCAAAGCAGCAAAGAAAAACTAATGGTAAATTTTTGGGAAAAACTTCATAAACCTTTTTTTTGCCTTGCGCCAATGTCAGATGTCACAGATATCGCTTTTCGTCATATTTTGGCGAAATATAGCAAGAATAGAGAGAATAGAGACAGGGTTGTCTTTTGGACAGAATTTGTGGCAGCAGACGGTCTGTGTAATAAATTTGCAAGGAAGAAACTAAACCATATGTTAGTTTTTTCAAACAGTGAACGGCCTATAGTAGCCCAAGTTTTTGGCGCCAATCCAGAAAATATGAAGAAGGCGTGCCAGTATGTTGCTAGCCTTGGATTTGATGGTATAGATATAAATATGGGATGTCCAGATAAATCAGTAGTAGCTCAAGGAGCTGGAGCAGGTCTGATAAAAAATCCACAACTAGCAAGAAAAATTATTCAAGCTGCACACGAAGGCATCAAAGCGGCTGGCGCCAATATTCCAGTATCTGTAAAAACCAGAATCGGTTTTAATAAAGAAGATATAGACAACTGGATTCCTGAAATATTAAAAGAAGATATTTCTGCACTTACGATACATTTGCGTACTAGCAAAGAAATGTCCGCAGTTCCTGCGCACTGGGAACATATTAAAAAAATAAAAAAACTTATTGAAAAAACTGGTAAAGATATTTTATTAATCGGCAATGGAGATGTCGAGAGTATAAAAGATGGTGAAGAAAAAATCCAAAAATACGGTTGCGATGGAGTGATGATAGGGAGGGGAATGTTTGGCAATCCATGGCTATTTACTACAGTCGGCAAGAGTGAGACTTTGAGAAATGAGCCACCTACCACAGAAGAAAAGTTAAAAGTTTTAATTGAACATACTAATGTTTTCGAGAAGACATTATCAAAGCCACGGCACAAGAGCTTTGCCACCATGAAGAAACATTTCAAGGCTTACGTGAATGGTTTTGATGGCGCAAAAGAACTGCGCATAAAACTAATGGAAACAAATTCAGCCGCTGAAGTGGAGAAAATTATTAATGATTTTTTAGAGGAAATAAGGTAGAATGCTTTTATGCCAGCAAATGAAACAAGCCTAGCTTTATATAGAAAATATCGACCAAAGACCTTCAAGGAAGTCTTGGGGCAAGATCATATAGTCAAGGTCTTGGAAAGCTCAGTGGAGACAAATAAAGTCTCTCATGCCTACCTGTTTGTCGGCTCTCGGGGCACGGGCAAAACTTCTGTCGCCCGAATTTTTGCAAAAAGCATCGGTGTGTCAGCAAACGATCTTTATGAAATTGATGCCGCTTCAAATAGGGGAATAGAAGACATCAAGGAGCTTCGCGACGGCACCAGAGTGCTACCTTTTGATTCAAAATATAAAGTTTACATAATAGACGAAGTACACATGCTCTCTAAGGATGCATGGGGCGCATTACTGAAAACATTAGAAGAGCCACCAAAGCATGTAATTTTTATTTTAGCTACGACAGAATTTCACAAAGTGCCAGAAACAATTATTTCTCGTTGCCAAGTTTTTACTTTTCGAAAAGCCACCGATGCGGTATGTAGAAAAATGTTACTCGATGTCGGCAAGAAGGAAGGTTTTGAGCTCGATAGTGGCTCGGCAGAACTTTTAGCGATTTTGGCAGATGGTTCTTTTCGGGATGCCTTAGGTGAATTGCAGAAAGTTTTGAATTTTTCTGATAGCAAAAAAATCAAAAGGGAGGATATTGAAAAAATAACTGGAGCGCCAAAAACATCTCTAGTAAATGACTTTTTGTCAGCTATCGGGAGAGGAGAGCTAGCCGATGGGATTGCAGTGGTGCAAAAAGCGACTGCAGAGAATTTAGATATGAAATTGTACTTTAAATTAATTATCACCAAGTTTCGCGTGGCTATAATTTTACGTTATGCTCCAAAATTAAAAGAAGATATGGCAGGGGATTTAGGTGAAGCTGATATGGAATTTCTCCAAACCCTCGTGAAAGAAGACAAAAGTGGTATGTTTCGCTCGGAGACACTTTCAATATTACTTGAAGAGTATCAAAATATAGACAACTCGTTTATTGCTGAGCTTCCACTAGAACTCGCATTGGTCAAAATCTTAAGTAAAATTTAACTACGATGAGTGCACCCAGCCCAACAACAAGGTCGGCGCATTCCGCCCTTGAGTTTTGAAAGTGTTTTTGCGATACGAATATTTCTCGTATCCGCTTTTTTACCGGAGGTAACCCAACAGATCCATTCATTGCGAGCCAGCGGTGTAATATCTTCCCATAATGCCAACGCCTTTGGGTTAGAGATGAGAGCCTTTTCTAAATCTAATGGTATTTTATGCACCACACCAGTGGAGATTTTGTTTTTAACCATAGTATTTATTCTAACAAATATAGATTTTTAGGACAATTTATGTTATAAATTAAAGTGTTTTAGTCTATTGGGAGATCGTCTAACGGTAGGACAGAGGCCTTTGAAGCCTTTAATCTAGGTTCGATTCCTAGTCTCCCAGCAAAAAAGAGTGCAGCGATTTTTTGATGGGAGAAACGAGCAAACTGCTTTGCTTGTGACTAGGAAGCGAAAAGCTTTTCATTATCTCGTATGCGAGATTGAAAAGGTATACTGGTCATGTAATGACCGATAAGTGTACTCACGGTCCTAGTCTCCCAGCCCTTCGTCACTTTGTTCCTCAGGGTCTGCGACAGCGGATCATAAATCTGGGACGAAGGTCCCGAACGTATGTGAGGGAAGATATTATATATGTATTTCACTTACATCCTAGAATGCGTCGATAAGTCTTTATATGTCGGTTGCACCAATAATCTTGAAAGAAGATTGCAGCAGCACAATAATTATAAAGACGGCGCACACTATACTAAAATACGTCGACCGGTAACTTTAAAATATTCTGAAAAATTTACAACATTAAAAGAAGCTAGAAGAAGAGAGGCAGAAATAAAAGGTTGGAGAAGAGAGAAAAAATTAAGGCTATTTAATTGATTCCTAACTTATGTAAAATATTGATTTTTATAGTAAAAGTTGTACGATAAAGTTTAATATGCCTAAAAAACCATTAAAAACTAAACTGGAAAATAAAGTAAAAATATGCAGTCGTTGTGGACTGGAAAATAACCTTAGAAATACTGACTGCGAAAAATGTAAAAGTTCTCGTTTTGAGCCCGATTGGGTCTTAGCTAAGTCGGTTGTAAATAGACAAACTAGTGTTCAAATCACAACTACCAATCCTGAATACGGAGAAGTTCAAAAAAGAATTACCCTTTCAAAATGGTGGCCAGGGGGAAGAGCAACTTTTCACATTACTAAACCAGGCCAATGGGAAACTGTAAAAAATATAATTGACGAAAAACTAACCCCAATACTTGGCTGGAAATCTGCTGAAAAAATTATTAAAAACATTTCTAAAAAAGGAATTAGTTCTGCCGAAAAAAAGAAAGAGATCAACAACTTAGTTATTAGTCATCCAGAATTACTTAAGGAAATAGTTACCCACATAGATTCCAAAAAACTTTCAGCTGAAGATTTTGATAGTCTTACAGAAACTCTAGGACAAATCAGTGATGTAGTTACCAATGCAAATGCAGGCTTTAGAGAGGCATTTTTATCTGTGATTAAAAAACTTCCTTCTCAACCCCAACGTGCCCTTGAAGACTTAGATTTACTATTAAAAGGGTGGAACTTAAATGTTATTACAAATGTAGCTCAACAGGTTAGAACTCGGCTAGAAACTATTAACCTTTTTGAGGAAAGAATTAACGACCCAAGAACTTTGGAAATAAAAGGCGATAACTCAATACATAGAATTCTTGAAAGGGCTATGTGGCTTATTGATGAACGGTATTGGCTATTACACTCTAACGCTACTCTTAGAAAAACAATTGGCGACCAATTAGAAAAACACAACAAAAAATTACATGGAAAGAAAAGACCTGACTTCGTTTGTGGAACTGTCGGAGAAAGGCTTGTAATACTTGAATTAAAAAGACCATCTCATGAATTAACGACCGATGATTTAAACCAACTTGAAACTTATATAGCTATTGCAGAAAAGCATTTTAAATTTAGCACATTTAGTGCATATTTAGTTGGTAAAAGTGTTAGTGCTGATTTAAAACAAAGGTTGAGATATCGTTCAGGCAGTTTTAGTGTTCTTTACTACTCAAATATTATTGACGATACAAAAACAAGATATGATGAGTTTTTGAAAACAATTGAAAAAGAACGAGTTTAAAATAATATAAATAAAATCATGAAAATATTCTTTAAAGAAAAACCAGCAAAAGAAGAAGTCTTAAATTACGAAAATAAACTTAATTATTTTCTACAATATTTAAAGGCAAAAGTAAAAATTAAACTTCGTGATGAACCATTAAGAATAGAAAGCTATACAAATGGTGAACATGATGATACAACCTATTTTTGGGTTGATAGTGTAATAGTTATTATCCCAGAAACTAATATTGAAACACATCTCTTTTCTCAGTATTTAGGTCGTGATGGTAAAATTTTTGACGAAAAATATGCATGGAATGATGCTTTTGAAATACAGGAAAATATCTATAAAAAATTAAATAAAATACCAACACTACTACCAAACTTTCAAGATGTTTATTGGAAACTTTGGGAATTAAATAAGGAATGATACAATAAAAATATATGACTTTACTTTATATAATACTTGGAATAATAGCTTACTATCTTTGGAAAATTTATCGCCAAAAAGAAGACGAAAAAGAACAGATTGCTAGTGAAAAATTTGATGCCGAATGGGAAGAAAAGAAAAAAGAGAAATACAAAGATTATCCTAACTTGTATGGAAAACTCGAAGGTAATTGGTTAGAAGTATTTGCCCATCATGCTGAAAATAATGTTCCTTTATTGAATTTAGCATTTATGTTAATGCTACAAGAATCAACAAAAATAGATTATTCAGAAGGATCGCAAATATGGGACACCCTATGGGAGTTTACAGAAGAGTTGCTTGAGCATCTTGAGGAATACCATGAAGGAACTCCTGCTGAACACTTAATTGCCGTCTGTACTTACTGGCAAATAGCTGCTGAGGCTATGAGTAAGCTTATAGAGGAAAGCCCAACTAAGCAGGTACGCTCGGGCCGTTCTACTTCGGAGATTGAGGGAGAAAAATTGAAGGTAGCACCATACACTGACATTAAAAAAATTACAGTACTTTTCCCTAAAAAGACCAACCATCCTGATAAAGAACTTTCTTTTGTGGATGAAAAAGGAAGTTTCCCTCGAAAGTCAAAGGGCTCAGAAATTATTCATAAGCGAATTACGGTCTAGTAATTTAAGCTGTTAAATTAGTTCCGACTTCGCGCCACACGGCCAGCCCTTCGTCAGGTTTAGTACTTTTTGACATATATTATAGTATAATAAAGTTATGATAATAAAAGGAAACTTTCTCGGTGCAGCAATTGTGGCAATAATATACACTGTATATATTCTTTTACATCCGCTTTCTACGAAATTACAAAATGTAATAGTATTAGTAATTCTCAATGCTTTGACTATCGTTCTGATTTCTTTTGCATTTAAATAATATCAGTAGCTATTCTGAGTTCAAATGAAAAAGTTTAAATTTTTTTTTATAATTGCAATTATCGTTTTAATAATAATTTTTGCCAATATTGGGTATTATTTCGAAAGAAACTGGCAGTATTTCTTTGGAGCTAAACATTATTCAGAACAAGGTGATACAGAAACTCTAAAAACGTACACTAGTTCAAAAATGGGATTTGAAGTAAAATATCCTCCTTCATGGACTGTGCAAGATAATGGAGATACCGTTGAGATCAATCCAATATCCAAAAAAGTACAGACCACTTACTTTAGTGTTGGATTGAGGAGTGACCTTACTTCACTAGATGACGTAAAAGAAAAATTATCTACAAGCGTTTCACTTACTCCTGTTCAGATTAACAATGCTACAGGTTTTGAATATAATGACGGTGGCTCATTTGAAGCAATATGGCTCATGCACTCTGGCAAGGTATACGTCATCAGAACATATACGTCTATAACTTCAGGGGGTGATAGCGCCGATCAGATTTTTTCTACTTTTAAATTTATCGATGAATCATCTGTCACATACACAAACAATGATTATGGGTTTACTTTTTCCTTACCTGACGACTGGAAGGGATACTCAGTAGTAAAAAGTACTTGGGATGGAACTTCCCAAGCAAATACCAAGGTGGCAACAGGAGCAACTCTCTTGATAAGAAATCCAAATTGGACAGCAGAAAAACATTATGAAGATATACCAATAATGATCTTCACAATAAAACAATGGAATTCATACATTGCTGGAGATTTCTATACTGGAGCTGCGCCAATTAATGCTAGTGAACTAGCGCGTAATAATCTTTATGTTTTTGCTCTTCCTCCTCGCTGGAATTATGACTTTAGTGAGGGGTATCAGGAAGCGGAAAATATTTTAAATACGAAACCGCTTCATCCATTTAATCTATAATCAAAAAAACACCTTTATCATGGGATGTTTTTTTGTATGTAATGCACTTTAGGCTAAAACGTCAAGGTAATTGTAGGTCGAAAAATGTTCTTTTGCTTGTCATTTTTATGGCATGTATTATTATAGTAAAGTAGTCGGTATTATTAGACTAAATTAATCATATTTATATGAAAATATACAAAGGGTTAATTGTGATATTGTGTCTTGTTTTTATAGCTTTTAGTGGTAATGCACATGCGGCAAATTTGAGCCAGAGCAGTGTTTCTTTGGCTGTTGGGCAATCCACTACTGTATACGCGTATAATGTTTCGACCTATCTTTATATTTCAAATAATTACAACCCGTCCGTAGCCACAGTCTCGATCAACGGTAACAATATTTTAATTTACGGAAACAGTAATGGGAGCACGACTGCCACTATTTGCGAAAATAATAATTATTCCTGTAATACTCTATACATTACCGTAACTGGTTATTACAATAACTATAACAACTACAACTACAACAACTATGGATATGGATACAATAATTCGACAAATATGTTGGGTTTGAATATTTCTAATCTCAATCTTTCTACTGGAGACTCCATAACCATTTCGCCTTCCAACCTTGGTTCGGGGGGTATGTATGTATCTAGTAATTCCAATCCTAGTGTGGCATCCGTATCTTATTCTTTATTTGCTCCGGGGTGTACGGCAACTTCATTATATAGTTTTTTGACCGGCCAGCCATGTGTGGGGGCCATGAATTATAATTATAACAACAACTATAACTATAATTACAATGTCGGATTGCCATATTATCCTAATTCATATGTTCCAGGATGTACTGGAACTTCAATGTATAGTTATTTAACGGGTCAACCATGCAATGCTGGTGGTTATAATCAGACAGCCAATAATACTTCTTTGGTAATTTCAGCTCTAGCCATTGGATCCGACACGATTACTGTGTGTCAAAATAATTCAAATCTTTGTAACTCAATTTATCTTTCGGTAATTCGCTGATTCTAGCAGGTTGTGATAAAATATAGTTCATGATCTGTTCAGTTTGTCATCAGCCAATATTGCCACAATATTATTTTTGTCCGAATTGTGGTACTAAAATAAATTCTGCTCCACTTTCTACCAGTGTGAGAACACAGGCATGGGTATATGCTTTTAGTATTGCTCTGCCAATGATAGCCTTTCTTTTTGTGACGAGATGGCCGGGAATGAAGTACTACAAATCGCTAGATCCGAAGACGAAACGTATCGGCCAGATTGCCTGGGCCTTGCTGATAATTTCGACTATTGTCACCATCTGGCTAGTTTACACGTGGACACAAAGTATGATCCAGTCCTCAATCAATAGTATTAATACTGACTTCGGGGGACTCTAAAATAATTATGAAAAACTTTAAATGGATAAAATTGTTTGTTTTCGTTTTTATTGTGCTTTCTATCATGACTGGTACGAGTGCAGAAGCAGCGACAAAAGCAAAATCTACTACCCCCGCAAAGCCAATTCCGATTTCAAAAATTTTCTATTTTAAGGACAATCCAGACGCTAGAGCTTCACTCTTTGCTCATCCAACGTCTATAGATATACTAGCACCACAGACCTATTCTATTGATAATACTGGGCTTCTGGTGGGAGCTATTGATCCTGCTATCTTAACCTTTGCGCAAACAAACAATATTAAAGTTATGCCCTTAGTCACCAACAAAGGTTTTAGTAAAAGCACAGCAAATTCTATTTTAGATGATACGGCGAAGCAAGACTTGGCGATAAATGCTCTGATTACTGAAGCACAACAGCAAAAATATTATGGCTGGCAGTTTGATTTTGAGGGAATGGATGCTACTTATCGAGATAAATATTCAGCTTTTGTGGCAAGAACATATACTGCAATGAAGCAACATAATTTAATTCTCAGCGTTGCCGTGATAGCGCAAATATCCTCAAATCCAGCTGATTATCCGAGAGACCTATGGAATAGGATAATTGGTGTGTATGATTATGGGGCTCTGGGTATGAGTGCGGATTTTATAAGTATAATGTCCTACGATAACCCAGACTCTAAAGGTGCCATTTCTCCATATCCGTGGTTGGTAAAAATTGTAAAATATAGTTTAAAATATATTCCTCCAAATAAAATATCTTTAGGAATACCATTGTATTACTGGCTATGGAATGATACCTCAGGAAAACTCATCAGTGTAGGTGGGTATGTAGGCGTGACTAATACAATAAAAAATAAGCACGCCACAGCCGGATATAGTGCAACTGATAAAACTTCTTATTTGAAATACAAATATAATAAAAATAAATTTACTCTCTGGTACGAAAACGCAAAAAGTGTAACTCCAAAAATTAGCCTTATTCGACAATATAAACTCCAAGGTTTTTCCGCTTGGGTGCTCGGGTTAGAGACACCGAGTGTGTATTCTGTTCTAAAATAAAATTTGCTATACTTGCTTCATGAAGAAATATCAGCAAGAAATTGATGATTGGGTTCAGGGTTATGAAGAACCTTATTGGCCTGCGTTGTCTATCTTTGCCAGGATTGTTGAAGAAGTAGGAGAGGTGGGTAGACTTCTTAACCATATGTACGGTTCTAAACCTAAAAAAGTCAGCGAGGCAGAACAAGAACTTGGACAAGAAATAGCGGACGTTATGTTCTCTTTGATTTGCCTAGCAAATAAACACAACATAGATCTAGACATTGAAATGGATAAGGTAATAGAAAAATCAAGAAATCGCGACAAGGATAGATTTGATAAAAAACAAAAATAGGTTGTCGGATTTCAAATAGGATGAAAAATATTGACGTTAAAAAACTACAAGGAACACCGTTTCAGAAAACAGTATGGGGCGCGCTTTTAAAAATTCCAAAAGGGAAGACTGTCACCTATAAAGAGCTAGCAAAAAGTATCGGTAAACCAAGTGCCATCCGAGCAGTCGCTAATGCTGTCGGGAAAAACCCCATGGCTCCATTTATCCCTTGCCATAGAGTCGTCCGTAGTGATGGAACACTTGGTGGATATTCAGCTAAGGGTGGCATAAAAGCCAAAAGAGCTTTGCTCGTAAAGGAAGGAGTAAGAGTCCAATACAATAAGTAGCTTCTATTGCTTTTTTTTAAAAAATTGATATTGTACGCAAGGAGGTATTAATAAATATGAGTATTTTTGAAGCTGAAGCTGAGGAGGGATGTACCATCCCCGAAGAGGCAGATTGCCTAGACCGCTCTACGCTCCGGGTGGGAAAAAATAAATTCACCTTTTTTTTGAGTCGTTTCGGGAGAAGTATTACCGGAAGCGGCTTCAACCTCGAGGAGGCCGCCAAGGCCTTTATCGAAGATTACAAGCGAGCGCAAAAAGCCTACGAAGGCGAAAAGAAGATGGCGCCCACCAAGGGCCCCCTATTCGGTGTTCTTTAAGAAGAGACTATTACCTGCGCGTCTAGTGGATTTTATTTCCACTAGGCGCGCTTTTTTTATTAGTGTATACTTTATGCATATGAGAATCTTGGATGATGTGAAATTAGACTATAGAGATGTGCTCTTGAGACCCAAGAGAAGCACACTAACATCCAGAAAAGACGTCTTACTAGAGAGGTCTTTTACTTTTTATCATTCTCCCAAAAAATGGAAGGGCCTGCCGATAATGACTGCAAACATGGCCACCTGTGGTACTTTTGAAATAGCACGCATTCTTTCTAAATATAAAATGGTAACGACTTTTCATAAGTATTACTCAGTAAAAGATTTTGAAAAATTTTTTAAAACTTTTAACGATCCGGATTATATTTGCTATACCCTGGGAATACGCGACAAAGACATTGCGCAATTGAAAGCAATGAAAAAGAAAGGATTGTTAGAAAAATTTTCTTTTATCTGCCTTGATGTTCCAAATGGTTATTTGCAATCATTTGTGGAAATTGTAAAAGATGTTCGAAAAATGTGCCCAAAGCACATAATTATTGCTGGAAATGTGGCTACCAATGAAATCACCGAAGAGATTATTTTAGCTGGAGCAGACTTGGTAAAGATCGGTATTGGCCCAGGTTCTGCTTGCACCACTAGGAGGATGACTGGCGTCGGCTATCCGCAACTCTCCGCTGTGATTGAATGCGCGGATGCGGCTCATGGCATTGCCAATGGCACAAGTGTCGGCAGAATCATTGCTGATGGTGGACAACAGCATGCGTCAGACGTGGCCAAGGCATTTTGCGGAGGAGCAGATTTTAATATGTGTGGATCGTTATTTTCTGGCTTTGAACAAAGCGGGGGGGAAACCATCATAAAAAATGGAAAAAAATATAAAGAATATTTTGGTTCATCTTCCAACAAGGCTATGGAAGAATTTTATGGCAAGAAAGACAAACATCGGGCGAGTGAAGGCAGGTATACGCTCATCCCACACAAAGGGGACATTCATGATTTTATGCAAGAGCTGATGGGTTCTCTGCGAAGCACGGCCACCTACATCGGCGCCAGACAACTCAAAGAATTTCCAAAACGAGCGACTTTCCTAAAAGTAAACCGACAACTCACTTCTTATCTTGAACAATATGACTCAGGAGAGTAAGCTCATTTTGAATTTTTACTTTAAGCGTGTAAGATAGGACTATGGTCCGTTCACCACGCTTATTAATACTACGTATTTTAGCTGTAATTATATTGTTTTTATCAGTGCTTTCCATGCCTTTTTGGCTAACCTTTATTTTAGCACTAGCAGGTATGCTTTATTTTAGCTATTTCGTGGAAGCAGTAGCATTGTTTTTATTATCCGACTTGATTTATGGCGTACCTGAAGCAAAATTTTTTAACATGGTTTTTATTTCTTTTATTATTGCCATTGTGATGCTACTCATAATAGAGTCAGTAAAAAAGAAACTAAGATTTCGTAATTAAAATGATAAGAAGAATAGTAAAAAAATATAGAAAAAAAAGAATTCCTTTCGTTGAGCCAGATGAAATTTTTTTGGATTCAAAAAATCTGCAAAATTTTGACCGTCAACAATTTGAAGGCCGAATAGAAAAACCAATTGCACAAAAAACTGTTGTTTTTCTTTCGGTTTTTTTCCTGCTCACAGTTATTATATTTAGTGGTCGTCTGATTTATCTCCAAGTTTATAAAGGCAATTCATATTTTCAAAGAAGTGAAAATAATATTATAGTAAAAAACGTAATTTTTGCTGATAGGGGAATCATCTACGATCGCAACAAGAAAGAGCTGGCTTGGAATGACAAGGCAGACTTGAGTGCCCCTGACACAGGCGCAAACTCTCAAGTAAACCAATCTTTGACTCGTGTATATTTATCACCGGGGTTTTCACATTTACTGGGCTACGTCAGCTATCCAAAGCAGGATGCGGCTGGAAATTACTGGCAGGAAGACTTTATAGGTAAAGACGGACTTGAAAAAGAATACAACGACAGAATTCAAGGTGAGAATGGTTCAAAAATGATAGAAAAAACTGCCCTAGGTAAAATATATTCGGAAAATATTGTAAACTCTCCAAAGCAGGGACCAGACTTGGTGACCACTATAGATTCACGACTCCAAAAACAAATGTTTACTTTTATAAAAAATCTTGCAGAAAGTGGTTCGTTTGGAGGCGGAGCGGGAATAATTATGGATGTCCGAAATGGAGAATTATTAACCACAACTAGTTTTCCAGAATATGATTCTGGGGTTCTATCCTTAGGGCAGGATACAGCAAAAATAAGTGGATACATTACTGACAAGAGAAGATTTTTTATGGATAGAGATATTTCTGGTGTTTATACTCCAGGGTCAATCGTCAAACCATTTCTAGCTCTCGGCGCTTTAAACGAAGGCATTATTGATCCAAATAAAAAAATTCTTTCTACGGGTTCTATCTCAATCCCAAATCCTTATGTGCCAAATGAAAAAACTATTTTTAAGGACTGGCGAGTAAACGGCTGGACAAATATGGCCGAAGCTATCGCTGTGTCGTCAGATGTTTATTTTTATACGATTGGGGGAGGGTATCAAGGGCAACAAGGCTTGGGTATAGCCAACATTGGAAAATACGCCAAGCTCTTTGGTATCGGAGAGCCGACTGGGGTGGACTTACCAGATGAAAACATTGGCATTATCCCGAGTCCTGATTGGAAATTAAAAAACTTCAAAAATGATCCGTGGCGCATCGGAGATACTTACCACACGGCTATCGGTCAATATGGATTTCAAGTTACGCCGATGGAGATGGTACGCGCCGTGGGGGCCATAGCCAACGATGGGAAACTTCTGACTCCGCACTTAATTTTGGGTGACACCGCAAAGGAAAATCAATTTACTACTGTTGATCTAAAAAAAGAATATTTTGATGTAGTGCATCAAGGTATGCGCCAAGCGGTGACTGCAGGTACGGCTACTTCGCTCAATGTGCCTTATGTGCAAGTAGCAGTGAAGACTGGTACTGCTCAGCTCGGAGTGGCAAAAGACAGACTAAACTCTTGGGTGATTGGCTTTTTGCCATATGAAAATCCAAAGTATGCTTTTGTAATTATGATGGAGTCCGGGCCTATTGGTGGCAGTAGTGCTTCTTCGGTAATGCGCCAAATGCTGGATTGGATGTCTGTAAATACTCCGGAATATTTTCAATAAAAATTACACAACAAAAAAAGCCCCGAGTGGGGCTTTTTTTGACTAAATAAATTTAGCGAGTTATGGAAACTGCAGGTGGATTTGCTGAGATTGCAGTTTCTGATAGTGCGTTGGGGGCAGAAATTGTTATTCTTCCTCCATTGGCAATGCTCTCAACGGTTAAGTCATAATTAGTGTCTGTACCAGCTGGAGCTGTTGGGTCAAAAGGCAGGGCTGCCATATAAGTTGGTACTAAACAAGATAAGTTTATTGCACCAGTAGCGTCTGCTGTAGTGATGTTTAGAGTTGTTGCTGTTGCAGCAGCTACTGGAAGTGCTGGACAAACTGGAGAACTAGGACATTGTGCAGCAGTAGCACCAAAAACCCCTTTACAATCTGCAATTTTTTGCCCAATACCATTCAAAATAGTATTAACGTGACTTGTGCGTTGCGTATCTCTACTTTGTGCAAATTGTCTAGCTGGGTTGATTGCTATCAAAACAATAGTTGCCAAAATTGCAATAATACCGATAACGACCAAGATTTCTATTAACGTAAAACCTCCTTTTTTATTCTTTTTCATAATTTTAATAAAATTAACTTATAATTCGACTTGTTATTTATATTTTCTATATATTAAGCACACTACTACTCAACAAGAAATTTGTAAAGGGGGCTTTGTTAATTTTATATTTCTTGCCAAGAAACAATAGATCCATCTACGGTATTCGCAACAACCTTTAAATTTGTATAGTAGTTACTATACTTAGCTTGAATCAGGATTGTTTTTTGGTTTGAGCCCGTTACTGACTGAATTGTGCATGTGTCTGCTCCCACATTTACAGAGCCTATATACGTCGTACCTTGAACCATATTTAAAATGGCTGTATCCACACACGCCTCAGCTAGGGCAGAGCTTCTGTCCTTCAATTCAGAATCCAAAATATTTGAGCGATCATAAAATCCAGTCAGGCTTAAATTGGTGGTAATTAAAAGTAATACAACTGAGATGATTATGGCAGACATCAGGGCGACAAATCCTTTATTATTTTTTTGATTTATAAAAATCATTTGCGAATATATTTAGTAATAGTAAAAGGAAAATCAACTCCATCTTTAGTTATGGTAAATGTCGCTGTGATGCCTATGGGTGCTGATCCTGTCGGCGCCAGATATGTAAATTGTAAATTACTGATAGAAACATTATCAGTAATTATAGGAAGAAATGCATTGCCATTTGTACTCTCTTTTATTTCAATTTTTTTAGGATTGGTGCCGGTGAGGTCAATGGTAATTGTGTTGCCATCATATTTATTTACAACTAAATTATTTGTAGTACCAGAGGATGGAGTGGTGATAGATTGAACTCCGGTCAGCGCCCAATCAATTTTCCGCATTACAAAATTTCCTTCTTCTTGAGTGGTGTTTTTTGTACTCAATTTACCTGAACCATCAATCAATTGATACGCCGCCACGAGAGCCGTCCCCATCAAGAGAGAGAAAAGCGCGATGTAAATTATAACTTCAATTAATGTGAATCCTTTTTTAGATTTCATAATTATGGGCCAGGGCCAATTATTGATAAATATCCCTTTTGATTACCACTAGGGAGAGAGCCTACGAAAAAATAATTTCCCTCGCAATCTGTCGCAGTACCAGGACTGCTTCCTCCTCCTTGATTTGGAAATGCTACAGGGGTTGCCCATTGCGTAATATTAGTAGGATTAGAAATATTCCAAACTTGAAAGTCGTTACCAGTTATTAGAAAGGCTAAATAATCTCGAACTATTAATCCGTTGATGCTGGCTGTATTTCCTGGTAAATCCTTACTACCTAGCAAAGAGACTGCCGTTGGAATTGTTGTGTTTAAAATATTGAATTCGCTAGAACCAAAAGTTCTCCCAAGGTAAGCTGTATTTCCTACGACATAAACACTCTCACCATTGTTGCCTCCGGGTGGTGTATATCCACCGAGGCGTACGGGATTAGAGGGATTACTTACATCAAGAATTGTCATATTTTCATTATTTGCTGTAGCAATGTAGGCGTAACCATTTTTAACAAAGATTGCATTTACTGCATTACCAACAACATAACTACCTTTAAAAATAGGATTAAGTGGATCATGTACATCTATTATATTAAACTCACCATTTGTACTACCTGCGCCCACTTTTGCAAGCCCGAGATAAACATACCCATTATTGTAAAAAATACTTGTTCCAATTGATTTGCCACTACTACCGACAACTCCAGGAATCTTGAATTTGAGTTTTGGTTTAGGGGGATTGGTACTGATATCGATGACCTGAAGCTGACCACAAATGCCACTCGTACAATTACTAAAGTTTGATCCAGTGGCATTCGCTGCATAGGCATAATTACCAAACACACGCATTGCATTAAGTCCAGACTGAACACTCGTATCATTGTCAATTTGACTTACAAAGACTGGATTAGTCGGAGTCGAAACATCAAAAACAAAGAATGTATTTGCATTATTCCCGTGTGTTACATTTGCAGCTATATACATTTTTTTGTTGTATACATCTATGGCGTTTATTAAATAATCGCTAGATGGATCATTGAGTAAGTCAGCTCCTAGTTGATAGGATGTCATTTGTGGATTCGTCCAATTTCTACCAGATACAACAGAGCTACATGTATCTCCACCGCCTACCGCTTGAGGGTTTGTCAAAAGCGTAGACATAATAGTCGATAGGGTTCTTCCAGCTGTTTGCCAAGAAATAGTGGCTGTTACTTTTTTTGTAAATAAATCAGCTTGAGTCACATCAAGAGTTTTTGTATACGTTAATGATCCACTGGTTTCTGTCGTATTTGTCGGATTTACTAAATTGAAATCAAGCCTAGAGTTGGCGCGAGCTTGCTCGAGCAGAGCTTGGGCTTTGGAAATTGCTTCATTGTTTGTTTGAGAATCTACTGTCACAGATTGGTTTCCAAAAACGACCATGATAACTGCGCCAATACATAAAATAATAACTGCAAAAGCTATTAGTATTTCTAGTGTTGCGAAACCTTTTTTATTTTTACCAATTAATTGTGCCTTCATTGTTTAATGTTATATCAGCTGATTTTGAACCATCTGTTATGTGAATAATACCTCCTGTTGTATTTCCTGTGAGTCGGCTAAAAACAAAGGTAGGGAAGGTGGTTGAAGGATTTTCAGCTATGTTTGTATTAGCAGGAATAAGTTCACTGCCGGTACTAGTGCAAACACTTCCTTGAAAAATCACATAGCTGTGAGTGGTCGCATCATAGCAAACCCCACTGGTCGTATTAAACATATTTGCCATGGCGTGACTACGAGCTCGTTCCAAAACGCTAACTATTTTTGCTTCTTCACCTTGAAAAGTACTTGAAGTAAAAGAACTAAAATCTACCAACATTCCAAAGCTAATGACAACTATCAGAATAGCTATCACTACAAGTATTTCAATCAGAGTAAATCCTTTTTGATACTTCATAGTTTACTTTACATTCAAATGTTGAGTAATGCCGTAGATCGGTGTGATGATAGAGACAGCGATAAAGCCGACGAGGATACCCATGATGATCATCAATATCGGCTCCACCATGCTGGAAAGATTTTTGGTAAAGTCATCTATCTCGGCTTCATACATTTCTGAGAGATACATCAGCGAATTTGATAAATTTCCGCTGTGTTCTCCGACCGAAATTATCTGTACCACAATGTCCGGAAAAAGATCTCGCGATTTTGCTAAATGAGTTGATATTTTTTGTCCTCTATTTACCACCTGCGCTAATGCCTTGAATTCCTTTTGATACAAAAGGTTTGCAGTGGTCTTGGCAGATATGGGCAAGGCTTCACCCATAGTGATACCTCCACGCAAGAGCAAACCCATAGTGCGAGTAAAATTGGCCACATTATAATCCTGAATTATTTTCCCGACGATTGGAAGCTTTAAGAGTACTCTATCAAATTGAAAGGCGACTCTCTTGTTTTTTTTGAGAGTAATTATAAATGCCACCAGAAAGACGATGAGGAAGACCAGAGTTATCAAGCCCCAGTGGGTAATAAAATTACTAAGAGCGATGACGATGCGGGTGGATAGCGGTAAGTCGTAATGCAGACTAGCAAAAATTGGTAAAATTTTAGGGAAAAGAAACACCATCAAAAAAGCCACGATACCTATGGTAGCGATGGTGACTATGATAGGGTAGACGGATGCACTGATTATCTTTTTGCGTAAAGCTTGTCTTTTCTTTAGTTCGTCGGCAATATATTCCAAATTTTCTGACAAAATTCCGCTTTGCTCACCAAAGCCAATGATGTTTATTGCAAATTCTCCAAAAGTATTTTTAAATCTCGCCAAACTCGTAGAAAGATTTTGTCCATTCGAAACATTGTCAATCACTGTATCTAAAATTAGGGCATATCCTTTTTTGCGAGTTTGTTCTCGGATCATGACCAAGCTCTCGCGCATCGGTATGCCAGCCTTGATCAAAAAAGACAATCGCTTCACAAAAAAAGTTTGATCTTTGATTGAGAGGCGAGTGAACGATATTCCTTTAACTAGGTCGACTAGCGACTTCTTTTTTATTTTTTTATTTTTTTCCATATTAGAAATTTACCCCGTAGTGAATTTATTCTACTACTCGGGGTTACTCATGGATAACACGCAAAACTTCTTCTACAGTAGTTAATCCTTTTATCACTTTTTGAAAGCCATCTTCAAACATGGTGGTCATGCCGTTTTTTACCGCAATTTTTTTTATTTCATTTGCCGAGGCTCGGCGTAAGATGGCTTCACGGATTTCACTGTCGGCCACGAGCACTTCGTTGATACAAATTCTGCCTCGGTAGCCACTGCCATCACATGCATCGCAACCTTTACCTTTATGTACAAAATCACTATTTACCAGAAGGCTGGCATACGGAGTCTGCGCCAAAGCTTCTTTCATGGCATGAGTCATTGGGATTTTTTCTTTGCAGTCTTTGCAAATTTTTCGCACGAGCCTTTGACCGATGGCTACGGATACAGTAGAAGCCACTAGATATTCCTCTATGCCCATGTCTAGCAAGCGAGGTAGGGTAGTGGCCGCATCATTAGTGTGAAGAGTAGAAAGTAGTAGGTGACCAGTCAGGGCAGTGTTTACGGCGATGCTGGCTGTTTCTTTGTCGCGGATTTCACCCACCATAATAATGTTTGGATCTTGACGCAGTATGGAGCGCAAGCCGTTGGCAAAGGTTAGCCCGAAGCGAGAGTTGACTTGGATTTGTTCGATGTCGTCCACAGCGTATTCTATCGGGTCTTCAATGGTAATGATGGAAACATCAGAAGAATTGAGCATCTTGATCAGGGTATACATGGTGGTGGTCTTACCGGAGCCAGTCGGACCCGTGGAGAGGATCATCCCATTTGTCTTTTTCATTGCTTCCTCTATTTTTTTCTGATCGCTTTCGCTAAAGCCGAGGTCTTCTAGGGTAGCTTGTTCATTTTTGTCAGAAAGTAAACGCAGTACCGCATTTTCGCCATGATAAGTAGGTACGATGGAAACGCGAAAATCTATAAATTTATTTGGCTTGTTATTTTCCTCGTAGAGCACATAGCGAAATCTGCCATCTTGGGTGGCTTGATGTTCATCAGTTCGCAGTCTGGATAAAATTTTAATACGAGAAATTATTTCGTTATTTATTTCTTTTGGAAATGAGTATGCATCTTGCAAAACTCCGTCGATACGAAAACGAACTCGCACGGACTTTACTAGGGGATCAATATGAATGTCTGAAGCGCGACTGGCGTAAGCTTTTTCTATGAGCTGATCAAAGAGAGCAATAATAGAAATTTCCGCTCCGCGAGCAAGCTCTTCTTCGACTTTATCTGATTTCTTTTTAATTATCATGTCCTTCATACAATCAAAATGGTTTAAGAACAATTATACTACAAAAAGTTCGTTCTGACAATATAAAAAATGGTCTTTAGATATGGACTGGTTTTAAATATCCACTTGTTTGATTAAAATTGAGTTAATAAATATTTGTAAAATGAAATATAATTCACTTAGCTTCGGCACAGTTTATAAGTAGTCCTGTATGGCGATTATTTGGACTTATTATTAATAAATTATTAAATTTAATTTTTATAAAATATATGAAAAAAATATTAAGTGTTTTTCTTAGCATCGCGTTTGTGTTGACTCCATTTCTAATGGCCTCACCAGCGCATGCAGTAGCATTGCCTAATTGGGATGTAACAGGAACTTATACTTGGTTAGTTTTGGGAACTTACTCACACGATATGGTGCTTACGATGAATCCAGATGGTACATTCACAGGGACTGGAGGATATCCATCCGGTGATTCACCATATGCATTAGCTGGTCAAACTGCTGAGTTAATTACAAATGGTATTGTTTCTGGAAACACAATATCATTTACTTTAACATACACAGGACCATATGCTGTTGGTTCAACTTGGAATATTACAGGAACGATTGCTTCTGATGGCACAATAAGTGGCACATTCCCCTGGGAATGGCATACAACTTCTGGCCTAGCAAAGTCAATTACATATGTAAATCATATTGGACCAATAAGCTCAGGATCTCCTGATGGTTCATCTTGCGGTCCTGAGTGGGCAAATGATACTTATAATTTATTTTTTACAGTAACAGCAAATGGAGATGGTACGTATTTAGTAAGAACTGCCTATAAGGACGGCACCTTTATCACTATTGATGGAGAAAGCCCTGGTAAATGTTCACAAAGCAATCATCATGGTACGTCAATAACTGGAGGTATAAAAGGTAAATTCCAGGGATTTGTATCTGAAACAGTTACTGCCACTTCTTTTGATCCAAGTGTTTGCACTACTTCCTCAGATGCATGTAAAAGTAGAAGTAGCTTCATTCATTCAGTTTTTGGAGCTCCAATAACTGAAAATAATTCTAGTTGGAACTTTGAGTACAATAGTTCTAATAAAACTTTAACATATCGCCATTGGCAAGATAAATCAAATAGTGATGGAACTAATGATGTGTTTGAGGGAGATATTGCCAACTAAATTATAAATTAATATAGTTAACAGTATATACTCATGGTTGGTTAGGTAAATAATTATTAATTAACGATAAAAATTATGGAACAAAGAAAAGTATCGGATTGTAGAAAAATGCCGAGTGAGAAAAATTGCTCGGTAGTGATATCGGGGACAGAGGCAGAAGTAATGCCATTGGTGATGCATCACGTCATCAATGATCATGGCCATACTGACACCCCAGAGTTGCGTGAAGAAATTAAGAACTCGCTCACAAACGAATAATAATTCTTCATAACAAAAAACCGCCTATAAATAGGTGGTTTTTTGTTTTACCCTGTTGACAACCAAACATAATTTTGGTATATTATTTCTCGGATTCACAGCCAATTCAGGCTGTGTTTTTTCAAATCAATTCAATAACTTCAACAGGAGACTAGAGATGAAGATTAAAATTGTTTTGGGTGCAATAGCACTCTTAGTTCTTTTTACAACTTTTGCAATGACAGTGTCGGCGCAAACAACGCTGCCTCCTCAACCAAAATGTAGCCCAACAGGATTCCTTCGCGACGGTATAAACATGACGGCGGTCCTCATTAACCCAACGTTGGTCACCGGTCCGGTGGATGCTACTACTTGCAACATCGGCGTCTACTACGGCCCAGGATCAAGCGGAGTTATCAAGGGTGCTGAGATCTACGGTGCCAACTACTTCGGTGTCGTCGCTAACGGCGACGCTGGCGACATCACGCTGGATATTTTGAATAGCAATATTCACGATATCGGAGAGTCACCGCACGATGGTACTCAACATGGCGTAGGTATCTATTGGCGTGGATTTTTCGCTGGTGGTGGGGTGACTGGTAAAATTGCCGGTAACACCGTAACTGGTTACCAAAAAAGTGGCATAGTCACAAATGGTACTGGAGTACAGGCTACGATCCAAGGCAATACTGTTACCGGCGACGGACATGTTTACTTCATTGCCATGAACGGTATACAGATAGGTTACGGCGCAAGTGCTTCAGTAATGAAAAATCGGGTTTCGGGAAATTCTTACATTGGATTTCCAGGCGATGGTTCGGCCTCGGGTGGAATCATTGTGGTTGGTGGTGCTGGGTATGGTCAGTGTCCGGATGGTAATGATTGTCCGTATACAGTCAATACCAAGGTGACAGATAATGTACTCGTCAACAATGATGTTGGCGTTTATCTCACCAACCTTGCTGCTGATTATTCAGCTCCAAATACTGCGACCAATATCAAAGCGGTGAACAACACGATCTCCAGCGACCTATGCTTCAACTCATCGTACCAGGCTGGCATCTCCGACGTTGGCAACAACGACAAGATGATCAACAATGCCATTTCGGGTCTTGGCTATGGTGTTGGGTGTAAAACCATATCTAACCCTTCGGGTGCTGCGATTGACGCTGATACATCATTCACGAACCGGCCGAAGGTTCATGCAAACAATTAAATCGTTTTTTTCACATCATTCGCGGGCTTCTTTAAACAGAGGTCCGCTTTTTTGTTGTAATTGACAGAAGAACGTAATCTTGGTATAATTTTTATGGATACACAACCATTTTGGTTGTATTTTTTGAAATAAATTCCAGGAGAATTAAAATGAGAGGGAAAATTATTTTGAGTGCAATAGCACTCTTGGTTCTTTTTACAACTTCAATCTGGGCTCAGGCAGACTGCATAAAGATCAAAGACGGCGTCATAATTGACGCTGTTCGAAACAAGGTCATTTTGGGCTTCGACCAGTTCGGGTACAACTACCAGTCACATATCTTCAAGGGAACATTTGACACCTCGGACAGAATAAGTGACAACCTTTATCGTGGGGGTACTGACTTCGCTAGCATTAAGTTAATTATGAGATGGAGCGACAGTTGGTTGAGTAAGAGAGACTGCAACCATGACTACCGCCTCGATCGCGGTGGCGATGGTGGTCTTACCGATATGTCTAAAGGCTGGCTTACAAACCAAGTTGAGGGTGAGTATGTCGGCTCGGACGGCAAATCTCATCGCTATAGATACTTCGTCAAGATCGTCTACGACGGTGGCACTGCATGCAAGGCGGGTACTCCAACTTGCTTATGGAGTTTATATGCAATCACTAAAGAGGTTAAAAATGACCCCTTTGGTGAATTTAAATATATCGACAAAAACAAGCTCGGCAATCCGGCTAGGCTGAGGAATTAGTTCACGTGTTTCAAGATAGTAACAACAGACAGGGTTCACTTTTAAAAGTGGATCCTGTTTTTCGTTTGACAAAAATTTTCTAAGCACTCATAAAATTTAGTCACGAAAGATTTTACTATGATGATACGTATATATATTTGCAGGTTCACCTGAGTCGATTTTGTGAACTTGCAATCTATTATCAAATAATTATTACTAATTAATTAAATCTTATGAAAAAAATAAAAATATTTGGAGGTATATTTGTCGTATTAGCATTATTGGTCACATCTTTCGCGCTAAGAGCTCAAGCTACAGCTCCAGCATATAACGCGACGGGGAACTATGTAGTGAATATGGAATACTTAGGTACTCAATATTCTCATGATTTGTCTCTAGTGCAGGATAGCTCCGGAAACCTTACTGGTCATGGAGGAAGTCCAGCAGGAACAAACGTTTATACATGGGTCATCACATCGGGTACTGTTTCAGGAAACTCAATTGATTTTCTTGCAAACTACACAGCTACGGCAGATGCGGTCACTCCACAGACAGTCCTTCATGTAACTGGTACAATTGGAACTGACGGAAAAATAACTGGAACATGGTCTGACAATTATAAAGGTGGTGCACGAACTGGTGCCCTTACCACAGTAAGTGGTGCAGCTATTGCATTGCGTACAATCACCGCTACCGCTGGAGCTAATGGCTCTATCACACCAAGCGGTTCAGTATTAGTTACTGATGGGCAAAACCAAACATTTGCGATCGCCGCGGTTAGTGGCTTTCATGTCGCTGATGTTTTAGTAGATGGTACTTCGGTTGGAGCAGTTAGCACATACACATTTACGAATGTTATTGCCAACCACACAATCGCAGCATCCTTCGCAGCAAACCCAGTGGTTAATACATTTACTATCACAGCTTCAGCTGGTGCCGATGGTACAATATCACCTACAGGTGCAGTCGTAATAAACAGTGGATCAAACCAAATATTCACCATAACTGCAAACAGTGGTTTTAGGGTAGCGGATGTTCTCGTTGATAGTGTTTCAGTAGGTGCAGTTTCAACATATACTTTTAGTAATGTTACTGCCAACCACACTATCTCTGCATCCTTTATTGTAAATCCAGTATTAATAACTGGTCCTCAAAGCAAAGATGATTGTAAAAAAGGTGGCTGGATGACTTTTACTAATCCAACCTTCCGAAACCAAGGTCAATGTGTCAGCTCTGTTGCAAAACATGGACACGATGACAATGATGCTGATGAAAATGAAAATGATGGCAATTCTCTAAAGGGAAACCAAAGTTTAAATCTTCAAACTGGCAGAGTTAATCTTGGAATAAATACAAGAGAAAGAGAAAATGACTAAATAAAGCTTTATAACTTTATTTCAAAAAACCACCCATTTTGGGTGGTTTTTTGTATGTGGATAACTTGTTTGCGCGCCCTGTTGATTGTTTTATAATAAATATCTAATTATCAGTCTAATAAAAATTTATGATAAAAAAATTTATTTCTATTCTTGTATTATCTTTAATATTATTAACCAGTCCAGCAATGGCCGGTGGATTAAATTCGCTTCCAGAGGCAGCCCAAAATCATATGTCTGCTGTGGCAGTCAACCATATTCCAGTATGTAGCCCTGGTGAGAGTGGCGTAAGCGCTAGATGCCATTCACGAGTGGTAGTAGATGCAAATGGTCAACCAAAGGCTACATCTCTACCTGCGGGTTTTGGCCCTGCGCAACTCCGTGGTGCATACAATTTGAGTGGCACCGCAAACACTAAACAAATCATCGCAATCGTAGATGCTTATAACGATCCAAATATTTTATCTGACTTAAATACTTACAGCTCAAAGTTTGGTTTACCATCAATGAACAATTGCGCAGTTTCAAGTGCGACTCCATGCTTCCAAAAAGTCAGCCAGAGAGGGGATACAAGTTATCCATCTACAAATGCCGGCTGGTCTTTGGAAATTGCATTAGATGTAGAGACAGCTCACGCTCTTTGCCAAAACTGCAGTATACTTTTAGTGGAAGCAGACTCAAATAGTTTTGCTAATTTAATCGCTGCAGAAGATAGGGCTCAAACGATGGGTGCAAATGTCATATCAAATTCTTGGGGTGGGGGAGAGTTTTCTAGTGAAACGACAACTACTTATGACGGCCATTTCAACAAGCCCGGAATCGCAATAACTTTTAGTTCTGGAGACAGTGGTTATGGAGTAGAGTATCCGGCAGCTTCCAAATATGTCACTGCAGTGGGTGGTACGACTTTGACTTTGAATGGAAACAATTATGTAGGTGAAACTGCTTGGAGCGGAGCGGGAAGTGGTTGCTCGGCATATGAAACTCAACCAAGTTTCCAGAATTTTCTAAATCCATCTATCTGTAGCAATCGCGCAGTCGCTGATGTTTCGGCCGACGCTGATCCAAATTCTGGAGCTGCAGTTTATGATAGTGTCCGCTATCAGGGAAGGTCTGGTTGGTTTAAAGTGGGTGGCACGAGCCTAGCTTCACCGATCATCGCTGCGACTTATGCTTTGGCTGGCAACACTAGCACAATCAACAATGGTTTCCCTTATGCAAATGTTTTAAATAATTTGCATGACATCATCTCTGGAAGCAATGGATCTTGCGGAAATTTACTCTGTACCGCTGTGGCAGGGTATGACGGTCCGACTGGCTTGGGTAGCCCCCTCGGCACTAATGCTTTCTAGTACATATTTCTAAACATTATTAATAAGTTGTAAATATTCACATACCCTAGCGTCATAGTCTGTGAGGTTATTTTAATGTGCTTTTTTATAGATTTTCATATCCACAGGATATCCCCCAATTATTTGACAGCTCTCTTTATGGTGTGTTAGACTGGGTTTTAAATTTATAGTATTTTGGTTAATAAATTATTAAGAAAAGTCGTTATTATTATTATATTTAATTAGGTAAAAAATTAATTTTACCAAACATTATGAAAAAATTATTAAAGTTTTTGTCTCCAGTTATCATGCTCGCAATGATCCTTGGCATGGTCGGAGTATTTAGAGTTTTAGCGGCTACTAGTCCAACGATTGCGATTACAAGTATTTCAGACCCAATAAGTGGAAATCATACTCCTCCATTTAATTTTAACAACTGTGCAACTAATCCTCTTTTCAATCCTGTAACTGTTTCTGGAAATGGGGCAGGTATTGCTCCTCCTGGGGATGCTAGTCAATATGCTGTAGAGATTGACTGGGGAGATACAACTGTAACAGATGGGTTAGGAACCTTCACTCCAAACTCTGGTCATGTACCTTTCACGTTTACTTTCACAGGTACGCATACTTATACAACCACAGGTAATTTCTCTATTATAGCCAAGCTTTACCACAGCACTCCTCCAGGCAAAGACAACCAAGGTGATACAAGCGCAACTATTGCCACTTGTGTACATGTGCCTCCTTCCAATAACGGTACAGTTGTAATTCACAAAGTAGTTTCTGGAAGTAATGCTCTAGGAAGTGCTTTTGCTCCATTTAAAGTTGGTAATACTGTAGTTACTTTAGATACTCCTACTGATATTGTAGCCGGACCTTACTCTATAACTGAATCTAATTCTTCAGGCTATACTCCAAGCTACAGCACTGATTGTGCAAATGGAAGTATTACCATCGTTGCTGGGCATGTATACACATGTACAATTACAAATACATTTATTCCTATAACTCAATTCACTTTGACTTACACAGCTGGTGCAAACGGTACAATTACTGGTACCTCGCCACAGACTGTCAACCAAGGTGCAAACGGCACAACGGTCACAGCGGTTCCAAATCTTGGCTACCACTTTGTAGATTGGAGCGATGCTTCAACAACTAATCCACGGACTGACTCAAATGTTCAAGGAAATATTAGTGTAACTGCAAACTTTGCAATTGACACTTTCACCATCACCGCATCATCTGGTGCAAATGGTACAGTTACCCCTACAGGCGTAACAACGAAAGATTATGGTTCATCTCAAGTTTACACAATAACTCCTGATAGTGGTTTTCACGTCGCTGATGTTTTGGTAGATAGTTCATCTGTAGGAGTTGTCACGACTTATACCTTTTCAAACATAACAGCAAATCACACTATTTCTGCGACCTTTGCTGCTAATGCTCCTGACAGATTTACTCTTACAATCAATAAGGCTGGAACTGGAGATGGAACAACTTCAGGTAGCGGAACATACGACACGGGAACAGTAGTACCAATTAGTGCTACTCCAAGTACGGGATCAACCTTTACCGGCTGGGGAGGAGATGCTGATTGTACAGATGGTTCAGTTACTTTGACAGCTGATACAACCTGTATCGCAAACTTTACTATTGATACTTTCACTCTTACTTACACTGCAAATGCTAATGGAAGTATCACTGGCACTACACCACAAACAGTTAACTATGGTGCAAACGGCACAGCGGTCACAGCAGTTCCAAATCTTGGCTACCACTTTGTAGATTGGAGCGACACTTCAACAACCAATCCACGAACTGACACAAATATAACAGCAAACCTTTCAGTAAGTGCAAGTTTTGCTGCTGATGAAGTAAGAACAAGTTCAGATCTTTCTATTGCCAAGTCAGTAGATAATCAGACTCCAAACATTGGAAGCAATGTTGTATACACGATAACAGTCCACAACGCTGGTCCTGATAGCGCAAACAGTGTGGTAGTAAACGATGTACTTCCAGCTGGAGTCACATATGTTTCTGATGACGGTGCTGGAGCTTACGTTTCTGGAACAGGAGTTTGGACAGTTGGCACCTTAGCAAATGATAGCAGTGCAACACTTCATATCACCGCTACTGTTTCAAACAGTGCTACAAATGAACAAGTTATTTTAAACACAGCAAACACTTCCAGTTCTACTCGCGATCCAAATGGAGAGAATAATTCCGCTAATGCATCTATTACTGTTACTCAACCTGACGTCTGCCCAAATATTGATGGAACTCAAACAACTGTTCCAGCTGGTAAACATATAGATAATAGTGGCAACTGCGTAGATAATACTGGTGGAACTTCTTTTGGCGGGGGATACATCGGAGGTGGTAGAGTTCTCGGAGCTTCTACAGATGGTAAAGTTCTCGGCGCAGAAACTTCTTGCGGAATTTACTTAGACAAGTATCTAAAGATGGGTAAAAAGAATAATAATGTTGCTGCGGTTAAAAAAGTTCAAAAATTCTTGAATGATTTCTTGAAGGCTGGAATCAAAGAAGATGGAGTTTTTGGAGCTCAGACAGATAAAAATGTAAAAGCATTTCAATTAGCGCATAAAGATAAAATTCTTACTCCTTGGAATCTTAAGATACCAACAGGTATAGTTTATCTAACTACGACAACTGAGATAAACAACATTATGTGTCCTTCTCTTAATATACCTATCCCTACAAATCTAATTCCTTTCAGTAAGCATCCAGACACCCCAAAGACCTAAGATAAATTAAGTAGAAACAAAAAAGAACTCCCATAATAGGGGAGTTCTTTTTTGTTTGATGAAAGCAGAAAAAGTATTATAATACATATACATATTTCGAGTAATCACAGTATTGACATTAGAGATTTTTAATGTATAATTTACACAATGCAAAAATTTACTAAGTGGCTGAAAAAATACTTTGTGCCACACGGCGAAAATAATTACAAACCGCATTTTTTGCGACGTGAGTCTACGATATTGATCTTGTTTGTAATTATTGTGATTGAACTTGGTTTTCTGATTCAAGTATTTGTCGTCTTTGATAAGACAAGTTTTTTGGCTTCTGTTTTACCAGGAGTACTGACAACGCTAACAAATGAAGAGCGCGCGCAAAATAATCTCGCTCCACTAACTGAGAACAGTTTACTTACTCAAGCAGCACAACTAAAAGCAAACGATATGGCTACTCGTGGATATTTTGCTCACACTAGTCCTGATGGCAAAACTCCATGGTATTGGCTTGATCAAGTTGGCTATGATTATAGTATGGCAGGGGAGAATTTGGCGGTAAATTTCTTTGAATCACAAGATGTGGCTCAGGCTTGGATGAACTCACCAACTCATCGGGCTAATATAGTAAAGCCAAACTACACCGAGATCGGTATTGGGGTCGCAAATGGCATATATGAGGGCAAAAACACTGTTTTTGTAGCACAATTTTTTGGCACTCCAGTAGCCGTTCCAAGCGCCCCAACCACGACACCTACAGAGACAAAAACAACTATCATCACTCCTGTGGCAAAACCAAAAATCACCGCCGTTGGCGGGACCCCGCCGAAGGCGGTGGCAAATACTCCGACTGCAATTCCAAAAGCAATCACAGCCACTCCGACTGCAGTGCGAGTGTTGGGTGAGGAAACAAATTCTTCTATCGCAACAACCGGAAATGATTTAACAATTTCTAATATAAAATCTTTTATCCAAAAAATTCTAACTTCACCGCGAGAATATGTGGCTTATATCTATTCCGGGATCGCATTGATAATGATCTTCGCCTTAATCCTAGTAATATTTATCAAGAAAGAATTTCAGCATCCAGCCATGATTGGCAGAGGGCTAGCTGTTCTCGCAATTATAATTTTCCTATTACTTCTAAACACAAAGATATTCGAGCCAGGAACCCAAGTGCCTACTGATGGTCTTTCTGCTAGTGTTATTGCATATTAATGCTCCTATTGATACAATACATCCATGCGTAGAGAACGTATACTTTTAATTTTAGGCGTCTGGGTGGCACTTCTGCCATACCTCGGTTTTCCTTATTCTTGGAAAAACGTCTTGTTCACCTTGTCTGGTTTGATAGTAATTTATTATAGTTATATGTTAAACAAAGAGTATAAAGCTACGCAGGTCACCAAACCTTTTGATAATTTCAGAGAAAATAGTGATTTTCATACTAGTGAGAGTGCACCACAAGAAGTAGTCGGACAGAGTGAAGAAAAAATATAAAATACAAAATGCCACAAAATATTTCTAAAATAAGACAGATTGTTATCACCATATCTCTAGTTGGTGTATTTTTTGTTTTAGGTATTTATATCGGCTACGGACACAGACCTGAGATAGACAAGGTAATGCTTACCAACAAAGAGACAGCAGTGACCACCCAAGCCGACTTTGCTCCTTTCTGGAAAGTTTGGAATACAATCAATGAAAAATATCCTGGAGCAAGTAAAACCAGTGATCAAGACAGGGTCTATGGAGCGATTTCTGGGCTTATAGGCTCTCTAAATGACCCGTACAGCATGTTTTTTAAGCCAGACGAGGCAAAGTCATTTGAGGATCAAATAGCTGGTAATTTCAGCGGAATCGGTATGGAAGTCGGGATAAAAGATAAAGTTTTGACAGTGATAGCTCCACTAAAGGGTACTCCAGCTTATAACGCCAATATTAAATCTGGTGACAAAATTTTAAAAATAGATAAAAAAGTTACTACTAATTTGTCTATTGAAGAAGCAATTAAATTAATCCGCGGAGAAAAAGGAACGACAGTCACCCTCACAATTTTACGCGAAGGAAATCCAGATCCAATGGAAATAAAAGTTGTTCGCGATATTATTAATATTCCAACTCTTGATACCGAACAAAGAAAGGATGGAATTTTTGTAATAAAACTTTATAGTTTTTCTGCAAACTCCGCAAACCTTTTCCGAAACGCCATGAAGGAATTTGTTTTGTCAAAGGATGATAAGCTCGTGCTCGATTTACGAGGAAATCCCGGCGGATATTTGGATGCTTCTGTGGACATGGCAAGCTGGTTTTTACCTGAGGGAAAAATTGTGGTGACTGAAGACTATGGCACCAGTAAAAAACCAAATATATACAGAAGTAGAGGCTATAATATCTTTAGCGATAAATTAAAATTTGTAATTCTCATAGATGGTGGTTCTGCTTCAGCGTCTGAAATATTAGCTGGGGCTATGCAGGATAATGGCCGAGCAAAGCTCGTGGGTGCTCAAAGCTTCGGCAAGGGTTCGGTACAGGAAGTCGTAGATGTGACTCCAAATACTATTTTAAAAATTACCGTAGCCAAATGGCTAACTCCAAATGGTGTATCTATCTCTGAAAAAGGTTTGACCCCAGATTATCCAGTAGAATTCACCAAGGCAGACCTAGATGCTAAAAAGGATCCACAAATGGACAAAGCAGTCGAATTATTAAATTCTAATTAATAATTTATGAAGGTCATATTCTTAAAAGATGTACCTAGGGTAGGGAAAAGACATGACATCAAAGAGGTCAATGATGGTTATGCGATGAATTTTTTATTGCCTAGAAAATTAGTTGAGATGGCCACCGCAAAAGCTGTAGCTGAATTAGAACTCCGCAAGAAAAATATTGAAATAGAAAGGGAAGTGCAGACAGACCTTTTAATGAAAAATCTAGAAGAGTTGAAAGGTAAAGTGCTTCACATGTCTGGCAGAACTGATGATAAAGGTCACTTATTTTCTGGAATACACCGTAGAGACATCGTAGACGCTATGCAGAAGGAATACCACGCCAGTATTGATGAGGGCGCAATAAAATTAGAAAAGCCAATAAAAGAAGTAGGAGAATATGAGATCTTGGTTGATGTTAACGGCAAAAAATCTTCATTTAAACTTATCGTGGAGTAAATCTAAATTTTAATATAAAAAGGAAAGGCCCTTGCCAATAATCATGGATGATTATATTTTGGCAAGGGCTTTGTAGCTATGGGTTTAGAGAAAAACAAGTCAAATGAAATTGTGTGCTAACAGAAAATCGTCTCTTTATTTACCATAGCCGATAGGAAAAAACTAAAGGTGAGCTACTTAAAAATATAGCACAAAATAAAAAATCCCCAAATAGGGGATTTTTTTAGGTATAGTTTTATTTATATTACATTGACCATCTTTTTCACGACAGTCTTGCCATTAAAGGATACTTTGCGCCTAGAGCCAAATTTAACTGTACCAGGCTTTAGAGCGAAAAGAGTGTGATCTTTGCCTGTAGATACATTTGTACCCGCCATGATAGCTGTACCACGCTGTCGGACGATAATAGAGCCAGATTGAGCCTTTTGGCCGTCAGCAAGCTTTATACCTAGGTATTTTGGGTTTGAATCTCTTAAGTTTTTGGCGGTACCGCCGGCTTTTCTATGTGCCATATTGCTGTTATATTATTTAATGCTAAAATTTACTTGTACTACACTATAACCAATTGTATGGAAAAAATCAAGCAATTTATTGAGAGTGAGAAAGGGAAGAATATTTTAGTCATAATTATTGTAATTTTAGTGGGAATCAGCTCATTTGAGCTAGGTAGACTATCTAAGGCCAATTCTGGCTCAGGCATAAAAATTGAGTATCCAAATCAAGCCTTATCGGTAGCCGACAGCCAGACTGCAGGCGTAATTAAAGCCGTAGAGCCTATAAGTAATACCTCACAGACTATTCAGAGCTCAAATTCCCTATCTGGCAAAAATTTTTTCGCATCCAGTAGGGGAGCCAAGTATTATACAATTGGCTGCTCCGCAGGCAAAACTATCAAACCAGAAAATAGAGTTTATTTTAGTACGTCATCAGAGGCCGAAGCCGCAGGGTACGCGCTCTCAAGTTCGTGTAAATAATTATAAAGTCCAAGTTGTTGATTTGAGGTATGAGGGGATAGGGGTAAAGAGCTTTGTTGGTAATATGGGTGCGTGTCGCACAATATATGTTTTGTGACCCTATATCTGTGTAATAAATCTAAATGAGTGCCGTCTCTATATATGTGAGTATTGAGTACGAGACTAATATTTATATTGAGATCATCGTTACCAAATACTTATAGTTTATAAAATGCTAGCCACTGCTTAAATTAAGGGTGGCCGGCTTTTTTATTTTAAAATAGAACCAAAGTATGAGGTAAACCACTTCAAGAAGGCATTGCCCCAGCCTAATACCGTAGATACGTTTATATTGTAATATTTCATTAATAGCAGAGCTATTACGATAAGTACTATTAGCTCAACGAATCCACTATTTTTTCTGCCATGCTGGGCAGAATTTTTTATTTTATTTGGCATACATTTTAATTTTACCATAGGTTATAGAGGTGGCAAATAGTATAGAGGGTCAAGATAGGCATTGATCGGAGAAATTGGTTGAGTAAGAACTCTGCCTGGACAAGATTTACTTGGTAAAGTTTTTAGGTCAACCGCATCTCGCGCATATACCGAGACATGTAGATGTGGCCCCGTAGAATAGCCCGTATTGCCACTATAACCAACTATTTCACCTCGAGTGACCTGTTCACCAGCACTAACTTTTATAAGTGATAAATGCCCATAGGTACTAGCTAAGCCATTGTTGTATTTGATAAGCACAAAGCGACCAAAAGAAACTCCCGGACATTGCACATCTGTATCCCCTGTTCCAGCGACAACTCCGTCGGCCATAGCCTTGACCGGTGTTCCAATAGATGCCCTGAAATCAACTCCGTTATGGCTACCATTAACAAACAGGCGTTTACCATCAGCTCCAGGTTGACCGAACATTTGGGTTACAAATATTTTATCAAGTGGCCAACTTAAAACTCCGCTCCCTGGTAATGAAGATGGATCCAAAATATATTTCAGCTGCGATTCATAGTTGCGCAAATCTTGCTCGAAAGCATTTTTTTTGGCTAAACGATCCGCCAGCAGCGCTTGGTAACTTGCCTCACTATTTTTTGTTTGAGCCAATAGTTTATTTTTTTCATTAGTATTTTGTACTACAATTTTTTGCTGGTCAGCTAGCTTTGATTTTAGGCTCACAAGTTCATTTTTGGCAGTGATAGTAGATGATCTAGTATCTTCTAGGGCGCCTTTGGTCGTCTCTAATATTCCTATATTTTCTATTATTTTTTCTCTGACTGAGGCTCTGTTGTCTATATCATTCCATACTTCGGTAAAATTATTCTTGGAAAGGACGGTAAAAATCATGTTTTCTATTTCAAATTCATTCGTCTCTCGCAGAAGTAAAGCGGTAGAATTTTTATGGTTTAATATTGCCCCTTCCTTGTCACCAATATCAGAGCTCAATGATTGTATCTCTAAATTGGTTGCATCAATTTTACCTTGAGTCACCGAAATATCTGTAACTAATTTTTTTCTAGTTAGATCCAACTCTTTTATGGAAACATTCAAAGAATTTTTTTGCTTTCCGAGCATATCCAGCTGGCCTTGGTAA
The DNA here is from genome assembly GCA_028868715.1 of Patescibacteria group bacterium. GTDB lineage: Bacteria > Patescibacteriota > Minisyncoccia > Phycocordibacterales > UBA9973 > UBA9973. The sequence continues at coordinate 56,394 of JAGWUB010000002.1, read as the reverse complement.
ACTTTCAATTCTTCCTCCAATTTCGCAATGTCAGCATTTTTCTGAGTTATTTTATTTGCAATATCTTGCGCCGTTTGGGCATAGGAAAAAACTATTGGTGTTAAAACAAAAATTATTAGCAATATTCCTAGAAATATAGACTTAGGTAATCGCTTTTTGTAAACGTGATAAAGTTTCATTTTTACCCAAAATTGAAGCTATAACAAACGGATCGGGTGACTTATCTAACCCAGAAAGCGCAAAACGTACTGGATGCAACAGTTCACCTCTGTTGTCTAGACTATCGGCTATTTTCATCAATTCAGTTTTAATATTTTCTACAGTAAAATTATTTTCGGATAAACTTTCTAGGGCTTTAATCGCTGATTTTAGATTACCAGTAATTTTTTCTAGCGAAGAATTTTTATAAATAAGTTTTTCCTTTGCATATTCGGGTGCTTTAAAAAAGAAGTCTAGCTCCCCTGCCCCAACCATATTGGTGATATCGCTCCACTTTGAAATTCTTTCCAAAATTACTGGAATAATTTTTGGATTTTTCATTTCAGGCGGTAACCATTCTAAAATATTTTTTTCTATTTCTTCTTTTGGTAATAATTTTATATGTTCTTTGTTAAACCAATCCAATTTTTCATCGTTCCATTTGGCGCCAGAGCGTTGAATTCTATTTAGCTCAAAAACTTTTATGAGTTCCTCTGGGGTAAATATTTCTCGCTCACCACCTGGATTGAAACCCAAGAAGGCCAAATAATTTATCATCGTTTCAGCCAAGTAACCTTCTTTTTTGTAGTCTAAAATATCCTTAGCGCCGTCACGTTTGCTGAGTTTTTTATTACCACCGGTGGCCATAATATGGGGCATAGAGGCATAAAGCGGTGGAGTCACTCCAAGCGCTTCGTACACAGAGAGATATTTAGGAGTGGAGGAAATGAATTCTTGGCCACGCACCACGTGCGTCACTTGCATTTCTATATCATCCACAATGTGCGCAAAATTATAAGTCGGAAATCCATCGCTCTTGATCAAGATAAAATCATCTAGCGCTTCAGGCCCAGCAGACAAATCTCCTTGCACCAAGTCATTCCATTTATAACTTTTTATTTCTGGAGTTTTGAAACGAAGTGGTTTGGCACCATCCCAAACTTCAAAAGTCTTTGGCCGGTGTTCGCGATACAAAAAAGGTTTTTTATTTTCTTCTGCTGCTTTTCTAAATTTTTCTACTTCGTCGCCAGTATATGGATCTGCGTAAGCAAAACCTTTTTCAATCAAAGTTTGTGCATACTTTTTATAAATTTCTAATCTTTCTGATTGAATATATGGGGCATTTGGGCCATCTTTTTCGGGGCCATAATCAAAATCTAATCCGAGCCATTTCAAGGATTCGATTATATGCTCTATGGAGCCCTCTACTTCCCTCTCCTTGTCTGTGTCTTCAATCCGCAAAATGAAAATGCCATTATTTTTTCTAGCCCAAAGCCACGCAAACAGAGCCGTACGTACGCCACCAACGTGCATAAAACCCGTTGGGCTAGGGGCAAAACGAGTCACCACGCTGGCATTTTTTTTTCCTGTATCTTTTTCTGACATGTACCTATTTTAGCATTTATTTCATTATTTTTCTAACAATTGACACTGTGATGAGAATAATATACATTCACAAAGGAATAAGATACGTTCATAAAGGAGGTAAGTTAGATGCATCCTAGTTTTCAAGCTTTAGGAACTTATGAAGTTTATCTAAAAAATAAACCATTCAGTAAAGTCAAAAGATGCTTTTCCTCCCTTTTGGAAAAAGATCGACTTTACTGGGAGCTGAATCGTGGAAAATCTGTTGTTCTATGGATTCCAGAAATTCCCAAAAGTTTACTAGAGGGAATAACGGGGCCTTCTAAGTGTGGCGGGCCGTTTTACATGGTATACGGCTCAAAGACAAGAGTGTTTTGTGCTCATGTCATTGAAAAAAATGAAAATGGATGTTGATTAATGTCGCCACCGAAGAAGCTATGCTCCCGGTGGCTTTTTCGTTTCTTAGTTCTTCTAACGGGATTCGTGAGATAAGGCCAAGTCTATGATGGCGTGAGCAATCTTTTCGGCAGCACCGGGTTTATTGAAATCCTTGGCGCTTTGAGTCATTCGCTCTAATTCTGATTTATTTCCAGTTATTCTTTCGATTTCTGAACTCAAAATATTGGCAGTCATATTCGCCTCTTCAATAACACTGCAAGCACCTGCGCGAGCATAATTGAAGGCATTCTTCTTGGAATGATCGGCGTTGGACGAAGTAAATGGAACCAAAATTGATGGCACTCCCCAAGAGGCAATTTCAAATATTGTGGAGCCAGCTCTGGAAATCACAATAGTTGCCACACTGGCTGCCATCTTCATCGCTAGTGGATTTAAAAATGACATGGATATATATCGTAGTTTATTTGGATTGTCATCCAAGACAACTGCCGCGCGCTCACTAACATTTTTAAAATTTCTGACACCGGTTTGATGAATAATCTGATAATTTTTTACTAGCCGTGGCAGAGCATCAAGCACAGTGTTATTTATTAGCTCTGCACCTTGAGAGCCTCCCAAAACTAAAATAACTGGCAACTGTGATTCCAGTTTAAAATATTCAAATGCTTCTTTTTGTGGAGCAGGGTGCTCAATTTCAGTTCTGATTGGTTGCCCAGTCCAAGCTGTCGTCTTTTTTGGAAAATAATTCGCGGCATCTTGGAAAGAAATTGCTACTTTTTTTGCAAAACGACCAGACCAAAGATTTACCCGCCCTGGAGCAGAGTCTGATTCATGAATTATAACTGGAATATTTAGCAAGCGAGCAGCGAAAATAACTGGAAAAGATGCATATCCGCCCTTTCCAAAGACAACATCAGGATAAATTGAAAATAGTTTAAAAACTGCATTAATGATACCAAAGCCTGTTTTAAAAATATCAGTGAAGTTTTTCCAAGAAAAATATCTGCGCATTTTACCAGCAGATACCTCCTCGTATAAAAGTCCGTTTTCAAAAAGAACTTCCTTGTCGTAAGGACTGTCAGAAATATAATAGAGTTTTGCCCCTATTATTTTCTCCTTATCAATTATTTCATTAACTTTTTGAACGATAGCAATAATGGGATAAAAGTGTCCGCCTGTTCCCCCACCAGTAAAAACAATTTTCATAAATTTAATATTTTGTTATGTATTATGTTGCTGCAACTTTGATATCTGAAGCACGACGCCCATGGCTGTGAGGTATATCATTAGTGAGGTACCTCCATGGCTCATAAAAGGCAGTGGCACGCCTGTTAGTGGAAAGACTCCGGTAACAGAGGCAATATGCATAAACGACTGCATTGTAATCAGTATAACAATTCCAGAGACTAGAAGTCTACTAAATAAATCTGGAGAATGATTGGCAATCCTAAACCCTCGTAAGGCAAAAAGGATATAGAGAGTTATTGTCGCGAATACTCCGACAAAGCCAAGCTCCTCCCCTAAAACTGCAAAAATTGAATCCCCTTGCGGTTCCGGTAAATAGCTAAACTTTTGGATACTTTGACCAAGCCCTCGCCCAAAAATTCCTCCACCGCCTAAGGCAATAAGTGACTGCTGTATTTGAAAAGCAGATCCACGGGGATCATTGGATGGATCAATAAATGTTTTTACTCGCGCTTGGAGATAAGGCGTAGAGTATACCAGAAGTGCAAGCACCACAACAGCGCCAGCGCCGACACCTAAAATATATTTAACTGGCACTCCAGAAATAAACAACATTGATAGTCCGGTTATGGAAATTAAAATAAAACTTTTAGTATCTGGTTGTTTAAACAAAATTACTGCAATAAGTCCAAGCAATATCACCAAGGGCAACATACTAAATTTGAAATCTTGAACTCTGGTTTTAGCCCAAGACAGCCATGCCGCGAAATAAATTATAAAACCAAATTTCAAAAATTCTACCGGCTGAAATGAAAAGAAACCAAGTCTTATCCATCTGACTGCTCCAGTGCCTTGATTGGTGCCAACGTGGGGTATAAAAACGGCTAAGGTTAAAAACACTGTGGCGATTAGTATATACAAAGAATATTGTCGCCAAAATTTATAATTTAACTTAAAAGTAAAATACATCCCGATAAGACCCAAACCAAGACCGAGAAATATTTGATTAAAAAGTACCGAATAAAAAATTTTAGGACTTTTAACTAAAAGTCCTAATGAAGCAGAAACAAACATCACCATCCCGAGAGAAATAAGTATAAATAAAACCACTAAAAAAAACTTATCTATTCTTTTACCTGTCTGGTGGTACTTCATAATAATTTAATAAAAACTTTGTGATATCTAAAAATGGATCAGCCCACGTTTGTGACGCATACGGAACGCCTTTGGGATTGATGGCATAGAGAAATACTATAAACTTCGGATCATAGGCTGGAAAATATCCAAAGAAAGAATGGTTATTCCTGTCTTTATAATATCCTCCGGTGGTATTATCTGCAACTTGCGCCGTACCAGTTTTTACGGCCACACTATAATGATCCATTTTTGCCAGACCCCCTTTTAATGATTTATCCATTACGGTCACCAACATGCGAGTAATTTCTTGTGAGGTTGCTTTAGAAATTTTTGTAGGCGTAGTGGGATAGGTCATTTCTTTAGTAGTTCCATCATCATATCTTATTTCTTTGACAACATGTGGCACTACTAAATTTCCACCATTTGATAATGAGGCTAAAGCTCGAATTAGCTCCATCGGTGTAAAAGCTATTCCCTGACCAAAGGCGGCATTGGCATATTCAATTTCACGTGGACTATTTAAGATGCCGGAAACTAGTCCGCTCGTCTCGTTCGGCAGATCAATCCCTGTCTTGTCTTTGAGTCCGTAAGCTAGCAAGTAATCCCGTAGATTTTTTCTACCTAGTTTTTCTTCCACGAAAACCATTCCAGTATTGAGTGATTGATTTAAAACATCTTGCATACTCGTACCTGGGCCTCGCGCCTTTTTATCGAAATTGTATATTTGGTGTTTTTCAATGGTAACTTCCCCTTTGTCGTTATAGGTTGTATTGGCGGTAAGCACTCCAGCATCCAAGGCTCCAGCCATCACCAAGGGCTTGACCACCGATCCAAATTCTAAAACATGCTCGATCAAGGGGTTGCCAAAAACAGAAACATCTTTAACTTGTGAAAAGTCATTTGGGTTAAAATCTGGCTTCACACCCATGGCATAAATAGAGCCGTCAGTAGGATTCATGATTATTCCACCAATAGAATCAACGTTATATTTTTCTTTTACCTCAGTTAATTTTTTATCTAAAAATTCTTGCACTAGTGGTTCTATTGTACTGACGACATCCCCTTCTCGTGTTTTATTTTTGAAAAAAGTATCATTGATATTTGAAAATACTTCCGCGAAAAAATTCACATATGGATTGTTTGCGTCTCTCGTGAGAATAGGATCGTATTGTCGTTCGAGACCGTAGCGTCCACTCAAATCATTCCCCTTGTAGGCCACAATTCCTAAGGTATGAGAAGCAAGTTGGTCACCGGGATAGAAGCGCCACTTTTCTTTAAAAATATTAACTCCTGGAAGTTTTAGAAGCGATACGTTGTCGGCCTGTTCTTTGGAAAGATGACCTACAATATCTTCATAGGGGTCGTCCTTCTTTGCGGCTTTGGCAATAAATGCAGTGTAATCAGTATTTGGTATTATTTTGGATAATTTTTGGTAAGTATCTTCGGCGTTAGCAACCTTGGCAGGATAGATTGCTAGTTTGTAACCAAGTGTCTGCGTAGCCGCAGAAATGAGCTGTCCATCTTTACGTTCAAAATAAATAGTACCGCGTTCAAAAATATCAGACGACGGAGTAGCGTACTGACGCAATGCTACTTCTTCATAAGCGCTCCGGTGTACAATTTGCACTAAAAAAAGTTTAGTTATAAGCACTAAACTAAAGATAATAATACAGACGAGAATAATTCTAGATCTAAATATAAAACTAGATTTCATTACTGTTACTCTTAGGTACAAGACCGAGCGAAGTGCGAGTAGCAAAGCTTGGTGTTATTTCTTTAAACCCTAGTGAATATGAAAATGGGAGATCAACCTTGTCTGACATATATAGATAATTAGCTTCCAGATCCCCTACTTGATTAGAAAGTGTCCGTGCGTCGGCTTCTAGGTTGCGACGTTCTACAATATTAAAAATCATATTACCCAAAAAGACAACATATAAAATAGAGAGAATTCCAAAGGCTAAAAGCATAATCTTAAGTACACGTCTTTCAATATCATTGTTGTTTATGATATTTACTTCATTTGTATAATTTCTTACTTTTATGCCTATTGTTTTCATGTTATTTTATTTTCTCTAAAGATCTTAGCTTCGCACTTCTAGATCTATTGTTATTAATAATTTCTTCTTTTTGGGGTGTGATTGGCTTTTTATTTATTAATTTTGCCAAACCATCCCGCTCTTTTTGTTTAAAAAATCTCTTCACAATCCTGTCCTCTAGGCTATGAAATGAGATAACTGACATTCTGCCACCTGCCGAAAGTGAACTGAATCCTTTTGCCAGCCCTTCTTCTAGGGCACCAAGTTCATCGTTGACTGCTATGCGTAGGGCTTGAAAGGTTCTGGTGGCAAAGTGCAACCTCCCTCTTTTGTAAAATGCTGGAACCGAATCCTCAATAATTTTCACTAAGTCAAAGGTGGTTTCAATCTTTTTCTTTGCTCTAGCTTCGACTATTCCTTTGGCTATTCTTCTGGCAAATTTTTCTTCACCATAACCATAGATAATGTCAGCCAAGTTCTTCTCTTCCCAAGTATTTACTATTTCTTCTGCCGTAAGTTCTTCTCCTTTAGAATTTTTATTCTCTTTGCTTTGCATTTGCATTTGCATCGAGAGTGGTTCATTCTTGGTAAAAGAAAATCCTCGTCCAGAATTCTCTAGCTGGTCAGAACTTAAGCCTAAATCAAAAATAATGCCGTCTACTTTTTTCTCTCCTAAAACTTTATCTAAATTTCTAAAGTTATCGTTTGCAAAACTAATTTCACATTTTACATTCTTAAACTTTTTTTTAGCTTTAGTGAAAGCCGAAGCGTCTTGGTCTAGGGCGATTATTTTTATGCCAGGATATCTATTGCAAATCTCCAAGCTGTGCCCTCCCCCACCAAAAGTCGCATCTAACACGATTGATTTATTATTTAAATCCAAACCTTCTATTGTTTCATTTAAAAGAACTGTCTTGTGTATGCTTTGCATAAAGCTACATTGCTCCCCCACCTCCCAACTTCTCTGCTAATTGCTCGGCTTGTTTTTCTACTACTTCCTTTTGCGCTGACCAAGCCTGCTCACTCCAAACTTCAACCCTATCCTCTACTCCCACGATTGCTGCCGTATTTTTCAATCCTATTTTTTCTTTTAAAAATTCTGGTATCAGTATTCTGCCAATTGAATCCACTTCTGCTTCTGCGGCTCGGCCAAACATATATCTATTAAAACTTCTCTGGTCGGCTTTAAGAAAAGATAAATCTGAATTTGAGTCAGAAAGTTTTTTACTTACCTTCACCCATTCTTTACTTGTAAAAATGAACAAACATTGATCTAGCCCGGGGGTAATAATTACTTTCTTTCCGAGCTCCTTGCGAAATTTTGCTGGCAAAGACATTCTATTTTTTGCATCTATTGTATGTATGTATTCGCCGATGAGCATAAATTTCTTATTTTCCACTAAAAAACATTACTGGTATTTTTCCCACTTTTTCCCACTTGTTATATATTATATTCCACATAGGAAAATAACGCCAAGCCCCTCCTGTGGATAACTTGGCATGCTTTTACTCTTAAAAAGCTGTAATATCTAAAGTAGGTGTTGCATGACTGATAGCGTCATACACACCCCTCCTTGGGGGCTCTTGCATCTTCGCCGAGTAGAGCCCCACTTTTTCACCACTAGGTGAAAAAATTAGTTCTTTATATAATCTTATCTATCTTAAGGTATCCTATCCGCAACCGGGATACCGAAAAGCCTCGCTTTGGTTCCGCGCCAAAGTGAGGCTTTTTTCTTTTTTAATATTAACGGCTTCTATTCTTTATTTTTAGGTCTCATTAGAGGAAACATCTGTATTTCGCGGAGAGGTTTATCTACCAAGAAAGCAAACAATCTTTCCCCATAGGCAAAGCCAAAAGCTGGAGGCATACCGTGCTCGAGCATTTCCACAAATTCATCATCCGGCATCATTGCCTCTTCGTCCCCTCCCTCAATCAGTTTTCTTTGAATTTCAAATCTTTCATTTTGATCTATCGGATCATTTAATTCCGAAAATCCATTTGTCATTTCAGCCCCAGCTAAAATGAGTTGCACCCGCTCGGTCAATAATGGGTTTTCTGGTTTTGCTTTTGAAAGTGGCGAAACGAGTTTTGGAACATCAACCAGCCAAGCTGGCCCCACAATTTGTTTTCGGCAATATTTCCAAAGTGAATCAGTCAAGCGTTCTTTATTGGTACCTTCATATTTTACTCCTAGCTCCTCCAGTTTTTTTATCATTTCTTTCTCGGTGGCAGAAAGTACATCAATATTTATCAGTTTCTTGATTGTATCTACGTAAGGAATGCGTTCCCACTTTAGAGACAAGTCAACCTTGTGTCCATGAGTTTCAAATTGCAGAGTGCCAAATGTTTCCATCACTACTTCTTTAATCATTTTTTCAGTGAACTCTGTTCCCTCTTTATAGTCCATGTACCCAGCGTAAAATTCCATACCGGTAAATTCTTGGGTGTGCTCCGGACTTGAGCCTTCGTTTCTATACACTCGGCCAATTTCAAAAACTCTTGGTAAACCAGCTGCAAGCAATCTCTTCTGCCAAAGTTCACCGACTGAAATTCTCATAAAAACATCTATATCAAAATCGTTGTGATAAGTTTTAAAAGGTCGCGCTTCTGCGCCACCAGTGGTCACTTCAATCGTCGGAGTTTCAACTTCTAGAAAATTTTCCTTTTTCAAAAAATTACGAGTCGCATCCCAAAACTTTGATTTCTTTTCAAAAAGTTCTTTTATCTCTGGATTCATTAAAATATCCAAATAGCGTTTGCGGAATCTCTCTTCTATGTCCACTAATCCATGCCACTTTTCTGGCAATGGTCTCAAACTCTTACTAAGCATCCTCCAGTCTTTGGTCTCCAGCGTTTTTTCTCCCCTATTGGTATTGAAAAAGGTTCCTTGTATCTCCACAAAGTCTCCGATATCAACAACTTCGCTAAAAAAATCCAGTTTGTCAGCGCCAAGAATATCTTTTTTAAGTAAACCTTGAAAAGTTCCCGTGCCGTCATTTAAAGTTATAAAAACAATAGCTCCCTGACCACGGATAGACATAATTCTTCCGGCAATCCATTTTGTATCTTTATTTTTTTCTAGAGTATCAAAATTATCAACTGCTTCTTTGAGTGGGATTTCCCTTTTTGATTCCGCTGGATAAGGATTTACACCTTTATCTTTTAAAAGGTTAAGTTTTTTTATTCTAGCCTCTCTAATTTCGTCAATTGAAGACATATTTTAATTTACTGAAATATTTTTAGGAAACATTTACTATTTTATAGCTTACCGCTCCACCTGGAGTACTAAAGGATACCTTTTCGCCTTTCTTTTTGCCAAAAAGTGCCTCGCCAAAGGGTGATCTGTTGGATATTCTGCCTTCGGCCATATTTACTTCTTCGGAGCCCACGATGATGTAAGTCTTAGATTCTTTACTATTTTCTCTTTGGACGACTACCGTAGAGCCGATTCCAACCGTGTCTCCACCAGAGCCCTTTCCCGATACTACCTCTGAAGATTGAAGGATCTTTTCTATTTTAGCAATTCGTTCTTCGAGCTTACCTTGGTCTTCGCGGGTTTGATGATATTCTGCGTTTTCTGATAAATCTCCCAAAGACTTAGCGTACTCTAAGTTTTCTAAAATTTTCTTTCTTTTAGGTCCCTTCAGGTCAGCAAGCTCTAGTTCAAGTGATTTTCGTTTTTCTTCCGTGATATAGTCGGTTGTCTGATTCATATATAGTATATTAGCTTTTTTTGTGAAAAAGTCAATAATACCTTATAAGAACTTGCTAAAAATCTTTTTTATGTTAACCTTATGGCTATATGGCAAAAGTAGTAATAGAAGTGAAGAAAAATCCAAACGAAAATAACTCTAGTATTTTGCGTCGCTTTACACGTAAAATGCAAGAATCGGGCATAGTGCGTCATGTGAAGAAGTCTCGCTATAACTTGAGAAAAGAATCCAAGCTTAAAACAAAAAGAAGTGCTTTAAAGAGAATGGGCAGAAGGCAGGAAATTGAGAAGCTCAAGAAGATGGGCAAAATGAAGTAATCATGCAAAATAATTTTTCTATGATAAATCAAACAAAAGGCAAGCTACCAAGCTTGCCTTTTGTGAAAATTAAGGACGATATCTTGGGCAAGGACTATTCCCTGTCGGTGGCCTTTGTAGATGAAAAAACATCAAAAAAAATAAATACCACTTACCGGAATAAAAATAAACCTACAAATATATTATCTTTTCCTTTACATAAAAATGAGGGCGAGCTCGTGTTGTGTAATGCTGTCATAAGGCGTGAAGCTAAAAGTTTTGAGAAAACTTTTAGCCAATTCTTGGGTTTTTTAGTTATACACGGAATGCTTCATTTGAAAGGAATGAAACATAGTGCTAGAATGGAGAAAGCAGAACAAGCATATGATAAAAAATATTTCGGTGGGGATAGACATAGGATCCCAAATGACAAGAGTCGTAGTGGGAGAATTTATTTCGGGAGAAAAAAATCCTAAAATTATTGGCGCGGGCGAAGCTCCAAGCCTCGGAGTAAGACACGGCTACATTGTAGACACAAACTCTGCCATAACCTCTCTAAAAAATGCGCTTAATCAAGCAGAAAAATCTTCGGGAATAAAAATAAAACGAGCTTTTGTATCTGTCAGCGGTATTAGTTTAAAAAGTGAAACAAGCGGAGGTGAAGCTATCATTTCCAAAGCTAACGGTGAAGTAACAAATCTAGATATAAACAGAGCTTTGCAAGACTGCGAAGACAATTTAAATTTAAACAATAAAAAAGTCATCCAAATGTATCCCCTATCTTTCCGACTCGATGGAAAGGAAGTGTTGGGTCGCTTGGAGGGAATGCGTGGAACTAAGCTTGAAGCTAAGGCTCTTTTTGTCACCTACTCCGTGCAACATTTGGAAGATCTGCTTGAAGTTGTAGCTAGAGCCGGTGTAGAAACCATAAACATAATAGCCACACCAGTAGCTCTGTCCAATATTGTTTTATCTGAAAAACAAAAGATCGTCGGAGTGGCCTTGGTAGATATAGGTGCAGAGACGACTTCATTGTCAGTCTTTGAAAATGGGTCATTAATCTCAATCCATACTTTCCAGATTGGCTCTTGTGATATTACAAACGATATTGCGCTAGGGTTCAAGATTCCACTTGAAAAAGCCGAGAGCTTGAAGCTTGGAACTTACTCTTCCCTGCAGGTAGGCACCAAAGAAGAATTTTCAAAAAAGAAACTTGATGAAATTATCGAGGCAAGGCTGTGTGATATTTTTGAATCGATAGAAAATAATTTGAAAAAAATTAAGAGGTCTGAACTTTTACCAGCCGGTATGGTATTTGTCGGTGGTGGTGCAAATATTTCTAAACTAGAAGAATTATCAAAGTCTATATTGAAACTTCCTTCGACTGTTGGAACGACTGAACTTTTTGGCAATGCAAAAACCAAGCTTCGTGATCCAGCTTGGTTTGTGGCTATTGGCCTTTTGGCCTCGACTAAGGGTGGTGATAGATATTCTGAAAACTCATTTTCGGGTCTTTTCCAAAACCTAAAAAGCATAGTAAAGTCAAGCGTAAAACAACTAATGCCTTAGGTATGAGAGTTTGCTTTTTTTTGCCCTAGTGGTAGTATGGTTTTATAACAACAAGCGAGGAGTATGAGTCAAGTTTACTTGCTTTATATCCGAGTGCCGTTGTTATATGGTCATCCATATATAAACCAAATCGTTAATTAAGTAAAATTATGCCAAAAATAAACCAAGAAATAGAGAGTTTTGCTCGTATAATGGTCGTCGGAATAGGCGGATCAGGTAAAAATGCTGTTAACCATATGATTAATTCCAAGGTTAAAGGCATTACCTTTATCTGCATGAATACTGACACACAAGACCTACACCACTCACTCGCAGAGAAAAAAATACATATCGGAAAAAATCTTACCAAAGGTCTCGGTGCTGGAATGGATCCAGAGATTGGTAAAAAAGCAGCGGAAGAAACCAAATCAGAAATTCAAGATGTGATCAAGGGAGCAGACATGATTTTCATTGCCTGTGGAATGGGAGGAGGTACTGGTACTGGTGCAGCTCCTATAGTCGCACGTGCAGCCAGAGAGCAAGGTATCCTCACTGTTGCTGTCACTACCAAACCTTTTTTCTTTGAAGGAAATCATCGAATGAAAATAGCTGAAAAAGGTATTGAGGAACTATCTAAAGAGGTAGATGCAATTATTATAATTCCAAACGATAAACTGCTTCAATTGGCTGATCAAAGTACTAATTTTAAAGATGCTTTCGCTAGTTGCGATGACATTTTACGTCAGGCCGTGGAAGGCATTTCAGATCTGATTACTACCCCTGGAATCATAAATGTTGACTTCGCAGATATTAAAGCTGTCATGTCTGACGCTGGTAGTGCCCTCATGGGTATCGGTACTGCTTCCGGCGATAAACGTGCCGAAAAAGCAGCTGTGGCGGCTATCAATTCCCCTCTCCTTGAAATTTCAATCCATGGTGCTAAGGGAGTTCTCTTTGCTATCTCTGGTGGAGATGACCTAACAATCCAAGAAATCCAAGAAGCAGCAAAGATAATCACTGAATCAATCGATAAAGATGCTAAAGTAATCTTTGGTACTATTCGCGATGAAAAACTAAAGAAAGGAGAATTGAAAGTTACCGTCATTGCTACCAGCTTCCCTACCGACATGCCAAAGAAAAGTCTTTTTGGTGGCATCGGTCTGACGAGTCAAACTTTTGTAAAAGATGAAACTCCAGCCGTGATTAAAAAAGAAGTAAATAACACTATCCAAGCCACAACTAAACCAAACAATGATTTTGTAAGAAAAACAAACGTTCAAGAAGATATCATTATAGATGATGACGCTGATGACTGGAGCGCTGTTCCAGCATTTCTCCGCAGAAAGAAATAGGAAAAAACTTGACTCCTAGTGTATAATGTAAGGTATGACTTACGATTTAATTATTATTGGTGGTGGACCTGCTGGAACAGCGGCGGCGGTTTACGCTGCGCGCAAAAGACTGCAAACCCTTATGCTAATACACGAATGGGGTGGACAATCTATTGTCTCAGAACAAATTAGCAACTGGATTGGGACTACAACGCTGTCTGGGAACGATTTAGCCGCAAATTTCAAAGCCCATGTGCTGGCGAATACTGGCGAGGGTCAAACCTTGGAAATAAAAGAAGGTGAAAAAGCAATTGCCATATCCAAGAATGGGGACATTTTTGAAGTTGCTAGCGAATCAGGAGAAAAATTTTTAACAAAAACAATTTTAATAGCTAGTGGTAGTGGACGCAGAAAATTAGAAGCCAAAAATGCCGACCAACTAGAGCATAAAGGACTCACCTACTGCGCCTCATGTGATGGACCATTATTCTCAGATATGGATGTAGCTGTAGTCGGTGGAGGTAATGCTGGATTTGAAACTGCGGCCCAACTACTCGCCTACTGTAAATCAGTGACTTTGCTTGCTCGAGGAGATTTTCGCGCCGATGAAATTACGGTGGAGAAGGTTTTGAAAAATCCAAAAATGAAAGCAATCAAAAATGTAGATATTTTGGAAATACAAGGAGACAAGTTTGTGGATGGTTTGGTTTATAAAGATAAAGTTACCGGCGAGCAAAAAGAGCTGAAAGTATCGGGTATTTTCGTAGAGGTGGGACAAATTCCAAATACTGATTTTGCAAAAGCTTTGATTCCTCTGGATCAAATCGGACGCGTAAAAATAAATCCATTAAATCAAAAAACTGAAGTTTCTGGAGTTTGGGCAGCTGGAGATTGCACCGACGTCCTCTATCATCAAAACAACATCGCTGCTGGCGATGCTGTCCGTGCGCTAGAAGATATTTATCTTTTTTTACACACTAAATAATTTTTTTATTGAGTAATCACAACTGTACCCTTCATAGAAGGATGGATACCGCAGTGATAGGCAAAACTTCCAGCATTATTGAATGTGAAAGCATAAGATTGCCCAGGATTTAACGTGGAACTTTTTGATCCTCCATCGTTTGCAACTACTGTATGAGGGACAGAATCCTTATTAGTCCATACTACCATTTCCCCTTTTTTTATAGTTAAAGAAGATGGACTGAAAGCCATATTCTGAATAGTTACGTTATGACTAACTGGTTTGATTGCTGGAGTCGTTGTGGCGGGTTTAGGGGTTGTGTTATTTGATACAGAATTATCTACCGAAGGAGTGGTAGTGCCATAAGTTGAGTATGGCATTGGAGCCTCTGAATTTTTACGCATAATAATATAGAAACCTAAGACTACAACCAAAATAACAACTATAGATATAATAAGATTTTTAGTATTCATAAATTTATTTAATTAAAAAACTTTATAATATACAATTATACCCTGTAGCAATTTTGCAAGTCAATGCGGAGACGGTGAGATTTGAACTCACGATCGAGTTGCCCCGATGCCAGTTTTCGAAACTGGTGCCTTCAACCACTCAGCCACGTCTCCTCGCCTTTAATCTAACACTTTTTGCGATTTTCTCAAAAATAATATAATATACATTATGTTAATGGCACCATCGTCTAACCAAGTTAGAATATAGTGGACATCGCCTTTTTAGAAGGCACAGGTTAAAGAAAGTGTAAGTTTCATTGGCAAATAAATAATTATGGCCCCATCGTCTAACGGTTAGGACATCGCCTTTTCAAGGCGGTAATCAGAGTTCGATTCTCTGTGGGGTCACAGATTTGTGTTACAATAAAAAATGTAAATGAAAAAAATAACGCTTATATTAAAATTGGAGGCTTTTGTCTTTCTGGTCACAGCCATATGGGCTTACTCAATTATAGGTGTAAGCTGGTGGCTATTTTTTATACTTATCTTTACTCCTGATTTATTTATGATTGGATATTTCAAAGACTCAAAAATTGGAGCTTTAATTTATAATATTGGACATACTTATGTCGCCCCTTTCTTATTGCTCATCATTTTCTTGGTATTTCATATTTACATAACTTTACCAATTTTAATTATCTGGATAGCACATATAAGCATGGATAGAGTACTTGGCTATGGTCTAAAATTTGACACTGGTTTTAAAGATACCCATATGGGTCACATATAAATTATAAAAGCCGGCGTCCTCCAGGTGCCGGCTTTCTTTAGATGATCACTATTTCAAATTATTGCTCCGCTGCGGCCGTGGCGTCCACGAGGTCTATATCCTCCTCGCGCCTTGAAGGCTGCCCTTTGGGCAATAGCTAAGGACGAGTCTTCCTCATCGTTTTTGGAAACGATGAGAAGATAAGGGTCAATGTCTAGCGCCGACTCTTCACCCTGCGGTGAGAGCTCAACACGCTGCTCTTGCGAAGCCGCTTGCTCCGCAATATCATTTGTTATCATACCCATAATGATTCCTCGATTTCTTTCTCCTCGGCCAACCTGGCCATTTCAACGAGTTCTCGGTACCGCTGAGCACTACTGTAGTACTCATCGTCGATCAATTGATTTATCAATTCACCGAGAGTAAATGTTTTTGGATTCATCACAACGAAAGTTCTAGAAAACTCTAAACAGCACATTGTGCAAATCTCCTCAAGTGCAGTCCCCAATGGATTTTGTTCCTTCTGTAATAGACTTTCCACCGAGTTACCCGACCAATCGCTTATAAAACTCAACACACTATCTCTTGTTGGTTTCATAATTACTACCTCCAAGCAAATTAATAACATTATTACATGCTATTGTCAATGGTGTAGTTAATTTATTTCTTATTGAGCAACGATATAACCGTTCGCATCTACGAGGATAGCGGTATCATCTTTGAGATTTTTGTCAGCATTTTCACTATCATCCGCAAGGAATTTCTCTACAAAGTAAAGCTTCTCCCCTGCCTTTACGGTATAAGTTTGAGTCTTGTATTCTGCGTTTTGAGAGTTAAGAGTAATTTGCATTGAACCATCTGGCAAAGCTTTTTTTGTAATTGTAAAACCCATTGTTGCTTCCTCCGCTTTCGAATCCAGAGTAGGACCAGAAATAAGGTAAGCATATTGCGCCATGGGTGAACTAGAAAACAGCTGAGCTCCAGTGCTGTTTTGAGTTATTGGAGCTGTTAAATTATTTTCTTCCTTTTTACCAGAACCTTTTAAAACAAAAAACATTACGACAACAGCTAGTAAAACCACTACGATTATAATTATTGAATTTTTTTTCATAAATTAATTTTAATTATCTAACTTTTAATCCGTCCATTATAGCACATCTTTAATCACAATTGAAAAAGTAAGTTAAATTCTGTATACTTAGCCACAAATGAAACTCATAATCCTAGCAGCTGGTAATGGAACTAGGTTCTTGCCAGCAACAAACAAAATACCCAAAGGAATGATTCCGATTTTAGGTGAACCACTATTGAAACACGTTGTGGAGCCTTATTTAGAAAATGTAACTGACGTCATCTTTGTGGTAAATGACCAGCTCGGTATGCAAATCAAAAAGTATTTTAAAGAAAATTATCGGGGTCATAATGTATTTTATCGAATCCAAAAAGAACAAAAAGGTACCATGGATGCTCTAATGACTTGCAAAGACCTAATAAAAAAAGGTGAGCTTTTTTGTATCTGCAATGGCGATGATCTATTAATGGAATCTGAAATTAGAAACGCCATACAAAAGAAATCAATCGGGTTAGGTGTCTCAATAAAAATTATGCCGAAGGGTTATTTGGGAATTGAAATTGAAAATGAAAATATTTTAGGGTTTACAAGACACGATACCGCAGAAAAATATGTTGAAGATGTATTTTTTAATGGATTTGGTATTTTTGATAACAGAGTTTTTGATTTTCTACCTATCTCCACCAGAGATGGCGAGCTAGGGCTACCCCATACACTGTTTGAAAATCTTGATACATATCCCCTTCGAGCATTTACCTTTAAATTTTGGGAAACCGTAAATTGCCAGGAAGATATAAAGTCTGCAGAAAAATTTATAAAAGGTTTGTAATTCCAAATTATGCTGATATATTGTAAACAATGGATAAGGAACAAAAACTAGAAAATCTCCATAAAAAATGGATACAGGAATGTGAATGTGACTTAAAGAAAGTAGCTACTCAAGCAGTACCGGGCTTTGGCAGTGCCACTGCCCAAATTATGTTTATTGGCGAAGCCCCAGGCAAAAAAGAAGATGAACTTGGCCGGCCATTTGTCGGTGCCGCTGGAAAATTTCTAGACGAAATGCTATCCACAATTAATCTCAAAAGGGATGACATCTATATCACTAATATCGTAAAATATCGCCCACCGAACAATCGTGATCCCCTGCCCGAAGAAAAATCAGCATGCCGACAATGGCTTTTGGATGAATTAAAAATAATTTCGCCCGCACTCATAATTTTTCTCGGTCGCCACGCAATGAATAATTTTTTCCCTGATCTGCAAATTTCAAATGCGCATGGAAAACTATTGATAAAGCCATTTAAAGGTATGTCTACCAAATATTTCTTACCTCTTTATCATCCGGCTGCAGCACTATATGATGGCTCAATGCGAGAAATTTTAATATTAGACTTTAAAAAAATTCCGAAAATTCTAAAGGAAATTGAAAAAAGGGAAAGTTAATGTTAATCTTGATTAATGAAAAATGTTCAAATTATAATTTTAGCTGGAGGAAAAAGTAAGCGCATGAATTCTGATGACCCAAAGGCGCTTGCTATGTTTAGGGGGCGTCCATTTTTGCAACACGTCCTGGATGCAGTTTCAAGTTTAAATTTAACTATTAAACCCGTAATTGTCGTTGGTCATAAAAAAGAAAGAATAAAGGAAGTGCTTGGCAGCGATCATATTTACGTTGAACAAGCTCTACAGCTCGGTACTGGACACGCTGTAAAGTCAGCCAAGAGTTCAGTACACAAAGCTCATAAAACAATATTGGTTATCTCCACTGATCAACCAACTATTTCCAAAGAAACCATGGAGCGTATAATTTCTAAACACCTAGAGAAAAAACCAACAATAACCATAGCTACAGTACTTGTGCCAGATTTTGAAGAGTGGAGATCTGGGCTAAGACACTTCGGTAGAATAATACGAGGACCAGATAAACAAGTTGTAGATATAATTGAATTCAAAGATGCCACAGAAAAAGAAAAATTAATCAAAGAATTAAATCCGGCAATGTATGCCTTTGATGCGGACTGGCTGTGGGAAAATATTGATAAACTTAAGAATGAAAATGCGCAAGGAGAATACTACCTGACTGACCTTATCAAATTGGCCTGTAATCAAAATAAAAAGGTAGAAGCAGTACCAGTGTCTCACCTGATTGAAGGCCTGCAACCAAACACTAAAGACGAGCTCAAGCTATTAGAAAAATTTGCACCATAAATTTAATTTTTATAGAGCTTGCTAATGGTTGCGTATGGGGGCTTTATTTTGAGGCTTGAAAGGATTGCCAAAAAAATGTAGTATCACTACATGCGCGGTTAGCTCAGTGGTAGAGCGACTCTTTGACGTAGAGTAGGCCGGGGGTTCAATCCCCTCACCGCGCACAATTAATTTAGTTATTGAGTATCTGCGCTAGGGCCGTAGATTGAAGGAACTTTTGCTCCCATCGCACGAAGGTATGTAGAGAGTTGTCCTCGGTGATGAATTGCATCAAAAAGAAAACCCCAAGACATATTATATTTTTTGTCTTCCCATTTACCATTTGGGCCCATATCTAGGACGCCGTTGCCATTTTCCCAATCTTCAATAGAAATATTTTCTACATTCTTCAAGAGATAGCTATATCCTGTATCAAAAACTGAAAGCATTTCTGCTCTAGTTTTAGCTTTCATTGCATGAGCGTTAAAAGCTGGAACCCCACTGATTAGTATTCCAGAAATTGCTTCCCATTGAGCTGTAAGCTGAGCTGCTAGATTCCCTGCCTCGCGAGCTCTGTCGTGAACCTTGTGAGAAAACTGATCCTCGGGCAAAGCCTCGATTACGTCTCTAAATTTCTTCTGTTCATCTTTCAATGTTTTAATAAAAAATTCTTTTGTATTCATAAAATGTATTTATTATACCTAATAATACGATAGTATAACTCATTAGAAAAAATCTCACAAATAGGATATAATCATCCTACAATTTATGAAAATATTAAGTATAGAAACATCTTGCGATGATACGGGGATAACCATAATGGAAGTGGGTGGAGGCACTCAAAATGCTTCTTTTAAGATTTTGGCAGATGCTTCCAATTCGCAAATACCAAAACATATCCCATATGGCGGAGTATACCCTGCCCTCGCCAAGCGAGAACATGCTAAAAATTTGCCAATTTTATTTGAGCAAGTGATGATAGAGTCTAAGCTTGGTAAAAAAAAGACTCCTGTAGATGCAGTAGCGGTGACTTACGGCCCCGGTTTGGAAATGTGTCTGTGGGAAGGAATTACATTTGCTAAAGATTTGGCAAAAAAATGGAATGTGCCTTTGATACCCACCAATCACATGGAGGGGCATATACTTTCGGTGTTCGGAAAGAAAAATGTAAAAACTAATAAGGGAAAATTCAAAGTTGAAAAAGTGAAAACACCTATGCTTTCGCTTTTAGTCTCTGGTGGACATACACAGTTGATCGTCAGTAAAAAATGGATGCAGTATGAAATAATTGGTGAAACCTTAGACGATGCTATCGGTGAAGCCTACGACAAAGTCGCCCGCATGCTAGGCTTGGACTACCCAGGCGGTCCTCAGATTTCAAAACTTGCGGAAGAATTAAGAGCAAAAGAAAAACAATCTTCGAAGGGTCTCTCGCAGGCTGTCGAGCCGAGAGGGAGCGCTCCGCGAGCACGCGGAGACAGCGACCCTGAAAAGATTGGTTTTTCTTTCGCTCTTCCCCGCCCAATGCTGAAATCTAAAGATTTTAAATTTTCTTATTCTGGATTGAAAACCGCGGTGCTTTATTTGATTAGAGACCTTGGTGGATTACCCAAGATTAGTGAGGAAACAAAAATGCAAATTGCTCTAGAATTTGAAAACGCGGCTATTGAACCAATAATCTACAAAACAGCCAAGGCAATTGAGAAATATAAAATCAAAACTATCATCGTCGGTGGCGGGGTGGCTTGCAACATACACCTACAAAGAGAGATGAAAAAGCTTGCCAAGCAATATAAAATTAAGCTACTTCTGCCACAAAAAGAACTCACGGGAGATAATTCACTGATGATCGGCATTGCTGGGTATTTAAATTATATTAAAAACAAAAAGAAAGTACCTAAAATGGATACTATCAAAGCAACTGGTAATCTAAAGCTTAAATGTGATATTATTTAGGGATGGACCCCGTTAGAGATAACGAGATTCAAGTCTTATTATATTGGTTAAATCATTTTAATATATTATGGAAATCTCTAACGGGGTGGACGAGAGACTGCTGAGGCCTTATGATCCGAAAAATACTGAAGATCGGATTTACAAACTATGGGAAGATAGTGGTTTTTTTAATCCCGATATATGTGTAGAAAAAGGTATAGCTAAAGCTGATGCACCTTATTTTTCCATTGTTCTGCCTCCCCCAAATGCCACCGGCGTACTACACCTCGGACACGTGTTGGAGGATTCTATGCAAGACACCATGATTCGCTACAACCGCATGCTGGGCAAAAGAACTCTCTGGCTCCCTGGCACGGATCACGCTGCTATAGCCACTGATTCAAAAGTTTCCAAAATTCTTGAGAAGGAGGGTTTAAAAAAAAGAGACATCGGCCGAGAAAAATTTTTAGAACGCGTAGATGAATTTGTCGCTGATAGTAGGAAAACTATAGTTACCCAACTACGAAAAATCGGCGCCTCCTTAGATTGGTCCCGCGAAGCTTTCACTTTGGACAAAGCGCGAAATCTCGCCGTAAGAACTACGTTTAAAAAAATGTATGATGATGGATTAATTTATAGGGGGCATCGTATCGTGAATTGGGATCCTAAGGGGCAAACAGTCATCTCGGATGATGAGATAGTTTATGTGGAACAGAAAAATAAATTTTATACCTTTAAATACGGACCTTTTGAGATAGCCACGGCAAGACCAGAAACAAAATTTGGTGATAAATATGTGGTAATGCATCCGGACGATAAACGCTATGCAAAGTATACTCATGGACAAAAGATCCAACTAGAATGGATAAATGGGCCAATAGAAGCCACTGTAATCAAGGATGATATGATTGATATGGAATTTGGCACAGGGGTAATGACCATCACTCCTTGGCACTCACACGAAGACTTCGCTTTAGCGGAAAAATACAAACTAGACAAAGAACAAATTATAGATAAATACGGAAAACTCTTACCAGTTGCCCAAGAATTTGCTGGGATGAAGATTCTGGACGCCCGAGAAAAAATAGTTGAAAAATTAAAAGCCAAAGGATTACTCGTTTCCATAGATGAAAATTATATAAATCGTGTAGCTACCGCCGAACGCTCAGGTGGAATAATCGAACCACAAATAATGCTCCAGTGGTTTGTGGATGTAAATAAAAAAATTCCTGACCGTGACAATAAATCACTAAAAGAATTGATGCTGGAACCTGTGAGAAATAAGGATATAAAAATACTCCCTGACCATTTTGAAAAGGTTTACTTTAATTGGATAGAAAACTTACGCGATTGGTGTATCAGCCGACAAATTTGGTACGGCCACAGAATTCCAGTCTGGTATAAAGAAAATGAGACCTACTGTGGAATCGAAGCTCCTAATGGCGAAGGCTGGACTCAAGATGAAGACACCTTGGACACATGGTTTTCTTCTGGACTTTGGACTTTTTCTACTCTTGGCTGGCCAGATATAAGTGCTAAAGATTTAAAGAACTTCCATCCAACTAGTGTAATAAACCCCGGCTATGAAATTCTTTTTTTCTGGGTTGCTAGAATGATTTTGATGTCACAATATTTAATAGGCGAAATTCCATTTGAAACCGTCTACTTGCATGGGATGCTCCGCGATGCCAAGGGACAGAAATTTAGTAAGTCGCAAGGTAATGGCATAGACCCAATTGAAATCATAAATGAATACGGTGCTGATGCCTTACGGATGTCTATGATTGTAGGTATTGGACCTGGCGCAGATGGAAAGTTTGATTTAGGAAAAGTAAAAGCATACAAAAATTTTGCTAATAAAATTTGGAACATTACTCGCTATGTTCTCTCGATCAAAAGAGAAGGTGGCTTAAAAAAAGAGTTGGTAGATGAATGGAATACAATGGCTAAAGATATAACATTTGATATGGACAATTTCCGATTCTATTTAGCAGCAGAAAAGTTGTATGCTTATATATGGCACCGATTCGCAGACGAGATTATCGAAGAATCCAAGGGTAAGGACGGCTATGGAGAGACACTTTATTATATATTGGAAAACTCCATAAAATTATTGCATCCATTTATGCCTTTTGTGACTGAAGAAATTTGGTCTATTTTACCAGACCATAAGAATTTTTTAATGGTAGAAAAATGGCCCCTCAAAGGAGCACACGATAAATCAAATGTTTAACGATCCAAAAATTTTAGCTTTAGCATTCTTTGGTGGAATTCTCCCCTCTCTTTTGTGGTTGTGGTTTTGGGTTAAAGAAGAAGAAAAAAGAGTTCAGCCAAAGGGATTACTGACTATAGTTTTTATTTTGGGCATGACTGCGGTCATTTGTGTTTTGCCAATTGAAAAATTTATCCAAACTTATGTCAGTAGTAATACTTGGCGACTGATTGGTTGGGCTAGCGCGGAAGAAATATTAAAATATATAGCTGTATTGGTAGTGGTTTATGGAACAAATGATATCGATGAACCAGTAGAGTGGCCTATTTATCTTATCACTGCAGCCTTGGGCTTTGCAGCCCTTGAAAATGCACTGTTTTTAATTAAACCACTTTCTTTGAGCATAGGTGCGACTACCGTAAGTCTGCTCACCGGAGAACTTAGATTCTTGGGTTCTACTCTTTTACACACCGTTTCGAGTGGAATTCTTGGTATTGCTTTGGGAATTGCATTTCATTACAAAGGATTGAGAAAATATTGGCATGTTGCAGTAGGCTTATTCTTTGCCATCTCCTTGCATAGTATCTTTAATTTTTTTATAATAAGAAATGGCGGAAGCGATTTTCTGAAAGTGTTTGCTTTCTTGTGGGTCGTCACTGTCGTCGTAATGTTACTTTTTGAAAAAGTAAGAAGGATGAGTTAATTAGTAGATTAATTTCCGCCAAAGGCGGATCAGCCTTGGGCTGAAATAAAAAATTATGGAAAATAAAAAAAGGAGTTTTTTTGAAAGGTTGACCGGAAGCATAAGCATGAAGGACGAACAAGAAGACCTAAGGAGATATTCAAACGAATTAAACAAGGACGACAAAAAATCAAGTAACGACTGGATTGAAGAAGAACCAGATGAAGCGGAGTTGGCTGTAGACGTCTACCAAACAGAAAAAGAAATAATAATACAAACAATGGTGGCTGGAGTTCGACCGGAAGATTTAGAATTAACCATTGGCAGAGATATCATAACCATCCGCGGTAAACGTGAAGAAAACAGAACTATAGACGAATCTGACTATTTTACTAAGGAATTATATTGGGGTAAATTTTCTCGTACAATATCTCTGCCTGCTGAAGTGGAGCCTGAAGAAGTTGAAGCGACAGAAAAACATGGACTCTTGAGCGTTAAAATGCAAAAGGTAGATAAAGAAAAGAAAAATAGCGTAAAAGTACGCTCTATTTAGTCTGCCTAGAATGATCTAAGATTTTTTATATCAAAGAAATCTGACCACCCTAAATTTCCAACTAAATCAACAGCTGAAGCCCTTAAATCTGTGGTGATCTTAGATTTATTTATAGTAAATGGTCCAGTATAACTCAAAGGAGGACCGACTTTCTCATCTAAATAATAATAAATATCATGTATGCCGGAAGGGTCAGTTGCTGTTATCGTTATAAGTACATTTCCATCACCCTGATCTTTGCCAACAATCTTTACATCTGGACCTGTCTCGTCAGCAGCCATTTTTCCATAAACAGCTGCGAAGGGAGTAATAATAGTTGGCTTTCCTCCATTTTCCTTTGTGTAAGTTGCTGCAACAACACCTTTTGAGTTGGTCTCGAACTTAATCACTCCATCCCATGGCTTATAATTATTTTCGTAATGAATAGTCATTAAATTACCTGCACGATTACCAAATCCATATTTAATTGTAATAAATGAATAATCTTTCGGATAAAACTCAAACTTATATGTATTTTCAGAACTGAAAGTAACAGATGCGCCATCTTGCCCCATGCCATTTACAGAGATGCCATCTACGGTCCCTAAAAATGAGTCGGCAACCATTTCTTGTGTATTGCCAAATGAATCAATAATTACGGCTGAATTAAATCCCAAAAATTTAATATTATAATAGGGTTTTTCTGTAATTCCTTGATCCCCAGTTAATGTCTTAATATCTGGATTCTCAGGAACTTTATAAAAGTCTTTTGCCTGAGTAGTGCTTTTGGTCGTGGTATTTTTTTGTACTACTGTGGTGTTTGACCCTATCTCAGTGGGATTTTTAATATTTTTATCCTGAGTATCAAGTGGTAATTTAGAAATTTCTGGAGACGGTAGCGTGTTTTTATCTAAAGCTTGATTATTAAGCCCTTTGTTAAGTTTAGAGTTTTCCCAAAATAAATATCCTCCCGCAACAACCACAAATAACACTAGTATTGTTGCTAGGGTTTTAACAAGTCCAGAATAGCTCATTTTTTAATTATACTCTGTGCTTTTAATAATGTATAGTTAGAAATCTTCTTTATGTGCCTAGGGGGTGAATTGAACACCCGACGCCAGCCTCTTCAGGGCTGCGCTCTACCACTGAGCTACCTAGGCATATTATTTATATTTCTCAAAACATCTCCTGCACCACTTTCATATAAGCTCTTTAACTGATTCAGATATGGTGCAATTATATAATATGCACCGATAGCCGAACCAATTATAAACACCCAATATACAATACTCATAATGCGCTGTAAGCGCAGAGAGCGATGCATTGAATGTAACATTTCATTATTCTCTTCGGCAAGCTTTACGCTTCTATTTAAAAGCTCTCTTTCCTCTGGAGACATATATAAATACTAGCAAAAATAGGTAAAAAAACCAAATTTTCAAATGGATTTTTATATGTTATCTTATAAATAGGTAGTTTAAAATGTCTTCGTAGTTAAATGGATATAACGACTCCGTCCTAAGGAGTAGTTGCAGGTTCGATTCCTGCCGAGGACACAAGTGTGTCCGAGAGAAATAAACTGCTTTATTTCGTGCAGGAAGCGAAAGGCTTTTCCTTGTTTAGTAAAACTAAACGGAAAAGCACCCGCGGTGGTAAACCGAGATATCCTGCCGAGGACACAACTGTGTCCGAGAGAAATAAACTGCTTTATTTCGGGCAGGAAGCGAAAGGCTTTTCCATGTTTAGTAAAACTAAACGGAAAAGCACCCGCGGTGGTAAACCGAGATATCCTGCCGAGGACACAAAAAGACTAAGCAGGATTATACAATAATTTAAGTTTCTCTAATCCCCTATGAGTTTGCACCGCAATGACATTTTTTGATTTTCCGGTGATTTGAGACATTTCTTTAAGCGATAAATCTTGGGCATATTTCATACGTATTACTTTCTTATATATTCTAGGCAGATGCTCTATTAGCCCAAATGAAGTCTTTCCATCCAAGGCATCAAAGATCCGCTCGTGATCTTCAGCGCGTGGCTCAAATCCTTTTTCTAAAAGCGAGTCGAGAGAAGTTGTTTTATGTTTTCTATATTCATCTACGATAAGATTGTTCAAAACGTGATAGAGAAAAGCTCCCATTATTTCTATCTTCCCTCCTTTCATAAGATATTTCCAAGTTTTTATAAAAGTATCTTGTACCAAGTATTCACTAACCACCCGATCGTTCACTTTAAAAAAAGCTCGCTTACTAAGCATATCTTTGTAGTCAGTATATGCTTGAGTTAATATTTTCTGTGATTTTACCTCTTGCTTTTTGTTCATAGTAATTTAATCTAATCTTAATAATTGTATTCTAATATTCAAGCGTAGTCAAGCATTACCAACTAAAAAAGTGATAAAACCTGTTAATACATTGTGCATAACTTTAATATAAACTTAATAATAAGGCTAATTATGTATTGCGCAAATATATTGAAAATGATAGAATTAATGTCATGGCAATTTTAATAATTGAAGATGAAAAAAAATTAGTTAATATACTTAAAAAAGCATTGAAGGAAGAGCGCTATTCTGTTGATGTAGCTTATGACGGAGAGGAAGGTTTGAGTAAGGCAATGAGAAATAATTACTCCTTGATTCTTTTAGACGTTATGCTTCCGAGTAAAGATGGTTTTGCCATTTGCAGAGAACTCAGAGCTCGCCACATTCACACACCGGTAATCATGCTCACTGCCAGAGGTGCCATTGAAGATAAAGTTTTTGGACTCGACGCCGGCGCAGATGATTATCTAATAAAACCCTTCAGTTTGATTGAATTGTTTTCTAGAATTCGTGCAATTTTGCGTCGCAGAAAAACAACTGATGAAGATATGCTTAAGGTTGCTAATTTGGTTATGGATAAGAAAAAACATGAAGTGACTCGAGGAGGAGTTGTCATTCCCCTTACCCCAAAAGAGTATAAGCTGTTAGATACTCTTATCTCCCGCAAAGGTGAAGCTGTCAAAAGACGTGACCTCATAGACCATGCTTGGGGGCCAACGTTTAAAGAGGTTGGAAATGAGTTAAATGTCCACATAAAATACCTTCGTTCTAAGATAAACAAAGGCAACAAAAAGCCATTAATCCACACTGTGCGTGGGGTTGGATTTGTTTTAAAAGAATAATCTAAAACAATGAAAAAAAAGTTAGGTAAAAAGATAAAAAAAGTTTCCAATAATATAAACAAGAAGTTGCTGGCGTCGGAGGTAAAATATCGCCGACTTTTTGAGTCAGCTCACGATGGAATACTAATGCTCGATTCAGAGACTGGTCAAATTACCGATGTAAATCCATTTTTGATTAAATTACTTGAGTATTCTAAAGAAGAATTCTTAAATAAAAAGTTGTGGGAAGTAGGAGCCTTCAGAAATGTGAGGGCGTCTAAGGATGTTTTTAAAATTTTACAAAATGAGGGTTATGTACGTTACGAAGATTTGCCTCTAGAAACTAAGGCCGGTAAACTAGTTTCTGTCGAGTTTGTGAGCAATTCTTATCTAGCTGGTGGTGAACTCGTTATTCAATGCAATATAAGAGACATAACTGAACGTAAAGAGGTAGATCAGATTAAGGAATCCAAAAGGCTCCTTGAAGTAGAAAGGTGGAAAGTAGAATCAATCGCCGATGCGACTCATGAGCTTCGCACTCCACTCGCAATAATTAAAGGAAATGTCGATCTAGCCATGAGACACATATCAAAGAAACCAAAGCCAATGAGAACTGCGCTTAAAGATATAAATTATGAGATTGGACGCCTCGCCAAAATTCTTACAGATCTGTCGCTCATAACTTCTAAAGCTTGGGAATTAAAAAACAGAATTGTTTATAAAAAATTAGACTTAAGGGTTTTGGTCAAAAAAGTTGTAGGACAATGTAAGCCCCTCGCCTATAAAAAAAATATTTCAATTACCTCCTCGGAAATGCCACGCATAATAATGCTTGGAGATGAGGGATACTTGGCCAAGATGATAATAAATCTTGTTAAGAATTCTATAATTTATGGACGTAAAAATGGTCATACAAAAATCAGTGTTAAAAAATCAAAAAATCTTATCACCATAAGTGTGGCTGACGATGGAATCGGGATATCTGAAGAAGATTTACCTCATGTATTTGAAAGATTTTATCGAGCAGATAAATTTCAAAGATCTCACGAAAATAACGTAGGCCTCGGACTGGCTATCGTAAAATGGGTTGCAGAAATTCATGGAGGTTCAGTAAAAGTTCAAAGCGTACAAAAAAAAGGTAGCGTTTTTAGCGTCTCTATACCAACAAATACTATTATGTGATAATGTAATTCTTCTACTTCTAAATCGTCATCTATAGTACCGATAGATAATTTGGTCGAATATATTAATTAATAAAATAAAAAACATGCTTACAACAATAGCCGTCATCTTAGTCATCTTGTGGCTCCTAGGCGTAGTAACCTCGTATACCTTGGGAGGATTCATTCACATTTTTTTGGTAATCGCACTAATAATAATCGTCCTGAGACTTGTGAGAGGTGAAAAAGTTATCTAACTAAATATAATAAAAAAAAGAACCCTTGATTGGGTTCTTTTTTTATGTTTAAGTTTTATTAAGCAACCCCGAGCAATTTAGATATTCTAGGCTTGTCAAAACCAACAGTCAAATCGTTTCCAATTATAATGACGGGTACACCCATTTGCTGGCTTTTTTCTATCATTTCTTTCCTTTTTTCAAGGTCGCTAGCGACATTGTATTCGGTATAAGCCACGTTATTAGCCTTAAAAAACTCTTTAGCCATCTGGCAAAAGTGGCATGTAGGGGTTGAGTAAATAGTTACGTTTTGCATATTATTTATATTCTTATCTTCTAATATTTATATTATAGCATACTTGTCAATGTATAAAAATTGGAATATATTTGACTATGAAAATGCGGGATTGGTCTAGTGGTAGAACGAGTCCTTCCCAAGGATTAGACACGAGTTCGATTCTCGTATCCCGCACTTTATTTAAACCAGCCTTTCCAGAAATATAAGAAAGAGAAAAATCCTCCAGTCTCAGTTTTTGGCGCCTCTGTTTTATTTTTATCATCCACCACTACTATCAAACCTTCGCCTTCTTTCACTACCGGAAACCTTTCCCGAATTGTTTCCTCCATACCACTTTGACTATTTAATTTTGCAACGTCTGCTGAGAATATTGCCTGTTTTTCCTTTAATTCCTTTAGTTGATTTTCCGCTATTTTCTTGTTTTCTGCTGTAATTTGCATCTTACTCCAAAGGCCGATTATCCCCCAAGCAAAAAGCAGTAACAATATGCCCAAAATTGTCAAAACCGGCCAAGACTCTACCACACTTCTCCATCTTTTTTTTTGTTGAAAATCTCGCATAATGTGATATGATACATTGTATTATATGCTTTTCAATAAAAAACATCAAAAGAAGATTCAAATTATTTGGGCAGTAATCAGTATATTAATCATATTAAGTATGATATTGCTTTACTCCCCTATCTTTAGATTAAAACAGTAGGTTTTAATTCTCGCCAGTGCGCATCATCTTCAAGAATACATCTTGGGGAATATTTACTCTTCCTCTTTCTTTCATTTTCTTCTTACCCTTTTTCTGTTTCTCGCGAAGTTTCATTTTTCGAGTAATATCACCACCGTACATGTGTTGAGTGACGTCCTTTTTCATACCAGAAAGCGAGCGTGAGGAAATAATTCGGCCCAGAGCCTTACCTTGAATTTTCAAAGAAAACATCTGCCTCGGCAAAAGTTTTTGCAATTTTTCTACTGCCTTTTCAGCTTCAATCTCTACTCTTTTTCTAGAAATCACTTTAGAGAAAGCTGGCACTACTTCATCGGCAACTAGCATATCCAGCCTAGTTACATTGGCCTCACGCATTCCCTCTACTTCATAGGAGATAGACCCGTACCCTGAAGACGTGCTTTTTAACTCATCGAAAAAATTACGCATCAGCTCGCGGAGTGGCATTTTTACAGAAACAGAGGAACGGTTGTCTCCAAAGTTTTCCGTCTCGCCTATTTCAGATTCATGGTCAAATAAGAGTTGCATAATACTCCCTAGATAATTTGCTGGAGTTATTATCTTTATCGTCACCCAAGGTTCAAAAACTTTTTCCACATTACTATCATCTGGAAAATGATAGGGTGAATAAACTTTTTCTCGTTTGCCGTTTTTCATCAAAACTTCATAAGTAATTGAAGGTGTGGTAATTACCAACTGTAGATTAAACTCGCGTTTTAAGCGTTCAGTAATAATTTCTAAATGTAACATCCCTAAAAATCCACAGCGAAATCCTTTACCTAAAGATCCTGAAGATTCTTCCTCATATGAAAAAGCCGAGTCTGAGAGCTTTAATTTACCCAAGGCTAGTTTTAATTCTGCAAAATCATCTGCATCTTCAGGAAATACACTAGCCCAGACTACTGGGAGAGGTTGCATATACCCCGGAAAAGCAGGAAGTGGATTTTTAGAAATTGTAATTGTGTCTCCGACGGATGCTATGCCTGGTTTCTTGATACCGGTGACTATATACCCCGTGTCTCCAGCAGAGAGATAGTCACGTGGAGTTTCCTCTGGAGAGAAAGTTCCGACTTCAAGAGCAGTAAACTTTTCCCCCGAAACCGCAAAAAGTAAGCTATCACCTTTCCTTACTTTTCCATCAAGTACTCGCACAAATACAATTACTCCACGATGATTTGAATATTTAAAATCAAAAACAAGTGCCCGTAAAACGTTCTCCCCTTTATGGGTTTCTTTTGGCTCTGGTATTTGCTTTACAACTTCTTTTAAAAGATTCTCTACTCCTTCGCCGGTGCGGCCAGAAACTAATAAAATTTCATTTGGATCACAATTTAAAAGCTTTACTACTTCTTCTTTTATATCAGTTGTTCTGGCGAGTGGAGAATCTATTTTGGATAGTACTGGGATTATTTTTAGGCCTCCCTCGCGCGCTAAAGCGAGCGTGGTAAGCGTTTGTGCCTGTACACCCTGCGTAGAGTCAATCAGTAAAATAGAGCCTTCTACGGCCTTTAAAGCCCTTGAGACCTCGTAAGAGAAGTCTATATGCCCTGGAGTGTCTATGAGGTTTAAAATGTATTTTTCACCGTTTAAAACGTATTCCATGCGAACTGGTTGCATCTTGATAGTAATACCTCGCTCACGCTCCAGCTCCATGGAATCCAGCATTTGATCACGCATTTTACGCTCTGGCACTGTGTGGGTAATTTCCAGCATTCTATCAGCCAAGGTACTTTTACCATGGTCTATGTGGGCTATAATTGAAAAATTTCGTATGTGTTTTAAATCCATTTATTCTATATTAACAGAAAACCTATAAAATTTCAGCATAAAGTTTAAATGGCTCCTCGAAACATATTGTTCAAGAAGCCATTTTGTCCGCGATTGATTCACGGTCTATCTGTCGAAATGTTCGTCGATCAATCGTTGCGCCCTTGTGCCACGACTAACAATCCGCCCAACGAAGATAAAAAAGTAGATTACAGATGCAACGACAACACCTAACGCAACTTCAACTATCATCCAAAACATATACACCTTCCTCCTAAAGAGTATACTTTTCCAAAGTCACAATACTACTTTTTTTCTATTTTGTCCAGTTTGTTTAATCTAAAAATCCACCGGTTTGGTGATCCCAAAGATCGGCATATATGCCACCTTTTTTTAAAAGCTCTTTATGCGTTCCCTCTTCCACTATGTGACCATTGTCTAAAACAATAATTCTATCCATTTTTTGAATGGTGGAAAGTCGGTGGGCTATGATTATTGTAGTTTTACCTTTCATAAGTTCATTAAAGGCATCTTGAATATAAGATTCACTAACACTATCGAGAGAGCTAGTAGCTTCATCTAAAATTAAAATAGGTGTATGAGTAAGCATTACCCTCGCGATGGCAATCCGTTGACGTTCTCCGCCAGAGAGCTTCACGCCTCGCTCCCCTACGAGCGTATCATATCCATTTTGCAGTGTAGAAATAAATTCATGTGCATGAGCGCGACGAGCCGCAGAAATTATTTCTTCCTCTGTCGCATCCGGCTTGCCATAAGTTATGTTTTCGCTAATAGTGCGATGAAAAAGCATTGGTTCTTGGGGTACATAGGAAATCGCATTCCGTAAGTCGTCTTGAGTTACATTGCGTATATCTTGATTATCAATTTTTATGCTCCCAGAAGACACATCCACAAACCTTAAAAGAAGTTTAGTGATAGTTGATTTACCAGCACCAGAATGTCCGATCAAGCCAACTTTTTCACCTGCGGATATTTTCAAATTAAAATTACTTAAAACCTTGTTCCCTGAACCATAGCGAAAATTAATGTTATCAAACTCTATGTTCCCTAGTGTCATTTTTGATTTTTCTGGATTTTGGGGATCTAAAATATCTGGTTGAATTTCAAAAATATCTATAACTTCTTTCATGTCGGCAACGGATTCCATAAATCTTGTCAGCGCCTTACCCAAGTCCCACAATCTATCAAACACAGATACCATATATATCTGAATTAGGACAACTGTACCAGTACTCATCGTACCTGCCAACCAAAATTTTATTATTATATACAACACGACTGCCTGCACAGCAGTCATCAACCCAGCCTGCAAGGCATCTTGTTTGTTTCCAAAATACCATGAGTTACCACGGTGATATTGTTCGTTTTCAGTTACTTTACCAAAAGAAGTTTTTTCACGTTCTTTGGCCGAAAAAACTTTTAGGGCAAAGATGTTTGAAAAAACGTCTGCCAATCTTCCCCCCACCCTAGAATCAGCTTCTGCTTTAATAATATCGTATCTCATTCTTCTTCTGATAAAGAAAGAAATTATTATCAGATATAAAATAACCCAAACGAAAAAGACAATGGCAATCGTGGGAGCCTGGATAAATAAAACCACGAAAATACCAAGCAAGGTAATAAAGGTCATCCAAAAATTAAAGATGAGAGTATCGTGCATCACTTCAAAGGCACGAACAAAGCGCCTTGATTTTGTGACTAGGCTACCCGTAAAGCGGTTTGAGAAAAAATTATATGAATGATTGATCATCTTGCCAAAAGAATAATCGGCAAGTTCACGCATTACATTATTTTGAAAATAAACTATACACCAAGATCCCAGACGTGAAAAAACATACCCTCCCACTAAAATCAAAATGTTGATAATTACGAGATGAATAAGAACAGTTGAAAATGCTGCTTTGTTTATTCCTGGGATTGATAACACATCAATGATTTTTTTAAAATAAAGAGTCTTTAGGACTGAATCAAATAAAACCCTAAATGCATAAAATACAAAGGTCAGGAAAAATGACCATTTATATTTCATTATTCGTGGCCAAATATGCTGAAAAATCTTTTTTACAAACATTTTATAATTCTAGCAGAAAAAGCCGAAAAAACCAATAATTCAAAGGCTGAAAAGTAATCTACAGCTCTTCTTGGGATGGTGCTATGACTTTTACATCCCAGAACTTAGTTTTAAGAGTTTTTAGAACATCCTTTAACTCCTGATTTTTAAGTAAATGTAATATTAAAATTGCGGCTGCTATACCCAAAAGTCCAGATAAAAATCCTTGCAAAAACACTCCTAAAAAAGTGGTCGTGCCAAAAAATGGCGCAAGAATATTTAAACTCAAGTAAGCGACTAGGCCCAAGAAAAATGATGCTCCCAAGCTCTGAAAGAAAGTAGTCGTAATAAAAGATTCACCGTGCATAAAATCTTTACGAACAAAATACCAGTGTAGTACTGCATTCAAAATAGTACCTGCAGAATATGCGAGTGGCAACATCAATACTTCCGTACCCGGAATATCATTAACTTTTAGCATTGATTCTATAAAGTACCGTAACATTGGCATGGTTTCAAAAAAGTGAATAAATATATAGGACAAAATTACAATTAATATTGAGCAAGAAAAATTAACTATAAGGGGACGTTTGGTGTCGCCATTGGCATAATAGGCACGAGAAAGTAGTGTAGTAATTCCCTGAGCCAAAATTGATACTGAAAAGATGGCCAAACAAGCCGCGACTAGGCGGGTGTTGTCCCAGGAAAATGATCCCGATCCAAGTATCACACGCACGATTTGTGCACGAACAACAATAAAAAGAAAGATAACCGGGATTGACCAAAACGTAATAGCCCGAGCGGCAGATTTTAAATGTTTTCTAAAGTCGTCCATTTTTCCTAGAGAAATTGATTTAGTTAATGTTGGAAAAGCAGCTACAGCATATGATATGCCAATAATGTTTAGTGGTACAGATTGGAGATTGTCCGCAAAATTATAGATAGATATTGAACCACTCTTTAGAAAAGACGCGAATGCAATTATGGAAATAAGGGCAATATTGTTAAAAGACAAACCAAGGGTGCGTGGAAGTGAAATCATCGCAACTTTTTTTATTTCCTTAAAATTTACAGATATTGAGAACTTGGGTACGAATCCACAGCTATATGAAGCAAGTATTTGCACAGTAAAGTGCATCAAGGCTCCGAGGGCAACGCCGATGGCTAAACCATAAACTCCAAAGATAGGATAGATAAACACAACTCCGATAATAATTCCGATGTTATAAAGAATTGGGCTTAAGGAATAAATAAAAAATTTACGAAAAAGCTGAGTTACCGTGCCAAAGAGATTTGAAAGTCCCATCAATATAGGAGAAAGTAACATTATGCGTGAAAGTACAATTAATTTTCCTTGCATAACTGGAGTAAACCCTGGCGCGATAAATGGTATCAGAATAGGTAAAAGTAAAAAAACTACAAATGAAACCAAGATCATCGTAAGAAAAAAAATAGTGAAAACTTCATTCAAAAATTTCTGAGCTTTAGGGGTTACTTTTCCATCATCCATTTTTTCCACCAAAAAAGGGATGAGCACCGTGATAGAAGCTAGGGAGGCTATGGAGATAAAGATCAAGTCTGGGACACGAAAAGCAGCATAATAAGCATCCAGTGTGGGTGAAGGACCAATAAAATGCGCCATGAACCGATCACGGAAAAGTGCTAAAATCTGCGAAAGAAAGGCAAAAATACCTAAGAGAAGTGCTGCCTGGTTTACATTCCCATATTCTTTGCCAAGAATCCTCAGTATCTTATTCATCTGCTATCTCTTTTTTGGAGTAGGTGTTGGGGTTGTGGTTGTAGTATCTGTTGTCGGAGCTGGTGTGTTAGCATAAGTTCCGTTTTTCAAAGAATCCACATAGTTTATTAGATCTTTATTGGTTGGAGATATTGCAAGGGCTTGTTCAGCATACGAAATTGCTGTGGTGATATCACCTTCATTTTTTGATATCTGAGCCAAAGTAATCAAGGCATCAATATAGTCTGGCTTTAGGGTCAGCGCCTGATTGGCGTAAGTTTTTGCGTCTTGTGTTTGATTAAGGGCGCCAGAGACATTGGACAAAAGAAGTTTTATTCTTGGATTAGCTGGATTTAGTTCTGAAGCTTTTTTATACGCATCCAGCGCTTTACTGTAAGCATCTTTCACTCCGATCAAACCCGCGGTTTGAAATACTGATCCTAGCATTTGGAAATTTAGGTAATTCTTTGAATCGTAGACTGTCGCTAGTTGTGCACCATTTACAGCTTGATCAAAAGAACTTTGTAGATCCGCTTTGTCTGCGTCAGATAAAGTAGCTGATCCTTTAGAAACTATGGCATTTAATTTAGCCAGATATACTTGCGCATAGGTTCGAAGGTATAAATCATTAGAATTTAACAACAAAGCTTTGTTTATTGAAGTTTCTGCCTCTGGTACACTTCCTGTGGAAAGTGTTTTTGTGAAGTAAGGAACAGAAACGAAACGTTGAATATAATTAAAGCCAATTGCAGCGGAAGCAATCATTAATATGATAAGGAAAAGCATGAAGAAAAAACTCTTTCGATGATCATCGAAAAATGACATAGAGATTTCCCCATTTTTACGAGTTGAAGAAACTAACCCGATAAACACTCCGGCAAATACAAAGGCGAGCAGGAATATGACCGTACCAGTGAAGTAAAAGAAAGAAGAAATAAACAAGTAAAGAGATAGGAAGAAGAAGGATACGGTTTCTAGACTCACGTTATTTTTTATACTAAAGAATAGCCATTTAACACCCGTAAAAATAAATAGTACGAGAAAAACAAGCCAACTAAGAATGCCGAGTATTCCGGTAGTAGCAGTCAATGTCGGTATCAAACCAGAACCAGAATTAAAGGCTACATCCCAAAACTGACTAGAATTTATAATGGTGGGTTTATAAAGCGCCCAAGCATCTCCAAATCTATTTGGACCTATACCAAAAATTGGGCTTGCTTGAATAACTGATTTGGTTACAGACATTGTAGATGTAAAGGATGGGCTGACCTCATTGTTGATTACTCCTAATTTTGTAGGCAAAAATCCCCCGATAAAACTAGATGACATAAAGAAGAAGAGAGATAACAAAACTATCACAAAAGAAAAGATTGGGAATTGAACTTTAGTCTCACCTTGCATTTGGTTGGCGTTAATAGAAATCTTGTACACAAAGATAAGCAAAGCAAAGATACCTAGAATTTCCCATACTAAAACAAAGTTAACAATCGCAATCAATAATGTTGAAAATATAGTCAATGCTCCTAATATTATTTTCAATCTTTTAGCAATCGGGAAAAACTCAATCGCAAACAGCGAGGATACAACAAAGAAACCAGCAAAAATACCAAGTGCGTTCCAAGAACCTAAAAGATTATCAGTTTTACTTGCTAAAACTCCTAGAGATAAGAACTTAGCTAAAAATAAATGTAATACTTGGAAAATTAAAAGTACACCAGAGGAAAGTATTGTCCCAAATAAAACTATTCTGGAATTTTTAGGATCGCGGAAAATAATAGAAGATATCAGCATTAAAAGAAAACAGGCAAAAATAAACCAAAAAGTACCGACGTCAAACATTGTACCAAAAAGAGTTGCACCGAGTGCTCCGGAGAAAAGAGATGACAAAAGAGAAACTAAGACAATGCCTCCGCCGGCAGCAAGAACCATAGACCTTGGTAATCCAATTTTTCCGTCAGAAAATCTAACAATTATCCAAAGAATTACTGAAACCAGAAGACCAACTACTAAAAATAGTCCTTTGCCAGTTTCAATTGAAACATTAACAAAAGGCAAGAAAAATATTGGTAATAATACTACAACTACAAAAAGTGATAATAAAGAAATCCTATGAAATATATTTGAATACATAGGTCTATTGTACTATACCTAAACTACAATGTTAATAAGTTTTCTGGGGATAAACACAAACCTCTTGACACCTGTGGTTATCCATTTCCTAACTTCTGGTAAATTCTCTGCTTTGCTTTTAGCTTCAGCCTCACTTATGTCTACAGAAGCTTTAAATTGTCCGCGTACTTTGCCATTTACTTGAACTATTATGGTCACCTCTTCGTCTTGAATTAAATTTTCATCCCACTTGGGCCAAACGGAAAGATCGATAGATTTTTTCTCTCCGAGTGTCTGCCAGAGATCTTCGGTAATGTGTGGTGCGAATGGGGCTAAAATTTGTAAAAACATTTTGAAATCTTTTTCTGAAACAGATTCTGATTTTTGCATTTCTGTAGCAAGTATCATCATTGCAGAAATGGCGGTATTGAAATGCATAGCTTCTATATCTTCAGAAACTTTTTTTATTGTCTTGTTTAAGAGTTTAGCTATAGTGGAATCTGGTAGAGAAAAATCACGCCGCTTTACCCGCAAGCGGGCTCCGACACGGACTGAATTTTTCTCTACCAGCTCCCCCAACTTCCAAACTTTTTCTAAAAATCTTCGTGGACCTATGATCGCTTCGTCACTCCAAGCCACAGACTGATCGAACGGCCCCATAAACATTTCGTAAACTCGCATTGTATCGGCTCCATATATTTTTACGATTTCGTTTGGGTTGATGACGTTGCCGACTGATTTAGACATCTTTACTCCCCCTTCACCGAGAATCATGCCATGAGAAGTACGCTTCATGTACGGCTCGGAAGTTGGTACGAGCTTTAAATCATACAGAAATTTGTGCCAAAAACGAGAATATAAAAGATGAAGCGTGGTGTGTTCGTTGCCACCGTTGTACCAATCTACTGGTGTCCAGTATTTCAAATTTTTCTTGTCAGCAAATGCATTTTTATTTTTAGGGTCTGTATATCTAAGGTAATACCAGCTTGAGCCTGCCCAGTTTGGCATAGTATCTGTCTCCCTCAATGCTCCCCCTTTACACTTTGGACATTTTACATTGACCCATTTAGAAATATTGGCCAGTGGTGATTCGCCACTATCCGTCGGCTGATAATTTTTTACCTTAGGAAGCTCTACGGGCAAATCTTTTTCAGGAACTGGAACCATACCACATTTACTACAATGAATAATAGGTATTGGTTCACCCCAGTACCTCTGTCTAGAGAATATCCAATCCCGAAGCTTGAAGGTTGTTTTTTCCTCTACACCAACAAATTTAATGATTTCCTTCTTAGCATTTTCACTGTCCATGCCATTAAATTTTCCAGAGTTAGTTAGAATACCATTCTCTGCATTAACAGCGTTTTCATTTTTTAGTCTTTCAAGCCAAATATCTAGCTCTCCACATTGCATAGTATCAGAACGAATATCTTTTGGGTCCTTCCATACAACTTCATGTTTTTCAATTTCTTCTCTTGAAACTTCGATCCTATCTTCGTTCTCTAGTTCAAATAAAATAGCATTAAAATATGCAACTCTATTTTCGTCTTTATGTGCTGCAAAAAACTCACTTCTTACTTGGCCACCTAATACTCTTATAAATTTTATATTTTTATAACCTGTTTCTTCTAACACTTCTCGTCTTGCGGCTTCTAGAATATCTTCTCCTTTTTCCACTCCACCAACCACAAACGTAGTCCATGGATGAGCCTTCCAATTTAAACAAAGAATTTTTCCATTTTTTGGATTTCTAATTATTGCTTGAACAGCTTTTCTTTCAACAATTTTTTTACCAGAAATATGAGGATTGGTATTATCAACTCTAATGGGTATTACCACATCTATAATTGGTAAATTATATTTTTTCGCAAATTCAAAATCTCTTTCATCGTGCGCCGGTACTCCCATTATAGCTCCTGTGCCATAATCTGCGGATACATAATTGACTACGAATACGGGTATTTGTTCACCGCTCGCAGGATTTTTAGCCTTCAACCCAGTATCTATACCAATTTTTTCTTTATTCTCTCGATCGGTATCTACTTTTATGCCAAAATCTTTACCTGTTATTTTCTTTGCCACCTCAGGAGCTAACGCAATAAATGTAGCGCCGAAAATAGTGTCTGGTCGAGTGGTGAATACTTTTATACTTTCGTTGGTTGAAGATATTTTAAATTCTATCTCTGCGCCCACAGACTTCCCTATCCAATTCCTCTGCCCTATTTTTATTTGTGGTAAATAATCAACGGTATCTAAATCTTTATCCAATCTCTCAGCATATTTAGTAATGCCCAGCATCCACTGTTCTTTCTCTCGCTTTTCAACTGGTGTGCCACACCTCTCGCAACACCCATTTATCACTTCTTCGTTGGCTAAACCTATTTTATCCTTTGGGCACCAATTAATGGTCATCTTAGCCTTATAAGCTAAGCCCTTTTTATAAAATTGTAAAAATATCCATTGGGTCCATTTATAATATTTTGGGTCAGTGGTATTAATTTCTCGTGACCAATCAAAGGAAACCCCTAAAGACTTTATTTGTTTTCTAAAAGTGTCAGTATTTTTCTTGGTAACCACTCTGGGATCCTTACCAGTCTTTATGGCATAGTTTTCTGTCGGCAATCCAAAGGCGTCCCAACCTATCGGGTAAAGTACGTTGTACCCTTGCATTCGTCTTTTTCTAGAAATAACATCCATACCTATGTACGGCCTAGGGTGTCCTACATGAAGGCCATCACCGGAAGGATATGGGAATTCAATTAAAGTATAATACTTGGGTTTCTTAGATTTATCATCGGCATGATAAACTCCCTTTTTCTCCCAAATATTTTGCCATTTTTTTTCAATTTTCTTATGATCGTATTTGTGCATTATGTATTTGCTCGTTTAAAAGATTAAAAAATTTCAAGTATTGTTCTTTGCCAATTTTGCTGATAATAACATCATTTTTAACAAAATTGAGTAGTGCCTGAAAATGTTCCAATTTGTAACTATTGATAAATAACTTTCCAAGTGTATCTAAAATATTTTCTTCTGTGTTATCAATTGCGTTATCAATATAATTCTTTAGGTACTCTTTGGTGGGAAGGATCTTTTGAAAATGATGGTAATCTTTTGAAGACTTCCAGTCTCCACCCCATTCAAATCCTCGTTGTTTTAAAAATTCTACCACCTTATGATGCGGGGTTAAGGTATTTGAATTTTTTTCATCATACTTGCCATTTCTTGGTTGACTTACTACTCCATTAATCATAACCGGATTATCCTTGGGGTTTATATCTATAGAAAAACCAAAGGCGTGTGAAGATAATCTGTTTTTTCCTTCTATTAATCTGTAATTAAATGCAGAGGTATTGTTGTCTTCCATAGACAGAGCATCGTTGTCTTTATATTTTTCATTTGATATCGGTATTATTTTTTCTATAAAAAATTTCTTATCATCTGCTGTATCAGTGTTGTTATTCATTTTTTCAATATAATCAAACAATTTCAAGATATTGTCAGCCAAATCTTTATCGATGACTATCTGCCCTAAATAAACTTTTTTGTCTTTTGATAAATATTTTACTTCAATAATTTTCAAACGCTCCAAAATAGCTTCATTCACTTCCTTATTTTTGTCCTTGGAGCTTTGTCTTACCTCCTCTATCGTTGTCATTCTGTCTTTTAGGACGATGGGGTTGACGTAAGTACCTTCAAATATTTTCCAATTTTCAAACATATTTTTACTTATTATCTTTAAATTTTTTCATAGCCACCCAAACTAAAATAGCGAGTGCAATTCCTAAAATAACAACTTTTATTAGATCATCAGCAGAGCTCCAATATCGCATTGAGGCAATAACAAATGATAAAACCCCAGCGATAGACAGTGCAATACTGATCAGCATATTTACTCCGAGAAAAGTTCCAACCGCCACACAAATAGCACCCAAGAGAACCAGAGTAATAAATACATTTCTATCATATACTTTTTGTGAAGCTTCGAAAGTATTTCGGCAAGTAAATTGCTGGTCACAATAACCTTGTGGTTGTGCTATTTTTTCTACTGGTACAGGCGCAGGCACCGCATAGACATTGCCATTCCACTGTCCACCTATCTGAATACACTGCTCTCTTGTGTTAATAGTCTCGATGGTTTGAGCTGTATTCGGGCAAAAGTTTTCGTATACCGGATGTTTATAAACCAAAGAAAGAGAGTAATTAAAAAACAAGTTAATCACGATAACAATACCAATAATAAGGGACCATTTAAGAACTTTTGATTGTGCATTCATATAAAAAAGTATATCATATAAGGATTAGATAATAAATAAGACTAATTATGAATGATAAATTTAATGATTTTTCTAAAAACTTAACGGCAGCTATCGGGTCAACTGGGTCTTTAATAATTCACACAATCTTTTTTATAGGTATTTTTGGATTGCGATTTTTGGGTTTTGATACCTCAAGCATTTTATTAATTTTGACAACAGCAGTATCCTTGGAAGCGATTTACCTTTCAATTTTTATTCAAATCACTGTGAATAGACAAAGTGAGGAACTGGAGGAAGTGTCAGAGGACATTGAAGAAATTCAAAAAGATGTGGATGAAATTCAGGAGGACGTGGATGAAATTCAAAAAGATGTGGATGAAATTCAGGAGGACGTGGAAGAAATTTCTGAGGATGAAGAAGAAGAAAGACATGAACAAATAGAAAATGAGAAATTTAAAAATATAGAAAACACACTCACATTACTCATGCATGAGATTGAGGGCTTGAAGAAGCCAATAAAAGTAAAGGCTCAACCAAAAATAAAGAAGGTGGCAGTGAAAGTAAAAAAATATAAGAAGAAGAAACCAGCTACACCAAAAACTCGATAACATCGCCGTCTTGTACGACGTACTCCTTGCCTTCGGTGCGTACTAGTCCTTTTGATCGAGCAACTGCATAAGACCCACAATCAAGTAAATCTTTCCAGTTTATTACTTCCGCGCGAATAAATTTTTCCTTAAAATCGTTGTGAATAGATCGTCCTGCTTCTGGAGCTTTAGCGTCCCGCTTGGTTGTCCAGGCTCTAGACTCATCCTCTCCAGTGGTAAAGAAGGTAATCAAGTTCAATAAATCGTAACTAGATTTAATTAAATTATCTAATCCTGTACCAAAAATCGGGTCTACTTCTAAGTAAGGCCCAGGAAGACTTGAGATAAAATCTTTTTTTACATTGTCAGATGCTTCTGATGTATTTAATACATATAGTGTTGGCTTTTTAATTCCAGCTTGTTCTAATTCAAAATTTATAACTTCAATATCAAAAAGTGGGTCCACTTTATCGTGCACATGAATCATGTCTTTATCCTCAAAAATTCGGACCACTTCAATAATAGCGTCCACCTCACGTATGTGAGACAAAAATTTATTACCGAGTCCAGCTCCAGTAGAAGCTCCTTTAACCAGACCTGCGATATCCACAAACTCTACCACCGCCGGTATGGTTTTCTTGGACTTACTCATAGCTGAAAGCTTATCTAGCCTTTCATCTGGAACCGGAACAATTCCTACTGATGGATCAATGGTACAAAAAGGATAATTTTCTGCTGGCACACCCTTTTTAGTAAGCGCATTAAAAAGCGTAGATTTTCCAACGTTTGGCAAGCCAACAATTCCCACAGATAATTTAGACATAGAGAGAATATAACAGAATAGGCTTAAAAAGTCATTTAATAAGCTCTTCTATCTCTATCAGTCTATGATATTTTACTATTCGCTCCGGCTTAGTTGGGCCACCGGCCTTTATAAAATCAGCGCCCACGGCGACTGCCAAATCAGCAACAAAAGTATCCTCTGTCTCGCCACCTCTGTGAGATATGAAAGTTTTAATATTATTTTCTTTTGCCAATCTGATGGCCTGCATAGTTTCCGAAAGTGTGCCAATTTGATTTGGTTTGATGAGGAGAGTGTTGATGGATTTATTATTTATTGCGTTTTTAATTAGATCAATGTTGGTGACAGTAATATCGTCTCCCACAATATTTATCATCTGACCTAATGCTTTATTCATTTCCGCAAACCCAGCAAAATCTTCTTCGTTGAGCCCATCTTCAATTGAAATTATTTTGTATTGCTCACATAATTTTTTATACATTTCTATCATTTCTCGCGTATTTAATTTATTCTCTTTTATAAGATAAAGGCCATCTTTGAAAAAAGTCGTGGCAGCAACATCTAGTCCAATTTTTACTTGATCTGCATTATAGCCAGCAGAAGAAATAGCCATATTGAAATATTCTAAAACTTTCTCATC
The DNA here is from genome assembly GCA_028868715.1 of Patescibacteria group bacterium. Lineage (GTDB taxonomy): Bacteria > Patescibacteriota > Minisyncoccia > Phycocordibacterales > UBA9973 > UBA9973. The sequence goes on along the minus strand of JAGWUB010000002.1, from coordinate 12,843 downwards.
AGATGAAAGCTTTGGAGAAAATCCACCTTCATCACCTAGATTTACTTCATACCCATCTTTTACCAGTAGATCTTTTAAGGATATAAATATCTTTTTTATTACTTCTAATTTTATTTTTATATTTTCAAATTCTTGTGGAACTAATAAAAACTCCTGAAAAGATAGTCCGCTATCTGAATGCTTACCACCCTCTATGGTATTGAAAACTGGTTGTGGAATTTTATACATTCTTTCATTTTCATTTTTAAAATATATATTTGCTAGGTACTTAAAAAGTGGTATTCCCTTCTCTTTAGCTGAGGCTCTCGCAAAAGCCAGCGAAACTGCCAGTATGGCATTTGCCCCAAGTCTTTGTTTATTTTTTGTACCATCTAAATTTATCAGAGCCTCATCTAGAGTATTCTGGTCCAATTCTTTTCCAACTAAAAATTCTGAAATTTCTCCATTTATGTTTCCCACAGCCCTCTCTACCCCTTTGCCTCTATATCTATTCATATCATTATCTCTAAGCTCAAATGCTTCATATTTACCGGTACTTACTCCAGATGGCACTGAGGCAATTTCTATTGTTCCATCTTGTAGCCGACAGGAGGCTTGGACGGTGGGGTTCCCCCTAGAATCTAAAATTTCTTTGGCTTCTAGTTTTGAAATAATAGCCATAATTAAAAAGTGTTGAACTTAGGATTTTTTAAATGTAATTCTGCTTCAAGCGCCAAGTGCTCCATCACATACACTGCCCTGATGGGATATTTTCCAATAGATGTTTCCTCAGAGAGCATAACAGCATCTGAACCTTCCATGACAGCATTGACCACGTCGGTGGCTTCAGCACGAGTCGGAGATGGGTTGTCTTTCATAGAATAGAGCATTTGGGTTGCGGTGATCACTGGTTTACCAACTTGTTTACATTTTTTAATAATATCATCTTGGGCAAATGGTATTTTCTCAATGGGTATTTCGTTTCCCAAATCCCCTCTGGCTATCATGATTGCATCTGCATTTGCTATTATTTCATCTATGTTTTCTATAGCCACTGCTCGTTCAATTTTAGCGATGATTTTTTGTCTACCATTCCATTTTTTTATTTCCTCCCTACAGTCCAAAATATCTTGTTTATTTCCAACAAAGGATACCGATAAGTAATCTACATCATTTTCTATCGCAAATTTTATTAATTCCTTGTCTTTGGCGGTTATAGCTTTAGAAGCATTGATGTCATATATATGCCCGTCTTTATCTTGTAGTCTAGGCCCTGGTAAATCTACTAATATTTTAATATTAGTGTTGTTCTCTTTGGCAGTTTTTTTTATCAGTCCAATTCTTTTTTTTATTTCTTCTGGTTCCGGCCAGAAAAAATTTAGTCTAGCCATATCCATACCTGCTTTTACCATTTCATTTAACACAACGTATTCAGAAGAAGCTGGACCGATGGTAGCTACAATTTGTGTCAGTGACCTTACTCTGCTTTCTTGCACAGGCTTCACTTTATCACCTATTTTCCTTATTTCTTTATTTATAAAATGTCCGTCGTGATCGAGGTCGTAAATAAAAATTTCATTAAATGGCATTTCTACTTTCTCTATATCTATATCTGAAATTTTTTCTATGTATTTCAAAAGAGATCGCACGGTATTTCCGTGCGAAACAATGAGCACGTTCTCGCTATTTCTTAAAACTGGTAAAATTTCTTGCAGAAAAAAAGGAACTGACCGCTCGTATACCATTTTTAAAGTTTCCCCGTTGGGTATGGGATAATTCCAAGCACGGCGAAGTGTATCAGACTCCTCTTTCCCTAATTCATGTTCTTTTTCTAGCTTATTTTTTCCAGTATAATCTCCATAATCTCTTTCATTTAGCGCACTGGAATAGTGTATATTTTCAGAACAACATTGTTTTCCTCCACTCATCATACAGACCTCTGTCTCTATAGTGCGTGCTTGAGTGGAAGCAAAAACTTTATGTATTTCAATATCTTTGATTAGAGCACCCAATTCTTCTGATGCTTTAAATCCATTCGTGCTCAAATGTACATCAGTTTTACCGGTAAATAAATTGGCTTTGTTCCACTCGGACTCTCCATGCCTAGCCACTATAAGTTTTCCCATCTGCGGTTCCATAAGTTTTTATTTATTGACTTTATTTCTAGGTATTCTGTCTTCAAAAAAATCTATAACATTTTCTGCTAAAATTCTTCCCATCTCTTCTCTTGATTCAAATTGTGCTGAGGCGATGTGGGGCGACAGTACTGTATTCTTTAATTTCGTGAGCCCTTTTGCAAGTTTTGGTTCAAATTCATACACATCCAAACCTGCACCACGTATCTCACCATTTTTAAGAGCATAGACTAGAGCATTTTCATCAATCACTGGGCCACGGGAAGTATTGATAATATATGCAGAAGGTTTCATTTTCTTTAAATTTTCTTTATTTATTAGATGATGGGTAGAAGGTAAAAGTGGAACATGGATAGAAATTATATCCGCCACCGAAAGTGCTTCATCTAGAGAAGTCATTAATTGCGCATCACAATCTTTTTCTATTCTTTCATTTTTTACTGTATCGTAATAAATTATTTTTGTACCAAAACCACAGTGAAGTTTGTAGGCCACTTGTTCACCTATTCTGCCGGTACCTATGACAGCCACAGTTTTACCTTTTAATTTATATCCCAGGAAAAGCATTGGATCCCATCCCTTATATTTTCCTTTTCGCACAAAGGTATCTGCTTCTACGAGCCGAGACATCAAAGCAAGTAAAAGAGCTATCGCATGCTGGGCCACACCATCTACATAATCTCCGGGTGTGTTAGTTACACTAATTCCTCTTTTAGTAGCTTCGACTAGGTCAATATTGTCATAGCCGACAGCATAATTAGCGAAAAGTTTGGTAGCTGGGCTGGCGTCAAAAACTTTTCCGTCTATTTTGTCAGTGAGTAAGGTAATGACCGCATCATAGTTTTTACCCTTTATTTCTTTGATTATTTCTTGTTGAGTTAGAGGAGTCTTTTTTTTACCAATTGTTATATTGTATCCTTTGTCTCTTAGTGTTTTTATGGTTTCTGCTTGTATTTCTCTTGTAATGAAAATATTTTTCATGCTTATATTATATCACTTATATGGTTATTATTACAAAACACCCATTATGTCTTCCTCCATTTCTTTCTCATATTTTCTTAATTCCACTAGGAGCTTTTCCCGATGCTCAGCCTCTTCTGGGGTAAAAGATCCGCTTTGCTTTAGTTTTTTCTCTAAACGCCACAATTCCTCGGTTATATCTCGGCGCACATCGTCTATTCTTCCTTTTATTAGTCTTTCGGTAGATCCGAGGCGAAAAGCCCTGACTTCTTTTTGAACTGATTTAAATCTAAAAATTGATAGGATTATAATAAGCACAAAAGAAGCTAAACTAGCGATCAAAAGTACATTTAACGTAGAAAATTTTATTTTTATACCAGCAAACACAAAAACTGTTGGTACAGAAATAAAATCCGCCGAATCAGACCAAACGGATTGAGATGTCGTGTCTATGGTATTTCGAGCTTTTACTTCCCACCTTCCCTCCTCTAGATACAATCTCTGAAGAAAAACCCATTTACCACTAGCATCACTCCCTACGGTAAAACTTTTTGGCGCCCAGTCAATTGAATTAAAAACAATTTCAACATTTGAGCTTGGTTGTGCCCGTCCTTCTATATGTAAAACTTCATCCCCAGCATAATATATCGTTGGAAATAATGTTATGGTTGGAGTTATATTTTCTACGGCAGAAGTATGAGAAAAATTTAAAAAAATAAAGAAGAATAGAAAGATAATTATTATTTTTTTAGAAAATTGAATCATTGCTGGTTAATTTTATTTTTTATTATCTGCATTATCTCCTCATCCTTGGTTTGATTTTTGATTAAGTAATCGTAAGCTAAACTATCAAGGGCAGCAACAGCGCTATTGTCATTATCTAAATTTGTTAAAACGACAACGGGGACATTCCGCCCCCAAGTATCACGTCTCAGAATTTTAAGCATTGTCAAACCATCCATAATGGGCATCACTATATCAAGTAAAATAATATCAGGATGAAATTGAAAAGCATTTTTTAGGCCCTCCTCACCATTTGTCGCTTGGATCACATTAAAGCCTTCAGTTGTAAGCATGTTAAGCAAAGAAGACATAGTGGAAATTTTATCATCAACTATCAATATACTTTTTTTTTCGTTTGACATAATATGCAATTTTAAAAAAGCTACAGTATATATTATAACACAAACTATTTGGAGCTTCTATTGTTCCAGTGTGTTTATTTTTTCTTTGAGTTTTTCTTCTTCTGATTTAATTTTTAATAATTCATGGGTAAGAAGGCTACTCTCTCCTTCTAATTCAGAAAATTCTTCCTTGAGTTCATTGACTTGGTTTATCTTTCTAAATCGCCAAGTACTAAAATTAGGGCGCCTCAACAACAAAAATATTATTATCAATATACCTAAGCCTAGCAATGCCAATAGACTAGTCATGCCTAAGTTATTTGTAATTGTAGTTAAAAAACTTTGATCACTCTTAGCCTCGTTTGGTAGAGCTATCCATTTGTCAGCCAGTAAAGCTCTGTCGTTAGTGCTGATCTGAGATAAACCTTTTTCAAGAATTGATTGAAGCATGGTTTTATCTTTTGTCATTGCAAATGCTGGCTTGTAATCCAAACCAGTGTTGCCAGCAATTTTCACACTACTCAATACTTGTTTTGATAAATAAAAAGACAAGGAGGCCACATCCATAACACCAGCATCCACTTCACCTAGGACCACTTGCTGTAGGCTAACTTCATCGTCAGTCACACCATCTCTGACAACCCTAGGATAATTTTTACTTACATAATCTTCTGCAGTTGAACCATCAACCATAGAAACACGCTTTCCATTGAAATCATTTAGTGTCAGGCCGGTTCGGTTGTCATAATCTTTACGTACGACTATGACCACTGGAACAGTGGCATAAGATTCTGTAAAAATAAGGTCAGTTTCTTTTTCATTATCTGGGGTGATAAAAGCAATGTCACCCTTGCCTTCTCTTATGTCAGTGTTTATTTGACTGCGAGACCTAGGGGTTAGGTACTGTACTTTAGCTCCAATTTTATCTGCTATCAATTCTAAATAATCAATAGAAAGTCCTTGTATGTTTCCCGCTGGGTTTTGATATGAAAAAGGAGGATCATTTTGTTCTGGGTAAACTACTATAGTATTGTTTCGTTCTTTGAGCCAAAGTGTTTCCTCTGGAGACAATAGATCCTTTGTTTGAGCAAATACAGAAAAAACCATAGGAGTAAGTAGCAAAATGAGTATTAAAATAATCTTTATTTTTTTCATTGTGGTGGATTATTTGGATTGGTGAATTTATCAAATGGCTGAGTGGCCGCTGTGTCTTGACGTTCTAATTGATGCTCGGAGAGTTCAAGCTTTTCTTCTTCTAAGCCTAGCTTTCTCTTCAAAACACGCATCCTCCTCCATGAATACCATGGAATAAAGTATATAACGACTAGTAAGCCAACTACTGGAATCAGGAGGCCTAAGACGTTAATAACCACAACTAGAATTTTAACAATTTTATTATCAGTAACTAAAAGTTGAACTCCGAGCCCTGGTTTTTCAGTATTGGTATTACTATCCACCAAGAATGGAGTAGCATTGTAAACCCCAGCTACTAAATTTGAACCACTTGTATATTGGAATCCTCCTGCATCATCGTTTCTAACTAAAACTTCATCTAGCTTTTTCTTTTTTGTTTGCAGAAAATCTATAAATTGTTCACCAAGAGATTTGAATGAAACATCTTTAAAAACAATTTTAGTTAACGCGTTTGGCTCACCCTTGCCTTTTAAATAAGCTGCTCCATTAGAATTAACCAACGCTGAATAATCAATGATGACCGGCAAGGTAGCCAATTTATTTTCTGATTCTGGAATTATGGTGGAAATATTATTGGGAGGAATTACTCCCCCTCCCGCTACTATATTAAAGGCAGAAGAGTTGAGCTTTGCTAAAACGTTTGTGCCGAGACCGTCGTTTGCAAGCAACGCACCTTCAGAAAAATTCAAAAAAACAGCACCAGCTTGTTTGGCCTGAAAATTGATTTGAAAAACAAGGCCATTGCTACCCTGAAAACCAGGGTTTAGTGCAACCCCCTCAAAAGAAATCTGATTTCTTAGCACTTTTGGCTCCTGTGTCCAAAGATTGATTATACTTCTGTCTTTTGAGATAGAAACTACATTTACTAAATTTGGAGTGAAAGTTATAATCCCAGAAACTGCATTGATAGATTGATTGGCAGACTGGATCCTGACGTCCACGGTCAGCCGTTCGCCTTCGACTACTTGCTTGCTGGGAACACTAAAAAATATGCTAGGAGACTGTGCATGGGCAATATTTGCTCCAATTAGACAAAAGATTAATAAGCTAAGAATTTTGAGATTAAGGACATGTCTCATCTCTTATATAGTACCAGTTTATAGCACAGAATACAAAGGATTACAAACAAAGCAAGGAGCGTCCACAAAAGCGATGGCGCTAAAAGCCCTGGTATTGTAATGCTTGAATCTTGAAAATTACCCGCAAAATCATAAGCGCGAATAGTAATAGTTTGTGATAAGAGAACTTTAGAAATTGGATATGGGCTTTGTACATTTGTCCACATTGAGCCACCTATATTCATTTTATATTCTTTAATTCCAGAACCTGCGTCGTTTGCTTTAAATATAATCATTGACGGCGTTCTACTAAACATAGAGGCCTCTAAAAAAGTAATATTAAATGGTTCTGGTTTTTCTTTATCAAGAATATTTTCTCTAGGGTTTGAATTAGCTTTAGGGTCAATATTATTTTCTATAACAGTGTTGCCATCAATCTCACTATGTGGAAGTGCTGTGCCGGATCCATTGTGCTCTAATATTTCTGTTTTGCTAAAAGAAAAGACGGCATTACCAGATGTTTTTGCAGAAAAAAGTAAGCGAACTAGTGGAATTGGACCAAGTCCTTTTTTACTAGGATCATACAAACCAGAAACTCCACCTGGGATAATGCCACTCATATATATACTCCCATTTTTTTCATGAGGAGAATCAAGCCAAATTCCTATGAAAGTATTGTCCGTTTTGTAACCAGAAAATGACATTAAGCTTTGGTCAAAATTTAAAACTATATCTGCGGAATTTATGGGCACTCCGTCACTGTTCATATTTATCAAAGCTTCAAAGGTGTCCCCCACGTTCACGGTCGGTGGCACAGAAACAGAAATGTCAGCTGCAAAAACTTTCCCTGCAAAAAGAGTTAGAAATAAAATGAATATTAGGTTAATTTTTATAAATGTTTTCATGTTTGTTTGCCTATGGCGAAATTTTCTATCCAGTCCAATAAAATGCTAATATTGAAAAGTCTATCAAGTTTATAATGCCGTCTCCATTGGTATCTACACATTTTGGTGGATTGGGCTTACCGTACCAAAAGGCTAATATTGAAAAGTCGATCAAATCAATTTTTTTATCGGCATTACAATCTCCGGGAATACTGGAAGACGCATCCGTGAAAAAAATATTTGATTCGCCGATGGTAAATTTTATTAACTTACTAACTCTGGTATCATTTTTATAATTTATGTATATAGAATAGGCACCCCTTGGAAGGTCCGTAAGCGGTAACACTATTTTATAAGAGCCATCAGATGAAGAAGTTAAGGTAAAAACTTTGTTGGCCACGCCGACAATGTTAACCTCCATATCATTTTGTGGTAGGGCGTAGCCGTTTACTGTCAGATAATCTCCCACGCGGACTTGAGACTTGTCTATGACGATCGTAGGAGCAAAGCGAATACCAGAGAGCTCGGTGATATAACCCACTTGCACAACCATCGGATAGTTGAGCAAGAGCGATCTATTCCCAGACACATCCTGCGCAAAAAGAGAATACAGTATGTTGCTATTGTATTTTTCTTCAAGGGTAATAGAAAAATACCCTGTGCTATCTGCCTTTACGGTTGTCTTTAGCTCACCTTGTTTTAAAAGACTAACTTGTGCATTTGGGTAGGCATAGCCAGAGAAGCTTACTGCCGTCTGGGGTAAGATAACTCCTCCACTAGTTCCACCTCCAGGAACAATCACTACTGCACTTCCGACTGAAGCAGAGATTGAAACTGTATGGCTCACCGGCGGAGGTGTCTGAGCGTATAAGGTAGAGGCAAACACTAAAAAAAATATAGTGATAGAAAGCAATGAAAAGCTTATGAATTTTTTTTGAGTATTGCTAACCATTGTGAGCTTCAGGTGGAAAATGTATGCCAGCCCTAGCTCTTTTGATTATGTACTTATTGTAGTGCTTGATAAGTTTTCTACCCCCAAAGAATATAATTATAAAAATAACTAACATTACGATGAGAAGCTGCCATGGAAACACAAAAAAGAAAGCTGTTCTTTTGACATGAATTCCTTGTGAGCCATAGGCCACGTCAAGATTTGCTGAATATAAACCGACGGCAAAATTTTTCCATTGATAACTTACGTCACTCCAGAATTTAGAAAAAACTCCTGCTGGAGCTTTGTAGTCTCCTGGTCGTTCATATTTAACCCAGTCTACATTTATTTTTCTGGTACTATTTGGTAGCGCATTCCCCTCGGATGGATTTGCGTTCAAATAATCTGCAGGGAAAAATACGCTATCGCGTATGGTAATTTCTCCAACAGGTTTTACTCTATCTCCTCCGTCATTTTTGAATCGATATTCAAAAGAAACTGGTAGTGAATTATAAAAAAATTTACTATTAACGGTATTAAAGTTTAGAAGTCCTGCCTGTTCTTTCACGTTACCGTTGACTGACAATAGCACCAGCACCCCTGTTTTTGCTCCAACACCTACAGTAGTATTATTTGCTCCACCTTGAGCTGTACCCCAAAATATTACCGCATAGTGTCCACCTGGAGTAGCGTCTTTTGGGATGCTAACTTTAAATGGAATTGTTTTTTGTTGCCCAGGTCCTACTGTTACTGAATCCTGTGTAGTTATCCACGTACCTAGATCATCTTTGGGCACCACAAAAGCGGGAGTACCAGATTCACCCTGAGCTTCAAAATTTGCAAATGATGAATATAAAGTTTCTTGATCTTTTTTTTCATTAAGAACAAGCATTTCCTCGTTTAAGGTATCCCCCGGATTGCCACGAATTTCAAAACGTGTAGGAGAAAGACTTATAGCACTTACAGTATTTGGGCGTGAATAGACACCCAACGTTATCAGAATAAAAACTGCGAGTAGGACTCTAAAGTTTAAGTGATTATCTTTCATCTAGTAATATATACAATTAAAACGTCCCAGTTGCAAGAAATGTTAGTGTGTCAGAATAATCAGTATGAGCTGGTTGTGAAGCCACGATAGCAGCGTTAACAAAAACTTTGGCTAAAGCTCCACTTACTGGTGCGGTGGTTGCGACAATAGCAGCAGGTGTTGTAGTTAATCCAACCACGTGATTTGTAGATGATGCAGTTGTACATGGTGTCGCTGTAGCATATGTACCTTGGGCCGTAAAACCAGTCAATGATCCACTACTATCTACACATATACCATAATTTGCAGTACCCGCTGCCATTGTAGCAGTGGCACTAGCTATTTTATCAGCTGGAGTAGAAGTAGATGCTAATCCATTGGCACCATTAGCATTTTGAACAGTCACACTGATACCACCAGGGGCATTTGTACCTCCATTGATGACTATCATATTGATGGTCGATGCATCTGAGTGATTCACGGCTCCCGACGTCAACGTACCAAGTGCAACTGAATATGGAGCACCACTTGTTCCACCAGCTATACTTGTATCTAAGTCAAAAGATATTGTTTGAGTGACGTTGGCAGTGACACCGACTAGAGTGCTGTCTGCAATAGGAACAGTGAAAGATCCTGAGTCAGAAGTTGTGGTAATTGTAGTATTTAATGTTGTAACCGAGTTAGGGTTTTTAAAGTGACTGTTGTCGTTAATAATAACAGTAACTTTAAATCCTGCACTTACTGGAGCTGCCCATGTAGTAGGAGCAGTAAATGTAATAGTAGTTGTACCAGTTATGGTTGCACCCCATACGGTATTGGCACCATTAGTGGCTGCAATGGTTTCAGTGTTACTTGTACAAGCTGCACCAGCACCAACTTCAAGACCAGTTGATGTACCGTGACAGATACTCAAATCACCTATTACAAGACCTGTAGTGGTGTATCCAGCTGGAAAAGCTAGAACTATTGTACCGGAAGATGCAATGGCAGAAGTAGATGTAAATTTAATAGTATGTTTTGAAAACGTATTTTGTGTCTGACTTGTCATTGTATCTGTAATGCTGGTGAGAGACGCAGCATTGGCAACTTGCCATATACCTGACATAATCATCACTAAAGATATAATAGTAATAGAACTCACAAAACTTGAAAACGCTGACTCTCTAAATTTTTTTATCATTTTTAATATGTTAATAATAAGTTTTAAGTTATTTTTTGACCCTTTATTAAAATAACTGTTATGTTTTAATACTCAAATTATACTATATATACATAATAAATACAGTAAACTGTGGATAACTAGCCACAGGTGACCAAACTACTCTGGGTTAAAAAGTACTCGTTGCTATGAAAGTCAGCGTGTCGCCGTAGTCAGTGTGAGCTGGGGTGGTGTTGCTGATGGCTGCGTCCACCATTATTTCTCCCCTTCCACCAGTGACAGCGGCTCCGCCAGTGTTGTAAATAGTTTGCGCAGATGTAGTGACAGCTCCGACTGAATTACTACTTGGGGTGGTACCACAGGTAGATGCAAATGGGGATACTTTGTTTAGGACACCAGTGGTCGTAGCATTTCTGTTTGCACAAATTCCATAGTTGGCTGTTCCAGCAGACATAGCCGCAGTAGCGCTTGGTATAGTATCTCCAGGAACAGAAGTTGATTTGAGTGCCCCACCCGAAGACACGACGGTAACTATAGCTCCGCCAGCGCCGTTGGCATCAAGGCTAAACCAAATACCATTAGGAGTTCCACCACCTCCCTCAGTCGTACCCGTGACCGCTGCAGGAGAAAGAGTACCCAAAGAAACAGAATACGGAGCAACTGTAGTAGTGGTAGTAGTGGATGTATTATATGTATCGATATCAAAAGTAATACTTGGAGGATTTGGATTTGGATAATATAAAAATCCATAGTGAGTTGAGAATGAAGCCGAGGAAGCGACTCCGGACAAGGTAGTGTTGCCAGCAGAAATTAATTGAAAGCTCGCAGAAGAACCATAGCCTCCACCAGTGCCAACAATCGGATCACGAACAATAAAACTAGTACTGGTCAAATCCATCCCTCGAGCAATAGAAGTCAAGAAAAAAAACAACAGAAAAAATCCCAGTAGTTTTATAAAAAAATGTTTTTTTATTACCATGTCTTTAGAATAGATACTTTAATTGTATCATGCAGAGGAGAAAATTAAAATTGAGTTTGGCCAGAAGAATCGGTCGGTGCTGTCGGCTTGTCTTTTATGTCTGTGATGGTCGGTGTGGATGACTTTACCCCGCCGACATTTATAGTAGAAATATTCACAATTTTATTGGCCACAGGGTCATACAGGATTGCTTTTCGGGCATTACTATATATTAGTACCACATCCCCTGTTTTCGCGTCCGCAAAAAATGTCTGATCTTTTAGTAAAGCTGGATTAGAAACCTTGGCGACGGTGGGAGTCTCATCTTGAGGTAGGTATGCCAATTTATCCACCTTATCTACGAGAGCTTTGGCCTCCGCGTTCATCACAGTGTCTGGATTTTTATAAGAGACTCTACCGCTGTATAAATAACCAACCACGGCTATGATTATACAGATAAAAAGTATTACAAAGAAACGAAAATATTTTCTAAAGATTATTTTTATAAAAGTTGAAAAAGTCATATTGAGTATACTTTCATATCATAACACCTCGTAGTGAATTTTGGCAACGATTAAATTCGCTTTGATACGAGTTTTATAACAACCAAGAAAAACCGAAAATGAATTTGAAAAGATACCAAGCTTCATTTGATGTTTCGCCAGCATAAGCAAGGTTATTAAAGTGATACAAAAATCCACTATCCCCGCCGCCTGCTCCACCACCGGTGCCACCACAGGTGCCACCAAAGACAACAGTCGGAGCAGAGGTATAATTTGTTCCGTTATTAGTCATCGTGACACCAGAAACTGCGCCAGCAGTTAAGACTGCAGTACCTGCTGCTCCGGTTCCTCCACCACCACAGAAAGATACAGAAGGAGGAGTAGTGCCGTAACCACTACCACCAGAGATTATTGAGACACTACCGACTGTATTGGTAGACAAGACTGCGGTGCCAGCGGCAGTGGTTCTGCCACCGGAACCTTCTGCGCCTCCTCCGCCTCCTGCGCCACCGCCGACACCACCACCGCCGCCGCCGCCATGTTGTACATCTGGAGCAGCAGCAGAAGCTTCCACTCCCCCACCTCCATGGAATTTATTTATAGAAATGAGTGACCAGCAGGAACCGTTGTTTCCATAGTCATAGATAGTGTAATTGTTGGCAGTGACATTGCCTCCACCGTTGCAGCCACCATCCTCAACTTTTACATAAACAATGGAGTTAGAGCCACCTAAATTCATGAACCATTGTTGAGCTTCAGTGTCAGAGTCCAAATGTATTGGATGATGTGCAGTCCCAGACAAATTCAAGGCAGTTGCAAAAGTATAAGTGTTACCAGCTTTGAAGTAAATTATCTTGGATTGACTGAAGGTAACGGTAGAGCTGAAGGTGGCAAAAGTAGTATTGCTACTGCCATTGATATTGTTGTTGCC
>JAGWUB010000001.1 GCA_028868715.1 Patescibacteria group bacterium | reverse complement strand
ACTGTACCAGTTCTAGTCCAGTATCCAATTGCTCCGGAAGTTGGAGCGGTAGTAGTTAGAGTTCCTGTTCCTCCGGAAGTGTATACTGCTCCATTGGAAGACAAAGCAGAGAAAGCAATTGTACCGGAAGAAGAAATACCAGTGGCTCCAGATATGGCACCACTCAAGCTTAGAGTTGAAAAAGTTCCACCAGCCGCACAGGCAAAGGCACCGGTTGAATTTGTCAGCGTACACCCAGTAGAGGCAGAGCCACCACCGAGTAAAATATTTCCAGTGGAGTTATTATTTAAATTTAAAACTCCTGAAGTTCCCGCATCAATCGTGAATGGATTTGCTCCAGTTGATTTTATTCCGGCTGCAGTCGCGTCTCCCAAAACAATTGCGCCAGAGGTCAAAGCTGGAAGCTGGTTACCAGTCGCTGATTGTGCTGGAACAAATCCACCGACAGTTCCAGAGTTTATAGCATAGCCAGCAGAAACTACTTGGGGTCTTGGATCAAGTGTTTCAAAAGTAACGCCAGAACAAGAACCAGCCACTTGCGCTGCAACTTGCACGTTTACATAAACCGTATTGTTGGTTTGGAAATCATAATCAAGGGTGTCTCCACCTGCGCCTCCAATCGATGCGTCAAAAACTCCCGAGCGAGTAGTGATCGTCATCGTTGTTGGCGTAGCAAAAGCACTTGGCCAAACTTGGTCTGGGTTTGCGGTTCCACCCGTAGACACATCCCAAAGAGAAAACTTGTAACAATACGGCGTACCGCTAGAACTACCAAGCAAGTTTCCAGCACTGTCCATTAATCGTCCTTGGAAATTTATTATTTTAGGAACACCAGCAGTAGCCGAAACTAGATTAGGTAGAATGAAAGCCGAAAAGAGAAAAACGAGAATCAGAGAAGAAGAAAGATTTCTTATTTTTTTGGATGTAAAAAAGATTTTCATTAAAATTTCAATTCCTTAACTTCTTCTTTAGGTACAAATTTATTAATGCCGGAAAATTGAGTGTCTAAAGTTGGATTTTTAATTTCAACATAATACTTGTCGTAAAAATATATTCCTACCAAAAGAATTGCCAAAAGAATAAAGGCGTAAATAAAGCCAGTATTTTTTCTTACAAAGAATAAGAAATTTTTAGCAATCCAATTTTTATTGCGAATTTTTTTCTTGAAAATATAGTCCTTGATTTCTTCCTCGGTGGTAAACCAGTTGCCCCCTAGCTTCTCCCCTCTGATCTCATTCTTGCGTAGAAGTGAACTCAAATAATCCTGATGATAACCAGAGATTGTGGCTGCTTGATGCAATGAAATTACTTTTTTAAGGTTTGGCATTTATGCGAGAAAATATAATAATATATCGGATAAACAAGGTGAGAAAAATGGGGTGTCTCGGATAGGCGATATGTTCGTATACGTTATATATTATAGTATGATATATACAGCATATCTAACAGTTATCCACAGAAAAAATTCAAATTAAAAATCGCCCGTTAAGTCTTTAATAGTGAGGGATTTTTATTATATAAATTCTATTCGTCAAGGATATCAAAATCATCCCCTTCTTTGGAAATAGCCTTATTTTTCCTGACAAAATAGACTGCTCCACTACCAGCGCCAATAATAACCATAAGAATAGCTAAAAAAATGTAAAAATTGTTGTTTTCTGGGAGATTACTTGAAACAACATTACCAAATAAATTTTGTGTAGGAGTCAATACCTCCGCAGGATCTAAAATTCTATTTTTAGTGCCTTTGGGAATATTTTTTGTGTCATTTGCGTCGGATATTTTTGCAGAAGTCGCAACAAAAATTTTATTTTCCATCCCTGGTGTCGGTTTCGTTGCTAGCCACACTCCATTAATTTTTTGCAGAGAGTTATCGTCGCCCGCGGCACCCATTTTAGAATTGTAAATATATTGATCGACGATATTTAAATTTTTGTCTTTGATTATTAAAATTTCTCCAGTGTTATTTAGAGAAAAAGATGAATCAAAAATAATTCCGGAAAAATTTGGATAATCAATTTTAAATTTTGTTGGATTGGAAACAATTAGTGCGTAATTATGCGCAATTAAATTTGCATCACCTTGCGAGAGAATGAGTTTGTGATTTGTAATTTTGTCGCTAGTGGTACCTTCAGAAAATTTAAAAGTGGAGAGATCGACGACGCTGTCGGAATTATTGTAAACTTCAATCCACTCCCTACCGTCATCACTGCCACTTGGCAGATCGTACATAACTTCATTTATTTCAAGGTTAGCATAAATAAAACAACGCGGAGCTAATAGAATAATAAACGCTAAAAATAAAACTACTTTTTTAGACATATTTTTATTATTATTTCTTATATTTTTTTATATTACACCATATAATAGAATTTTACAAAAGTTTCACTGCGAGGTACAATGATATCATGAACGAAAAAGAGGGTGAAATAGATCTTTTGGCAATTGGAGACATTGTCATAGATGCATTTATAAAATTAAACGATGCCCACGTACATTGCCGAATAGATACAGATGCGTGTGAACTTTGTTTTCGTTTTGGAGATAAAGTTCCCTATGAATCTGTAACCGTGGTACCAGCAGTTGGCAATAGCCCAAATGCGGCAGTCTCAGCTTCACGCCTAGGACTAAACGTCGGACTCGTGGCCAGTATTGGAAATGATAAACATGGCAATGATTGCTTAGAGTCATTAAAAAATGAAAAAGTAACGACAGAATACATAGCAATTGAAAAAGACAAAATTACAAATTACCACTATGTTTTGTGGTACGATATTGATCGAACAATTTTAATCAAACACACGGAATTTGAATACAAACTTCCAAAATTACCTAAAATATCCTGGATTTACTTGAGTTCTTTGGCAGAGCATTCCCTGCCCTATCATTTGGCTATAATAGAATTTTTAAAGAATCACCCAGAAACCAAGCTAGCTTTCCAGCCGGGAACATTTCAAATAAAATTTGGTGCAGAAAAATTAAAAGAAATATATGCACGAACAGAAATATTTTTCTGCAATCTGGAAGAAGCCGAAAAAATCTTGGGAATTGAAGGCAAAGACGTGCTTACTTTATCAAAAGGCTTAATGGCTCTCGGACCAAAAATAGTTTGTATTAGCGATGGGCCAAACGGAGCATATTTATATTTAAATGATGAGCTATGGAAAATCCCAATATATCCTGACATCGCTCCACCACTAGAGCGCACTGGTGCCGGAGATGCTTTTTCTTCCACTATTACAGCAGGACTCGCTCTGGGAAAATCTCCTCTAGAAGCATTTGCTTGGGGGCCAGTAAATTCTATGTCTGTAGTGCAAAAAGTCGGTGCTCAAGCAGGACTTTTATCCAGAGAAAAGCTAGAGGAATATCTAAAAAACGCACCTGCAAACTACAAGGCCAATAGGATCTAGGAAAGAGTTTTTAGAAAGTCTTGCGCAAGGGCGTCGGCCCGAGCAGGTTCGCTGGCGTAGCAACGCCAGATAGATTGCTTTATAAAAACTCTTTCCTAGATTTTTCGTTTTAGCACTTTCCTCACCGCTTCTTTGATAGAATTTTTTCCCATACCATAATGTTCTATGAGTTCGTCTGGTGTACCGCTTTGCCCAAACTTATCTTGCACGCCGACAAATTCCATCGGCACCGGAAAATTTTGCGAGAGTACCTCTGCTACTACCGATCCCATTCCACCAGCAACTTGATGCTCCTCCACAGTTACGATTGCTTTACATTCTTTTGCTAAAGCCACAATAGCTTTCACATCTATCGGCTTGATGCATGAAAGATTCATTACTTTTGTTTTAATTCGCTGTGGCTCCTCTTGGTCTTGTAATTCTTTAGCAGCGAGTAGGGCCCGATGCATCAACCCACCAGTTACTATTATTCCTACCTGAGGAATGCCCACATCTGGCATCCAATAAACTTCGGCCTTGCCAAGCGTAAATGGAGTTTCTTCTGTGGTGACTATGGGAGTTTTCTCTCTAGCTAGTCGTAAATATGCTGGTTTGCCAGTTTTGGTAATTGCTTGAGTTGCTTTTTTGGCTTCAATTGAATCACAAGGAGAAATGACTTCCATGTTTGGTACCACGCGCATGAGAGCAATGTCTTCCAGGGCTTGATGTGTGCCACCATCCGGTCCGACAGAAATACCCGCATGTGAACCAATTATTTTTACCGGTCGGTCGTTGTAAGCTATGGTTGTCCTGATTTGTTCCCAATTTCTCCCCGGAGAAAACATCGCATAAGAAGAACAAAAAGGAATTTTGCCCATTGCTGCCATCCCAGAAGCAACCGTAACGAGATTTTGTTCAGCCACACCAATTTCCACAAATCTCTCTGGAAACTTTTCTTTAAAAAAAATCATTTGGGTGGACTCGGTCAAATCGGCGCAAAGGGCCACTACATTTTTATCCTGATCCCCAGCTAAAACTAACCCCTCCCCGAAGCCTTTTCGGATCGGTGCTTGCGCGACATCGTCATTGAAAATTTTTGGATTTAATTTTAAATCTGGATTTAACATATATTTTTATTGATGTTCGCTTTTTATCTTACCGCCAAGAGTCCGCAATTCATTCAAAGCCATTTTAGCTTCTTCTTTGTTTGGTGGTTTACCATGCCATCTAAAGTCTCTCTCAAATTCGTGCACGCCTTTACCAGGAATAGTGTGGGCGATAATAACCGTCGGCTTTTCATACACCGCTTGTGCTTCTACTACTGCTTCGTTTAAGGCCATAAAATCATGACCCGAAACTTCTATCACGTGCCAATTGAAAGCTCGCCATTTATCAGCCAGTGGTTCAAGTGGTATTATATCTTCAGTAAAACCATCAATCTGAATGTTGTTTCGGTCAACAACTGCGATTAAATTTCGCACTTTATTTTTCCCAGCAAGCATAATGGCCTCCCAAGAATTTCCTTCATCTAGCTCGCCATCAGACATAAAACAATAAATAAATCTGTCTTTGTCTTTTTTGTCTATTTTATCAGCGAGTGCCATGCCGACAGCCTGTGAAAGTCCAGCGCCGAGAGGTCCAGAACTATTTTCTAGCCAAGGCATATATTCTCTGTGGGGGTGACCTTGGAGTCGAGTGCCTAATTTACGTAAAGTTTTTAATTCTTCCTTTGGAAAATATCCGGCGTAGGCCATTGTCGCGTAAAATACCGGACAAATGTGCCCGTTGCTAAGCACCAACCTATCGCGTTCTTCCCAGAATGGATTCTTGGGATCATGTTTTAAAATATGAAAATAAAAAAGTGTAAAAATATCTGCCATGCCAAGTGGGCCAGCGGTATGCCCACTGCCCGCTTCCACTAACATTTCAATAATACTCTTACGAATATCGTTCGCTGTAATTTCCAACTCTTTTATTTTTTTGTCAGATAAAAACGCCATAAAAATTATAGATTCTTGAATTGCTCCACTGTTTCTAGTATATCATCTGTATTGAAAATTGCTGAGCCAATTACCAGACGATCAGCTCCAGCATCAATTATTTTTGGCGCCGAGGCTGAATTTACTCCCCCGTCAACTGAAACTACTAGGTCTGAAGATTTCTCTTTTAGTTTTTTTATTTGTTCCAAGCATTGCTCACTGAAACCTTCACCTTGTAAACCGATATGTTCAATGCCCATACATTGCACAAAATCAATACAATTCACTAGTGGAAAAATTTGTGCAATGTCTGTGCTGGGATTAATGGCCACGCCGATTTCTATTATGTCCCTAGTGTAAGTCTCTATTCCTTCTAGAAAATGTTTGAATTCTTCTAAATTGCCAACAGCCTCGATATGAAAAATTATTCTTCTTGGGCCAAGCTTGGTGTAAACATCAAAATTGGAAACTGCGTCATGAACCATCAAATCAAGCTCAAAATCAATATCTTCCCAAAAAGGTAACCCTTCTTGTTCGTTTTGAATTCTAGTAAAATGTTCGTCTAGTGATTTGGTTTCAAAAGGCCAAGTAGTTGCTTTTACAAAAATTCCGTCGCAGATATCTATTTGCACAATCGGAACGATACCTCTTACTAGTGAGATTTTATTTTTTAAATCTTCATAATTTTTTGACAATATTGCCGGAATTATTTCAGCCATGAATTTTATTTCAAAACAATTTGATCTATCTTACCTAAACGACGTATATGTCTTTCACCATTACTAAAAGGAGTATTGAGCCAAAGATTTACTACATCCATCACATTTTCTTCAGTGAGGTATCTAGCTCCTAGTGATAAAACATTTGTATTGTTGTGCTCTCTGGAACGTATGATAATATCAGCGTGATCATCCACCACACATTTTGATTCTCCATAATAGGCCACCGCCCGAACGTGAGGAAACCTGTTAGCCGTGATAGCTTCACCTTCACCGGTAGCGCCCAAGATAATTCCCTTAACATTGTCCGGATCGATAGAAACTTCTTTTGCCACTGGCACCACAAAATCTGGGTAATCATCTCCTTCGTTGTATTCAAAGGCACCTTTATCTATAACCTCATAACCTTGAGCTCTCAAGGAAGTCAAAATTTTTTCTTTTAATACATACCCTGCATGATCTGTACCAATATAAATTTTCATATTATTTTATAGTATTACTTGTTTTTATAACGTGATCAACTAGGGTATATGTATACCCCATTTCATTGTCATACCAACCCATAACTTTTACCAAGTTTCCATCCACTACCCGAGTAAATCCTAGGTCAGCAATGGAACCATGTGGATTTCCCAAAATATCACTAGAGACAAGCTCTTCTTCGGTGACAGTGAAAATTCCCTTCCAACGAGGTTCTTGAGCAGCTTTCTTTAAAATCGCGTTCACCTCTTCAGCGGTAGTGTTTTTCTTAGAAATAAAAGTAATGTCTACAATTGATCCGGCTGGTACTGGTACACGCATGGAAATACCATCAAACATTCCGGAAAGTTTTGTAAAAGCTTTTGTCACTGCTATGGCCGCACCGGTAGAGCTTGGCACAATATTTTGTGCTGCCGCCCGACCTTCCCGAAAATCTTTTTTGTTTGGTCCATCAACGATCGACTGACTAGCGGTATAGCCATGCACCGTATTTAAAAGTGCTTTTTCAATACCTAGCGCTTCATCCAGTATCGCAATGAGTGGAGAAGCAGCGTTCGTGGTACAAGATGCGTTTGAAGTAATGTCGCAAGTGCCAAATTTTTCTTCATTCACTCCCAGTAAAATAGTTTCTCCCATTACACTTCCGTCTCCTTCTTTAGCGGGAGCAGATATGACAACTTTTTTGGCACCAGCGTCTAAGTGTGCCTTGGATTTTTCATAGGTTACAAAGAGTCCGGTGGATTCCACCACAACGTCAATATTTAAATCTTTCCATGGAAGCTTAGCTGGATCTTTTTCAGCTAAAACTTTTACGGCCCTGCCATCAATTATTAAATTTTGTCCATCAACTTTAATATCGTGTTTCCATTCTCGGTAAACAGTATCGTGTTTAAGCAAGTAAGCCATATTTACCACATCACCCAAATCATTTACGGCTACGATTTCAATTTCAGGCCTTTCCCAAGCTATCTTTAAAAATGCTCTACCGATTCTGCCAAAACCATTGATCCCAACTCTTGTTTTTTTCATCTTACAATTATACCAAAAACGAATAAAAACAACAAAGAAAAAATGTGCTATTATAGTGAAAATGCCTAAAGATAAAGCGAGTTTCATACATCTACACACCCACAGCCATTATTCCCTCTTGGATGGGCTTTCTAAGCTTGAGGACTTAATCAAACTTGCAAAAGAATTCAACATGCCGGCTTTAGCTATCACTGATCATGGCAACATGTATGGTGCAATTGAATTTTATAAACTGGCAAAAAAAGCGGGCATCAAGCCAATCATTGGAGTAGAAGCATATGTGGCCAATCGTAGTAGGCTAGATAAAGATCCTGGGGTTGATAATAAAAGATACCATTTAACCTTGCTCGCAAAAAATATTCAGGGTTATAAAAATTTAATAAAATTAGTTACTCTTTCAAATCTGGAAGGTTTCTACTACAAACCTAGGATGGATAAAGAAATATTACGAAAATATTCTGATGGTCTGATTGCCTTGTCCGGATGTATGGGTGGAGAACTTGGTCGGGCACTGGCAAACCATGACGAAGAAAAAGGAGAATTAGTAATCAAAGAATATCAAGAAATTTTTGGTAAGGAAAATTATTTTCTGGAGGTGCAAAAACATGGCACACTCCCTGATGGAGAAGCGGTACGCTCTGGTACAATCAAACTCGCTAAAAAATTAAATGTCCCGTTGGTCGCCACTATGGACTCGCACTATCCGTGCACCGATGACAACAAGGCGCATGAAACTCTGCTCTTAATTCAAACAAATTCTGATATTAAAGACGAAAACAGATTTACTTTTGGCGAGGACGACCATTCCTTTGTCAGTGGCGATGTAGCCACAGAACTTTTTAAAGATATTCCGGAAGCTGTAGCCAACACTCTCAAAGTGGCAGATATGTGCAATTTAGAATTAGAATTAGGAAAATGGGTTTTCCCTAATTTTGAAATTGAAAAAGGTAAAACTTACGACGAAAAGTTACGTGAACTTGCCTATGCTGGTTTTAAAACTCTAGATATAAAAGAAACAGCAGAAATAAAAGAGCGGGTAGAATATGAGCTGAAGATTATTTTTGAAAAAGGATACTCACCATACTTTTTAGTAGTCGGAGACTTGCTACGACACGCAAAAGAAAATGGCATTTTGACCACTATCAGAGGCTCCGTTGCTGGTTCTATGGTTACTTACCTTATAGGAATTACAAATGTAGACCCCATAGAATACAAACTACCTTTTGAAAGATTTTTAAATCCTTTTCGTCCTTCACCACCAGATATAGATATGGACTTTGCCGACAACCGAAGGGATGAAATGATTGAATATGCAAAAAGAAAATATGGTGAGGATAAGGTGGCGCAAATAGGAACTTTTGGTACGATGATGGCGCGTGGCGCCGTGCGTGATGTATCTCGAGCCTTGGGTCATCCGTATAATATCGGTGACCGAATTTCTAAGATGATTCCTGTAGGCTCGCAAGGTATGCCGATGACTATTGATTATGCCATGGATATAGTACCAGAGCTAAAGGAAGCTTATCAAAAAGAAAAAGACACCAAAGAAATATTAGACTTGGCAAAAAAATTAGAGGGTTGTGTCAGGCATATTTCAGTCCACGCGGCTGGGGTTGTCATATCCCCTTCAAAAATTTCTGACTACACTCCAACGCAGTTTGATCCGAAGGGAGGAAAAATTATAACTCAATACGATATGTACAGCATCGAAGATGCTGGGCTTTTAAAATTTGATTTCTTGGGAATCAGAAATTTGGCAATCTTGGCAGACGCCATAAGTTTAGTTAAAAAATTCTACAACATAGATATAAATATAGAGCGTATTCCATTAAACGATCCAAAAACGTTTTCACTTTTAGCAAAGGGTCAGACTGAGGGCTTGTTTCAATTAAATGGTAGTGGAATGACAAGATACTTAAAGGAATTAAAGCCTACTTCAATTCATGATATCAATGCCATGGTGGCGCTTTATCGCCCAGGACCAATGGAATCAATCCCAGAATATATTAAACGTAAACACAATCCAAACTTAGTAAAATATCTAGACCCAAGGATGAAAAAATTCCTAGGCGAATCATACGGGCTGATTGTTTATCAAGACGACCTTCTTTTTTGTGCGATTGAGCTAGCGGGTTATAACTGGGAGGAAGCCGATAAATTTCGTAAGGCCGTCGGTAAAAAAATTCCAAAAGAAATGGCAGCGCAAAG
Source organism: Patescibacteria group bacterium (assembly GCA_028868715.1). Lineage (GTDB taxonomy): Bacteria > Patescibacteriota > Minisyncoccia > Phycocordibacterales > UBA9973 > UBA9973. Next base: position 302,792 of record JAGWUB010000001.1, on the reverse strand, counting down.
AGAGAAATTTACCGCAGGGATCATAAGTAACGGTCAAACACCCGCTTTCGCCGAAAAACTTTGGAAACTTTTTGAACCATTCCAAGCTTATGGATTTAATAAAGCTCATGCCGCATCTTATGGCAAGGTTGCCTACCAGACAGCATACATGAAAGCAAATTATCCGATTGAATACATGGCGGCAATACTTACTGCTGAGTCTGGCGATGTAGAAAAAATATCTGAAATAATTGAAGAATGTAAAAATATGAACATCCCCGTTTTGCCTCCACATATCAATGAAAGCTATGGAGGCTTCACTTGTTTACCTAGTAAAGTTGATACTATCATTAGTGAGAAAAATAAAAGTCAGAAAATTAGATTTGGGTTTTACACTATAAAAAATTTAGGTACTGATATTTCAGATGCTATAGTCAGTGAACGAAAATTAAATGGTAAGTTTAAATCAATCACCGACTTCTTGGACAGAATTAAACATAAAAATTTAAATAAAAAATCAATGGAAGCCTTGATAAAATCAGGAAGTATGGATGATTGGGGTGATCGTGGAGTAATGCTTGCAAACTTGGAAGGGATGCTCGAATATAATCATGAAAATTCTAAGCAAAACGAAAATCAAATTTCTCTTTTTGGAGATTTAAAAAAGAAAACAGGTATTGAGCCACCATCTTTTAGGCTCAAACCAGGAGAAAAAGCAACACAGGCCGAAAAACTGCTTTGGGAAAAAGAACTACTCGGACTTTATATCTCTGGACATCCGCTTGATCGTCTGCGCGACAAACTGGAAAGTAGAAAGGTGAATATCAAAAAAATAAAAGAGGAATTTGGCAATGGCATGGTTGTAACCATCGCTGGCATAATCGAAAATGCTAGACAAGTCGTGACCAAAAACAATGAACGAATGGCCTTTATAAAAATTTCAGATTTGACCGATTCTATAGAAGCTGTCGCCTTCCCTTCAATCTTTAAAGATACAATTGATATACTGGTCTCTGAAAAGTGTGTTGCTCTATCTGGAAAAATATCCAACCGTAACGGTGAAAAAAGCATTATAATAGAAGCAGTCAAGGAAATTTAGATCAATTATCAATATAAATTTATTGAACCATGATAGAAAAACCAAGAAATTCAAAAGAAGTAATACGAAATTTTACAAAAGAAAACAACATTACTACAGAAAGTGTAGCAACTGAAGATGTATTGAGACTATATCTTAAGGGTGGTTGGTCAGCTTATAACTTAAACAAAATAGCAGAAGCTAAGGATTTTTGCGTTCAAATCCAAAAACTTATAAAACAAAATAAAAGACAAGTAAATAAGGAAGAGCAGGAATTTATAAATGCTATAAAAAAAATTACAAGAAAAGAAAACGAAGATTAATTATAAATACTCATTGCTTTTTCTCGGCCTTCGGAAAAAATCATTTCCACCGCTTCAGTAACCTTTTTGGAAAGTTTTTTGATTTGTTCAAGTTCGGACTTTTTAAATTCACCGAGTAAAAAATTTAACACAGCTTTTTCACCAGTTGGTTTACGTAATTTGCCCGATGGAGTCACTGGAGCTATGCCTACCCTGATGCGCACAAATTCTCTAGATTTTAATTTCTTGATGATTGACTCTAGGCCATTATGCCCACCAGAGCTTTTATTGAAAGATATTTTTATTTTTCCAAGAGGTAAATCTATGTCATCATAAATTACCACAAGGTCATTTAAGTCTTTTTTTGTTTTTACGAGAGGTGCTATCGCCTTGCCGGAATTATTCATAAAAGTATCCGGAGTGATAAATTTTATTTTAGAGTTAGTGATTTTTTTCTCCACCAACGAAACCATAATCCTTCCGGTATTGTGCCTCGTATTTTCATATTCTTTTCCTGGGTTTCCTAAACCAGCAACGATTTTCATTGTTATATAATAACAAAATTCGTAATTCTTAATTTGTAATTTATCATTAGCCAATAAGACATGATACTTTGTCAATATTAGAGTATGATATATTATAGCGATGGAACAACAAAAAACACTAAAGCAGTCGTTTTGGGAGCTAGTACGTTTTATAATCATTGCATTAATTATAGTAATTCCGATACGCGTCTATGTCATAGAGCCATTCGTAGTATCAGGCAGTTCTATGTTCCCTACTTTCAAGAATGGAGACTATCTTATCGTAGATAAGGTTTCATACGAACTTGGAAGTCCAAAACGAGATGATGTAGTTGTGTTCAGATATCCTAATGATCAAACTAAATTTTTTATTAAAAGAATAATTGGCCTACCAAATGAAACTGTAGACATAAAGGGTAGTGTCATAACTATAACCAACGCCCAACATAAAGACGGTTTCCAGCTTAACGAGCCTTTCGTAAAAGATCCATCAGATAATAATACGCACTTTGTATTAAAGAGTGATGAGTACTTTGTGATGGGTGACAACAGAAATGCCAGCTCCGACTCTAGATTTTGGGGTGCGGTAAAAAGTAATCTTTTAATTGGAAAAGCCTTCTTGCGTTTATTGCCACTAACTGACATTAGTGTAATGCCAGGTCAATATAAACCAACAGAATAAAAGATATGAAAAAAATAAAACACCTCGAAGTTAAGAAAGTTAAAAATAAAAATAAGGAAATAACTTCACCTAAGGGGATGCGAGATTTAATGAACGAAGAGTATTATTCTTTTCAGGGGTTTTTTGAAAAGGCTCAAGAGGTGGCAGTATATTACGGTTTCAAGCCAATCTCCACCCACATAATTGAAGATGAAGAAATTTTTACATCTAGTATTGGTGAAGGCACAGACATTATAGACAAGGAAATGTACACTCTTAAAACCAAGAGTGGAGATCATTTGGCTCTTTTACCAGAACACACCGCGCCGGTTATGCGCGCTTATATCGAACACGGAATGCAGAGCATGCCTCAGCCAGTGATGCTTTACCACTATGGTCCAGTTTTTAGACATGACAAACCTCAACGCGGACGATATAGGCAATTTTGGCAATTTGATGTGGACGCGCTTGGGAGTGAAAAAAGTATCATGGATGCGATAGTCATAAAGACTTGTATGAGTATCTTAGAAGAAGCTGGGGCATCTAACTTGTCAATTGATATAAATTCCATTGGTGACAAAGAATGCAGAGGTGCCTATATAAAAGAACTTACAAGCTTCTATAAAAAAAATTTAAGCAGCTTGCCGGCCATAGATAGAGAGCGTTTAAAAATAAATCCCCTGCGCATCCTAGACTCTAAAGAAGAAAAGACGAAGGAGATCAATGAGCGAGCCCCGGACTCTATCTCATTTCTTTGCCCTTCTTGCAAGAAACATTTCAAGGAAGTTTTGGAGTATTTAGAAGAAATGAAGATCCAATATAATATAAATAAAAATTTAGTACGTGGACTTTCTTACTACACCCGTACTGTCTTTGAGGTCATAGAAACTGGAGTAGAAGAAGGTAGTGCCCCATTGGCACTCGCTGGTGGCGGACGTTATGATTATTTAGCCCGACAAATTGGTGCAAAGCGTGATGTTCCAGCTGTGGGGTTTTCTATTGGAGTAGACAGAATCGTATCATCACCTTGGTATAAAAAACTTTCACCACGCATATTAAAGAAACCAAAAATTTATTTCATCCAGTTGGGCTCGGAAGCAAAGTTGAAAAGTTTAAATATAATAGAAATACTAAGAAAAGCCCACGTCCCTATAGCTCAAGCGCTCTCTAAGGACAGCTTGGGTAGCCAGCTCGCAATTGCCGAGAAGCTAGCTATCCCCTACGCTATAATCTTTGGAGTAAAGGAGGCTTTGGACAATTCGGTAATTGTCAGAAACATGGGCAATCGATCTCAAGATACTGTAAAATTAAATAAGCTTCTGGATTATTTAAAAGAGCTTTAAAACTGGGATGCCAAAAAAAATTCTTCAACAAAAAGAGAAGACTTTGCGGAAAGTTGCCAAAGAGGTACTTTTGCCAGATATTAAAACTACGAAAATAAAAAAGATATTAAAAGAGATGTCTGTGGCCCTCTCTAGCCAGCATGATGGTGTAGCCATAGCTGCTCCACAGATTGGTTACAGCCTGAGAATTTTTGTTGTATCAGGAAAAATTTTCGGAGCAGACTTCTCAAGGCGGGGTCTCTCGCAGGTTGACGAGCCGAGAGGGAGCGCTGTGCGAGCACGCACAGATAGCGACCCCGCTCTGAGAAAGTCTGCGGAGAAAGATATGGTGTTTATCAATCCAAAAATTTCCAAACTTTCGCGTGAAAAGGAATGGTTGCCAGAGGGGTGCCTTTCTGTCCGCTGGCTTTATGGAAAAGTTAATAGATCAAAAAAAGCCACTGTCACCGCTTACGATGAAAACGGTAAAAAATTTACTCGCGGAGCATCTGGTTTGCTCGCTCAAATTTTCCAACACGAAACCGACCACCTAAATGGCATACTGTTTATAGACCATGCCAAGGAGGTGAAAGAAGAACTTCCTAAGTAATAATATGCAAGATAATAGTAAAAAGTTAAATTTTGTATTTTGGGGTACTCCAGATGTGGCCAGTGAGACTTTGGAAATACTAAAGAGTGCTGGATATATACCTAGTCTTATTGTAACTGCTCCTGACCGCCCACAGGGGCGTAAAATGGTCATTACTCCCCCACCAGCCAAGGTTTGGGCTATGGAAAATAATATTCCATACATACAACCAGAGAAACTCAAAGAAGAGCTCGGGGATATTTTTGCGATCTCTTCGCAGGCTGACGAGCCGAGAAAAGCAATCCTGCACCAGCAGGATATGCGTGTAAGCAAAAATATCCCCGAGCTCTTCTTAGTCGTAGCTTACGGAAAAATAATTCCAGAAAATATACTGAAGCTACCAAAGCTAGGCTCTATAAACCTTCACTATTCTTTGCTTCCTAAATATCGCGGAGCTTCACCGGTGGAATCTGCTATTTTAAATGGCGACACAGAGACGGGGGTAACTATTCAACAAATGGAATTCAAAATGGATTCCGGGCCAATCATTGCTATAGATAAGACAGAAATAATGCCAGATGAAAAATCCCCAGAACTTCGCAAGCGATTGATAAAACTTGGAGGTGAGCTTCTGGTAAAAACTCTACCGGAATTTATAGCTGGAACAATTAAAACAACTCGACAAGATGAAACAAAAGCAACTTATTGTACTAAAATAAAAAAAGAAGATGGGTTAATAGATCTTTCTGACGACTCGGTTAAAAATTACAATAAATTTCGTGCCTATGCCACTTGGCCTAGAACTTACTTCTTTAAGGATGGAAAAAGAATAATAATTACTAAAGCAAAATTAGAAAATAACCAATTCATTATAGAAAAAATTATCCCCGAGGGAGGTAAAGAAATGGATTATAAAAATTAGTACTTAGAAGTAAAAGGATTTCGCTTGGAAAGACCTTTGAGCATTTTTTTGACGCTCATGGCTCCTCGTTTAAACAATGTCTTTTTACGATCTTTGTTTTTATTTATTTCCCTAAAGAGATTTTCTTTAACTATATCAATCGCGGTATATAAATCCTCCTCATCAGCGCTAGAATAAAATTCTTCGCCATTGGTATTGATTAAACAATAAGCATTAAAAATAGAAGTTCCTTTGTGATGCTTGGTGCTTTTACCAACTTCAAACGTGACTGCTACTTCCCCTCCCCCTTTTTCAATCCCAGAAAGTAATTTTTCCAAGTTAGTTACTCTCTTTAAAACATAATCTTTGATAGGCTCCGTTAACTCAATATTTTTGCCTTGTAAATTTATTCGCATATCCTAATTATACCATAAATATTTATGCATGTTTACTTTGAAATATTTTTGGTAAATTGTGTTTTGATCCATAATTTAGCCATAATTATAACTACTGCAATTATTAGAATAAACCCAATGGCTATATATAGATTATTGAAAATATCTGAAAGAATCGTAAATCCAAGCCCAGAAATAAAACCAATCAAAATAACTACCAAAAGCGAGAGAAGAATTGCTGGTGTTTCGTAGTAAAGAAACTGCTTTAGGTATAGTCCAGTTTTATGCACATACATAATCAATAAAAATGGAGTTCCTATAATAAATTTAATGATGATCAGCGCTGTAAAATGATTATCTTTACTCATATTACTCACGGCCTGCGTTATCATTGAAGTGGTATTGTCAGCATAACGATTTAAAATTACTCGGCTGGCTGTATTTGTTTTACCAATAAAAAACCACAAAATATTCGGAAAAAAAGTTCCCAAAAAACCAAAGATGAATAAAGGTATAAGCGAAATAAAATTTTGAGCAGCCAGAAAACCAAAAGCAAATAGAGCAAGTTCCCCTCCCAGGGCTGTTCCCAAAAAAATAATGATATATTCCAGTGACCTATGGTCCAGAATAAACACGCGTAATAATTCAATTGGTGCATTCATGAAGAATATTATACCTTTATTTTTTAATGTCTCGGGTAAGGGCTTTCAGAATAATATCAAGCTCCATCGTAGCAACTCCTACGACTGTATCGGCTCCACCGTAATAAATATACAGCACACCGTTCTGCTCGGTCATCCCACATGGAAAAACAACGTTATTTATAATTCCAGATTTTTCATATGGTTTTTCTGGTTCAAATATCGGGTCAGTAGTACGAGAGAGAACAATAGCAGGATCATTGAGATCCAAAAGTACTGCCCCGATACGATAAGTATTACTGCTTTTAGAAATACCGTGATATAAAAGTAACCAACCGTATTTTGTCTTTAGTGGTGGCGCCGATATGCCGACCCTCAGACTGTCCCAAGTATTTATTCTAGGACCAATAATTCTGATACATTTTTTAACTTTTTGAGTGCTAAAATTAAGTGATTTAAAATAATCTCCACACATCTCTCCACCAACACGATGCAGAATAAAATACTGACCATTCACTTTTTCTGGAAAAATACAGGTGTCCTTGTCGTCAAATCCTTCCGGGGTAATTACAATCGGTTTTGTCCATTGCCAGTTCTTTTTTAAAAAATTTTTCTCTGTAATTGAGGTAATGGCTACTCGTGGTGGGCCAATCCCATCAAATGCTGTATAACACATATAAATATTCGTGCCTATTTTAGTTAACCGTGGATCTTCACAGCCAGAATTTACTCCATTAACTTTTTTTAATTCAAATTTCTCTGTTGGGACATATATAGGTTCTGAAAATCTTTCATCAATCTGTAGTCCATCTTTTGACGATGCATACCCAATAGAGGAAGTATTGTCCTCTGAAAGTGCCCTATATAATATATGAGTTGTATCTCCTATCCTAATAGCCGCGGGGTTAAAAGTTGCCTTTGCTTCCCATGGATTTTCCTTAATAGGAGAGATAATGGGGTTCAGTTCAGAGCGCTCAAAATGCCATGATGCCTTAGTCTCTGTACGCATTGTGGAAACAAGATCATCTATATTTACGTGAGCCATACAAACTGTCGTATCGGTGGCGCCATAATATATAGACAATTTATTCTTTTCTAAGATTGCGCTAGAAGGAAAAATAATATTACTCATGTATCCAAAAAGTTCATAGGGCTCACTGGGTACTAGCATTGGGCCATTCGTACGCCCCAAGATATTCAAGGGATTAGCAAAATCCAACAACACGGCTTCAATTCCAAAGATTCGATCCAAATTTCGAGGAGAAGAAAAATAATTCTGGATATGTGAGTATACCAAAAGCCACCCACTTTTAGTTTTAACCGGAGAAGCACCGACTTCAATGTGGTCATACTGAGATCTTTTTAAATCAATGGAGTGTTTGTCTATGTCTTTATACCATTCTTTCCAAAAATCTGGGTCCCATAATTGCTCTATCTCATCGACTTGCACAACTGCAATTTTCACTGGAGGCATATCTGTATGGATCGCCACAATTACAGTCACCTTGCCATTGATACGTTCCGGAAAAAGAGACATAGCTTTGGCATTGAACGGAGTTACCAAATGACGTTCTTTGATTTTTTTAAAATCATCAGTTATTGCTACGGCAACCTTAATTCCATCGGCGTCAAATGGATAATGCGAGAGTGCTGTATAGAATATATAGTATTTTCCTTCAAAAAAAGTAACGCGGGGATCTTCACAACCATACTTTTCCCATTCTTTTTCTGGGGTAATGAGTGGAACTCGGTCTTCAAAATCTATACCATCTTTACTTTTCCCAACGCCTATTATTGAAACTCGCTTAGGTGTACGTAATTCATCTTCGGCTGAAATTGCACGATAAACTCCATAAAAAGTTTTACCCTTTTTAACAACACTCATATTAAACGTAGCAAAAGACTCCCAGTAATGGTCTTTATCTGGAACAAGAATTGGATTGTGGTGAGATCTTTTTACAACAAACATGAGATTATATAGTGACAACAGATTTTTTTGAAAAAACTGCGTTTCCATTGCTTCTTAATTTACGGAGAAATTCGTCTAAATTTACAGATGCCACAGCAATATGTTTATCACCGCCACCATAGTAAAGAAAAAGTGTTTCTCCCTTCACGACCGCTCCGCTCGCATAAATTATTCCCGGCTTCCAGTCATTTTCATACCATTCATTTGGCTCAAGCACTGGACGTGAAGATCGATAAAGAACCTTGGTAGGATCCTTGAGATCAAGCAAGAGTGCCCCTAATTTATAGCGACCAGGATCATCTTTGTCCATTGCATGGTAAAACAACAACCAACCATATTTCGTCTTTATTGGCGGTGCTGCAGCGCTACGTGTGCGATTGTGCCATTTGACTATATGATCAGGTAAAGTATGTGGATCTGGAGCGTCTTTCATGGAGGGCGTTTCTTTCATATCAAGCTTATTTAAAAAGGCAATATGTACCTTATGGGGATCTCCTTTGTCTAGGTTGTGGAAAAGAGCAAATTTCCCATTAAATTTTTCAGGGAACAAAACCCAATTTTTTTGTCTATCACCGGGGCGAGAAAGATAACTAAACTTACTCCAATCCCATTTTTTGAGAGACAAATCTTTTTCGTCGATAGAAGTAAATGCTACTCGCATGGATTCCCAGCCATTGAACATGTTGAAGGTCATGTATATACGTCCTTCAATTTTTACTGCTCTCGGATCTTCACAACCTCCCCATCCACCACCAGAGGCATATAGGGTCGTATCATAAACAAGTCGTGCGGGTGAAGTATATGGATAATGACTTTCTGCTTCTATTTTATTTTCAGCAACATAAACAGGATAAGGAAGTCGCTCATCAAAATGAATGCCATCTTTGCTTGAAGCATACCCCAAGCGTGATATGCCATCATGCCCCAACGCGCGATAAAAAAGATGCACTCGTCCATCGTGCACTATCGCTGCTGGATTGAAAACTGCCTGCCCTTCCCAGAATGAATTGTGGGTCGGCCCTACTATTGGGTTACCCTTAAACTTTTTAATAAGGGGAATAATTTTTTTCTTCCTGCTAATTGGCTTTTTTAGTATTTTCTTAGCAACTTTTTTAGTAGTTCTTTTTACTACTGTTTTTTTCTTAACGGGTTTTACTTTCTTGGTCTTGCGGACAGGTTTTTTTATTGTTTTTTTCTTAGGCGCGGCCATATTGATCTTCGTAACGAACTTCATCATTCTCCTCAAAATCTCCAATACTTATCTCCAAATAAGAAACCCCTAATGCCCCAGCGCTAACTCGATGTTTGGTGTTTATGGGAATATTGTATTCGTCGCCCTCCTTTACATTATACTTGTTATCCCCTATTTCTATAATACCACTACCACTAATTATTCTGCAAAATTCTGAACGTTTAGCATGGCTTTGCAGGCTTAATGCTTGGTTTGGCTTCAGCGTAAGAATTTTTACAGTTGAAAGAGTATTGTGAGTAAATTGTCTGAAATTACCCCATGGTCTTTCCTCCTGAAATACTTTAAATTCTTGCATATTTTATATTATACAATTAAATACTATTTTAACCAATTAACTTTTAACGCCCTTAAGTGCCAGAATTTTTTGCATTAATTCGTCAGCTGGAAGAAATTTACCTTTTAATGGAACATAGAACTTCCCTTTTACCCTGCTTTTGTCGGCAGATATCGGTATTCCGCTTTCTTGTAGCAATTCATGGTCATTATAATTATCTCCTATGGCCATAACATTCTTCTTGTTAAGTTTAAAAATTTCCATTGCATGCCGAAGACCCAAGGCTTTGGTTTGATCCTTTTTAATTAAAACATCATAAGCTTCGCCATTCCATAGGGTAACCAAACCCTTGTCTTTTTTAACTATTGCTTCAATCTTTTTATCTGGTCGCTTGCAATGTATTGTTATAATAAATTCCTTGGGTTCAAATCCCTTTACGTTGCTATTTTTAATTGCCACCTTTTTTAATTTTGGAAAAATATTTTTAGTACGTTCAAAGCTATTGATATGTTGATAAATTTTTCCTTTATACCAAGTAGCACTTCCGCATTCATAGGTAAGACTTATGAACGGCAAGATATCTCTAAACATCTCTTGTAGCATATAAAGCCCCCTGCCAGAACTAATATTTATCAAAAAACCTAATTTGTTTAGTTTTTTTATTTGTTCTATTTGTTTTTGATTAATTACTTTTGTTTCCAGTGTAGTAGTATTTCCAATTTGTTTTATTTTAGTACCCCTTGGAACTATCACTCCATCAACATCAAAAACTATCATTTTAATTTCACTTAAATCTTTTTTTGAGAGTTGGGTTAATGGTTTCATTTTATTTTTTTGTTTTTAATTTTGCTTTTTTTACTAAATCCGACGAACTTTGAACTTTACCGCCGAAACCAACATCGTTTACTATCAAACAGCCTATCTCTTCGCAAACTGCAACTTCGGGAATGTTGCCTGAATGCCGATCACCACCCTTGGCAAAAATGTGTGGTCGGACAATTAATAAATCTTTGCAAATACTTATATCTTTTGTATTTTTTTTATGACTGCTTAAGATAACTTTATCGACAAAATCAAATGCTTCGATGATTTCTTTGCGTTCATTTTCTCCCATGAAAACGTAACCCTTTTTTAATCTTAGCCAGTGGTCATTATTTATAACTACGACAAGTTCATCGCCTAGTTTTTTTGCCTCCTGAAACATGCGCACGTGCCCAATATGAATTGGGTCAAATCCCCCACTAACCATCACCACTTTCTTCGCTTTTTTTGATGGCAACTTCTTTTTCATTCCTCTAAATAATATACTCCTTTCAGCATTCTATATCCACTCATATTTTTTAATAAACCATACTTTCAAGAACTGGGTAATCAGGAAGTATAATATTAACCCAATAAACAATAGGGCAAAATAAAGCGGTGGCAAAGGTAAGAATTGAAAGGCTTTGGCAAATGGGGAAAATGGCAAATAAAGCCCCACTAAAATTACACATAAAGTAGAGGTTATAAGTGGCCAGCTGGCCCAGCTTTGGAAGAATGGGATTTTGCTGGTTCTAATAATATGCACAATAAAAGTCTGGGTCAGGAGAGATTCCACAAACCAGCCGGTGTGGAAAAGTGCTGGGTTACCCCATGCATGAAATATAAAGATCATTACAAAAAATGTCGCATAGTCAAACAGCGAACTGATCGGGCCGAAAAACAATATAAATCTCTTAATATGTTTAAAATCCCATTTTTTAGGTTTTACTAGACGCTCCTCATCCACATTGTCGGTAGGAATGGTCATTTGAGAAAAATCATAAAGCATGTTGTTGGTAAGTATCTGGATCGGCAACATTGGCAAGAAGGGCAAGAAAATACTTCCACCAACTACGCTAAACATATTTCCAAAGTTAGAGCTGGCGGCCATTTTTATGTATTTAATTATATTGTCAAATATCCTTCTGCCTTCTTTTATTCCTTCTTTGAGAACCAGTAAACTTTTTTCTAATAAAATCAAATCAGATGATTCTTTAGCTATGTCTGCCGCTGTATCGACCGATATGCCGACGTCAGCGGCGATCAGTGAAAGAGAATCATTGATACCATCACCTAGAAATCCTACCACATGATTTTGGGAACGGAGACTTTTAATTATTCTTTCTTTGTCGTATGGAGACAGCTTGGCATAGACCACCACCTCTTCTACTTCTTTATTTAGCTCCTCATCACTTAATTTTTCAATGTCTTTGCCGAGTAATATTTTTTCCACCACGATACCAACTTCTTCACATATTTTTCTAGTTACTATTTCATTGTCTCCTGTTAAAATTTTTACACTTACGCCCAATTCTTTTAAATCTTTTATAGTCTCAATGACGCTTGGCTTTGGCGGATCAAAAAAGGCTAAAAAGCCGACAAGGGTCAATTTGTCTTCATCGTCAGTTGAAAAAACTTTTTTGGCTGAATCAGTCTCTTTGTAGGCTACGGCTGTCACTCGAAAACCTTCTTTGTTTAATTCTTCTTCAATTAGTATTTTTTTCTCATCAGTAAAATCTTTTAAGGAAATTATTTTTCCATCAATCAAAACACTTTCGCAAGAAGCAATAATTTCCTCTACTGCTCCCGTGCAAACCAATAGAGATTTATTGCTTTTGGTGTCTGAAACGATGACAGACATTTTCCTTCTATTGAAATCAAACGGAATTTCATCTATTTTTACATAATTGTTTATTTCCAATTTTTCCTTAGCTTCATCGTGTTTCAAAATTGCTTCATTTATAATGTTTTTTACGCCAGTTTGAAAATAACTATTGAGAAATGCGTAATGTAGGGATTCGACGCTATCTTTTCCATAAATATCTAAGTGCTTTTCTAAAACAACCGTACCTTCGGTAAGTGTTCCTGTCTTGTCGGTGCATAAGATATCCATTACTCCCAAGTTTTCTATGGCATCTAAGTGTTTGACGATAACTTTATTTTTAGATAAAACCATGGCTCCTTTTGATAAATTTACAGCCACGATGGTTGGAATCATCTCTGGGGCAACTCCGACAGCTACCGCAATAGCAAACAAAAATGCTTCAAACCAGTTCCCTTTGAAAATTCCATTCAATAAAAAAACAGCTGGCACCATAACGGCCATAAATTTCAAAATCAATAAAACAAACTTCTTTAATTCAGTATTGAAATCAGAAACATGGTCATTTTTATTAATGTCAGAAGCCACACTTCCTAAATAAGTATTCTTCCCGGTATTTAACACGAGGGCTGTAGCTACTCCAGACTCAACGCTGGTGCCTAAAAAACATAAGTTACAAAACTCTATTACTCCTTTTTCGTCTAAGTTGGAATCTATTACATGCTTTTCAACTGGCAAAGACTCACCCGTAAGCATGGCTTGATTAATAAATAAATCTTTGGATGAGATTAATCTAACGTCCCCAGGAATAATGGTGCCTGAATACAAATAAACAACATCCCCAGGAACAACATTTCTCAAAAGAATTTCCTGTTTGACATTATTCCGAATAACTGTGGTCTTGGTGTGGATTATTGATTTTAGTTTATCGGCGGCTATGGCTGCTTTTGTTTCTTGGTAAAAATTCAAAAAAATACTCAACAGAACCATGACTATAATGACCGTAAAGGATTCCTTGTCGCCGACAAAGAGAGAAACTAGCGCTAGAGCCGACAGTAATAAATTCAAGGGGCTTTTTATGATTTCAAGCAATTTTAGAAAGTGATTAGTCTTTTTTTCATCAGCTATATCATTGGAGCCATAGATTTTTAATCTTTTCTGTACTTCCCCATCATCAAGCCCTTGTTCTCTAGAGTTTAATTCATTAAACGAAAAATTTGGGTCATTTTTTGCAAATTTATATAATTTTTCAAAAAGACTTTTTTTGAGAGATTGGGTTAACTCATCATCTTTTTTACTTTTCGCAAAAATGTGTTTTAACCAATTCATATCGTTATATTATAGCAATAATCATACAAAAAAGGCGAGATTTCCTCGCCTTTTTTGTGATTAAAACTTTTTAAGCTCTTCTCTTTTTATTTTTAGACTTACTAGCTAGCATTGTCTTTTTTATAGCTAGTCGCTTCTTGGTTTTATGAGAACGTCGAGATTTCTTTTTTGGACTAAGCGTAGTACTTCTTTTTGCCATATACTTGGCCGCCTGTGGCGGTATTTTATGTTATTTATAATCTATGTATCTACATTATAGACCAAATCTACAACTAACTCAACCTTTCTATTTCCACCATTCTCCTCTCATCCCAATAAGTGCAAGCACTAGAATATTTACAATATGATCGTCAATAATTGGATTGTTTGGAGGAGTCATCAGCGCCAAATACATTAGCGCCAGCATTGCAGAACCAGCCAAACATCCCCATTTAACAAATTTATTAAATGCTAGTGTCAGACCGACGAAAAGAAGTCCGAGCATAAACATCCAGTCAACGACAACCACCCCTGCAAGGCTATGGAAAAAAGAAGCAAACGGACTTTTTGCATTTACGGCCATAGAAAGAAAGCCCGCGGTTGGTGATCCTCCATGAATCCAAGCTTGTGCACTTGTTGTCGCAAACCCTAAACCAAAAACTTTATCAAAAAATGCCCAAAGAAATATAAAACTCATTACATAACGCAAGATGGTATAAACCATTTTCTCATTTTTCATTTTTTTATTATCTTAAATGTTTATAATGTTTTATTTAATTTTTGTGATACCAATCTACCTGAACGACCTTTATCTCAGGATTCTGACTGTTCACTTTTTCCTTGAATTTCGCCACATCACTAAAATCGTTTGTCGGGTGTTGGCGATAGTGATATGGATATACTGTCTTTGGTTTAAAGTCGAGCACGGCACTAGCTGCTTCTTGTGGATCCATCGTATAAGGCAAGTTCATAGCTACAAAAGCTGTGTCAATATTTTTTAAATTTCTCATTTCTGGAATTCCAGCAGTATCGCCGGAAATATATACCCGCGTACCACCCTGCTCTATCACATAGCCGTTGCCTCTACCTTTGATGTGATAACTTTCACTTGGCCCTGGTAAATTGTACATAGGGATCGCCTCTATTTTAAATCCCATGTGTTCCATTGTCTCGTCATTGTTTAAGATATAAATTTTCGAACTAATTTCTGGTGAGATTTGATCCGCCACTACTTTTGGGACTATGAGGATAGTTTTTTCTAATGTAATTTTTTTTAGTACCTCAATATCAAGGTGGTCATGGTGAATGTCAGTGATCAAAATTATATCAGGGGCAGGTTTGCCTGCATATATATTTTTTTTGTCTTCATCTATCGGATCAGCATATATCACTACTCCATTCCACTCTAAAATCAAGCTGGCATGAAAAATGGGGTCAATTATTATTTTGTTCTCGTTGTTGCTCATTAAAAGTGATTATCCTTGTTTTTTAAGCCAAGTCACCATCTTACCAAGAGTGGTGCTACCCACTTGGCCAGTTGCGGTTACACCTTGGGCTTTCTGAAAGGCTATGACTGCAGTCTTGGTGTTGGCGCTATAGGTATTATCAACTTTATTTGAAGTCTTATTATAAATATTTAGAAATTTTTGTATTGTGCCCACCTGTGCTCCGGTAGAATTAAGTTTTAAAACGATCTTCGCGTTGATCAGTTTTTGTAATTCATTTATCAACGTCTGATTCTTGTATGTAGTTTGAGTAGTAGGTTTTTTTACTGGGGTAACAGGTGGTGTTTGTTTGACTGGTGGAGTTGGTGTAGTATCTACGATTGTTTTATCTGTACCAAAACCTTGCAGTAGCGTAAGTTGATTATTGAGTTGGTCAGCTTGTTGCTTGAGTGTTTCGTTTTCACTTTCTAGTTTTTTTATTTTTTGGTTATTTACATACTGGCTACCAGACTGCAAAGTGGTAACGGCCCAATAACCCGCTCCTCCTACTACTGCAAGAGTAATTATTAAAACAAGGGCAAATTTTAATTTATCCATATACAATTTAATTTTACTCTATTGCTTATCTGGTTTCAAGGTTTTCGAGGGACGAAAAAAGATAAAGGCCACCATTAGTGAGTTGGTAATAATCATTGAAATTGAATGGAGAACTGTGGCCACATTATAAGCTTGCAATGAAAATAAGGTTAAAATATGGCGCAAGACGTTGGAACCATATAAAATTGGGGCTTCAGTTTTTGGATAATGCCAAGTTTTTCGCAAGGTGGGAATAAAAGCAATTAAGTCTATGGCCACAACTATAATGACAGAGATTGTAGGATCTTTGGTAAGCACCCATGGAATTAGACCGAGCAATGCAAAAATTAAAAAATAAGTATCAATTTTTTTAATATTTTTAAAACCATACCTTAATGAGAACACAAAAATTATAAGAGTAAAAATCTCGGCCACGGCGGTCGGCAGTGCGCCAACACCAGCACCCTTGGCAAATTGCCCAAAAAAAGTTACCCCAGATACTATTGACCAAACCAACCAAGTATATGGATGTGGTTTAACTTTTTCTAAGAGAACATCTCGGAGGTATGGCGCGTTGCCGGCAATTGCAACCAGCGCAGCAATTATGGCAATAGCAAATTTCATTTAATTATTTTAACACAAAAATCTTAATTACTTAATCTATAGCCCAACCAGATACCAAATATTCCTCCGACCGCCGTTAAAACTACAGATGATACTGAAAAAAATCCGGCACCCCACAGAGTCGGAATAAACCCACCAATTGTGGAACCTATAAATAAAAAAATCCAGATAAGAGGTTTTGAATCCATAAAATTATAAATTAATTCCAAGTAACTTTAAGACTATGCCCGCGAGAGGATCAGCGGTTACTCCATAAACGATAACTCCCCCAAGTAGACCAGTGATTGAAATACTGATGAGTCCCACCAACGCCAAAAGTTTTGAAAATAATCCATCAGAAAATTTGGCATACTTTGATTTTACTATTGCAATAATTTCTAGGAATAATAAAAATCCATAAATCCAAGTGGATGCCGTAGCGAAAGTTGAATGCATGCCTACCAGCTGTCGATTTGGCTGGATTAAATGTCTAGCAATACCGCCAGTATAAATAGCAGCCAATGCTCCTAAAAATCCTAGTACGAGTAAAAAACGTTCAATTTGCTTCCAGGAAACTCTGGGAAAAAATTTATCAAGGGGTAATATCTTTACAATAGAATAAAGCAGAAGCAAAACAATTGGAAAGTGAACAAATATCGGATGAACGTTATATGTCATAGGTATAAGTATATGAAAATCAAGACTGGTTGTCTACTTTGCGTAGCCTGTAGGCATAAATAGCTAAATGTATTATAATGTAATAAAGTCAAGTGACTAATCGTAATTAACTATGGATACTGAAGAAGACAACAAAAGAACTATGTTCATTGAACTTTATGACACCTATGGAGATGCTATTTTCCGCTTTTGCTATTTTAAGACGGGAGATAGAGAGGTGGCCAAAGACCTTGCTCAGGACGTTTTTATAAAAGTATTTAACCATTTAAAAAAAGAGGAGGTAGGCAGTCATAAGAGTTTTATTTATACTGTTGCAAAAAATACCGTTATTGATTTTTGGAGAAAAAGTAAAAGTATCACCGAAAATAGTCTCCCTGATGGATTTTTTGAATCTATCGCGGCAAAAGACAACATGGAAACTTATCTTGATTATTCAATTTTTCTTTCATTATTGGATAAATTATCACCCTCTGACAGAGAGATTATTGTGCTACGATATGTAGAGGATATGAGTCCAAAGGATATGGCTGAATTGCTGGACGAGCGAGAAAATACAATATCAGTAAGAGTAAGCCGAGCAAGAGAAAAACTTCGAGAATTATTAAAAAATGTAGATAATAAAAATGGATAAAGAATTTGAATCTATAATTAAGGCGGTAAAAAATATTAAACTCACTGAAAGTGAGAAGGCATTAATGCGCACTAATTTGCTCGATAAAGTTTCTCCCGTTCAAAATTTAACGCATGACAATATAGTAAAATCAAATACAAGTCGTATATATTATTATTATCAAAACATAAAAAAATACAATTTTATGAATAATAAAAGTAAATTTGTTCCCGCATTTATCGTAATTCTTATTATCATTATCACTGGTGGTACTTCTGCTTTTGCAGAAAGGGCTGTGCCTGGTGATCTACTTTACGGAATAAAAACATCCGTGAATGAACCAGTCGCTGGTATATTTGCTTTAACAAAAGAAGAAAAAACAGAATGGCGAGAAAGACTGGTGGAACGTAGGCTCAAAGAAGCCCAAAAGCTTGTTGCTAGAAATAATTTTGACGAATCCAAAAGAGTTATTTTGGAAACTAAAATAAAAAGTCAGATTGATGAATTTAACACAAGCGCAAATGAGCTTGCTTTGGAAAAAGATAAATCTAGAAATTCTTCTGATTTAAATATAAGATTGCAGGCTTCTCTTAGGGCTTATCAAGATGTATTAAAAAATCTTTCAGAGCAGTCGAATACTAACACAGAAACTAAAAATGAAACTGACAAATTGGTTTCTACCCTAGAGGAGTCTAAGAATAAAGAGATGGACGGCCAAGCAAAGTTTGATTTAAACCTTGGGGTAAATGAAGGAGATAGCTCTGCTACATCAACGACACCAGATTCTGCTTCTGCGCTTGGTAAACAAACTGCGGCAGAAAATTTATTAAATTTAATAAAACTTTCGTACCAAAAAGAAAAATTAAAACTTTCAACAAATATACAAACTCAGATTGATAGCAAGCTTGCGCTAGCAGAAACTTCTTTACAGGAAGGTAAAACATTTATGACTTCCAGTGATTACGCAAATGCAATTAATAGATTTCAACTAGTCATAACTGACGTTAATTCAATAAAATTATTGATGCTATCTAATGTAATAAAAGGAGAAATTGAAGATGATATGGGTGTTGATAATGGAGGAGATATTGAAGATGATAATCTATTGGAAAATGAAAACCATCAAACTACACCTGGCATAGAATCCCCTAGGTCATCATCTGATAACTCAGATTTTCACGTAGAAGATTAAAAATTAGGCCCAATTTCATTATTGGGTATGTGATATAATAAAACTTATGAAAAAAGCGGCCTTATCCTTATTGTTAATATTCACGTTTACGGCATATGTATTATATGTACGTATCATTGGAACGGAAGCTCCAGTTACCTTGGCACCTGAGCCCAACAAGCCAAACGTTACCTTATCGCTCCCACAATACAATAATACAACGACAACAAAATCCCCCACTTCTACAAAACCAAAACCAACACAGACACCTATCGCAAATACTGGAAAGTATAAAAACGGAAGTTATACCGGTAGTGTGGCAGATGCGACCTATGGCAATGTGCAAGTCAAAGCTATAATTTCTGGTGGCAAAATCACCGATGTACAATTTTTAGACTACCCACAAGATAGACAGAATTCAATTCGCATAAATTCATTCGCAATGCCATACCTAATCAGTGAGGCTATTACTGCGCAAGGTTCTAACGTAGACACTGTTTCTGGAGCATCATTCACGAGTGCCGCATTTCGTGAGTCTTTAGCAAGTGCTCTCTCGCAAGCATTAAATTAAATAAAAATGAAGCAGGTTCAAATCATTATGGGTACACCCGTTATTCTTGAGGTTAGGGACTCCGAGGCAAAACAGGAGTTTTTTGATGAGGTTTTTAATTATTTTAAATATGTAGATGAAAAATTCAGCACCTATAAAGAAGATAGTGAGATTACGGCAATTAACAATAAAAAAATAAATGAGAGAGACTGGAGCGAGGATATGAAAACAGTCTTTAGGCTTTCAGAGGAAACTAAAGAATTAACAGATGGGTATTTTGATATTGTTACCCCAACAGGAGCTTATGATCCTTCGGGGATGGTAAAAGGTTGGTCTATTTTTAATGCCAGTAATATTTTAAAGGGTCATGGTATTAAAAATTTTTATGTAGAAGCAGGAGGAGACATCCAAGCATGCGGTAAAAATGATAAAAATGAACCATGGTGCATTGGCATTCAAAACCCCTTTAATAAAAAAAGAGAGGTTGTAAAAAAAAGTTTATTTAACTGATAATGGTATAGCCACCTCTGGCAACTATATTCGCGGAGAACACGTATACAATCCCAAGGATAAAAATGATCATTTAAAGGACATAGTAAGTATAACGGTTGTCGGACCAAATATTCTGGAAGCTGACAAATATGCGACCGCAGCTTTTGCTATGGGTAAAAATGGTATATTTTTCATAGAAAAATTGAGTGGATTTGAGGGATACTCAATTGATAAAAATGGTATAGCCACAATGACCAAGGGTTTTAATAATTACACAAAGATATAAAAATGCTTAATTTCATAGACAATTTTCTAAATAGAATAACGATGTATCGCATAGTTCTTTATGTTCTGTGTTTCTTTTTGGGTTCCGCTGTGGTTCTATCAATCTTCAAGTTTTTACCGTATACACCCATTGATCTAATGGCATCTTTTTTGATTATTTTATTGGTATCTTACATAACCAATATTATCTTTGCTTATGTCTATGAAGCTCCGACCAACGTAGAATCTATTTATATAACGGCTTTAATTTTGTTTTTTATTATCACCCCCGCTCAAGGTGGTGTGTACTCACAGTTTTTACCACTAGCATTTTGGGCTAGCGTATGGGCGATGGCTTCAAAGTATATTTTTGCAATTGGGAGAAAACATATTTTTAACCCTGCGGCGATTGCTCTTGTTCTAGTGGCCTTCACCATAAATCAATCCGCTAGTTGGTGGATCGGAACGCCGGCAATGTTGCCTGTCGTGATTATAGGTGGATTTTTAATTATAAGAAAACTTCGTCATTGGGATTTGTTTTTTAGTTTCTTAATTTCTGTAATAACCACAATTATCATCTTGTCAGCACAAAAAGGAGCGAGTGCCCAAAATATTGTCCATACTTTGATATCAACCCTAGACAATACAGCCATACTTTTCTTTGCTTTTGTGATGTTAACGGAACCACTCACCTCTCCCACCACTAGGTGGTGGCGTATGGCTTTTGGTGTATTGGTGGGTATTTTGTCTGCCCCAGCACTACAAATCGGGCCATTTTATTCTACGCCAGAACTGGCTTTGGTGGTGGGAAACATTTTTGCCTATATCGTCAGTCCAAAGGAAAAACTTTTTCTAAAGTTGAAAGAACGTGTAAAAGTAGGTACAGATACATTTGATTTTATTTTTTACAAAGATAAAAAGTTTAATTTTAGACCTGGGCAATATATGGAATGGACACTCAAGCATCGTAGCCCCGATACGCGTGGTAATCGTCGTTACTTTACTTTAGCTTCATCGCCCACAGAACCGGAAATACATCTAGGAGTAAAATTCTATCCTGAGCCGAGTAGTTTTAAAAATAGATTATTGGCATTACCAAAATTGGGAGAAATAGTCGTTGCTCAAAAGTCTGGAGACTTTGTCTTGCCAACAACTGAAAAGAGAGGGTTGGTATTTATCGCCGGCGGTATCGGCATCACGCCTTTCCGAAGTATGATCCAATATTTATTGGATAATAATGAAAAAAGAGATATTACCTTACTTTATTCAAATAAAAAAGTTTCCGACATAGCCTATAAAGAGGTATTTGATAAAGCCCAAAAAGAACTCGGCATAAAAACTATTTATGCCGTCACTGATAAGGGCGAGGTGCCCGTTGGCAGCTTTATGTACAATGGCTTTGTTGATGCACGAATTATCCAAAGAGAAGTTTCTGATTATCTTAATAAAACTTTTTATATTTCGGGACCACGTGGTATGGTTACTGCGTTTGAAGACACACTCAGGTCTATGGGAGTAAAAAGAAAAAATATAAAGATTGATTTCTTCCCTGGCTTCGCCTAGAAATATTAAAAAAATAAATTACTCTACGTGCACAGTTATATCCGTGCGTTCATGTTTAATTTTCATAAAGAGCACCGCAAAGGCTCCGACAAAAACTATAATGGATGCAACCAAAAAAACATAGTTGTAAGCATTGACTTGAGCTTTTAGTTCTACTAGTCCAACGTATTTACTTATATCAATCGGATTGGTACTACGAATAACGCTAAAATTGTTTATAGACATTACGTTTGTATAAACTCGGTTTGTTAAAATTGTTCCAAAAATAGCAATTCCAAAAGCGCCAGCAATATTGCGAGCTAGGGCCAAAATTGAAGAAGCAATGCCGATTTCATTTGGGTTTACTACGGAAGCAATAACATTCGTTCGTTGCGCCATTCCAAAACCAAGACCAAAAGCCATGACCGAAAGCGGAATTATTATAGCCAGAGCACCGGACTTGGGATCAAGAAAGGAGAAGAAATAAATACCGATGGCTGCCACCAAGGTACTGGCAAAAATCACGTAGCGCGCTTGGACTCGCCCAGTCAGTGCGCCTCCTATTGGAGCTGCTAGCATCAAGGCTGCAGCCATCGGAATAAAAAGATATCCTGATTGAGTAGCGGTATACCCGAGAAACGTTTGCGCAAATATAGGTATCAAGAAAATTCCGCCAATCATACCCATAAAAACAATAAAGTTATTAATCAGAGTATTGACAAAAGCAGGAATTTTGAAAAAACGCAAATCCACAATCGGGTCTTTGGCATTTTTTTCTATTCTGATAAATAACCACAAGAGGAAAATTATCAAAAAGTAACATATTAGACTTGCGGTTGAAAACCAACCCCAAGTTAATCCTTTGTCTAAAACGAGCACCAACATAGAAAGCATACCTCCCAATGAAAGCGATCCCCACCAATCAAAGTATGTGGTTTTTTGTTCTGAACGTGATTCATTGATAAAACGAACGGCCATGATGATACCTAAAATACCAATTGGAAGATTGATTAGAAAAACTGAACGCCAGCCAAAATTGTCTATCAAAGGACCACCTAAAAGTGGTCCAAAAACAGCCGCGGCGGCGAAAGAAGAGGACCAAATGCCGAGTGCTTGCGCACGTTCTTTTCCATTTTTGAAAGTCACGGCTAATATCGCCATGGCTGTCGGATAATCAGCTGATCCGGCTATAGCTTGAATCACCCGAAAGACAATCATTGAAGAAAGATTCCATGAAAGTCCCGCCAAGACAGAACCGAAAATAAAAATACTGAAACCAATAATGTAAACTTTTTTTCTTCCAATAGTATCGCCCAATTTACCCCAAATCGGCACGAAAACAGCATTAGCTAAAATATAAGCTGTAGCTATCCATCCAGCCGCGGTAACCGAAATGCCAAAATCATTAATGATTTTTGGCAGAGCCAAGTTCACTATCGTTTGATCTAGGCGACCTAAAAAAGTTCCAATTATAACGGTAAGTAATATCCACCAACGCAGGTTGGATCCTTTTTTTTTGTCATCGAGCCCTTCCATATTTTTTATTTAGTATAAACTGTTATCTTGGCAGACATACCACTCTTTAACTCAGGATAGTCTGCCACCTTAAAGCTTACTTTAATATCAAATTTTTTGATTGGACGTTGATCCGAAATAGAAAAAATAATACCATTGTCATTTGAGACAGGACTAATTTCAGACACTAGGCCTTCATACATTCTTCCAGGAAAAGCATCCACAGAAAAAGCTGCTTTTTGTCCTACTTTTAAATCACTCAATCCTTTAGTTTCTTCTATTTGTCCGACCACTTTCATTTCTTGATTGTTGACGATGGATACTACGGTTTGTCCCGGCATAAAGTATGCCCCAAGTAACATTGGCGCTGAAGCTACCACTCCAGCATTTTGAGTAGAAATAATTTGTGAACCAACTAAGGCTATCTGAGTATTAGCTGCCACATTGTCCCCTTCTTTGACGTATAAAGCATTTAACACTCCAGGTGAAGAAGCAGTTAAGTTTATGATTGGCGCCTCTAGGTCTGCATTTTCAATATAAACTGTGTTTCGATTTGCCTGCCAAAACAAAAATACTGAGAGTAATCCAAAGATAACTAAAAAGGCGATCAGACTATGCATCCAAGGCCTTTTAAAAAGGTGTACATTTTTTGCAGTTTGTTTTGTTTCTTTTTCCATAACTTTTAATTTGAAGAACTATTACTGATAAATTCTATAGCCGACGCATTTGGCACCGCTATCTGTCCGGGAGTAATCGCCACTGAAGTCACAGTTCCATCAGCAGGAGCTACGATAATTGTGTTGTCATAGGCTGCCTGTGCGATTTTTAGTGCTCCGTTGGCATTTTCCATTTGAGCTTGAGCCGTAGCTACGTCTTCGGGGCGAGCAGTAGTTACTATGGAAGTTAAATTTGCATTGGCTTGGTCAAGAGTTGCTTGTGCTCCGGCAATTGCTTGTTCTTTATTCTGTAATGCCAGCTGATAGGCGTTCAAATTACTAGTATAATTTGCGGCACTTTTGTTTGGTATTTGAATAACAAATTGAGCTACAGGTGTAAGTATTCCGGCTGAACTAGGATACGACAAGAATAAACCGCAGGTTCCAATTGCTTTAGGAGCGTTTGTTGATAATACTGATCCCGTTTCAAGACCTGTGTAATATACAGAAGTACCGTTGGAGGAAGTGTAAGTATTTAAGTTGTAAACACCTTCGTTGCTACAGTCGTAAGTTCCAGTTATCACTGGAGCAGTGATAGCACCATAATCACTCACGGCTACCGCTTGAATGGAAGAATTAAGGAGAGACTTATAGGCATTGTTCACTAAAACTTCTTGTTGTTTGGTTATTTCATTTAAACTAACTTTAGCGGTATTCACGGTAGCTTTGGCCACATCAATGGTCGGGCCTGTTGCTCCGTTAATTATTTTTTGATAATTAGCCTGGGCTATGGCATAAGAGGCTTTAGCTTGGTCTAGGGCTCCCACTACATTTCCGGCGTCGAGAGTGGCTAGAACTTGACCTTTTTTGACTACATCACCTGCTTTAACCGAGACAGATTTAATTCTGCCAGCAGCAAGAAATCCAAGAGTAAGGTTACGTACGGAAGGAGAATTTTCGTTTGGGTTTATCAATGCACTGTTATCACTTGGAGTAAAATTTCGACTTTTACTTATTGCCAAGTAGCCTAAAAATCCTATAATAAGAGCAATTGTCAAAGAAATAATAATTACTCGTTTAGGATGATGATGTAAAGTTTTAATGTGTTGTTTCATAAATTGTTTGTCCTGTAGTGAACTTATTCTACTACTGGAATTATTCTGTAATAAGAATTCTAATAATACGTTCAAGGGTTTTTCGATCCGAACCATTTAATTTTGAAATCATTTTTTCAAAAACAGCATCTTTGTGGTCGGATAGTGAAGTAAAAAGTTTTTTGGCCTTATCGGATAAAATGATAAATACAACTCTGCGGTCATTTTCGTCACTTTTTCTTTTGATCAAGTTTTTCTTTTCCATTTCAGAAATTATTTGGCTGGCTGACGGTGGAGTAATTTTTAAATAGTCAGCGATGTTCTTCATTGTCCTTTTCCCAGAAAGACCAACAAAACGTAAAACTTCTACTTGCGAAAAGGTAAGATCATCTTTAAATCCTTCCTTTTTAATTATATCTCGAATACTCCTTTTAAAAAGGAGCAGTAATTCTTCGAGGTTGTATTTTGGGCCTTTGTTTGCCATATATATTAATATTTAACTACCTAATAGTTAGGTAGCCTAAGTATATTCTAAATCAACCCTTTTGTCAACTAGCTCCCCTGTTTTGCTTGTTAAGCTTTATTTTTAATATATAATTAAGCTATGGTCAGAAATGTAAACAAAGAGCATAGGGATAGATTAACTCTGCTTGATAAAGCTGCTATTTTTATAACCAACATAGTCGGCACAATGTGGTGTGCGATAGCTTTCACGGTCTTGGCCTTAATCAGCCTGCCAGAGGCAGTACACGGAGGCACAGCCACTACAATTTCATGGATAGCTCAGACTTTTCTACAACTCGTCCTGTTATCAATAATTATGGTGGGGCAGAATTTGCAAAGCAAACATTCAGAATTACGAGCAGATGCAGATTATGAGACAAACCTAGAAGCAAAAAAAGATATCGAAACCTTAATGAAAAGATTGGACTCAATTGAGAATGACAAGTTAGACAAAATTTTGGAAATTATAAAGAAGAAGTAAAACTCTCTAGATTATTGGTTTCCACTTACCCTTTATTCTTTCATACTCTCTCCAGATCAACCATAGAACTATGAAGTCAAAGATAGTTAATATAATCATCCAAATACTGGGGTGATAAATATACCTGTATATTTGATAAAGGGCAAAAAGTGTGAGCACAACAAATGAAGCATGATACGCCCAAATCTTTTTTTTAAAAAGACCTATCACTAAGATCAAGTTAGTAATTCCGTGTGAAAGTAAGTAGAATGCGATAAATTGCTTGGTGCCAACCGAAATACTGTGAGCAAAGTCAACAAAATATCGTGTCAAAAAATCATTAGGATCTTCAAAAAGTTCTCCTTGGGTAATCTTGGTAACGATCCGCAAGACAAAATGGGGGCTTATCAAAAAAGTAAACGCGCCACCAATAATTTCTATGAGCGCATGAATACCTTTAAGTAAAATACCAATATCAAACAATTCGTGTTCTATCTTTTGTTCAGATAGAACTTTGTCGTTATTTATAACCTCTTTTTGCATTATGTCTGTATTATATCAATATTGAAACAAAATGGTATACCTTGACGTATTAAGGGTAAGGTCGAATTAATATGTTAATAAATCTTACTAAAAATATGACAAATAAAATGAAATTTGCGATCCCAGTTTTAGCTATTGCCCTTTTACTTGGTAGCTCAGGATCTGCTTTTGCCCAAGGCACAACAGGTGGAACTACAGGTAATACAACAGTTATAACTCCAAAAGTATGTGTAGCTAACGCTAGAACTGCTCGTGTCGCTGCTGTTAAGGCGGCTTCCGATACAGCAAAAGCAGCTAAAGATACTGCAAAGACTGCTAGAGATTCTGCTATTGCTACAGCAAAAGCAGCTAGAACTTCAGCTGTTGCTGCTGCAAAAGCAACCAGAGATACTGCTGTAGCTGCTGCTAAGGCAAATACAGACAAGGTAGCTGGTGCGGCTGCATTAAAAGCTGCTAACTCTGCTTACGCATCTGCTGTAAAGACAGCTAACTCTGCTTACGCATCTGCTGTAAAGACAGCTAATATGACTTACAAGTCAGCTCTTAAGAGCATTGCTGTTACACAAGCTGCTTCAGTGAAAGCTGCTTGGAGTGCATACACAGCTGCTGTTAAAGCTTGCCCAAAGAAATAATTATTCTTAATTATTATAAAAAAAACACCCTCGCTAGGGTGTTTTTTTTATTGAAACTTTATTTAGGAAGTCGATACAATCGAATTTTATTTATAACATATATTGCCGCTATAAAACAAAAGACTGCAAACAAGACAAACATCGGAGAGATTATTTCAAAAAAACTTACCAGCATTACATTTATAAAAGCAAAACTAAAACTAAAGACATCAAGAAAATCTCGCATCATGTCAACAAACTCAACATCTATTAATTTAGAGTTTATATAAAAAATATTTATCAAAAGACTGAGTACAAGAATAGTAAAGATGATAAATAGCATTGGTAGCAAGCGACTATTGTGAATTCTCTGCATCACAGAGTTATGTACCTTGTCTGGAACTTCCATTGAAGAAAGATTATTTAATTGTTCGTCAATCTTTTCCATATTCTTTAAGTATATCTTTTAATTGATCCTTGCCCCTGCTAATGTGCGTTTTGATTGTATTGATGGGAATATTAAGTATCTCGGCTATTTCCTTGTATTCAAAACCCTGTTGATAAAACAAGATAAGGGCTTCCCCGTATTTGGGATTAATTTGCTCCAAAGCCCTCTCGACATCAGAAACAAGTCCCTCTCTCGGGTAATACGCTTCGAGATTGGGTATTGTTTCATTCCTCTCAGTTTTTTCATCCAAACTCGTTTCTCGTTTTCTTTTTTTACTTCTAATAAAATCATACGTGGTATTTGTGGCGATAGTAAATATCCAAGTTTTAATATTTTTTTCTGGATCTATTTCTTTACGATGAGTGTATACTTTTATAAAAGTTTCTTGAGTTATGTCTTTTGCATTCTGAGAATTTTTTATCATCCGCAAACAATAGTTATATATGGCCTTTTCATAAAAAGACAATATATACTCGAAAGCTTCCAAGTCTCCAGTCTTGGCTCGAATTAGGATATTTTTATCTATATCTTTAGTCTTCTCCATCTCGTTAAAAAGTGTATAATGAATAGCAACTATATGTCCAGTTTTTCAACTTATATAAAAATATTGATTTCTTTGGTGGTTGTAGTCTTTCTAGTTTATATCCTAGCGGAACACCAGAGAATTTCCATTTTAAACCAAACTTTGCTTTATAGCGCCAAGGAGGATAATACCCTTCCTATAAGCCCTACAAGTACAGCTTCGGTTCCAGTAGAAACACCGACCAAGGGTGAGCCAGCACCTGCCACCAAGCCAATACCGCCAGACCCATTTATGGCTACTTTAAAAAAAGAAGTGCCTCCCGATCTTTCGTTGTTTAATGTAGTTAGCTTAAACGTTCCTATTTTAAAACAAAGTTATGCAAGAAGTTGCGAGGAAGCATCTTTGCGCATGGTTCTCGCCTACTATAACATTGAAGCGACTGATATGGACATCGTAAAACAAGTTGGCTATGACCCAGTTGCGTTTGACGCAGACAACGGTATTTGGGGAGACCCCAACGAAATGTTTGTCGGTTTTATTGATGACACGACAAAAAGTGGTTATGGAACTTTTGCCCCACCGATAGCCAAAGCTGCTATTTCTTTTGGGAGGACGGCAAAAGCTTATCTCGGGGTTTCAGCTACTTTTTTAGCCTCTGAAATATACGAAAAACATCCGGTCATTGTCTGGGGATTTTTTAATCCAGGATCACCAATAATTAAATATTCATGGAAAACAGAAGCAGGTAAAAAAATCGTAGCTTATCGTGGAGAACATGTGCGAGTAATCACATCGGTCGTTGGTGATAAAGATAACCCAGTTGGTTTTTTCTTGAATGATCCCCTGACTGGTGAAAGTGTTTATTGGAGCACAAAACGTTTAATGACTCATATGAACATGCTGGGTAATCTTACTAATCAAGCCGTAGTGGTAGAATAATTTTTATGAAAAATATATGTGTGGCATAGTTGGAATAATTGGAAACCCAAAAGACAGAGAAGAAACTCTCAAAAAAATGAATGAGCTTATAACTCATCGTGGTCCGGATGATGATGGTTTTTTTTATGCTGAAAATGTAGCTTTAGCTATGCGCCGTCTTTCCATTATCGACCTAAAGACTGGCAAGCAACCAATCGGCTCTGATGATGGTAATTACACAATAATTTTTAATGGTGAAATTTATAACTATATAGCTCTCCGGAAAGAACTTCAGGAAAAAGGTTTCAAATTTAAAACAGAAACTGATACAGAGGTTATTTTAAATCTTTATATAGCCGAGAAAGAACTGATGCTGGGCAAATTGCGAGGAATGTTTACCTTTGCAATTTTTAACAAGAAAGAAAATTCAGTTTTTATTGCTCGTGATTATTTTGGCATTAAACCACTTTATTATATAAAACAAAACAATCAAATTTTAGCCTTTGGTTCTGAAATAAAAAGCCTATTGCAACATCCAGTATATAAAAAAGAAATGAATAACGAAGCGGTATATAATTATTTATTTTTTCAATATAATCCCCTCTCAGAAACATTTTTTAAAAATATATTCAAGCTTTTGCCTGGGCATTATTTAAAAGTAAATCTGGCTGATCAATCATTTGAAGATAAAAAATATTGGTCATTTAGTTTCAAACCAGAAATTATTGATTTAGAAAATGGCAAAAAAACATTGGAAAATATAATGGCTGACTCTGTTTCAGCTCATATGATTGCTGATGTTCCGGTAGGTTCTTTTTTAAGTGGTGGAATTGATAGTGGAATCATCGCCTCGCTAGCTTCAAAAGTGAAAAAGAAAACAGGCGAAAAACTATCTACCTTTACGGTTGGATTTAAAGAAGCCAATGAGTGGGACAACGCCCGTGACCTAGCAAAAGTCATACAATCAGACCATCATGAGATTGTTTTAAATTGGAAGGAGTATTTTGATATTCTACCTAAAATTGTCTGGCATTTTGATGAACCAGTGTCAGACCCTTCTGCAATTCAGCTATATTTTCTGGCTCGCGAAGCCAGAAAGAAAGTGAAGGTTGTTCTCTCTGGCGAGGGCGCAGATGAACTTTTCGGTGGCTACAATATTTATTTAGAGCCGTTAGCCAGAAAAAAATTACAAATTATTCCTGTATTTGTAAGGAAAATTTTTATCGTAATTTTAAATAAAATTTCCCCAAATTTGCGCGGGGTAAAGTTTTTAAAAAGATCATTACAAAAAACAGAAGATTGGTACATCGGCAATGCTTCCATCTTCAACCAAGGCGAAGTTGAAAAACTTTGGAAAGGAGAAAAACTAGAAAGAATGAATTTAAAAAATTACTATGACCAAGTAAAAGATTTTTCTGATTCTGACAAAATGGAGTATGTTGATATCAATACTTGGCTTGTCGGAGACATATTGGCCAAAGCTGACAAAATGACTATGGCGAATTCTTTAGAGTTAAGAGTGCCATTCCTAGATATAGATGTGTCAAATTTTGCTTCAACCTTGGCGGATGATATGAAATGGAGAAATGGTCAAACCAAGTATCTATTGCGAGAATCAATGAAAGACATTGTTCCGGAAGCAACCCGTACACGAAAAAAATTAGGCTTCCCTACCCCAGTCGGATCAATGATCAAAGAGAAATTTTCCGAAATTGAAAAAATTATACTTGAAAATACTTATATAAAAACCAACTTCAATCTGAAGACTATCGAAGAAATGCTAGCTTTCCATCAAACATCTGTAGGTAAAAATTCTAGAAAAGTTTTCACACTTTTGATGCTTGCTATCTGGCACAAAGAATTTTTTGGTGGTTAAGAATGTTTAAGTAATTTTACCCCACTTAATATTGTCCCATATTCTCTCGTGGAAAAAATAAGAAATTGAAGTATAAATATTACTCAAAATCATAAATCCTACGGCTATCTTTACCTGCCTAGTAAATAAATAAATTACGGTAAAGTCTATAATTAAAATGGCCACTCTATAGGTGACTGTTTTAACTACGGATCTACGAAATGATTCTCCTGGGTGATGATGGGTATGTGGAAAAAGTTTTTCAAGCATGCTATTTGATGTTATCTTGAATTAAATTCAAGCGTGGTTTTTCTTTACTGTTATAAGCAAGCTTTCCGCAGACTGGACAAATTGCTGTATAACCACCACCACTCCAAGGAAACAACGCTACTTCCACCTCTTTTGAGCAATTTGCGCACTTAATTTTAAATTTCTCTTCATCTTTTTGTGGCATTTTTTCCATAGATATATTGTATTAAAATGAGTAAATTTTAGCAATCCTCCCTTAAATAGAAAAGCTACATTGAGATTGGTTCTCAATGTAGCTTGTTGTAATAAAATCTACTCTAGGCACTGAACCTGCCTGAGAAGATAGGCCATTTTGTGCTTCTTGCAATAAAGCATCAAGAAGCATCCCTCAAGAGTAAATCGTCCTCTGTTCTTCGGAACATCAAAGGTTGTTCCTAGGTCCCAACCCATTGCCAGAAACTCCCCTTGGGGGTCTCTGTAGTGCATAAACCCACCATTTTGAATGTCGACTAAAGTTATATACTCTACTTCGACACTTGACCACAATTCCTCTTCGTCTGTGTGAAGACTGTTATGAGTCAAAACTGGGATCAGGATCGTCCTTATTGCTGCGGGGCTTTTTTGCCCAGCAACCACAAAACTAAAGAGAACAATTATTACTGATATTTTGGCGAAAAATGTCGCCAAAATTTTTAATTTGGCTTTCATTTATTCACCTCCAGCTTAACTATATACCTATAGTGGCTAAAGGCAAATTAATAAACTCAAATACTTTATCTTAAAAAGAAAAGCCACCCGCAAGATATGCCAGTAGGCTTTCTTGTGTGGGTGGCTTGATGATGTGGCTAGTGGTCCAAGGAAACATTACCGTCTTCTCGAAGCCAGCAGACCACTTCCTTGTGGGCGACTAGCCGGTTGGTGTTCAAGAGATTTCCCCACTCTTCCAAAAATTGCTGTTGGAAGCTTGGTCTAAATTCTTCTTTAAACACCTGCCAGTGATCTTCGTCCTTTGGCTTGAGTATATAAATAAGCGTGTGGAGAAATTCCCGACTCTTGGTTTCTCTGTCCATACCCTTATCAAATCCCACAAAGAAGCACTCTGTCCTTTGAATCGCTAACAGGAAATTCTCCTCCATCCAATTTTGGAGTCGTCTGCTTAGCTTTGCTTCTATGTCGAAAATAAGTATAACTCTAAAATTGCTATACATATTAACCTCCTTTTGTGGCCTATGCCACTAAATTGTCAAAAAATTAGGAACTAAATTCTCCTTGTTTATACCACATAAATACAAAAAACCAAATGTGGGATCTGAGTATTATTTTATATTAATCGGTACCTGCGTTTACTTCAGTGTAAACTAGCTTTGAGATATCACTAACTGATTTTTCTAAATTATGTAAATTACTCCCCTTGGTCATTATACATAAGAGATATGGCTCCAGACTTGAGAGAGTTTCAGCTCGATCCGTCAAAGTAGTTATTGCGTATAATATAGATCTTTAATAGTTGTGATATAATAAACAATTATGAAAAGGAAGGCTATATTTGGTGTATCACTAGTTTGTATTATATTCGTAATAACTTTTTTTGTAGTGGTTAAAAAAATCGGCAACTTTTCAGGCTTCATTAGTGATTCTTTGAGTGCAATTGGCATACAAGGAGCAGATTCCACGGCAAATAATACTAGTAAGGGAACCGCTCAAACACTTACGATTGCAGATGCGTTGGGACAGCTTGAAAATCAGATTCAGTCGGAGAATACTCAACTGGCTGACTTAAGTTCCCAGATTGAAATTATAAATTTGAGAAATATTTTTAAAAGAAACCTAAAGTTAGGAGACAAGGGAGATGATGTTAGCAAGCTTCAAGAATTGTTAATTCAATTCCCAGATATTTATTCCTCTGATACTGTTACTTTAGATAAAGTTACAGGATTATACGATACCGTAACAAAGACAGTGGTGAAGCAATTTCAATCACAGTCAGGGTTAACTGAAACTGGTGTTTTTGATTCGACTACGAGAGAAAAATTTTACGAGTCAATGATTGAGCTTGACCAGGAAAATGCTACAACTACATTTGAGCCTATAGATATTTCCTCTATTCCAGATTTGCAGAATCAAACTTCGCAAACAGACACTAATGGCATTCCAACAAACACAACAGATATACAAAATCAGATATCGCAGTTATATTCCGACATAGCGACAGTACAATCACAGATAGTTGATTTGCAAAGCCAATCTTCTGGGATACAATCCTTGCCTTTACCAAGTACAACCTCTACGCCACTAGCGCCAAAGCTTGCCATATCTAACGTTGGGGTTACGAACATTGCTCAAAAATCTGCAACTGTTATTTGGACAACTAATGTGGCTTCCACAAGCGAGGTTGATTACTCAACGGACGTAAGTCTACCTACAGGTAATACGACCACTGTAAATGGCCTAAGTGCTACCACAAGCCATATTGTAAACCTTTCAAATTTAAATATTGCAACAAAATACTATTATAAAGTAATATCAAAAGATTCTACTAACTCCATAATAAATAGCAATATTCAGAGTTTCAGCACAATACACTAGTTTATGTCGTTTATCATCTTATTTAAATCATCCGTCACTTCAATGCCCTTGAGAGTGTATAAATCACCTGCTTTCGCAGATGTTCATCCTTCTTGGCTCCGGGGGTAGGGATCGAACCTACGACCAATCGCTTAACAGGCGACCGCTCTACCGCTGAGCTACCCCGGAAAAAATAACTAACTTTTCGGTGGACCCTACAGGACTCGAACCTGCCACCTCCTCATTGCAAATGAGGCGCTCTAGCCAGATGAGCTAAGGGCCCAGATGAAATCATTTTATAGCATTTTAATAAAAAAGCAAACTATTTAATAGTATTTATCTATGTTCTTCTTATGCTCTTCGTAGGTTTTGGCGCAATGAATTTGTCTATTTTTGTCATGTAAGTAAAAAAGGCAGTCTGTTTTTTGTGGATTGTAGGCGGCGTCAATGGCAGCTATCCCCGGATTGGCAATGGCTCCAGGTGGAAAGCCAGTATGTAGGTAAGTATTGTAAGCAGATTCTATCTTTTTGTCTTCAGGAGAAACCTGTCCCCACCAACCATTTTGTTCATTTCCCTTTGCATATTGCAACGTGGCATCCATTTGTAATTTCATTCCGCTAAAAATACGATTCCAGATAATACCTGAAATTAATTTCATGTCGCCTTTACCGTTAGACTCTCGTTGGATGATAGAGGCAATCGTTACCACTGCATCTTGATTAATTATTTGCTTGGATTTTTTGGTAGCCGGTTTTAAAATTTTATCAGTTTGTTTTGAGAATTCATCAAACATCATAGTACTAACTTCAGTAGGAGTGGCATCTTTGTTGATCAGATATGTTTCCGGAAAATAGTGCCCCTCAGCATTTGTGTCATTTAGAGCAAGCTCTGCGTTGATGAAGCTTAACTTACCCTTCTCATCCCAGCCAAGCTTGTCTGCCATAACCTGTGCAATCTCTTCCTTGCGTAAACCTTCTTCTACTCTTACAATTTTTACAGAGGGATTAGCTAGATCTATGTAAAATGACAATTTTGCCAAAAGAGCCGGGTCAAAACCATAATGAAAAATTATGTAAAACAATCCGCCAGCTACGAAAAAGAATAACACAAGAAGAAGTTTTAGTTTTCGGCCAAAGGTAGATCTCCTCTTCCTTGAAATTTTTTGTTTTTTCATATTGCATAATAATTATATCAGAAAAGAACAGAAAAAAACAAAGACCCACCTTGCGGTGGGCCTTTGCGGCACATATATTGTTTACGATAAATGCAAGAATCACTCCTTACACTCACGGAGCCAATATAGCATACTTCTCACAAAAAAGCAAGTATAGTAGAAAAATCCTCTCTTGCGAGAGGATTTTTCATGTTTTAGCCTTGTGTCTATAAGCCGAATTTTGTGACCCCGACCGAGGTCGGAGCGATAGCAATTTGTCTAGGTCCTGCATTACTACAGGACTCAAGCGATTCTCTCCGACCGAGGTCGGAGCACGATCTTGCACACGCGTAAGGATTTTGCCGTTTCACCTCCACTAAAGGAGCTCGTCTCTGTTCGCACCTCTATCCTTGCGGACGACGGGAATTACCCGCTACGTTTAACCCAAAGGGCTATGTGTTCGGACTTTCCTCTCTCCGATATAAATCGAAGAGTAGCTATCTAACACAAGGCTACTTAACATTATATCATAAAATATTAGTATGTAAATACTACCTCGTCCCCTATTTTTAGATTATTTTTTTCCGAAAAACCAGCAGTGATTTCTAAAACATACCTAGCGGTATTGTTGTCCATGCCAGGCTGGTAAGTTTCTGGATAATCTTTTGGCAAGGCATTCTTTTTTATAAAAACTATTTTATTATCCTCTCCAATCCAAATCATATCTATTGAAAAATTCATGTCTTTCATCCAAAAAGCATATTTATCGGGTCGATCAAAAACAAACAACATTCCTGTATTTTCATCAAGGGAAGCGCGTCCGGATAATCCCTGACTCTGCTCACTTGGAGTCAAAGCCAAATCAACTTTTATATTTTTCCCTGCTATTTTTACGTATTTTATATTTTCTGCTTGCGAGGTGTTATTTGGAATTTCTAAAATTTCTGGTTTAACATTTACCGAAGAACGGCTAATTAAAACAAACCCTGCCACTACAAAGAGAATGACAACAATAAAAGAGTAGATGAAACCTTTTCTAATTTTCATAAATTATTTATGGTCCCCGTTTGTCCAACCAAAAAGTTTACTGATAGCATCTGGACCTTCGCGCTTACGAGCAATTTTTATCATACCGTCTTGTGCCACAATTTTCATTGGTGCTGAAAGTAGGCAGTGGTGAGACGCTAGCCCGTCCTGATAGGCACCGGTATCTAAAATAGCTACATATTGATCTTTGTCCTCATAAAGTTTTGGCATCAAAATGTAATTTCCCCCAGCGGTATATTTATCATCCGAGTCACAAGTACTACCGGCAAACCAAGTCGTCTTCAAGGGACTATGCATGTTGTTTAGTGGAATTGTGTAAAACTTTTGATGAATCGCCCAAGTATCCTTTAGATCATTCATAAAACTACCATCAACTATGTACCAAGATTTAGCGTTTGCCTTTGGAATAGATTTTTCAGAAAGCACTTTGTAAATAGTCACCTGCGCCGGAGCTACAATGTATTGCCCCCATTCTATTACCAAGTTTGGATGTCGGATTCCCTCCTTGTCTGATAAATTTTTCAACATTTTAATAATTTTACTAGAAACACCCTTGGCGGTATAAAACTTTTTCTTTTCATATGGAATACCAAATCCTCCACCGATGTCTAGGGTATCAAGGTTTGGATGTGTTTTCTGTAATTGTTTATATATACCAAATCCATGCTTCACTCCATCAAAAATACTTTTTTGTGTTTTTATTTGAGAACCCATATGGTAGTGCATAATTTTAAGATTTTTCATCTTGCTCAAACCAAGGGCATCTTTTTCCGATAGTCCAAATCGATCAAATTTTTTATCCCAGTGTGAGTCAGCCTTAACATTTAGATCTACTCGCACTCCGATGTCGCCTTTGTATTTTGAAAGTCTATCAATCTCATCTAGAGACTCCATAATGGGAACCACATTCATTCCCTTACCTCTCAATTCTTCTATTAAATCCAAATACTGTTCGGTTTTTGGACCATTGCAAAGTACGCGAATTTTACTATTAAACCTTTCTCCTTCCCAAAGTTTTTTTACAAGCCAAAGTTCGTTGGCAGATGTTGCTTCTAGATTTGCTCCCTCAGAAATAAGAGAAAGAATAAATTCTTTATTTTGATTAACCTTCATCGGGTAGTGATAGTAAAATTTACCCCGGTAGCCATATATTTTCATATACGCCTGAAAATAACCGATCAAATCTTTCAAACGGTCTTCTATAATAAATGGCAAAACTACCTGTAGGGGTGTACCATATTTTTGAGCTAGATTTTTTAAATTATATATATGGTGACCTTCTTTAGCGAGCAGTTCGCCCTCTTTACTCACGTCAAAAAATTGAGTGTTAAACTCTTCTGCTCCGAGCTTCCAAAACTTCCTCCAGTTTTTCCCTACTTTCTTTTTCGGTTTTTTTGATTTCTTCACTTTTTTGGCAAAATTAAAACGTAAAAATAGTATAACAATCACACGCAAAATGTAAACCCCCACACGTATACTATAGGTGTGGGGGTAAAGCTATTGTGAATACTCGCTCAAGAACTCCTTTTTGAATTCGAAGAAGTTTTCGTCTATGATTGATCGTCGAATTTTTTTAACTAAGCTAACAATAAAATAAAGATTGTGTATTGTGGCGAGTGTTCCAGCTAACATTTCTTTACCGTGGAAGAGGTGTGCTAAATAGGCACGAGTATAGCTTTTGCAGGTGTAACACTCGCAAGCTTCTTCTATTTTTGAAAAGTCATTTCGGTATTTCGTATTTGTAATATTTATTTTTCCACCTTTGGTATACAGCGAACCATTTCTGGCGTTGCGAGTTGGCGCTACGCAGTCAAAAAGATCCACCCCATTTTCTATACCCATAAACAAATCTTCTGGTTCACCGATACCAAGTAAATGGCGAGGTTTTTCCTCTGGCAAAATCTTATTTACCCATTTCACAGCCGTAGACATATCTTCCTTGGCAAAACTCCCACCAATCCCAAATCCATCAAAATCTAGCTTACTCATAAAATGAGCTGATTTCTTGCGCAAATTTTCATCCCGCCCACCCTGCACAATACCAAAAAGTGCGGAAGAAAAATTTTTAGAAGAATTCGAAAAAGAACTTTCTTCGACCTTCGCATCCAAAGCTCGGTCAGTCATATTCAGGACAGAGTGCGAGTCGTGAGAAAGTTGCTTTTTTGAATTCTTTAATTTTTCATGCTCCGCTAAACTTCTCTCTGCCCATCGATGCGTTCGCTCCAGTGCTTCTTCTTGATAACGTAAGTCCTCAGTTGGGCTAGTACATTCATCAAAAGCAAAAATAATATCTGCGCCTAGGTTGTGTTGAATTTCAATAGACTTTTCGGGAGTAATATAATGCACCGAGCCATCAAGATGTGACTTAAAGGAAACTCCATCTTGTCCAATTTTTGCCAGCCGCGGAGCATCGCTGTCGTCAAAACGTTCTGGGATCAAAAGTGAAGGATCAGTTATCTTTGTTACCTTGGAAATCTCTTTTCCGTAAGCAGCGCCCAAAGAAAAAACTTGAAAACCACCAGAGTCGGTGATGATTGGACCATTCCAGTTCATAAATTTATGTAAGCCACCGGCATCTCTTACAATTTCATCTCCTGGTTGTAAATAAAGATGGTATGTATTAGCTAAAATAACTTCGGCGCCAAGCTCCAAAACCTGTTCAGTAGTGAGAGCCTTGATCGTAGCTTTCGTTCCCACGGGCACGAAAGCTGGAGTATGGATTTCCCCATGAGCAGTTTTTAATACCCCAGCCCGCCCAAGACTATTTTTTAACTTTTTCTCAATTTTAAAATCCATCAATTTTGCACTTCCACAAATTTAAGTCCTTGAATATTAACTGGAGATACTAATAAGGCTTTTTGGAAAGAATTACGTGGATCAGAAATGATAGTCTCTACAATACCAACTACATAAGATGACATACCTGGCAAAACGACTTGATCTCCTTTAAATAAATTAAGTCCGTTTGGTATAGCCATTTCAAAATTTCCACCACCACGTCCAATTATTTCCAAAGAAACGTTTTTACCTTGCGCAACGGGAGTAGGGACAACACTAGGGCTAGGTGTAATTTGGTCCACCGTCACTGTGTCACTCTGTATTGGCTTGTTTGCCTCGTCAGCGGGGTTATGAGTAATAGAAGCCACGACTTGTGTCACCTCTCCACTATTTGAAAGTAAAATTACTTTTGAAGATTTTGAATTAACTTCTGCTATGTAGCCTATCGGAATATTTCCATAAGCAAAAACTCTGTCTGCCATTTTTATGCCTTGTTCACTACCCACATCAATTAAGAGCGTATCATATAAACTCTGATTTGGCTTTGCTAAAATAGCTCCCAAGATCATGTTAGCCTGGATATTTTTTCTGCCTAAAATTTCTTTCAGGCTTTGATTCTCTGCCACTACTGAATCATAGTTGGCTCTATCTGCAGCACTGCCGTCCAGCTTAGATTTTAAGTCCAAATTTTCTTTATAGAGAGAATTCTTAGAAGAAAAATATGAGCCAAGATCATTAATTTTTCCACCAATACCATTGCTAGAAATTAAAACTGGGCGAAAAACGCCTCCACTTATATACGAAAGTCCATTAAAAATACCTGCTCGAAAATAAAATAAAATAATGAAAAAGAAAATACCAAAAATAATTTTCAGAAACCTATTCCTTTTTCGGCTTTTATCTAGGAGGTAGCTCATTTTGATTACTAATCAAAACTTCTTTATAAAATTCCATATTATCTAAAATTACTCCTGTACCTCTCGCCACAGCTGAAAGCGGATCTTCTACCACGTAAACTGGTATTTTGAGAACTTTTTGCAAAAATTCAGCAAGTCCGGATATCAATGCCCCGCCACCAGATAGAGTAATCCCAGTATGCATTATGTCGGATAAAATTTCAGGTGGTGTTGTCTCCAACATATCTTTTATACCTTCCACCAATTCCCTGATTGATAGTGAAAGTGCTTCACGGATGTCAGCATCAGTTACCACCACAGCTCTTGGCAATCCAGTCAACAGATCTCGTCCATGAACTTGGCTTTCCATGTAAATGCCTGGGGCAACAGAGCCAATGGCAATTTTGACCATTTCAGCAGTCCTTTCACCAATCAATATCTTAAACTCATCACGCATGTATGTGATAATATCGTTGTTTAGTTTATCACCAGCTATTTTTAAATTTTTTGACTTAACAATTCCACCCAATGAAATTACGGCAATGTCTGTGGTGCCACCACCAATATCTATAACCATAGAGCCGACTGGTTCTTTGATTGGTAAACGGATACCGACGGCTGCTGCCATTGGTTCCTCTACTAAAAAAACTTCTCTGGCGCCAGCTGAATGTGCCGCATCGTACACAGCTCGGGATTCAACGTTGGTTGTCCCAGACGGTATTCCGATGACAACTCTAGGCCTGGCAAGCTTTTTAGAAATTTTATCAGCTTTATTTATTAAATAGGAAAGCATTTCTTCCGTAACTTCAAAATCTGAAATAACGCCGTCGACTAGTGGTCGGACAGCCTTGATGTGTCCTGGAGTTCTGCCGAGCATTTCTTTTGCTTTTATACCGACGGCCAGAATTTGATTTGTTTTGATATTGACTGCCACCACCGAAGGCTCGTTTATCACGATACCGTGACCTTTCAAATACACCAAGGTATTTGATGTCCCCAAGTCTATGCCAATATCATTAGAAATTAATTTATAAAATTTATCAAACATAAAATATGTAACGTTCTAGGCTTTCGTCTCTAACATTTTTAATAATTCGTCCAGTGATACGACCTGTCCTTTTTCCTCGGTACGTTTTTTAAGTTCTATGCCCAGCTCTTTAATACTCCTTTGTGATACAACTGCGCGCAGTGGCATACCCAATAAATCAGCATCAGCAAACTTCTCTCCAGCTGACATGCCTATACGATCATCAAATAAAACTTCAACTTTATTTTTTACCAGAGTTTCGTAAACTTTATTTGCTTCAGCTATTATAGCCTCGTCTTCGCCAAGCGAAAGTAAGTGAACACGAAAAGGTGCTATAGCTTCTGGCCAAATTATGCCCTTATCATCAGAGAGAACTTCTACAACTGTACCCATCACCCGCCCTGGTCCAATTCCATATGAACCCATGAATACAGACTTTTTTTCTCCTTCCTCTGTTTGGTATTTCAAATCAAGGGCGTCTGAAAACCGTGTCCCAAGAGTAAATATATTACCGACTTCAACGGCGCGGTGTTCAACCAGATCCTCCTTTTTGACTCCAAGTTTTGCTAAAACTTCGTCATTATTTACTTCTTTATTTATAGCGATACCCTTGGACTCATCCACATATATAGTATCTTCTCCAGCGCTAGTAAGCGTCTGAAATTCATGTGAAAAAGGTGAAAACATGCCTCCTGAAGCAAATGTGAGGTAAGTAAGGTGCCCGATGCCAACTCGTTCAAATATGGTCTTGTATGCTTTTTTTGATTTCTCGTAAAACTCCAAGTGAGCTTTTTCGTCAATATCAAACGAGTACAGATCTTTCATCACAAATTCACGGCAACGCATAATTCCACTTTTGGCCCTGATTTCGTTACGAAATTTTGTCTGAAATTGATAAACGTATTGTGGTAAATCACGATAAGATTGCAAAAAGTTTTTTAGCATTTTCGTTATCGCAGCTTCGTGCGTCACCGCCAGTCCAAGCTCGGTTTCATTTTTTAATTTTGTCTTAAACCACACATCTATGTTTTCATCATTCCATTGGTCGGTCGGTTCCCAAGTTTCTTTTTCTTGCAGTGAAGAAAGAACAATTTCTTGCCCGCCAATAGCGTTCATTTCCTCGCGAATAATATTTTCTATTTTTTTAAAAACTTTTAGACCGAGTGGTAGATAGCTATAAACCCCAGCCATTTCTTTATTTATAAAGCCTCCACGAATGAGAAGCTGAGCATTTTTGGATATTTCATCTGCTGGGGCTTCTTTGCGAGTTTTAGTAAAAAGTTTAGATTGTCTCATAGAGCTCATCTTACCTGAAAAAAGCCTTTTTTGCAAAGTTAAAATATTTCTAAAAAAATAAGCTGGGATTTGCAAAAGGCCTTGGTTTCTGCTAGAATAACCAGATGCAAAAAGGAGATATTGTGAAAGATAGTAATGATACAGTGGTAGAACAAATGTTCAAAGCTGGAGCCCATTATGGCTACAGTAAGACCCGAAGACACCCTTCGGTCTCTTCATATATATACACGACTAAAAATAAGGGCGATATAATTGACCTTGAAAAGACAAGTGTTTTGCTTGATGAGGCAAAAAAGCATATACAGACCCTGGGCGCAGAAGGTAAAATCGTGCTTTTCGTCGGCACCAAGCCTGAAGCCAAGGTGGCGATAAAGGAGATAGCCGAATCACTGGGTATGCCCTATGTTACCGAGCGCTGGATTGGAGGCACGATATCTAACTTTCCAGAAATCAAAAAAAGAATTACCGAGCTTGAAACTTATCAAAAAGATAGTGCCATGGGTGAGCTTGAAAAATATACAAAGAAGGAACGAGTAATGATGGCAAAGAAAATGGAAAAACTTTCCAGATATTATTCCGGACTTATCGGTTTGAAAAAAATTCCAGATGCTTTGTTTATCATAGATGCAAAAAACGAGCATATTGCGGCAACTGAAGGCAAAAAGTCAGGAGTAACCGTGATTTCTTTGGTAAATTCTGACTCAGACATCAGAAACATTGACTACCCTATCGTGGCTAATGATGGCGTCATCCCGTCAATTAAATTCTTCACTTTAGCCTTGGCCAATGCTTATAAAAAAGGAACACTATCAGTTCCAGCTCTAGATAAAAAAGTAGAACTGAAACAAGAGACTCAATAAAATTAACTAGTAACTCTTTCTTCAGGAATTTACTGAAGGAATAATATTATATGGCTATACAAATAACAACAGAACTTATAAAAGAATTACGAGATAGCACTGGCATCTCTGTAATGCAGTGTAAACGAGCCTTGGAAGAAGCCGAAGGAGATATGAAAAAGGCCTTGGCTATCTTGAAAAAAACAAGTTCTGATATTGCCTTAAAAAAGGGAGACCGAGAAGTTAAAGATGGAAGTGTTTGTATAAAAACTAATGGTGAGAAAGCAGTAATGGTATCACTCCACTGTGAGACTGATTTCGTGTCTAGAAATGAAGACTTTGTAAATTTACTTCAAAAACTAGCGGACATAGCCATTGCTGATGGTATTCCAAAAATGAAAGAAGGATCAAAAGATTTTATCGATCCTGTCATCCAAAAAACTGGAGAGAATATCCAGCTCGGAGAGGTTTATGAAGTACTTGGAGAGGTTTTGGGTACTTATGTACACAACAACAAGTCT
Source organism: Patescibacteria group bacterium (assembly GCA_028868715.1). GTDB lineage: Bacteria > Patescibacteriota > Minisyncoccia > Phycocordibacterales > UBA9973 > UBA9973. The sequence goes on along the minus strand of JAGWUB010000001.1, from coordinate 259,544 downwards.
GGGGTCATTGTGAGCTTAGTTGGAGGCACTCCAGATCTTGCGAGAGACATTGCAATGCATATAACCGCGATGAAACCTGAATATATGAGCGAATCTGAAATAAGTGAAGACGTAAAAAAGACCATAACAGAAGTTTTTGAAAAAGAGGTAGCGACAATAGATAAACCAGCAGATATAAAGAAAAAAATGTTGGAAGGAAAAATAAACACATACTTTAAGGAAAAGACCTTACCCGAGCAATTATTTATTAAGAACCCAGAGGAAACAGTTGGAAAACTTTTAGAAAAATCTGGAGCAAAAATAAAGGAAGTAAAGCGTTCTTCAATATAAGATATTACTAAACAAAAATATGATCTATTTTATTCTAACTCTTTTCTTTGCATCACTCGTATCCATCATTTTTATGATTGGCAGAAAATTGATGTTGTTGGAAAACGGACAAATAGACGAAGGTGCTTCTTTTGAAATTCCATACTTAAAAGAAATCAAGCACGTACTGACAGAAAACATAAAAAAGTATGAACATATGGGCTTGGTGGCAGTGGTAAAGTCTTATATTCAATCAATGAACTTTTTTAAGAATAAATTTCAAGAAATAAAAATTAAAATACAGCATATCCATATTAAAAAACATCCAAATGGTGAAGTGTCTGAAAGAGCTGAGGTCTCAAAGTTTTTGAAGGCAATCTCGGGCTATTCACATAAAATCAAGGAAATTAAGCATAAGATAACAGAAGAGGAAAATAATTCGTAAGTGTGCTAATGTTTATATCAAGCCGGAATAGCTCAGTTGGTAGAGCAACGCTTTTGTAAAGCGAAGGTCGTGGGTTCGAATCCCTCTTCCGGCTCCAGTTAAGAACTCTTTTTAGTGGTAGGTGTAGGATTTACTTCTTGAAGTTTAAAAGACTTTTGTACCATGGCATCTAGCTCTTCTACGCTGTGAAAGCCGGTCAGTACTTGATCATCTAGGACGACAGCTGGAAGCTCAGTATCTTTAATTTTATAAATCTGAAGCATGGCTTTCAAAGCTGAAAGATCGGTCGTATAGTCAAAAGAGTAAACACGAAGTTCTGGGTATTTGTCACGCAGACTGGAAAGCACTATCCCTTCCCTCTCACAAACACTGCAGTTTTCTACGGTTGTATAAAAATAAAGAATAAAGGCGGATTTTACTTTACAACGTTCAGAGATTTTTTTAGCTAAAATATAATCTTTAATTTCAAGCAATGAATAATACTTTTTTAAGTAGGTCAATTCATCTTTATTACCAAGGTTTTCTTGCCCCCACTCTAGCTTGTTCCCAAGCTCACCAAGTTCACTTGAAAAAACAGCATCAGAGATATTATTGCAGGAAAGTTCTGACAGCAAAGAAAATTGAGTTTCTGAAGAAAGAATATCGATGGCTATCTTGTCTTGGATTGATTTAATTTGATCAATTTTTTTATTACCAAAATAATTGCTCAAATAAATGGCCGTCAAAAAAAGTCCGACAGTAATTAAAAATACAATAAAATATTTTTTCCAATCAATCTTAGTCATAATTTTACCTCCAAGCTGGTGGGTGCCTCGTTAAAATAGTATTATAAACTGCTTTTAAAAGCCAAAACGGAGCAATGATACTGAAAACAGGAAAGAAGTAGAGCATAGAAAAAGAAAAGGACCATTTTTGATCGGCCATTCTCTTGCCGAAAATCATCGCAAAGATGACCAAGGCATAGATAACAATAACTAAAAATACAAGTGCCTGGGTATTTATAAAGAAAGGATCAAATTTTGAAATAAATTTACCAGGAGAACCAAAATGAAAACCTACCGTTCTAAAAAATATAAATTTTGTATATATAAAATCACCGAGATTGTAAACCATATTGCCGAAAAGATAGCTAACAGAGAAAATAGATATCACTCCGGTTGGCAATGTAAAAATAGAAAAATTTCCGTATTTCTTTCTGAAAAGAACGTCGCGATAATCAAGGGTGTTATTAATAAAACCATAAATCCAGCGTAATCGTTGTCGATAGAGTTTCATTACCGTCTTTGGAGTATTGGTATAAACATAAGCATCATTGCAATGCTCAATTTTATAATGGTTTTTCTGCATGCGGTAAGCGATTTCCATGTCTTCTGTGTTGTGACCATGATGATATGGACCTAAATCATCAAAGACTTTTTTTCTAAAAATTGTAAGCGGTCCTGGGGTCACATTGATAGCTCCTAGAAAACTAAGCATTTTTTTCAAGTAGACACCCATATAGTATTCTGTTTTCTGAGCATGTTGAATAAAGGTTTTAGGGTTATCCACGGTCACCGAAGGAGCCACAGCCATAATACTAGGGTCATTCTCAAAATAACTCATAATCCGCATCAATGATTCGGGCTCAGCAAATGAGTCAGCGTCTAGGCCACCAAAGAAATCCGTTTCGGTATTCTCTAGACCAAGGTTAAGTGCAGTATATTTTCCTCCATTTTCTTTATGGAAAACTTTTACATTTGGATATTTTGAAAACTTTTGAATAATACTCAAGGTCCCATCAGTGGAGCCATCGTCAATCAGAAAAATTTTTAGCTTGTCTTTTGGATAATTTAGATTTAATACTGAACGTACTGTTTTATATACCGTGCGCTCTTCGTTCCAACAAGGCACCACAATCGTTACCGCTGGGTATGTCGCAAGTTTTATCTTTCCTTCTCGAATAACTATTTTCTTTCTATTCTCCAGAAAGGTAACGAGAAAAAACACCTGCGCGTAGACAGATAAAAAGATTAATATGTAAAATATTACATTTACGATTGGAGCCATATATACATTAAAACATTATCAAACTTAAATAAAACTACATGCCAACTTCCGTCTTGTTGTCACTGGAACCAGTGGAGCAAGAGCAAGCAGCACAATTTGCCTTACACTTTTTACACTTACAACCAAAAATTTTCATAATGGCTGCAACACCTACAAGTATGTAGACGATTGCCTCAAGCATTGGCACTGATCCTAGGATCATGTGTACAATGTTTAAATTGGTGTTCATAAACATTCCAATACCCACCAAACCCCAATTTAATCCTCCTATAAACAATAGAATCTTAGCAATTTTGGATGGAACACATCCACCCCATTTACAATTACAGCCAGAATTCATCATATATTTTTTTGAGCCTTAGGAGCTCAAGTGCATTAAAAATTAATAAAGACCTTTGGTTATTAATGTCCTAAGTATACTATTATTTTAGGAAAAATGCTACAATAAGTGCATTACAATTTTTAACCAAAAAATATGCCAAATACAGACCAAAAACCAATAATTAGTGCAATTATTATAGCTGGAGTTTTGATCGCTGGAGCAATTTTGCTTAAAGGAAGCAAGCCCTCAGCCACAGCTAATATTCCTATAAAAGATGCTGGCACTACCGTGACTGCTTTGGCTCCGGTTGGAGCATCTGATAGAGTAATCGGCAATCCACAAGCAAAAGTTACCTTAGTGATGTATGAGGACTTTCAGTGTCCTTTCTGCGGTAAGTTCTTCAAGGAATCAGAAGAAACTATTAGAAGTACCTATGTCCAAACTGGAAGTGTGCAGTTCGTCTACAGAGACTTTGCTTTCTTGGGCCCAGAATCAGATAGAGCAGCCCAAGCGGCAAGATGTGCTGGCGACCAAGGAAAGTTTTGGGAATATCATGACTATCTCTTTACTCATCAAAGCGGAGAAAACCAGGGAGCTTTTGCGGATCCAAGCTTGAAATCTTTTGCCAAAAACCTAGGCTTAAACAGCGCTACTTTTAATGGATGTCTGGATGCTGGAAAATATGTCCAAGTAATCAATGATGCAAAAAATGAAGGAGGAACTGCTGGGGTAACTGGCACACCTAAAGGATTTATCTTGGTGGGTGGTAAAGTTGTTGACACCATCGACGGTGCTGAACCATTTACCACAGTCAAAACAAAACTAGATAGCGCTTTAAAATAGAACCGACCCTCGAAGTAAAAATCCCGCCCTTGGTTTAACTGGGCGGGATTTTTTTAGTCAAAGTAATTCTTCAAACGAGAGATTTTATCGTGCTGACGGAGTTTTTCATGCACCTTGGCTTCAATCTGACGAATGCGTTCGCGGGTCACACCAAATTCTTCCCCTACTCGCTCTAGAGTATGTTGAATGCCATCTAGGAGCCCGTAGCGCATTTCAAGTATTTTGCGTTCTTTGGGATTAAGCTCGTCTAATACTTCACGAATTTGATCAGAAAGAATTCGACGAGAAGATTCTTGATCAGGGCGCAAAATTTTATCATCTGGAATAAAGTTTTCTAAAGTTGATTTATCGTCATCGTCTCCGATTGGTTGCTCCAGCGAGATAGTGTCCTGACTAATTTTTTCAATTACGTGAATTTTTTCTACGGGAATATCCATCTCGGTAGCAATTTCTTCAGCCAGTGGTTCCCTGCCTAAATCTTGACTAAGTCTCCTCATCACTTGTTTGTATTTAGAAATTGTCTCTACCATGTGCACTGGTATGCGGATAGTTCGGCTCTGGTCTGCTAAAGCACGAGTTATAGACTGACGAATCCACCATGTCGCATAAGTTGAAAATTTATAGCCTTTAGTCCAATCAAATTTTTCTACTGCTTTAAATAATCCCAAGTTTCCTTCTTGAATCAAATCAAGCAAGTTTAGATTAGCACTTCTGCCTACGTATTTTTTGGCAATTGAGACGACTAAACGCAGGTTAGCTCTGGCTAATAAATTTTTAGCCTCCAAGTCACCGTGTTCTATGCGTTTAGCCAAATCTTTTTCTTCACCAGCGCGGATAAGTGGGTATTGGCCTATTTCCTTCAAATACATCTGAATGGAGTCGTGCATTGAGCCCTTGTTTAGGTCCTTGTCAGTCAGATCAACATCTAGGTCGAGTAAGTTTCCACCTTCTAAGACATCAATAGAGGCTCGAGCAAATTTCTCATAAAGTTCATCTAAAAAGAATATATTGTTTTCAATATCTGGAAAAATCTTTAGTATCTCATCGTAAGTTATGAATCCTCGTTTGCGTCCTTTTTCTATCAATTCATCCGAAAGGCGGTTGAGTTTTTGTTCTTTTAGTTCTCCCTTACTAATTTTTTTTGGAAGTTTCTTTACGGCTTTTTTCTTTAAAAGCTTTTTGGTAGGCTTTTTCTTGATTTTTGCCACTTTTTTCTTTTTCTTTAAAACCTTTCCTTTTGGCTTTTTATTTATTTTTTTCTTTTTTGTTTTCATAACTATTTTAGATAAACTTAGTATTTATACGACTATTTTTAATATTTTGTATTTTGTTGTTAATCTCATTTATTTCTTTTAATATTTGTCTACCCTTCTCTAGGTCTCGTTTTTCTTCATATATATGCAATTCCTGCATTTTTTTAAATCTGTCTTCATTTAGATATTCTTCCTCTAAGTTTAACATTAACTCATTCACATCTTTTTTTAAATTCATATTCTTTTCGTCTCCGCCATAGAAAACTTCTGCTTCAAAAATTAGGTCTTCTCTATCGTTGGTTGTTTTTTCTAATAAAATTGCTTCTTTAACATTTAAAATGCGAACTAACTCTGTCATTGTCTCATCTATATCAATACTAGGGCTAGCTATGGTTTTCTGCCAAAGGATAATGCCGAGCAAATGTCTTTCAATATAATCTTTTTTAAATATTTTACTTCCTGTGCTTTTTATCTCATCTATTTCACGTTTTTCAAATTTTAACTCTTGTTGTATTTTCTTTAAATCATCTTTGAGCGCTTCTTCTGGAATTGCCGAAATATCGGATATTTTTTTTATAAAATGCATTTGTTCGATAGAGCTATCAACCGCATCTATAAAAGGTAGTACTTTATCTTTTATCTCTCTGCCCGCTTTACGATTGTCTTCCTTTGCATCCTTCAATACTCTGGCAAGCAAAAACTCTATCAGGTGCTTGGAGCCTCTAATGGCTTCGCGCCAAGCATCCACCCCGTTCTTTGAAATCAAGTCTGCGGGGTCAATGCCCTCTTCTATGTTTGCGACTTTCACATCCATGCCAAGTGATAAAGCAATTTTCCCTGCCCGCAAGGTTGCACTTAAGCCAGCTTTGTCAGCATCAAATGCCAAGACTATATTTTCTGAAAGTCTACGTACGAGGCCTAGGTTGGAGACTACATTTTCTTTACTCACTGTGGCGTCAGATAATGCCGTGCCAGAAGTGGCTACAGTATTTTTAAAACCAGCCTGATGTGACAATATCAAATCCATTTGACCTTCGACTAAAATAGAAAAGTTATTTTTTCGAATTGATTCTTTGGCTTTATCCAGTCCGTATAAAACAGCAGATTTATTAAAAATCGGTGTATCAGGACTGTTTAAATATTTTGCTGATTTTTCATCATCTTTAAACAACCTTCCAGAAAAAGCTATGACGCGTCCGCTGGAGTCCGAAATCGGAAACATAATTCGATTACGAAACCTATCATAAAAACCTTTTTCAGTTTTTTTGACCAGACCAGCACGTTCCATCTCAACTTCATTCCATCCTTTCTTTGTAAGATACGCATGCAGGTCACGCCAAGCTTCAGGAATAAAACCGATACGGAAATTTTTTATACTTTCATCATTAAGGCCTCTACTCTTTAAGTAAGCCACTGCCTCCTGATTTTCTTTTAGATTATTTTCAAAGAACTTGGTTACCTCTTCCATTACCCGATAAATCTTTTCCTTTTCACTCTCTTCCTTTGGATTAAAGTTCTCTAATATTACTCCCGCCTTGTTGGCTAAAAGTTTTAAGGCGCCTTTAAAATCAAGACCTTCGAATTCTTCAACAAAAGTAAAGATGTCACCCGAAGCACTGCAACCAAAACAATAATAGCTTCCCCTCCCTGGCGACACAAAAAACGATGGAGTCTTTTCATTATGAAAGGGACACTTGGCTTTGAAGTTTGCGCCTGCTTTTTCTAACTTTATGTAAGAAGAGACTACTTCTTCGATTGACAGTCTCTCCTTAATTTTATCAACGGGAGAGTTCATAAACTTTTTTTATTCCTCTTTTTTGGAAGAAACTTTACTTTTAAATCCAGTTCCAGCTGGGATTAATCGTCCGATGATGACATTTTCTTTTAGACCACGTAGAGAATCTACTCCGCCTTTGATAGCATTTTCAATCAAGACTCGGTTTGTGTTTTGGAATGAAGCAGCTGAAAGCCAACTCTTGGTACGCAGTGAAACTTCAGTAATACCTAGAACCACGGTTTCTGCCTTAGCGACTTCGCCACCAGTGTCAGACATGCGAGCATTTTCTTCCATGAAGGTAGTGTGTTCCACGATGTCACCAGTAGAGAAATTAGTCTCTCCAGCATCTTTTATTTTTCGGCGTGAAAACATCTGACGAACAATTATTTCAGTATGTTTTCTAGAAATAGATGCGTTCTGGAGTTCATAAACTTTATTAATTTCACGAATTATATATTTTTCAACAAATTCCTTATTACCGAATTTGAATATTTGCGCAATATCTGCGGAACCATCTGTGAGAAGTTCACCCATTTTAACTTTATCACCAACTTTTACTGTTGGAATTCTACGAAAAGCTACTATATACTCTATCTCATTTTTCTTACCATCAGCTTTGGTGTCAGAAAGTACTTTTATTATCTTTTCTTCTCCATCCTTAGAGGTGATAGAAATAACTTCTCCGTCTGTCTCGGAAACAATTGCTGGATTTTTAGGAATTCTTCTTTCAAATATTTCTTCAATACGTGGTAAACCTGTAGTGATATCTGTACCGGCGACACCTCCAGCGTGGAAGGTACGAAGCGTAAGCTGGGTTCCTGGTTCGCCGATGGCTTGAGCCGCAATAATCCCGACAGCTTCACCTAGTTGCACCAAGTGGTTTCGCCCCAAATCGAGTCCATAACACATCACGCAAAGTCCATGCACTGTATGACAAGTAAGTGGAGAACGAACAAATACTTCCTTGAAGCCCTGCTTTTCTATTTTGTAAGCTTCTTCTTTAGTAACTAAAAATCCTTTCTTGTAGACAACTTTACCAGATTCATCTTTTAGATCGCCAGCCAAAACTCTTCCACGAATATTTTTTGAAAGTGGTATTTCAATTCCAGAAATATTTTCAGCTGAGACTATCTTTCCTTCTTTGGTGCCACAGTCTTCTTCAGTGATAACCACGTCCTGCGCCACGTCAACTAATCTTCGAGTTAGGTACCCAGCCTTTGCGGTATTAAGAGCGGTATCTGATGCTCCTTTTCTAGCTCCGTGAGTGGTTATGAAATATTCGAGTGGAGAAAGTCCTTCTTGGTAACAAGAAATAATTGGAAATTCCAATGTTTTACCTTGGTTGTTTTGAATAAGTCCTTTCATTCCGATCATCTGAACCAGAGAAGTCATGGTACCTCTAGCCTTAGAAGTAAACAGGTCATAGGTAGATCCATTAATATCAAGAGTACTTGGCAAAATTTTCTCTAATTCTTTTTTAGCACTTGCCCAGATTTCAATAACCTTTTGATATTTTTCTTCCCCTGAAAGCAGACCGTCGCTCCATTGTGATATAATTTCTTCTTCTAAAATTTTACTTTTTTCTATAATTTTTGGTTTTTGAGTAGGCACACTGACATTGTCCAATCCCCAAGTAGTACCAGAAACTGTTGAATACTTAAAGCCGAAAGCTTTAATCTTGTCCAAGATTGGAGGGGTATCATCTACGCCGTATTGCATAATGAGCTCATCTAAGAGTGAGGATAGTCTTCCTTGAGTCATTTCATCATTCACATAAGAAAAATCATTTGGCAAAATACTATTGAAAAGAAGTTTTCCAACTGAGGTTTCAAACATTCCTCCATTAAATTTTTTGTATTTTTCTCGATCAGTAGCCAGCACGTTTATTTTAGCTCGGAGAGATACGACTCCATATTCAAATGCTAAAATGGCTGTGTTGGGATTTGAGAAATATTTTCCTTCTCCTTCTTCTCCAGTGATATCTTTGGTCATCCAATAACTTCCAAGCACTATATCCTTACTAGGGTGAACGATTGGATCTCCATTTTGTGGCTTAAGCAAGTTTTTGTTTGCCGCCATCAATTCCTTTGCTTCAGATTGTGCTTCCTCCAAAAGAGGAACGTAGACAGCCATTTGGTCTCCGTCGAAGTCAGCGTTGAAAGCTTCACAGACTAGTGGGTGTACTTGAATAGCATTTCCTTCAATTAGAATCGGATTGAAAGCTTGAATACCTAAACGGTGCAGGGTTGGCGCGCGGTTTAGAAGAACATATTTACCCTCGATGATTTCTTCCAATATTGCCCAGATAACTCCTTCACGTTCCTCTATAAGTTTGTTAGCTCCACGAATATTAAAAGCAAGTTCAGCTTGTAAAATCTTGGAAATTACAAATGGTCTAAAGAGTTCCAGCGCCATATGTTTCGGCAATCCACATTGATTAAGCTTTAGCTCAGGACCGACGACAATAACTGAACGACCTGAATAGTCCACACGCTTTCCAAGTAAGTTTTGACGGAAAAGACCTTGCTTGGATTTTAGGTTATCAGAAAGAGATTTGAGTGGACGTCTCTGGGATTGACTCATTGCCGTAGAGTCGTTTTGTTTAGCAATTGAGTTATCGATCAAGGCATCTACTGCTTCTTGGATAATTCTTTTTTCGTTTCGAAGAATAACATCCGGAGCATTTATTTCCTTCAATTTCTTTAAACGATTATTTCTATTGATAACTCTACGATAAAGATCGTTTAGGTCAGAAGTTGCATGTCTACCACCATCTAGCGCCACCATCGGGCGAAGCACAGGTGGGATAACGGGAATAACAGTCAAAAACATCCATTCAGGTCGAATTCCCGCATAAGTCATAGCGCGAATTAAGGAAAGTCTTTTCTGTAATTTTTCTTTTTCAGCTACACTAGACTTCTCCAACATAGCTTCGGTGTGAATTTTTAATTTATTTAAATCTAGATTCTTAAAAATAGAATAAATAGCTTCTGCGCCGATATTAGCTTCAAAGCAAGTTCCGTATTTTAAAGAATAATGATGAAAAGAAATTTCATTTAGAACCTTACCTTCATAAATTTCTGTTATTTCTTTTTTAGTAATAGAAAGTAGGCTCTTTAATTTTTCGCGGACGTCATCATCGGTCGAATTTTTTAATTTAGATTTATATTCTTTTTCCAAATTAGAAATTATAGTTTTTTTCTCTTCCTCGTGAACTTTAACAATTATGTATCCAGCAAAGTAGATCACTTTCTCAAGATCAGAAACAGAAATATTCAAAAGAATACTCATACGAGAAGGTACTCCACGTAAAAACCAAATATGTGACACAGGAGTAGCGAGCTCAATATGGCCCATTCGCTCTCTTCTGACGATAGAACGAGTAACTTCCACTCCACATTTTTCACAAATAATATCCTTGTAACGAATTCTGCGATATTTTCCGCAGTAACATTCATAATCTTTCTCTGGACCAAAGATTTTCTCGTCAAAAAGACCTCCGCGTTCACTGCGACCAGTTCGGTAATTTATTGTCTCTGGTTTTGTGACTTCACCAAAAGACCATTCTTGGATTTGCTCTGGGGATGCAAGCCTTAGCGCAATTTGATCAAATTCAGTTGTATTTAGAGTTTTCATATTATTTATCTTTATTTTTCATTAAGTTCACATCCAGAGCAAGTCCTCTCAAATAATTTAACAAGACGTTAAATGATGCTGGAGAATTAGGTGGTCTGATTGTTTCATTTTTGATAATAGAATCAAAAGTAGCGCTACGACCTGCGATATCATCAGATTTAATAGTTAACATTTCACGCAAAGTATAAGCTGCGCCATAACCTTCGAGTGCCCAGACTTCCATTTCTCCGAATCTCTGTCCCCCACCTTGAGCTTTTCCGCCCAAAGGTTGTTGGGTGATAAGTGAGTAGGGCCCGATGGAACGCATGTGAATTTTGTCTTCCACCATGTGGTGAAGTTTCAACATATACATATAACCTACGGCCACATCTTGTTTGAAAGCTTCTCCAGTGCGTCCATCAAAAAGTTTTAATTTGCCATTTTCAGGTAATCCAGCCTTTTTCAATTCTTCGGTTATTTCCTCTTGTCTCGCTCCTAAAAATGGTGGAGTGATTGCTTGGTAGCCGAGGGTGTGAGCAGCCATACCTAAATGCATTTCTAGTATCTGTCCCAAGTTCATACGAGAAGGAACACCGAGTGGTGAAAGAATAATATCAATAGGAGTACCATCCGCAGTATAAGGCATGTCTTCTTCTGGAAGGATGGTTGAGATAACACCCTTGTTTCCGTGTCTTCCAGAAAGTTTGTCTCCGATTGAAATATTTCTTATCTGGGCAACTTCAATAACAATCTTTTTAATAATCCCAGCCTCGAGTGAGTGTCCAAGATCACGAGAAAAGATCTTTACTCCAATAATACGTCCACGCTTACCATGCTCCATACGGAGTGATGTATCTTTGACATCACGAGCTTTCTCAGCAAAGATACTGCGGAGCAATCTTTCTTCTGGAGTAAGTTCTGTCTCACCCTTTGGAGTAATTTTACCAACTAAAATATCATTTTCTCTGACTTCAGCGCCGATACGAACAATTCCGTCTTCATCTAAGTCTTTTAGTTTGAGTTCTCCAATGTTTGGTATATCGCGAGTGGTAATTTCGGGCCCTAGCTTAGTATCCCGAACCACGCAAGTAAATTCTTCAAGATAAATACTGGTAAATTTACTATTTTTAACCAAACGCTCCGAAATAATAATCGCATCTTCATAGTTTGATCCAGACCAAGACAGAAAAGCTACGAAAATATTTTGCCCGATTGAAATCTGACCTCCAACTGTACTGCTGGTGTCTGCAAGCACATCACCCTTTTTAACTTTATCTCCGACATCCACAGCTGGACGTTGATGAAATACAGAGAAATTGTTGTTTCTCATAAAGTTAACAAGGTCATAAGTTTTCTTTTTGTCAGCTTTATTGGTAACTATTATTTTCTTTGCATCTAAATAAGAAACAACGCCATCTTCTTGGGCAATAATTAGTCTACCTGAATCTCTTGAAGCTAATTCCTCAACACCCGTTGCGACTAATGGAGCTTCGGGAAGCACGCAAGGCACAGCTTGCTTCTGCATATTTGATCCCATCAGTGCTCTGTTGGCATCGTTGTGTTCTAGGAATGGGATGAGAGAAGTTGCGATTGAGAAAGCTTGGTTGGCGGCAACATCTATAAAATCAATTTCCATACGGGAAATCACACCTGGCTCTGTTTTGAGTCTAGCTTCTACTCTCTCTTCGGTTATTTTACCATTCTCATCATAAGGAATTCCGGCGTGAGCAATGTTGTATTTTTCTTCTTCTAGCGCATTTAAATATTGAACTTCTCCAGTGATCATCCCCTTTTTTACTTTGATATAAGGAGTTTCAATAATTCCAAATTCATTAATTTTTGCATAAGTAGAAAGGTGTAAAATAAGACCAATGTTTGGACCTTCAGGTGTGTGAATCGGACAAACTCGGCCGTAGTGACTTGGATGTACGTCACGAACTTCTAGTCCGGCACGTTCACGGGTAAGTCCACCGGGCCCAAGCGCTGACAAGGTACGCAAATGCTCCATTTCATTAAGCACATTTTCTTGTGCCATAAATTGTGAAAGCTGGTTGGTAGTGAAAAATTCTTTAATACGAGCTTGGAGTGGACGTTGATTTATGATAGCTATTGGCATTGCGGTATCGACGTCAATGATAGACATTCGGTCCTGAATATTTCTCTTGATTTGCATCATACCGGTACGAACTTTTTGCTGAAGTATTTCTCCGACAAAGCGTACACGTCTCTGGCCCAAGTGATCTATATCGTCACTGTAAGCTCCAGGTGTATTGTTTAAGACAATAATATTGTTTATTACCGTTACTAAATCTTCCTTGGAGATAGTTCGGCGAGCCATTTCTTTTTCATCCATTCCCTTAGAGAAACGTTGATTGAATCTAAAACGGCCAACTGGAGAAAGGTCGTAGCGCTCTTTAGTGAATAATGAGTTAATGAATTCCTTGGCATTGTCAGCTGTCGCCATGTCTCCATCGCGAAGACGTTTATAAATTTCAACATAAGCTTCACTTAAGGTCTTGGCTGTGTCTTTGGCAAAGCAAGCCTTTAGAGCTTCTTCGGTAGCTGAGTCGCCACCAAATGCCTTTAAAATCATTTCATTGGTTTCGTATCCTAGGACACGTAAAAGAGAGGTAGCTGGGAATTTTCTTTTTTTATCTATTCTTACATAAATTGCACCATCAGCTTCTGACTCTATTTCTATCCAAACTCCACGAGCTGGAATAATTTTAGCGCCAAAGTATTTATTTCCTTTAGTTTCAGAACCGGTAAAGAAAACACCAAAACTTCGAGCCAACTGTGGCACGATGACACGCTCCACTCCATTTATAATAAAAGTTCCGTGCGTGGTCATCAGTGGAATTTCCGACATGAAAATTTCCTGTTCCTTCACTGTGCCCAAAATTTTATTCGTTAATTTTACGCGAGCCTTAAGGGTTCCATTGTATGAAAGTTTATTTATTTTAGCGTAGCTTTCGTCGTATTTGCATTCTTCGAGTGAAAATGAAGAAAAATCCAGTTGGAATTTTTTACTGGAATAGTCGTTGATAGGAGAAAACTCCTTAAATACCTCGCCAATACCGGTCTCCACCAACCACTTAAAACTCTTTACTTGAGCTTCAATTAAATCTGGAAACGGTACTAGGGGCTTTTTATACCTAGAAAAATACTTTTTTGGCAATGAGGATTTGCTTGATTGAGTATGCATAATACAAAAAAAGCTTTTACAGCCTTTGTTTACTTAATTAATAAGGAGATTGCATCCAAAACTCAATCAATGAATCTACTATAGTATACTCATACACAGAAAAAAGTCAAATTTTCCTTGTGGATTATTATTTTTTTTTGCTTGCAATTTAACTGATTTTTATGTAGGGTGTCAATAGATCTTAAAGCTCTTTGTAAGATTGCTGGGCACCTTGTGGCCAGCCTTTAAATTGTTTAAATCAAAAAGGAGACTGCAATGTTAGAAATTCATGTAATGGATTTAGAAAAAGATCCTGACGAAATGTATAAGCTTGCGAAAAAAATCATGTCGCAAGCTTACGCCCCCTACTCAGGCTATAAAGTTGGTGCCGTAATAAAAGACGAACACGGCAATCTTCACCAAGGTGTGAACGTCGAAAACGCGGCGTATACAGGTAGTCATGGAGAATACGGTGCCATCAGTGCAATGTTGGCCTCAATGCCACAAGGCAAATGCATTACTGCTGTGACTATCGTTACTAAAGATGGAGGTACTCCGTGTGGCAACTGTCTTCAGCACATTTGGCAGTTTTGCAATGGTATTTGGAGTGTTCCGATATATTGTGGAGATGTATTTGGTAAGATAAAAATCTTCCAAATCAAAGAGCTACTGCCATTCCCTTTTGATTTTGAGTTTTAAAATCAATTTGCAGAATTTAAGGCGGGTATTATGGAATATCATTGATTCCATATCCCGCTTTTTTTATTTTTTACTTTTATTTTTCCAATTTTCAATAAGTTTGTGATTACCAGATAGTAAAACTTTTGGAACTTTATAGCTTTTTCCCTTGTATTTCAAAATTTCTGGTCGCGTATAGACTTCACTAGTTGAGACTCTTTCTTCCTCTAAGGATTCGTATTTACCCAGAACACCTTTGACTTGGCGAGAAATGGAATCGATCAAAATCATGGCTGGAAGCTCACCACCAGTCAGCACATAATCCCCGATTGAAATTTCTTCAGCTTTTAGAATTTTTTGCACACGGGCATCTATGCCTTCATAGCGACCGGAGATTAAAATAATGTCGGTGTATTTTTTGGCAGCCGTCTTTGCATAACTTGTCGTAAATTTTTTGCCAGATGTAGAAAATAAAATTATTTTAGTTTTCTTCTTGTCTTTGATTCTTATCTTTGAAAATGCCTTTAAGAAAAATTCTGGGCGTAGCACCATTCCCGGACCCCCACCGTAGGGTCTGGCATCTACTCGCTCTTTAGGTTTACAAAAATCCATCGGATTGTAAAACTTGATAGATATTTTTTTATCCTTTATCGCCCGTCCCAAAATAGACTCTTTTAAATAAGAGTCAAACATCTCTGGAAAAATTGTAATGATATGAAAACGCATAAATTATTTATAGCATAAATTTTACCTATTAAAAATAGAGATAGCCGGCGTACATGAAGTCGCCGGCTATTTGTATAGTTATGTGGTCACAAAACTTAGTTAAGTAGTGCCCTCATGAGGGCAACTATGATACCCAAGAAGATGAGAGCTGCTGAGAAAGCCTTATCTCTCCGAAAGGAAGTCCGAAACTTTAGGGCCTCCTCTTTGCTCATCGGTACTGGATACCCAACAAAGTAAAACGAATACGGAATTTTCATATTGTCTCCTATCCATCTTAAAACTTAAAAGTTAAAAACAAATAACCTAACCAAATACAGACTAGCACCACTACTATTAATTGTCAAAAAAACACCTTATTTCTAAGGTGTTTTTTGTTTCTTTAATTCTTTCTATATTCCTTTCAAATCATCCATTGCTTCGTCGACTGTCTTGAATGAGCTAGGTGTGCTTCCGTGACCTGCAGGTGGAGCTGAGTGTGTAGCTTCTGGCCTGACACTTCCTTCTGGTTCATTTATCTTTAGGTTTACGCGAGCATTGTTTTTCATGCCAATAATTCTAAGTAGTGTACGAATAGCTTTGGCGGTGTTTCCCATTCTTCCGATTATTTTACCCATATCTGCAGGGTTTACTGTAAGACTGATTAGTACACCCATTTCATCGACGGTTCTATCGATCTTTACATCGTTCGGATTGTCAACCAGTGCCTTGACTACGTATTCTAGAAATATCTTGTCTGCTTCTTCCATATTGTTAAAATATATTAATCTTTTAATCGTGCAGTATTGCGACTAGGTAACTGCTTGCTGTAAGTATAGCGAATTATTTCTTGGCTTTCAACTCTTTCCTTTTCATCGTTGGCTTTTTCTTTGGTAATACATTTTTCTTTTTACCTTCAACAATTTTGTCGTGAACTAAGAAATTGTGCATGGTATCAGAGCATTGAGCTCCGTTCCCCATCCAATATTTTATGCGTTCGGCGCTGAGAGTTTTGACCCCGAGCTTGGGATTGTAACTACCGAGTATTTCTAAAAATTTTCCGCTCTTGGTGCTGTTCTTGGAATCAGTCAAAACCACCCGAAAAGCCGGATCATTCTTTCTGCCTATTCTCTGAAGTCTTATTTTTAACATAAATAGAGCTTAACATAATTTACTAAAAAGGCAAATTGGCGTCATAAAAACAAAATAGCGCCGTCGGAGATGTCTCGCGACGGCGCTGATATTTTTCGGCTTATCCATTTTAATCAGGGTAAGCCGTGTAACCATATATACCAGATCCCACTGGCAACTAAAACGAATAGAAGAACATTCCTAATAAGTTTAAACCGGTGCTGAACTTCAGCTTCGGATAAGTGCTTATCGGCAACTTGGTGCTCGTCGTCTGGGAGGAACATTATGTCCTCCCGTTCATGTTCGGGCATAAATAACCTCCTAGGTATTTTCCTTATTTCGAAAAATACCACCTAAAAACAAGGAACAGGGTTAGCCCTATTCCAAACATAATGGCTAACGTCACTGTGAGTGACGAAGTCGTGTTTTTGTCCCAACCTTTCGGCTGAGAATACTCGACCAGCTCTTGCCGGCCGTCATAAAGCCCTTTATTAGGGCCAACAAACTTTGCCATGGTACTACCTCCTTTTGGCAGTCTAACACATTAAAAACTTGTTGTCAAATAAGATTTATGGCCTAATTATGTGTTATATTTAAAGAGTGAAACACCAACCGCCCAAAAAAACCAATAGGGCTCAAGGCATTATATCCATATCCTCCAAGGGTACGGGCTATGTGGCTATTGGTGAGGATAAAAGTAAACTAAAGGACCCAGAAATTGATTCTAAGCATTTAAACACTGCCCTGCATGGAGATACAGTAGAAATCATTTACCACCCAAAGGGGCGCGGGCGTCAGACTGCCGAAGTTTCAAAAATAATCTCGCGGGCAAAGATGAGCTTTGCTGGAGTGCTGGAACAGCAGGACAGCATGATTTTTTTAAAGCCAGACGATACAAAAATGTATACGGATATTTTAATACCAAAGGAAAATTTAAATGGTGCCAAGACTGGGCAAAAAGTTTTTGTGCAAATAATTTCATGGAAAGATGCTCGCAAAGCTCCGACCGGAGAAGTGGTTAAAATTTTAGGTAACCCTGGAGACAATAATGCCGAGATGTTATCCATCGCCATGGAAAAAGGTTTTGATTCAGAACTTCCAAAAAAAGTGGAGGCTGAAGCAAGAGAAATAAAAGTGCGAGGTATCAAGGAAACAGACTATGTCGACCGTCGTGATTTTAGAAAAACTCTCACCTTTACCATTGATCCAAGTGACGCCAAGGATTTTGATGATGCCCTATCGTTTAAGGAAATAAAAAATGGAAAAGACGTAGAGTATGAAATCGGTATTCATATTGCAGATGTTTCATATTATGTAAAAGTCGGTAGTGTTTTGGATAAAGAAGCTAGTGAACGCGGGACCTCGGTTTATCTAGTAGATAGAACCATACCCATGCTCCCAGAAATTCTTTCCAATGATTTGTGCAGTTTAGTGCCAAACAAGGATCGTCTGACCATGAGTGCTGTTTTTATTATAGACAAAAATGCGAAGGTAAAAAGTGAATGGTTTGGACGCACCGTGATACATTCTCAAAAAAGATTTACCTATGAAGAAGCAGAAGAATCCATTAAAAATTCCAAGGCGCCACTCCATAGAGAATTATCTATTTTAAATGACCTAGCAAAAAAACTTACCAAGGAAAGATTTAAAGAAGGTGCCATATCATTGGAGCAGGAAGAAGTTAAATTTGTACTCAACATGTATGGAGTTCCCATTGATATAATAAAAAAAGAACGTGGTAACTCAAATAGACTGATAGAAGAGTTTATGCTCTTAGCTAATAAAAAAGTGGCAAAATTAATCTCTGGAGATACTAAGACCTCCAAAAACAAAGAGATATCTATCTACCGGGTGCATGATTTACCAACTAAAGAAAAAATGACCGACTTGGCATTCTTTTTGAGAAATTTAGGATATAAAATATCGCTCGTAGATGGAGTCATCCCAACCCATGAAATAAACAGGTTACTGGAGAGTTTGGCTGGAAAACCAGAGGCAGATGCGGTTAATCGCGCGGTAATAAAATCTATGGCCAAAGCCATTTACTCCACAAAAAATATTGGTCACTATGGGCTCGCCTTCCCTTATTATACTCACTTTACTTCCCCGATCAGGCGTTATCCAGACATCATCGTTCACCGACTGCTGCAGGATTTTCTATCTCATAAGAAAATCAAAAAAGAAAATATTTATGCTTATGAAAAGATGGCTAGAATCGCATCCGAACAAGAGAAGCGCGCGACCGATGCCGAACGATCTTCGATTAAATATAAACAAGTGGAATACATGAGCAAGCGTGCGGGAGAAAAATTTGAGGGCGTAATTGCCGGCATCACCGAATGGGGGTTGTATGTGGAAGAAGTGGAAACCAAATGTGAAGGACTAGTACGCGTGCGCGATATGAAAGATGATTTTTATGTTTTTAATGAAAAGAAATTGGAGCTCGTCGGGCAAAAACGAAAAAAGCGATACCGTCTCGGTGATCGCGTTAAAATAAAAGTCCGTGGTGTTGACTTAGAACGAAAAACAATTGATTACGTTTTAGTGTAAATCTTATTTCGCAATTTGGGTGGCTTCTTCAAATTTGACAGAGAGGAGCTTGGAGGCGCCGTCGGCGCCGACAGTGATGCCATATAGTACTCCAGCGCGAGACATTGTCTCACGATTGTGAGTGACCACGATAAGCTGAGAATGTTTAGAAAGTTTCTCTAACATATCACCATATTTCCTAGAGTTTGATTCATCGAGCGCAGCATCCGTCTCATCCAATACTAGAAATGGTGGCGGATTCACCTGTGACATAGCAAAGAGTATAGCAATAGAAGTCAGCGACCTCTCTCCACCAGAGAGTGCTTGCAGTTCTTTAACTTTTTTATGTGGCAGAGAAACATTTATCTCTATTCCCTGCTCCGGCACTGTATCTTCATCTTCAAAATCTTCAATCTCTTCGTCTTCATCCAACTCTTCATCAGCTTTTCTTTTTCTTGGCTTAGGGGTAACGATAGACAGAGATCCAGTTCCCCCACCAAACATCAGTGAGAAGAATTGTTGAAACTCTACATTAATTTTTTTAACACCCTCTTGGAACTCTATATCAATTTTTTCCTTCAAGTCGGCGATAAGTTTTTGGAGCGATTCGATACTCTTGGTTAAATCTTCCATTTCCTTGGCCAAGAAATTATCCCTCTCCGAGACTTCATTAAACTCTTTCATTATTTCGGCTCCGCCGGAGAGGCCCACGTCTTCTAGTTTTATTTTAATTCGCTCAATTTTTCTTCTAGTCTCTTCCTGGATGGCTCTATCCTCTCTACCTTCCACTAAGACATCCTTGTAGCCCAAAATCTCTTGCCCGATAAGGGCGATACCTTCTTTGATTTCGTTTTGAAATGCCTCCATGCTTCGTCCTAGGTTTTCTTGTTTAACTGCCAAAAGCTCCAAGTGAGAAGTGAGCTCTTGTTGTTTAACCTTATAGGTAAACTTTTCTCGCTCTTGATCCCGCAGTGCCTCCATCTCTCTATTTATTTCCTTTTTCAAGCTTTCAGCTTTTTCGTTGCCTTCTTTTTCTTCTCCTTCTAATGTTTTTATTTCTGCGATAGTCCTCGTTTGTGAATTTTTTAACTCCTCTAATTCTTTTTCTTCATTGTGTATTTTTTCTTTTTGCTCTTCATCCACTTCTTTGATGACACTACCGCACATAGGACAACGTCCAGAAAGCTTCTCTTTATTTTCTTTTGATTCCAATATACCCTCAATTCTGCCAAGCTTTCTATCTAACTCGCCCTTCATTCTACGAATTTCATTCAACTTTTGCTCCACAGTTCGTAGTTCAGCAATTTTTATACTTTCTTTTTTAGAGTCTTCAGCTTCAGATATTTTAGTGTTAACGCTCTTTAGTTCAACTTCAATTTGATGTCTTTCTTTAGATAAATTATCTTTCTCCTCGTCTAGATATATAGATTCTTTTTTTAGGTATTCTCGATAAAGTGCCGCCAACTCACCTTGCATTACTTTACCTTTTTCAAATTTCTCTACTTGTTTCCTTAAAAAATTTAGGTGTGGCGCATTCTCTCGGCGAAGCAAGGAAACTTCCTTCATGTTTTCATTTGTGCGTTCTAGTTTTCTCTCGGATTCTTTTATTTTGTATTGATAAATTTTAAGACCAAGCGCGTCTTCCACCATCGCCCGCCTCTCTTTTGGATTTGCATTTAAAATTCTGTCCGCTTCACCTTGTGAAATAATGTGGTGTCCACTTGAGCCAATGTTGACTGAGGCTAAAAGATTGTGAATATCTTTCAATCGAACATCGGAACCATTTAAAATATATTTATTTAAACCATCAGGAAAAACTTGTCTAGAGATGCTAATAATATCGTAATTTAAATCTACCTCTTCTCCTGTATCATTGGTGAATTTAAAAACCTTATCAGCATTATTAAAATAAACTGTTACGGCAGCACGAGTTCCTTTGGATAAGTTTTTTGACCCTTTGAAAATAAGGTCTAGGCCAGACTTTCCACGCATGGATTTCATGGACTGCTCTCCCAATACATAACGAAAGGCTTCAACCACGTTTGATTTTCCAGAGCCGTTCGGACCAACGATACAAATAATTGGACTCTCAAACTCTAAAACACTTTTTTGTGCAAAAGATTTAAAGCCATTTATTTCTAAAGTTTTGAGTCTCATATTTTCGTAATTATCTTAGTCTAGCCAATTTTTTATTTTTAATGCTGCTTGAGCGGCTGCAACCTCTCCTTCTTGTTTGGACTTACCACTACCTTGAGCTATTAATTCAGATCCAAAGAAAATCCCTACAGTAAAGTGCTTGTCATGATCGGGCCCTGATTCGCTTAAAACTTTGTATTGGGGTGTAGTTTGGATGAATTCTTGTGCCTTTTCCTGAACTAAACTTTTGGCATCGCGCCAAAGTTTTTTGTTTACTATCTCATCTGTTTTTGGTAAAAGATTTTCACTTAAAAATTTAGCCACCACATCATAGCCTTGATCTAGATATAGAGCTCCGATGTAAGCTTCATAAGTATTGGCTAAGATATATTGTCGTGCCTTACCATGATCTTTAGCCTCTCCGCGAGACAATAGTAAATAATCATTCATGCCGGCCTTGCTAGCTACTTCAGAGATGATGATCGCATTTACTAGAGCTGAACGTACCGCGGTCAACTCGCCCTCGGCGTACTTTGGATATTTTTTATAAAGAAAATCTGTCACAATCAACTCCAGCACTGCGTCTCCTAAAAATTCTAGTCGCTCATTGTGCGAAAGTGCTGTTCCAATATTTTCATTTATATACGAACGGTGCGTAAAAGCTTGCTTGAGCAAGTTTTTATCTTTAAAAAATATTTTTGTTTTTTCTTCAAATTCTGGAAAATTTATCATATTATTATTTATTCTCTGAACTAATAATTTTGATCGCCTTTTCAATAATTGGGATAATGTCGCTATAAATGCGAAGCTCGGCAATAGCTGAAAGCGCAAACCATCTCGCTCCATCTAGGCCACCTGACTTCTCAAGCTCTAGCTCCTTGTATTCACTCCTACCCAAAAAATAAGTTACCTTTTTCAAACTCTTGCCGTTGGACGGATGTGTCGCAACATATTCATTTTCTCCCAACTTCTCTTCTATTACGATATCAAGGCCTATTTCTTTCTTAATTGCTCTCTTAGTACCATCTTCTACGTCCTCACCTTCCTTGATCTTGCCTTTTGACAAAGTCCAATACCCGAAAACATCATGCACGAAAGCGAGAAGTATTTCGTTACCATTTTTTGAGTAAACTAGTGCCCCACCCAATCTTTCGATGTCTAATTTACTAATGTCTACTGGCTCATCTGACTTTTTGTTTTTAGTAATTTTACTTTTCTGCTCCTTACCAGGTTCGCCTATTTCTTTATAAACCGCACCGAGTACGCCATTGACGAACTTACTGGAGTTTTCTCCGCCGAAGGTTTTGGCTAATTCTATGGCTTCATTGATCGCCACCTTCGGAGGTACTTGAGTCCTGTCGCCAAAAAGAAGCTCATAGAGGCCAATTCTCAAAATATTTCTATCAACGATGGAAATCTTGTCCAGTGGCCAATCTGGCGCCGCCTTTTCTATAATCTCGTCAATAACTACGTGATTTTTTAAGACTTCACTTATGAGCGCAAGCACAAAATTATCATCCTCCAGTCCTGGAGCGAATTCTTTTAGGTTTCTTTTTAGCGCTTCGATTATCTCACCATTAGCGGAACTATTATCTTTTTTATCGGCAGGAAGGAAATCCCACTCAAAAAGCGTTTGAAGTACTATTGATCTTGAAAGGTGCCTATTTGCCATTTTTTTGACGTTAGGCTTTAGGTTTTAGGTTTTAAAATATTTAAAGCCTAAGGCCCAGGGCCTAATACTACTTATTTGCTTCTGCTTTCTTTGCTTTGGCTTTTTTTTGTTTCTTTTCTAATTTTTTAACCAAATCTAAAACCTTCTTGCCTCGGTAAAATCCACACGCCGAACACACGGTGTGACGTCGCTTTAAGGCCTTGCAATTTTCGCACTTAGTAAAACTCGTGCTCTTCAATGCGTGATGAGAACGTCGGTTTTTCGTATGCGATTTTGTATGTCTCATTCGTACTACCATAATGTGCTTAGCTTAACATATTATGGATGAAAAGCAAAATAAAGAGTGAAAAAAAATAAAAATGTGATATTATTGACCTTATGGACAAAAATGAACAAGACGGCGAAAAAAGCCGAGATCATAAGAAGATAGGTAGAGAAATGGAGCTATTCACCTTTAGTGACGTGGTGGGTAAAGGATTACCATTATGGTTACCTAAGGGGGCGACAGTACGTCGAGAACTTGAACGTTTTATTGTAGACGAAGAAATAAAACGAGGATACTTACACGTTCGCACTCCCGATATTGCCAAGTTAGATCTTTACAAAAAGTCTGGACACTATCCCCATTATAAAGATTCGATGTACGCGCCTATCGTAATAGATGACGAAGAGTTTATGCTACGTCCTATGACATGTCCACACCACTTTGAACTTTACCTTTCAAAGCCACATAGTTACAGAGAACTACCTATGCGCATAGCCGAGCTTGCTCAACTTTATCGTTATGAGCAATCTGGTGAGCTTATGGGCCTACAAAGAGTGAGAACTTTCTGTCTGTCAGACGCACATATAATCTGCGCCACCGAAGAACAAGCAGTAGAAGAAATAGGTAAAGCTCTTGACCTCATCGAATATGCTACTTCTGTCTTTGGGTTAAAACTTGATACTGATTATAGATATCGCCTTTCTCTCGGAGACAGAAATAATACTGAAAAATACTTTAAAAATGATGAAGCTTGGGAAAAAAGCGAAGACCTACTTCGAAAATTGATGCAGAAAAGAGGAAGTAAATTTGAAGAAGCAAAAGATGAAGCAGCTTTTTACGGACCAAAGATAGATATACAAATGAAAAATGCAAATGGTAAAGAAGACACAGCCTTCACTGTTCAATATGACTTTTGTATGCCTGGTAAATTTAATTTAAATTATATTGGTGAAGATGGTGAAACGCATCTTGCTTTCGTGGTACACCGTTCATCTATCGGGGCTATTGAACGTAGTATGGCCTTCCTTATAGAAAAATATGAAGGCGCCTTCCCTCTTTGGCTCTCACCGGTGCAAGTAAAAGTCATCCCTGTACGCACAAATCACAACGAATATGCCCGTGAGGTTTATGAAATGCTTCGAGAAAATAATATTCGTGCCGAGTTAGATGATAAAGATGAAAATCTCGGCACCAAAGTTCGCGATGCCAAACATAACAAAATGCCTTACTGGATAGTAATTGGTGATAAGGAAATAGAAGCCGGAAAAATAACTCTAGAATCTCGTGACAACGGTCAACTTGGTCAGATGCCCAAAGAAGACCTTCTCAAAAAACTTTTGGAGGAAATAAAAAATAAAAAATAATTTCTATATATCAATCTCTGCGAGCTTAGCGTTGGATTGGATGAAGGATTTTCTCGGTGGAACTTCAGAGCCCATGAGGACATCAAATATTTTATTGGCTTCTTCGGCGTCGTCTATATTTACTTGTTTCAGCACGCGGTTGGCTGGATCCATAGTTGTCTCCCAAAGTTCTTCTGGATTCATTTCTCCAAGACCTTTAAAGCGTTGGATGTGAATTTTGGTAGATTTTTTCGCTACCTCTTCTTTCTCCTCTTCGGTTTCTTCTGCTTGCTCGCTATCTACTTCCTCTACTTCTTGTATTTCACTCACGTCTGCGCTTTTGCCAACAATTTTTAATTTCTGATCATCGGTATAAGCATAAGAAATCTCTTTACCTTTTTTTATTTTATAAAGTGGTGGCTGGGCAATATAAATATATCCAGCATCGATGACCTGCCTAAAATATCTATAGAAAAGTGTCAGTAGTAGCGTGCGGATGTGTGAACCATCCACGTCGGCATCAGTGGCAATAATTATTTTATGATAACGCATCTTTGATAAATCAAATGTGTCTCCGATAGATGTACCCATAGCGATGACTAGCGCCTTCACTTCTTTGGAAGCTAACATTTTATCTATGCGTGCACGCTCCACATTTAAAATTTTTCCACGTAGTGGCAGTATAGCTTGGGTGCGACGATCTCGTCCCTGCTTGGCACTACCTCCTGCGGAGTCTCCCTCTACCAAGAAAAGTTCTGAGTCCTCGGCATTTTTACTTTGACAATCAGCCAGCTTTCCTGGGAGGGTCATGCCTTCGAGTGCCCCCTTGCGTAGAACTGAATCCTTTGCCGCTTTAGCTGCTTTACGTGCCTTGAGAGCTAAAATACCCTTGTTAATTATAGATTTAGCATCATCGGGATTTTCTTCTAGGAAGTTAGCAAAAGCCTCTCCAAACACTGTAGCCACGGCTCCTTGCGCCTCCATACTGCCAAGCTTACCTTTGGTTTGCCCCTCAAATTGAATCTCGCGAAGCTTTACTGAAATAACCGCCGTCAAACCTTCGAGAACATCATCACCAGTAAAGCCCCCTTCCGACTCTTTCATCATTTCATTTTTCTTGCAGTAAGTATTTAAAGTTCTAGTGAGTGCGGTTTTAAATCCAGTGACATGCGTGCCACCTTCGCGGGTGTAAATATTATTTGCAAAAGGAATAATTCGATCCACGATATCATCCACGTATTGCAAAGCGATTTCTATGCCGACACCGTCCAATTCTTTTTCAACATAAAAAATATTTTTTTGAATTGGTTTTTGTAATTTGTTGTAATACTTTACCAGAGAAATAAGTCCACCTTCAAAGTAGAAAGAAGTCGATGGAAGTTCTAACCCGAGTTCTTTAAAGTAAAATACATCGGCATCATTAATTTTACCTACTTGTTCTCTGGCATCAATTATTGTAATTTTTAATTTCTTTACCAAATACGCTTGCTGACGAATGTGCGCCAAGACTGTATTTAAATCAAACAAGATATTGCCAAAGATTTCTGGATCTGGTTCAAAAGTTATAATTGTACCGTGAAATTTTGAAGATTTGATCTTTTTGACCGCTGCTTTTTTCTTTCCTTTAGAATATTCTTGCAAATACAACCCTCCATCTTTATGGACTTCAACTTTACAATAAATAGAAAGTGCATTAACCACAGACGCTCCGACTCCATGCAGACCACCGGACACTTTATATCCTTCTCCACCAAATTTTCCTCCAGCGTGAAGAGTGGTCATCACTGTCTCCAGGGCGGAAACTTTTGTCTTTTTATGCATGTCCACTGGAATACCTCGTCCATTGTCCGCCACTCGGATGCGGTTTCCGGGAAGTAGCACTATTTCAATATCGTCACAAAACCCACCCATGGCTTCATCGCGGGAGTTATCAAAAATCTCCCAAACTAGATGGTGAAGCCCTTCTGGGCCAGTAGTACCTATATACATCCCAGGACGACGCCTGACGGGTTCTAGGCCCTCTAACACAGAAATATCAGAGGCATCATAATGATGCCCTTTCCCAGTGTCTTTTGCTGAGTCTTTTTCTTGTTTATCTTTTGCCATAATGTACACCCATTATAGCAGAAATATATTATAGATGCTAGTAAATTTTACCTTGTATTTTAAGGGTTTTTTAAGCAAAATGGAATAAAAAATGGGGTTGGTGTTATATAACACTCAACCCCTGATTTTTTGATTTTTATCCGCACTTTATAGAATCCAGGGTGTACCCCAGGCGTCACCCCGATTGTTTGGAGTTATGTCTTTTTCTAGTATGTTATTACCAGATTTGAGCTCGATTTCGGCTTCTTCTTTTTCGGCCGCTGAAAGAACAATTTCCTTTGAAGGAAAATCATTATCCTCCACATGATACATGTCACACATAGTTTTTTTCTCCTAAAGAACAAAATACCAGTCTTTTTTAGAAGACTGGTATTTAGGTTGTAAGTTTTTTAAAATTTTTTACAGCGCAAATATCAGCCTTCTAAAAGTTGAAGGGCAAATATATTTGCTAAAACATGCAGAATTTTTATTTGAATGTTTACCTTGATTCACGTTGAGAGTATATCATTTTTGGTTTAACTTGCCAAGCTTTACTTTTGAGCTATTTTTCCCTAAACTAAAGAAATGTCAAACTATATTGTAACTTCTCCCGAAGAAGAATCATTAAAAAGGGACTTGGATTCAAAACAGGATATATACTCACTCCGCTTAAAACGCTATTTATCCATGCCGGATTTGTCCCGAACCTCTGGGAGCCCACTCGAAGAAATTGTAAAGAAAGCAAAAAAGGTTCCGAGCCTTAAAGATTTTGATGATATAAAAATTCCAGAAATTATTCCGGTAAATATTATGTTTGATTTGTTTAATATGCCCGAAGGACACCCAGCTCGTAGTAAATCCGACACTTATTATGTAGATGAAGGAAATGTTTTACGAACTCATGACACAGTCTTTTGGTACTATTACTTAAATCATCCAGATATAAAAAAGAGAATTGAAAATAAAGAAACCCTTGGAGCTATTTGTTATGGTAAGGTTTACCGTAAAGACGAAATTGATCGTCACCACATGAATGTTTTCCATCAGTTTGGTGGATGGCTGATAGCTCCAGATGATAAAAAAACAATTACCCCCGAGGACTTAAAAAATACTCTTTCGGAAATAGCCACAAGTATTTTTGGCAATATAAATTTTCGTTTTTATGACCACAACTTCCCTTATACAGATCCTAGTTTTGAAATGGAGGCAGAAATTAATGGTAGATGGGTTGAAATGTTGGGCTGTGGAATGGTACGTAAAAGCGTCTTATCAAATTTAGGGCTAGAGGGCTATCATGGTTGGGCTTTTGGTTTTGGGCTCGAGCGCTTAGCTATTGCCAGCATGCAGCTACCAGACATTCGATTACTTTGGTCCGAAGATGATCGCGTTAAAAAACAACTGAAGCTTGGAAATAAATTTAAAGAAGTTAGTAAATACCCTCCAATAGTTAGAGATATTTCTTTTGTAGTCAAAACAGATTTTGTTCCAAATGATTATTTTGATTTTGTCCGAGAATTGGCACCTGGAATTATAGAAGAAGTAGAACTCTTGGATAAATATGAGAACGTTGAAAAATTTGGTGAGGGAAAAGTAAGTTATGCCTATAGAATCACCTATCGCTCACTGGAAAAGACACTCACTGGAAAAGAGATAGATGAAGTCCATAAAAAATTGGAGACTGAAACAGCAAAAATTTTCGGAGCAACTATCCGTTAAGCAATTTAAAAAATATGGTGTTCTCTCTTTCTGAGTTCGTACTGGTCATGACCAGTGTGAATCAGCGTAAACTCAGTAGCTCCGTGATATCCGCCAGGTTTATTGGTGGTAAAATGGGTTAACCCAGTTTTACTGCCAGTATAAACATTGAGTTTGGCCTCATCAAAAAAAGCTTTAGCGTTTTCAGGGTTCTTTTCCAAGAAGTGCGCCGCATGTTTTGCAGAATCACTTCCTTCTGGAATACTCACTTTTTTACCATGTATATCTATGATCGGCATATATAAAATTAATTAGACTAATAATCTTTAGTAATCATATCAAATTTACCTCAAGTGGACTAATCTTTCTACCATGACGAGAAAGAACACATCCACCTGGGCAAAGCGCCTTACCTTCATTTTTGGCCAAGCAATTCTCGCAACTTATAAAGTGCCTATGACATACTGGATTTGAGCAGTTTACAAAATTCTCTGATGGCGCTAGACAGACATCGCACTTACCCACTACTTTATGTTTCTTGTCATCGGTGTAGAACCCCATTGAAACTCTCCCGTCAAAAACATAAAGTTTTCCTTGAAAATTTTCATTTGGATATTTCTCCATATAGCTGACTATTCCCCCATCTAGTTGATATACATCCGTAAATCCTTCCGTAATTAAAAATCCAGAAGCTTTTTCACAACGTACTCCTCCAGTACAAACAGTTAGCACGGTTTTATTTTTCAAATGAGCAATTTGCTCCACAACTTTTGGCAGATCACGAAAATTCTCTATGGGCGGAAGGATAGAATTTTCAAAATGCCCCACCTTATGCTCGTAGGCATTCCTCATATCTACAATATAAAATTCTTTTTTTTCTTGTATCCACTTGTGGAGCTCCTCTGGCTTTAAATGAATGCCGGTGATTTGATTTGGATCTATGTCACAAACCCCCAAATGGAGTGATACTATTTCTTTACGGACTTTTACAGAAAGTTTTGGAAAAGCATTTCCAGTTCCCGCGCTCAGTTTAAAATGAATACCTTGAAAACGTTTGTCTTTTTCTAGCTCCTTTACGTATTCTTTGATATTTTCCTTTGTACCTTCAAATGTGGCATTAATTCCCTCAGACGCAATGATGCATCTCCCCTTTAAGCCAAGCTTAGTACACAGCTCTTTCTGCCAAAGCTTTACAGCCTCCGGATCATCTAAATGCACATATTTATAAAAAAGAATTATTTGATACTGTTCTTCAACCATAAGCTCATCTTAACGACAATGGAACCAAATTTCAAGCAAAAAGAATACTGTGATAGAATTTAAGGATGAAAAAAACTTATATAATTTTCATTATTTTAACAATAGTTTTTGCCATCATTGGCTACTATCTGGGCTGGCTAGACAACGGTCCAAGATATCTTTTTTAGTTTATTTATAGATTCCAGCTAGTTTGCAATATTCGCACTCGGTGTTTTTACCATAGGAATTGTAGTTGCAGGGCCTATCTATCCACTCGCCTGTTTTCACTAATTGATCATAATCTTTGATATCTTTCACAACTAAATTTATTTGTTCATTTTTTATTATAGTATTGTAGAAAATCTCTGCCTTATTTTTCGCCTCCACAAACTCAAGCCTAGATTCACTAACTTCCACTTTCCACTTTGGGCTTTGTTTGATCAAATATGAATACATTGCTAGCTGGCGCATGTAATTGCTCAATCTCCCTTCCTCATCAATTTTTTCTATTTCAGACTTTTTCCTAACTCCACCTGTTTTAAAATCCGTCACTCGAATATGCTGTACATCTAAGTGTTCTATTAAGTCTATTTTCCCGTAAATATTTAGGTGTGGAAAATTATCATCGATGACCGAAACACTTTGCTCGTTTTCTCTATTTTTACTTATTTCAGGAAGTCTTTCGTTTGCCCACTTGGAGACAATTTTAAAAGCTAAATCAAGTAATTCTTTTTGCTTCCGATTGTTACCATAACCAGATTTTTGAACTTGTTGTAAAATTATCTTATGCAAATCCTGTTCACTTGGTTTTTTGGTAAGTTTTAAAACTTGATCGATAGAACCGTGCACAATATTACCAAATTCCAAGCTTTCAGATTTTGGTTCCGGCAGTTGAAGTAAATTTCTAAAATACCACTTCCAAGGACACTCGAAAAAGTTGTTCAAGAGAGACACGGAAACCTTACGGTTTTCATAATCTTGTTTAACTAACTTTATGACGTCACTTAAGTTTGTATGTTTATTCACTTCCTGCTTATTTTCCACATAAGCAAGCTCGTTGTTCTTTAAAATAATTTTTTCTGTTTCATCGGCATTTTGTTTTTCAAAACTGTCTCCAATATCCGCCACAATATTTGCAAGCTGTTGATCCCTACCTGCATACGAATTGATCGCATAGGAGATGGTGCAAAACCTTTTGGCGCGAGTAATGGCAACATATAATTGCCGTTTCAAAACCTCTTCATCACGAACTTCGACTTTTACTTTTACGGATTCAGGTAAAGAAAACCCTCCTACCTTCCCGCTAGAAAAAGAGCGTTCGTCCATGTGGGCTATCCATACATAATCAAATTCTAGGCCCTTGGATCCATGTAAAGTAAGAACTTTCACACCATCGTTAGGAGCAAAAATGGCAAGTGGTATATTTTCACCATATTGTTCAACTCTGTCTAAAAAATTTAAGAATTCAACTAAATTTGGCTTTAAATTTTTATTTGTCTGCATTAAGACTAGGTGAAGTATCGTACGAACAACTTCAATACGCACAATTAAATCATCGTGATTATTGGCAGTATCAAGTAAAAATTCAGTGCCAACTTTTTGGATAAAAGTATATAGAGATTCTGACGAAAATTCCAACCATAATTTTAGTTTCCCGAGCCACACATTTATTTCACTACTATTCTCAAATAAATTATTTTTCTCTTCTTTGATATTTAGTAATGAGAATTCTCGCATTTTTTGATCTCGTAAAAATTCGTGCGCTTTGATTGGAGAAATTCCCGAAAGTGGGTCAAAAAAAGAATTGGCTAGTGCCACACCATCATTTGGGTTTGCAATAATTTTTAGAACTCGCAGTAGTGAAATCGCTTCTTTGGATTCAAAGAAATTTGTAGACTCTCCACCGGCCACAGGCACGCCCATAGTTTTTAATATTGTAACCGCACTTCGCACTTGTCGATTTTTGGGGACTAAGATTGCCATGTCATTTGGATCCTGACCACGTTTAATTTTATCCTTTATCTCCAGCGCTGAAAAAATTATCTCATCTCTTGGATAATATGCTTCGATTAAACGAAGAGCGTGGTTTTCTTTATGGTTACTCGTCAGCTTACCTTTGGTAAGCGTACTTTGAAGCAAATTATGAGATGAATCCAAAATATTTTGGGTGGAGCGATAATTTTCAGTGAGAGTAATTAATTTTGCTTTACCAAAAGTGCTTTTGAAATTATCAAAATACTCTAGGGAGGCTCCACCGAAACCATAAATGAGTTGCCGATCATCTCCAACTACAAAAATATTCGGTGCCTCCGAGCCTTTCCAAACCTTGGAAAGAAATTCATTTTGCACTCCACTACTATCTTGGTGTTCGTCTATTAATACATACAGAAAGTTTTCTTTGATATAACTATTGGCTTCATCGGACTCTTCTACTATTTTATTTAAGGATTCTAAAATATCATCGTAATCAAACAAATTTCTTTCCTGCTTAGCATCTTCATATAAACTATAGAATTTTACGGCCTCCAGAGTTCGATAAAGTCCTTCTATTTTTTTCTCTACTTCCTTTTTCAGTTTACCTTTACTTTCTCCTCGAGAAGAAATATTTGCGGGATCCTGTTCAATATTTTTTATTTCTTTTTTTATTTCATTCTCAAACTTGTCTGGGGTTAAACGTTCTCGTTTTAGTAATGAAATCAAACTTTTTAAATCGTGGAAATACCTCGAAGCATCTGCTCGAGGACGAATATGCTCCCAATCATTTTGATGCAAAATTTCGTCACAGAGAGTTATGGTGTCTTTTTCATCCATTAATTTTGGCTCTACGTCTAATCCTATAACTGCATAATATTTTTCTAACATTTCCAACCCGAAACTATGAAAAGTCGCCACCTTAACTTTTGAAACCTCTGCGCCAATATATTTACGTAGCCTTTCTCGCATTGCCAAAGCGGCAGAATTGGTAAATGTCAGACATAGAATACTACTAGAGCCGTAATCGGTCTTTTTTAGTATATTTGCTATGCGTAGGGCCAATATTTGCGTTTTACCAGTACCAGGGCCGGCTACCACCATTACCGGCCCATCTATGGTGTCTACGGCTTCTTTTTGGGCTTTATTTAACTTTTTATAGTCCTCTTCAAATATATCCTCCTTAGCCATAGCCATATTTTAACACTCGAATACTATTTACTCCACTTACCAATTTTTGTTCTTTTGATTGAAAATGCTAGGGCGGGAATACCAATCCTTTTTCCTAAGTTGTCAGCTATCCCCCGCACATAGGTGCCACTACTACATTTAATTTTAAAACTGGCAATTGTATAGTCGTGCGTGCCAACATTTAAATATTTGTTCCAGATAGTTAAAATTTCTTTTTGCCGAAAATCACCATTAACTTTTAAAATTCTTTTTTCAACATTAGCTAAAAGCTTCCGACTGGAAATATTGCGTAGTTTAATTAATTTCAAAGATTTCACATACACGGACCTACTCGGTACCTCAACGTTTAAACCTGCACGAGCATATTCAAAAAGTTGTTTGCCTTTTACTGTCTTTGAAGAATAGATAGGATATTGCTGTATAAACTTTCCCGTGAAATATTTTAAATTATTTTTAATACTTTTCTTAAATTCCACCTCTGTTAGATCTTTTCCAGCAGAATTATCCGAAGAGACGACTTTCCCTAAAATATCAAAGGTGTCAGTTGCAAAGCTAAAGAGAACTTCAAATTCATATTCTTTGTCTAAAGAGAGGTATTTTTCTTTATTTTTTGTTTCCTCGCCAGCCAAGACAAGTAAAAGGCCGCTCGCCATTGGATCAAGTCGCCCAGCGTAGGTCATCTTTGTGTTGTTGTACTTTTGATTCTTTTTTTTAAACTTATCTAGGGCTTCAAGCGGAGTTTCCCCTTCTTTTTTATTTATAACAAAAATATTTTTCATAACGATACATCATCATAGCATAAAACTTTCTTTTTACTTAAAATGATGTAGATTATAAGCAGGAGTTTACTGGAGGCGTCGGATAGCGGTTTATTCCACCACCTTGGAAAGGTGGCATACCGAAAGGTATCGAGAGTTCGAATCTCTCCGCCTCCGCCAGTTTGAACAATTTTGCACGACAAGTGCAAGATTGTTTTGTTTTATGAGGGCGTTTTCTGCTTTTTGTGGTTCAAGAGAGGTTCTAACCTGGGCAAGTTCCTTCTCCGCTTCCGCGAGCTTCTTGAACACCATAGTGAACGGCTTGCGTAGCTGCACGTTGAGTTTTTGGCTGCTAATAACCAGGTGCGAACCGAGACAGGCAAATACGGCTCTCTTCGTTTCCATATCGCCCTGGGCGAACCACAGACCCGCGTAGCGTGCGAAATTGAAGGTGCGCTCGCTCATATCCAGCCAGTCCTCAAACACCTTGTGCTGCTCTTGCAGCTCGTTAGTGATTCTTGCTTTTTCATCGAGCAACCGCTTCTTCAAGCCCTGGAACTCAATGTCGCTGATAATCTCGCCACTGGCATTCTCTGGTGATGCGTACTTGAGCACCAGGCTGTCGAGTTGCTTTGTGATGCGCAGCGAATCGTTCTGCTTACTTCTCTGCACCGCTTCGTGAGTCTTTGCTTCTTCCTTGCGGACTTCGTGGAGATACTGGAGTCCCCAGTCTTTGAAATCTTCCGAAACGGTAATTGTTTTTATTACATCATCAATCTGATTGGACAATTCTTTCAGCTCGACGGTTTTCTCTGGACAATTTTCATCCTTGCGTTTCGTGCAGCGATAGTAAACGTAATGATGCACGTTGCCGTTCTTTTGTTTCTTTATCTTCTCTTCCGCTGTTATCATCGCACCACAGTTGCCGCAGCGCATCAAACCAGTGAAAGCGAAACGATGACGCTTCGGGCGCGGTCGTCCTTTCTCTTTGAGAAGTTTCTGTACGAGGTCGTACTCTTCCACCGTTATCATCGGCTGGTGAATGCCTTTGTACCACGGCTTACGTCGCGTACCGTCTTCTTGAAGAACTGGCTTGCCATATTCAAACCATCCACAGTAAAACGGGTTGGTGAAAATGCGATAGATATGACTGCGTGCCATTTCTTTAGGCAGAGGGCGTTTCTTTGATGTCCGCGTCTTCAACTTCCACTGCTTGTTTGCCATTCTCAAAATCTCTGGAGGTGTGTATCTGCCCGTGAGCATCAAGTCCCACATCTTACGAACAATTTGATAGCGTTCTGGGTCAATCTGAATATGATTGCTGCCTTTGAGGTCTTTGTCTTTGGTGTTGAGATAGCCGAGTGGGGCGTATGACGGATACCAACCCATCCCGACTTTTGTTTTCAGTCCGCGCTTTACGGCAGTGCTGTTGTCGTCGGATGACTTCTTTGCCATTCCGAACTCAAGTTGAAGGAAAAACTTATCATCGGAATTGTCGTGATGGTAGGTCTTCTGCGGAGTTCGTATCTCCAGCAACTTTCCTTCGTCCATTGCCGTGATAATCCAACCACCATCAAAAGCATTGCGTGCAAGGCGGTTCGGATGCCACACAAGCAAACCATTGGCTTTGCCAGCCTCTATTTGCTCCATTACGTGCCCGAAAATAGGTCTGCCGCGCTTATAGGCTGACTGGCTTTCTCCTATCTTGTCTCCGAGATACTTCTCAACAACGTGCAGCTTCTCTTTTGCCTGTACGTCTTCAAGTTCGCGCTTCTGGTCATTCAAAGAGAGCACCTGGCGGTCTTCGCTCTCCGTGCTTTTTCGGCTGTAAGCGATGAACTTTATTCGTGATTGTTCAGATGCTCTGTTCATAGTTTTGGATTCTTGGGATGCTTCGCAAAGAAGACGACTTGAATCTCCGCACTCTTATCCTTGCGCGGCTTTTTCTTTGATTTGGTTTTTGCAGTTTGTTTTTTCATAGTTTTATGTAAGCAAAATCAAAATCATCGTTATGAGCGCAATCAAAATGAGTGCCGACAAGACGAGTGAGTATTTCTGGAAACTCGACATCTGCGCTGACTCCGAACGCAATGAGGCTGTTGCTATTTTGCTTTTACTCCACGAAAGTTTACCCAGAAGCCAGAGTAATCGCACTACTGGTATGGCGATGGTGAGTGCGGCAAGACATAGGAGAAAAACGAAGTAGAAGAATCCCGACTCAAGATTGTTTTTCAAATCTCCAAGTCCGCGAAGTTGTTTGTCGTACTGGTATTCCGTCTCAAGCGGCAGAAGTGTTGGATGGAAGCAGGGAGAGAAATAAAATTGTCCTTTCGGTTTTGTTGATTCTCTTTGCAGGCAATCGTCGTAGTATTGTTGCGCTCCGATTTCTTTTCGTTCACGTTCTTGCCCAATCTGCGTTTTACGTTCTGCAATGCGTGAGTCAATCGTTGAGTGCTGATAGCTGCCAACAAACCAGATTCCTGCCAATCCTAAAATAAGAATCCCAAAGAGAACTCTTCTCAACTTCGGAGAATAGCTCTCTTTGAAAAACTTGATAACTTTATTCAATAAGTGGGACATAGTCATTCTTTCTCTGACCGTCCCACTAAAATCAAAAAGGGACGACCAGAGCTCTGCGTCCCACAAGATTGAATTGCACAAGGCAACCAATTGTGGAGAGGTAGTCGCCCCTTTCAGCCCGCAATTGGAGCCATAAAAAGGCAAATACCCTGTGCACATATTCAAACTTGTAGGACGCATAGTCATTATAGCACCCTGTAATAACCTGACAAGGGGGTAAGTGTGTATAGTCGGATTGATTGCCTTTAGTTCCATATCGTTACCATCTGCCAGACTTTTTCATCTGGTTTTCCTCTATGGCGTCTTTGACGCACCTATTGAAAAAGGCGGGAAGGTTTTTTATCGGTTCAATGTCGCCCTTCTCTTCGGCGATTCGCAAAACATCTTGGTAGGCTTGAAACGCATTCTCAATAACTTCAATGCCGCCGTCCTTGTGTTTCAACTTGCTCAAAATAAAATTGATGTACTCGTCGCCGACTTCAATCGCGATTCGTTTGCATCGTTCTTCGGCGTCGGATTGTGGCACAAAGTCGCGAGTTGCCACTCTGCTTCCTTTTGCTTCCCCCCTAAAAGTGCTCGACGACGAAGATGTCTTTATTTCTTTTGTTTCAATCTTATTATCGTTCTTATCACCTCGGACAAAGCGGTTGTTCATAAAAGAGTTTGCCCCCGTATTTACGGGGTGTTCCTGCTCGTTCAACCTCGGACTTTGACCACTAAAAGACGGTGTTGCTTCCGCTGCACCTGTGGCTTTGGTTCCGCTTTCACCTCGGACTTTCTCCTGCTCAAAGTATCTATCGAGAGTCTGAACTTTGCCGCCTTTTAGCAGCCAATGGTCAAATCGCACCTCGAATGTACCTCGGCGTCCCTTTCGCTCCTGGTAGTGTATGTACTTCTTGCGGCGCAGCGACCTCAATACTTTTGTGATGCGGTCAACGCTTTTGAAGTGCGGCAAATCATCAAGCATCGCGTGCACATTTACGCTCGCAATGCCGAACATATTGGCGTGAAGTCGCATCCAGTTATGTAGCTCAAGCTCACGATAGGTTATGAGGTGGTTACGGTAATGCTCCACCAGAAAACGCGGAAAAGGAATAAAAGGCTCCTTTGCAGGTTCCTTTTTTGAACTTTCCTGCGGTCGGGACGCAGGTTGCTCAAAACTATACTTTTTTAGGTTGTCGCCGATGTGTTCCATTGTCATAGTCTTCGACCCATTGTTTACGAACAGGGCGATAGATGATGTCGAGAAAGCGCAAAAAGTTCAAAGCCTCTTCGGTTGCTTTTTCATCCGAAATCTCTTCGCCAAACTGTTTTTTCCAGATGGCTTTGAAATCCTTTATTGCTTGTTCGGAAATCATCGCTCGTAGATGCGCGCCTTCAAGATTTTGAGTTGGTTGAAGAAGGCTTGCGGCTCAATTCGTAAATCTCCCCGCCAGTAACGTTTCTCTGTTTCGTGCAGCTCGGCGGAGCTTTGGAAGATGAAGACCGACCGAGTAGGACTTACTCTCTCCATCTCTTCTACGACAAAACCAGAAACGCAAAGTGCCGCGACCAGTGAGAGGTCTGCGGTGCGGAACGAATCACTTGTATTGTTTCCAGTCATCGTCATAACTTTTCAAGCCAAAATAAAAACAGGCTTTCTTCAAGCCTATTCCTATGACTATGGAAACTTACCGACTCATTCCGAGTCGGATTTTACTCAAGGTTGGTTTATCCAATAAGTTGAGTTTGAATAACCAACCAAGTTTTCAATACCCAATTCTTCTTTCACTCGTTTGTTGATGCGGCGGCGCGTGTCATAGACCCTCGACTTGCTGCCGTCCGCTCCGAGCGCATCAATTATCTCTTCGATGTCTGCTTCCTCTACGTGCTTACCGATTGGTTGAGCAGTCAAAGCCTTGATTACGTAGTATTCAAATTGCTTGAGGGGCAACTCGCACGTTTTACCTTGAAAGTGCAGCAGCCCAGTCTCTGCGTCAAAGGAGAAGGGTTCGTTTGAGTTTGAGGGCTGCAATTTCTCTCGGTTGATATGCAAAACATAGACTGGCAATTTGTACTCATCGTCGGCTGGAACTTTGTATCTCGGTCTATTCTCGTAGTTTGAGGGTGTTCGTTCTGGAGCGTAAAATACCTGCTGGAGTTTTATTACTCCATCATTCCGAAGATTCTTCAAGATTCCGTAAATGTCTTCTCTCGATAGTCCTGCCGAGCGAAGCGTATCCTCGTACAGCTCAACCTTATCAATTCCGTAATCTTGCACGCCGTCTTCCGATACCCGATTGTCTTCGGCATCGCTGTATTTTAGTCCCTCCTGAATCAAGCCGATAACTTTTGTGAGTTTGTCGTTCATAATCATTGTCATTGATAAGGCACCCTGTCAAAAGTTGCCTTATTCTTACCTCCAGTGTAGAATAAAGACATCATCAAGTCAAAACTTTTATGATAAAAACCTACACACTGCAAGACTTGGAGAAGATACTCGGCGTGAAAGAAAGAACGCTGTTTCGGTATCTACAAAAGGGTTGGCTCAAGGGTTCAAAGCGCGGTAAGTGGCGCTTTACCGACCAGGACGTAAAAGACTTCTTGAAACACGGTAGGAGCGAACCGAAAAAGTAACTCTCCATAAACAATGACTATGACAAAAAGACAATCAAAACCAAAGTTCACCTTCATAGACCTATTCGCTGGAATAGGCGGTTTTCATCTGGCTTTTCATAACCTCGGCGGGCAGTGTGTTTTCGTGAGCGAATGGGATGACCGCGCACGGAAAACTTACGAAGCCAATTTCAAAAAAGTGGAACCAGAGATTTTCAAAAACGGAAACTTTGCAGGAGACATAACCAAAGTGGATGCAAAGAAGATTCCCGATTTTCATATCCTAACCGCTGGTTTTCCTTGCCAACCGTTCAGCAATGCGGGATTCAAAAAAGGGTTTGCCGATTCAAGGGGTACGTTATTTCACGACATCGTAAGGATTATCAAAGAGAAAAAACCCGATGCCTTTTTCCTGGAAAACGTGAGTCATCTCTTCAAACACGATGACGGTAAAACATTCGCAACAATAAAAAGAATCATTGAGGAAGACTTGGATTACTCATTTCACTACCAGATAGTTCGAGCTTCCGACCACGGTGTGCCACAGCACCGTGCACGGCTTTTTATGGTCGGATTCAAGAATAAAAACACACCCTTCGAGTTCCCCAAGCCCGTGAAGTTGACGAAAACAATGTCCGACATATTCGGCGGGAAAGCTGAAAAAACAATCGGATACACTCTGCGGGTCGGAGGAAGAGGCTCGGACATAAAAGACAGAAGGAATTGGGACGCCTATATGGTGGACGGAAAGGTTCGTAGACTTTCTCCGAAAGAAGGCAGGAAGATGATGGGCTTCCCAGCCAGTTTTGTTTTTCCCGTATCGGATGTCCAGGCAATGAAACAGCTTGGAAACGCGGTCGCGGTTCCCGCCATTCAGGCGACTGCCGCACAGATAGTAAAATCACTTCAACTACTATGATAAAAGGAAACAAAGGAGAATGGAGCGAGTTCTACACTTTCATCAAACTGCTTGCGGAAAAGCAGCTCAATGGTGCTGACGAAAATCTCCAGAAGATTCAGGACATATTCTATCCTGTGCTGAAAATCATCAGAGAGGAAGCGGCTGGCAGAATGGATTATGAGTTCGTCGAAGACAACAAGGTGAAAATCATCCAGGCTGGTACGGAAGTAGCACTCGTTGATAGCTCCGATTTGAAAACAAAAGTTGTAGAGGTTTTCCAAGCGATAAGAGACGGTGCCGAGTCAACTTTTTCGATTCCAGTAGCGGATTCTTTGATGACTCGTTTCCACGCTACCCGATTGAATGCTGGCAATGCCAGAAAAGAAGACATCACGTTGAAGATTCACGACCACGTTACTGGCACCGAACCAGAAGTCGGTTTCAGTATCAAATCAATGCTGGGTGCCGCGTCTACGTTGCTGAATCCTTCCGCAGCTACAAACTTTGTCTACAAGATTGAA
Source organism: Patescibacteria group bacterium (assembly GCA_028868715.1). Classification (GTDB taxonomy): domain Bacteria; phylum Patescibacteriota; class Minisyncoccia; order Phycocordibacterales; family UBA9973; genus UBA9973. The sequence goes on along the minus strand of JAGWUB010000001.1, from coordinate 219,758 downwards.
GGTTTGAGCGAAGAACAAATTGCGAAAATAAACGCCATTGATACCCGCTCGAAAGTAAGAGACAGACTTTCCGCGATTGTCGCCGCTGGTGGCAGTTTTTCATACTATGGCATCAGCTCGGATACTTTCACCAGAAATCTTCGGCGCGTTGATACGGTTCTCCCAGAAATTGTCGCGCAGTTATTGCTGGCTTTTTATCTCGGTAAAGGTTCTGGTTTGCCAGAACTGATAGCAAACCTCGGAAATGGTGAAACCAACATTTTGAGTTTCGACCTCGACCGCTCCGACTATGAGTTCAAAGTAAAAAGTCTTCTTCACAACGTGGCTCTCGGTATGGTTCCCGATACCGCCTGGGACGGTCTTTTGCGAGCGCACGGCGGTTACATCATAGTCCGCGAAGATGGGGAGATGGTTTGTTATCACGTATACAACGCGGACGCTTTTAGGGCATATCTGTTCAAAAACACACGCTTTGATACGCCGAGCACCACTCGTTACGGATTCGGAAAAGTCTACCAGGAAAATGATTCTCTTTTTATCAAGCTAACCCTTCAAATAAGGTTCATAAAATGATGCGCGATGGACATTTTCACCAAAACAAAAAGAAGCGACATAATGTCCCGAGTCAAAAGCTCGAAGACAGACATTGAGGCGCATCTGACGAAGTGCATCAAAGTGTTTTGGGGTACGGAACGATACAGAAAAAACGTAAAGAATCTTCCTGGAAAACCAGACATTGTTTTTCCAAAAAGTAAGATTGCCATTTTCGCGGATGGAGACTTCTGGCACGGGAAGGATTTTCAACATTGGGTCGGCAAAGTGCCGCCGTTTTGGAAAGTGAAAATAGCTGCGAACATTGAGCGGGACAAAAAGCAAAACAGGATACTCAAGAAACAAGGGTACAAAGTGGTAAGGTTTTGGGGGTCGTTCATAAAAAAACACCCCGAAAAAGTTACGAGCAAAGTGAGCCGATTGATAAAGTAGAATCCCGACTATGAAGATACAAAATGACTATGACAACAAGCAAAAAACTGAAAGCCGATGATTACCTGCAAGAGCTGGCAAATCAGAGCGGCGAAGAATGGCTCAAGTCCCTTATCGGAAGGGTTTTGTTGTCGCGTGCGATTCCAGATGAAGCGTTCCTCGACGAAATCTACAAGCAGTTTCTAATCGTTCACAAGTTGCAGGAAAAGAAAGCTGGAGAAGCAGAGCCAGCAGCGCCAATCGTACCCGCTCAAAGAACCGCTGCTACGAACGGATTTGCGCTCAAAAGTTTGCAGCACGAAAGCGGTGTGAATGCGCTTGAACGTGGGGCGACGATTCCATTTCATCCGAAGCTGACGGTCGTGTATGGCAAGAACGGAAGCGGCAAGTCTGGTTTTGTACGAATACTCAAAAGAGTTGCTGGCTCAAGAACGCAGGAAGACGTATGGCAAAATGTCCACAGCACAAAATCTCAAAATCGCTGCAAAGCGAAAATACAATATGCGAATGGTGCCACCGATACTGTCTGCCAATGGAGTGGCGAAAGCAGACTTGCTCCCTTTGACCAGATGGCGGTTTTCGACGGAAAGTGCATCCCAATCTATTTGAATAAAAGTCTCGGCTTCTCCTACCAGCCCTACGGCTTCGAGCTGTTCCAGGCTCTCTCAACGTCAATGCAGGGGCTGCAAGAACGTCTGGCGGAAGACATCAGGAATACCGCGAACGACAAGCCTTTGATTGACGACATTTTCAATGAGGAAACTTCAATCGGAAAGTTTGTTGCAGGAATAACGGCAAGTACAAAATCGGATGATTTGAATAAACTTCCAGCCTGGGATGCAAAAGCGCAAAAAGCTCTTACGGATAAAACAAAAGAAAGGAAAGGACTACAAAATCTCGACCAACAGTCGGAGATTCTGCGAACGCGAAACCAAAAACTCAAGGCGTTGGAAGATGCCCTTGCGCAAGTACAGTCCGACTTGTCCGCTCAAAACATCAGAGTGTATTTCGGCTTGGTAAAAAAGTTTGCCCAGCTCAAAAAGAAGCAAGCAGTAAAGAAGGGCAAGACTCTTGAGGATTACGACATAGCGGAAAAGGAATCGGACGAGTGGGAAAAGTTTATTGATGCTGGAGAGGATTACATCCGCATCGCCGAGCACGACGAATACCCAGGAGACGATGACCGCTGCATATACTGCCAGCAGAAACTCTCGAAAGGAGCACAGAAACTCATTCAGCTTTACCGAGAACTTTTCCAAGAAGAAGAAACATCCGACATTGAAGATGTTGAGGAGAAACTCAACGGGGCACTGAACGATTTGGAGAACTCCTCCTTTGCAGACGACTTTCCATACGGACAGGAAGATTTTGAAAAGTTTTTGCAGAAGCGAACGGTCGCTACCGCATTCGCCGCATTGACCGAGGCTGACAGCTTGGCTCAAAAAGTGGCATCTTCTTTGAAAAACAAGAAGCCGCAGAAGTTCCAACCAGTAAAAACCTCTGGCATTATCTCCAGCATCCGCAAAGCGAGAGCTAAAGTTGAAGCGGACATAAAAACCCTTGAAGAGTCGCAACGCAACCTTTTCAAAAAGTCCCAGGCACTCGATAAGGAAATAGCGGAGCTGCAAGACATTCAAAAGTTTTCAAAACACCGACCACAAGTCGAGAAGTACATCGCAATCGAGCGGTGGATAGAAAAGGCATCTCCATTGCAGGCAAACAAACTCAACACGAAGCCGACAACCGACCTGGGCAAGAAAGCCTGGCGTGAATTGGTATCCGATTCGTTCAAAGCACAGTTTCAAAAAGAAGCGGCAGACCTCGACGCGCCAGGAGTCAATCTTGAGTTTCGCGGAGAGTACGGCTCGCAGATGCGGGCAAAGAATATGGAAGGGTTGGACGGCATAGACCAATTCTTGAGCGAGGGAGAACAGAAAGCCGTCGCCCTCTCGGATTTCTTTGCCGAGCTTTCAATGCAAACCGAGCACGCACCAGTGATTTTCGATGACCCCGCTACAAGTTTTGACCACGACAGAAAAGAGAGAATCGCAAAAAGAATCGTACAAGAATCCGAAGCGCGGCAGATTGTGGTTTTCACTCACGACTTGATGTTTGCGAGTTATCTTCACGACCAGGTTGAAAACAATGACGGAAACATTGACCCAGCCAAAGCCGCCTTTCACGACCTTCATTCGGAAGCCGCCAGAGTCGGTGTGGTAACACAAAACTACTATCCTGGTTCGGTAAAGTTCGATGCTTACATTCAAAAAGTTGAGGCAAAAGTTCTTGAGCTTGAAACTCTCACTGGCGAAGCTCAAGCGGACGGCATCAGAGGCACCTACGGGATGTTACGTAGAGCGGTCGAGAAAGCGGTTGAAGAAAGAATCTTCGGCAGAGTTATTACGCGCTGGTCTGACCAGATTCAGATGCACAACGCTACCCGCGCGAGCTTGAGTCGTGAAAAGCTGGATAAAGCGAAACAACTACACGAAGAGTTCAGCAGGTACATAGAGGCACATAATCAATCCGATGAGATGGTTCAGCACGCAGCACCAGACATCGCCAAACTCAAAACCGACATTCAGCAGATAAAAGACATAGCAGTTCGCCAGGCATAAAAGTTTTCGGGTAAAAAGGCTCAACTTGGAGAGGGTGTCCCCGCCGCCCGCGCAAAAGTCAAAAGGAAAACACCCACCACCCATTCCCAGTTTTCACAAAATTGAGGGCAAGAGAGACGGGAGTACGCCCTTTTGTATGCTTCTGTATAACTCTCGTAGTAAAATCGGTGATTCGGTTATGCCGAGCTATAACAGGATATAGTAAGCACACTGTCTTTGACCCAAAAAGACACCCTGACAATGATATGACACGTATATGTCAAAAGTTGCACGGGTGCTACTGTTGGTAGGTATGTACCAGTACAGGACTGTACTGAATAGACCAGAAAATACTATACTATCTGTGCTGACTCTAATGACAGTCTGGGGATGAAAAACCTGTCCGCAGTGGTCTGCCAATAGGTTCTAACATCGTCCACCAGACTCCGCATTTTTTAAAAAAGAATTTATTTCCATCTAGCTTTCTGTGCTTTTTTAATATTAGCTTTTTGTGCTTTGCGTTGCTTTGGAGTTGGTTTAGCGCTTTCAGCTATATTTTTAAGAGGATGCGCTTTAAAAATGTCTCCTTTCACGTGCTTAATCTTGCCTCGAATTTGCTTTAAGAAACTCTTGGCTTTTATGTCGTCAATTACTAGTTTCTTGTCCTTGGTAACGTGAGCATCTTTTTTGCTGACTAACCACGCTACGGTTCCCCAGCTACCACTGCTACGCCTCCCAGCAAGTCTTTCTAGTCCACCCTTCTTTCCCACGTCTTGAATACGAAATGAAGTGAAATCACTTTTAGGGCGAACTTCTACGCGGTAAAACTTCCCCTTGCCAGTCGTACCCGGCTTCTGGCGCATCCTGCCTTGTGGTTGAGCTAAGGCATGTTGCCTGTGAGTCATACTTTTCCATTTAGCTTGCGCCTTTTTTATATTCTTTTTTGCTGCAATTTTTTGTTTATTTGTTGCCATAATTATTTATGAAATTTATTCCAAAGAAAAGCAAAAACATAACCAAAGATATAGCCCATAATGAAGGTGAAAATGACCAAGCCTAGTGTGCGCAATAAATTGAACGGCATCACCACAAATGGATTGTTTAAGGAATGCAAATTATATATAAAATCAAGTAAAACTTGTGCCATTCCAAAAGCAATCAGTAAGCCCCAAACCAAGTGAAACAACCCCGCAAAAGAACCTAAAACAAGCCCAATTTTGTTTTTATTCATATTTTCTAGTTAGAGTGATAATAAATAATATTATAATATTCGACCTTTAATATCGGCTATAATTATTTATCCTTATACCCTAATTATACTCCTTTTTTAGGAAAATTTATACTAGGTTATGTGCTTATGAGTATATCTAGAAATTCTTTTTCATTTAAAATTTTTACACCTAAGTTCTCTGCAGTCTTGAGCTTTGAGCCGGGGTCAACACCGGCGACGACATAAGCGGTGTTTTTGGACACAGAGCCTGCTATTTTTCCACCGAGAGCAATAATTTTTTCCTTGGCGATCTCACGAGACATTTGGGAAAGCGTGCCAGTCAAAACAAAAGTGAGCCCCGTCAGCTTTCCAGCTTTTTTCTTTTGGGCTTTTTCCACGACTACACCATTCTGTCGTAACTTGTTTATAAAATTTAAATTATTTTTGTCTTTGAAAAAATCATGCAGACTCTTTGTGACCGCTCCCCCGATATTTTCTATATTGTCTATCTCATTTAAGTCCAACTGGGTGGAAGAAATTAATTTTTCTAAAGTACCAAAATGCAAAGCCAAATCTCGAGCTGTTTCCTCGCCGACATGCAGTATGCCGAGCCCCCATAAAAATTTAGCTAGTGGAATTTTCTTTTTAATTTCAATTTCTTTAATTATATTTTCAGCTGATTTTTCTCCAAATCTTTCTAGGGGTGCAATGTCTTCTTTGGTTAAAGTAAAAATGTCTGCCGCGTCAGTGATCAGACCTTCGTCCTTAAAACGTCTTAGGATTTTTGGACCCAATTCGTATATATCAAAAACAGATACAAAATGTTCAATATATCTCTCGTTTTTAGCAGGACATTTTGGATTAACGCAATAATAGGCTACTGAAAGTAGAGCTTTAGCTCCTTTCTTTTCTACTGAAGTCCCACAGACTGGACAAGCTACAGGCATCTTAAATTTCTTTTCTTTACCGGTGCGCATTTTCGTGAGAACTTCTACAACCTTTGGAATAACATCGCCTGCTTTTTCTATTACCACCGTGTCCCCGATGCGCAAATCCAGACGTTCTATTTGATCCATATTATGTAGCGTTGCCTTTGAAACTGTAGATCCGGCGACTGGAGTCGGTTTGAATATAGCCAGTGGTGTAAGTGCCCCCGTGCGACCGACATTTACCTTTACATCTAAAACTATCGTTGTCGCTCTTTCGGCTGGATATTTAAATGCGACCATAAACCGTGGAGCCTTGCCGACAGCGCCTAAGATTTCCTGTAATCTTAAGTCATCTACAGAGATTACAATGCCGTCAGTCCCGTAGGGGAAATTGGGGCGAACCTTTTCAAACTTTTGGATAAAAGCTATGACATCGGACAAATTTTTACATTTAGCCTCTAGCTTTTCAACTTCAAATCCTAGCTCACCAAGTGCCTTGTGTTTATCAGAGTGAGTACGTAAAGCAAGCGAGTCACCCAACATATCATAAGCAACAAAGTTTAACTGTCTCTCGGCAACTAATTTTGGATCCAATTGCCTCAAACTGCCAGCCGCTACGTTTCTAGTGTTGGCAAAAAGTGGCTTGCCTTCTTTTTCATTTACTCGGTTTAGTTTTGCTAACATTTTCTTGCTCACTAACGCTTCACCACGAACTTCTACAAATGAAGGAAAAGGGCTTTGCAACGTTAACGGAATTGATTTTATTGTTTTTAAATTTTGCGTTATGTCTTCACCGACAAATCCATCCCCTCTTGTCGCTCCGCGAACAAAAATCCCATTTTCATAGGTAAGTGAGGCTGCCAGTCCATCAAATTTAACTTCACAAAAATAATTTAACTTTTGACTTGGTACGAGTTTTTGTATTCTTTTTTCCCAATCATAAAGCTCCTCGTATGAAAAAGCGTCGTTTAAAGAAAGCATTCTGGTTTTGTGCTTTACTTTGACAAATTTATCAAGTGGTTTGCCAGCCACCCTATTTTCTGGAGCATTTTTATCAATGAATTCTGGGTGCTTTTTCAAAAGTTCCTTGAGTTCGCGAGTCAAAGAATCGTAGACCTCATCAGTCACATTTGGTGCATTTTCCACATGGTAAAGATTGCGCAATCGAGCAATCTCTTCTCGCAACTTGCCTATACGCTTAGCTGCGACTAGGCTCTTTATTTTTTTAACTTGCATTTTGTTCATTTGAAAACCTTATACAGATTCTGAACTATTTATTGATTTAAATCAATATTTATTGCAAGGTAAATTTTTTCCAAATTAAATTATTAGAACTAACCGGGCTCCCTGGAACGTCAGCCCAGGTAAGACCATTGTCTTTTGAATATTGAACATTAAAATTTGTAATTCCATACAGGGTAAATGTGTCTGAGGGTCCAGGATCACTAGCCAAAGGAAAACCATCTGCTAAGGTATACACATCTATCTCATTTAAGGTTTTAGGTGAAGAGAAAGTAATTGTAGCAGTATCGGGCCAAGAATTAGAGGTATTGTCATTCCAGCCACCGGTACCAGAGCCCCATCCAACTCCCCTCCTATCTCCATTTATGATTGAACTAACCGGATACCCTGAAGAGAAATCTCCAGATGAAGAAGCTGTTCCGGTTAGAGCATAATTAGTACCACTTCCCCAAGCCTCTACTTCAACTATCCTACTATAGCCCTGTAATCCATTATTTACAGTTACTTTTATGTTTGTGATGCCACTAAAAGCTGACGGTGCTGTGGGAGAGCCACTATTGTAATTTGTATTAATTTCACGTTCCACACTGCTTGCTGTTGGAAGACACACATTACTAGCTCCTCCTCCGGTGTCGTAACCAAGTGAAACAATCTTTGTGGCTATAGTGCCATCTACATTTGTAGATTTTGTAACAGTCACAACAGAGCAGCCTTGATTAGTGAAACCAAGGCTAGACATAGTAAACGTCCAAGCTGGATAAGCTCCTGTTGCCTGAATACCTACACCTAAACAATTTAGCCTTCCTGATCCTCCATTGGTAAAGGTGGTGCTGGTAGATTTGTCGTTTATAAGAGCACACTCAATTCCTGTGTCAGCAGAAAAGAAGGCGTCGTTGGAAGCTTTTACCGAAGTATTAAATTTTAATTCCTTAAATGCTATGTTGGCTATACCTAGGGCGATAGACAAGAGTATGGCCGAAACTGTAACTGCAAACAGTATCATAAACCCATCCTCTTTTTTTATTTTTCTAATTATTTTTGTCATATTACTCTACCCAATTATATAAATTCTCTGCAAAAGTTACACTTTGTTGCCCTGAGCCCTGCGTCCAGGTAACGGTTGAGAAAATTGTCACTTCGTCAGTAGTGCCAGAAATTGGAGTCATTTGAAGAGTGCGTGTAAATCCTGGGAAATTAGCTATACTGGGAGAATTGTCTGTGGTTATAAAATGAGTAGTGGGATTAAATCTAGCTTTAAAAGTATTCCAATTATTATTGGGCGGTACTGAGCTATATAAAACATCGTTATCTCGTAGATTTCTAATATATTCGATGCCTTCCTGTGCTAAATATCCAGCAACCATTTTTTGCTTGGCATAGCTAGTATCAGTAATACCAGATGCCAAGACAGACATTACTGCCAATACCGAAAAAGTAAATATTGAAATACCGACAAGTGTTTCTACTAAAGTAAACCCATGATTTTGTTTTGTGGATAAAAATTTCATATTTTAAATATCTATAGTTCGTTGAGAAACTGAAGTTTGTAACGAAAAAGGTGTTGTAATGTTCTGATACTTTATGGTACCAACTAACTTAATAGTCACAAATGGTTGTTGATAATTACCGCTACTAGGTGGCTCAGCGCCTACCACTGTAAAGCTGGAAGAAGGGTCAATGTTGACTTCGTCTGGAGTTAATTGAACAGAAGTTGACCCATCAACTATTTTAAAAATACTATATTGACTAGGATAATTTGGATTGGTGGCTATATAGTAAACCCATGTGGCAAGTGTGTTATTTGCCGTAGATTTAAATATTATTCCTCCACAATTCTGCCCACTGGTTGGAATTGGGGTATAGGGAGGGGTAGTATCGGGAATTGTTCCATTTGTTGGAATACAGTCGTATGTATACCCTACTCTCAAATTTCTAGACATATCTTCCATAGCGAAATTCATACTATCTAAAATGGAGCGCATATTTTGAGATTTTTGATGAAGTAGGTTAGCGTTCAAGAGAGTATTCATCCCAATCATAATAACAATTATGAAAATAGAAACTGCAATCATCGTCTCTATAATCGTAAACCCATTTTTTATTTTTAAAAATTCTGTTTTCATTCTAATTAACTTGTATCCTACCTGAAGGATATATTTTTATTAAAGCACTAGAAGTCCCATTGGGTGCAACAATTGTGATTTGAACATAGGAAACACCTGCCAATATTACACCTCCAGAATATAATACTGCATTGGAACTAGGCCTGGAAAAGGTTATAGCCAAGGGACTGGGAAGTTGAGTACAAACAACACGAGCACCTACACAACTTTCTATTTTAGAGATAGTGTCATTTTTGGGAATAGCAATTGTTTGCAGGGTTTCCGTGATAGGATCAAATGCATTATTATTATTTAAATCTGCAAAATAAATAAATTGATTTGAGGTAGAAGTGTCGAAGTACACTCCAAAAGAAGGCTTGAGTGAACCTGCAAAACTCGTTGATTGCAATCCAGACAAAGATGATTTCTGAGCTTCGACAATCTTTAGGGCAATATCACTCGCTAAACTTTTTATATCTACTTTAGCCTGAAACGCTCCATAATTAAAACTAACAATGGCGGACATAATAGCAAAAATACTCAAAACTACAATCAGCTCTACGTAGCTCATCCCTCGATTTCTTTTAATTTTTTTTGATTGTGCCATTTAAAAATAAATGTGAAAAATATTTAACTCAAAAATAAATGCGATAAAGGCCCCAAGCGCCAAATATGGAGCAAAAGGAATTTCACTTTTCATGCCGTATCCTTTTGAAAAGAAAATGAGGCCTAGTCCTATTATAGTCCCAATCCAGAAAGCGAGCACTAGGGCTGAGAGCGCTACAGAAAAGCCAAGAAACCAGCCTAGACCGAGAGCCAGCTTGGCATCCCCTAGCCCCATCCACCTGCCACGCGACACCAACCAAAGTAGATAAAATGGCAAGGCGATAAATACCCCAGACAAGAATGCTAGAAGGGGTGGAATATGAAAAGAAAAATTTGGAAAGAAAAATAGGCCAATAAAAGCTAGGGCGCCAAAGATAAGAGCTAGGATATCGGGAATTATTTTATGCCTAATATCATAGACTACAACAACCAAGAGCAACGAAAACATTACAGCGTAGTAAAGAAAATAAACCGAAAATGCAGTTACATTTAAAAAAAGAATGTTTTGAAATTTAAAAAAAATTGTAGCAAAAACTAGGCCGGTAATAAATTCTACTAGTGGGTACTGAAACGAGATTTTGGTTTTGCAACTTTTGCACCTACCCCTTAAACCCACAAAGCTCAACACTGGAATGAGTTCATACCAGGCAAGTTTGCTTTGGCAAACCATACAAGCACTCCGCCCTCCGAGGGACCGTGCGGTATTCATGCGGTAAATTACCACATTTAAGAAACTCCCAATAATCAGGCCGAGAACAAAGAAAGCAATTGTGAGAATTGGGGTCATGTTTATTAATACAAGTTAAGCACAAACGGTTCCAGCACCAATTGTGCCAGCTTCTTGCTTAGATTTTCCAGTACTGTCCGAACACCACATACCACTAACAGCTTTAAGTGGCACTTCGGCTGCCCAAGCGCTAGCACTATCATTACAGGTTGCAGTTGCTAATGTCCCGGTACCATTCGTGGTATAACTAGCTAGACCATTCGCTTTGGCCGCTGCTAAAACTAATCCGCCAACTCCGGTTATTACAGTTTCACCAGCGATAACCCCAGTAGTGCAAGCGCCAGTATATGTACTTGTATTCGCAGTCCTAGTACTATAAATAACTTCTCCTTGAGTGACTGCGTTTTTTAAATTTGCTTTCACTGCTGCATCGCCACCTTTATTCCTAGCACTATTTAACGTAGCTAAAACAACTGCAGCTAAAACACCGATAATAGCTACGACCACCAAAAGTTCAATCAACGTAAAACCTCTTTTAAAACCAAATTTTTTCATAAGGTAAATAATTAAAGTAGTAATAACTATGGACAAACGGTAGCGCTTGCGGCCAAAGAAGTAGCTTCTCTAGAAGCTCCAGTGGAATCTACGCACCAGCCAGCACTAGGCGTCGCTGGCGCCTTTAGAGACACAATGGCTGCCCATGCTGTATCACTATCATGACACACTGCAGCTCCTACAGCACCAGTAGAATCGTAAACAAAAGGATCAGTGTTTATCCCCACAGATGGAGATGATTGGTTAAGCTTTTCTGCAGCACTTAAGATCATCGAATGAATGCCGCCGCCAGGATCGCATACGCCGGTAAATACTTGAGTATGATCATCGTAAAATAATGCAGCTTGGGAACGTGAATTACTAAGAGTGCCTTTTATTGCCGCGTCAGTACCCTTTGCTCTTGCGCTGTTAAGCGATGCCAACACAACTGAAGCCAAGATACCAATGATAGCCACAACGACCAAAAGTTCGATTAAAGTGAAACCTCTTTTAAATATTTTTTGACTTTTCATAAAATGAATTAATTTATAATCCACTTTATTATACCATGCACTTATACAAACAAAAACCACCCCTGTTCATAAACAGGGGTGGTTTTTTAAGGAAAAACTAAGTATTAGATTAAGGACAAGATGTTGCGTTTGCAGCCAATACAGCAGCTTCTTGCTTGGAAGTACCTGTACTGTCAACACACCAATAGGTTCCGGCAGTAGCCTTTAGAGGGGCTTGAGCCACCCATGTACTAGCAGCTGGGTCACATACAGCAGTGGTTGTAGTTTCCAAAGCATTTTCAGCACCCATTGTTGCACCTGTAGCACTAGCAGCAGCTAGAACAAGTGGATAAATACCAGTGACTCCTCCAGCTAAAGCTCCGCTGAAACATACATCATTTGCAGTACCAACAGTACCCATGTATGAATTGTTGTTTGCATCATAAAATAGAGCAGCTTGTGCACGAGCGTTTGCTAAGTTTGCTTTAACAGCAGCATCAGCACCTTTTGAACGAGCTGTGTTAAGCGATGCCAACACAACTGAAGCCAAGATACCAATGATAGCCACAACGACCAAAAGTTCAATCAACGTAAAACCTCTTTTAAAATTAATTTTTTTCATACTATTTTTCAGCCTAGGCTGATCCGCCTTAGGCGGAAATTATTAATAATGACTTATAAATTTATAATCGACTTGTTTTTTAATACCCTTATTATATCATAGGAACACAAATATATAAGCAAACGGGTTATCCACACCCCCACACCTATTGTTTTATTGAAGACTTTTAATAATTCGTCTCTTTAATTGCCCTAAGGCACGACCATCTTTTTTAAGAGAACCTTCTCTGTGCCTAGCGTCCACCTCCTTATGATATGCTTCGTAATAACGTAATTCAAATGGTTTCCTAGATTTTGTAGACATAGAAAGACCTTTATTATGTTCTAAAAGTCTTCGCTTTAGGTCATTTGTTGAACCTATATATAAATTTTCATCCTTTAAACTTTTTAAAATATATAAATAATACATATTTTAATTGACCTAAAGCTATAAAACAATAGGTGTGGGGGCACAACCCTACCTAACTAATACTTCCAGCCATGTTGTAAATAGGCATTAAGATAGATACCAAAAGGATACCTACTCCTAGTCCTAGAACTACGATCATAACTGGCTCTATTAGGCCCACCAAGGTGTCCACCGCACCATCTACCTCACGCTTATAAAATTCAGCTAAAGTTTTTAAAATAGAGCCTAATGAACCTGTCTCCTCTCCCACCTTTATCATCTGCACCATGATTCCTGGGATTTGTTCCGGATGTTTTTCAAAGGCAGCCGAGATAGATAAACCAGCTTTGACATTATCGGATACTTCTTCTAAGAGTGTTTTATAAAGACGACTACCGACAACTTTAGAAGTAATCTCTATCACCCGCAGAATCGGCACCCCTGAAGAAAGCATAGTATCCATATTGTCTGCTATTCTAGAAAGATATAATTTTTTATACAAATTCCCCACACCTGGAATAGATAAACGGACACTGTCTAGGTAAATTTTACCTCTTTCAGTAACTGAAAGTCGCCAGATCCAAACACCAAAAAATACGAAGAAAATTAGAATCAGAAAACCATAATGAACAAATATATTAGAAATACCTATAATTATTTGAGTAAAAAAGGGTACTGGCTGACCAGAGTCCGTAATAATTGACGAAAGTTTTGGGATAACAATCGTAAACATAAGGGTCATAACCACGAAAAACGTAAAAATAACGAACACTGGATATATAAGCGCATTTCTAGTTTTAGAGGTAAGAGAATATTGACGGTCTAAATAATCGGCCAAATGTAAAAACACTTGATTGAGTTTTCCGGTTTCCTCACCGACTTTGACCATATTGATATAAAAATCTGAAAATACATCTGGGTGGCGAGAAAGTGCTCCAGAGATAGAGACACCTGCTTGGAGATCATCCCCTATTTGAGTAAGAGTGCGACTTAGCGTTTTCTTTTCAGAGTTGGCTGCCAGCATAGTAAAAGCCTTTAGAGCGGAAACTTGAGCCTCAAATAAAGTTGAAATTTGCCTAGAGAGAATGACTACATCTTTGTTTGATACTTTGTCAAAAAAAGACATTTCAAAAATTGATTTTTTCTCATCCTCATTCTTTATGGAAATGACCACGAGTCCTCGGTGTTGCAAACCACTTATCGCCAAATCACGATTAGGAGCATCAATCTCTCCCTCTTTGTTGATTCCACCTTGATCTACTGCTTTATAGTTAAATAACATAATTTTTAATTCGCAATTACTAAATCATTCGCTCTAGTCCTTTTGGATTTAGTGAATATTGCCGAGCATTTTCTATGGAAATCTCTCCAGCGCGAACAAGCTCTATCAAGGAATGATTCAAGTCCACCATGCCAGACTCCATGCCTGTCTCTATCACCACGTCTATTTCGTGAGTGCGTTTTTCGCGGATTAAGTTTGAGACAGCATTGTTGTTCAAGAGTAGTTCATAGGCAGGAACAAGTCCACCAGTAATCCTCGGAATTAATCTCTGAGAAAAAATACCTAGCAAGGATGAGGAAAGTTGAGCACGAATCTGATCTTGTTGAGTGCCTGGGAAGGAATCAATAATTCTGTCTATGGTCTGAGCAGCATTGTTGGTATGTAAGGTTGAAAATACAAGGTGCCCAGTCTCGGCAGCTGTAACTGCTGTGGCTATGGTCTCTGGTGTACGCATCTCGCCGATAAGTATCACATTCACATCTTCGCGAAAGACAGATTTGAGGGCCATGTGAGGGTCCCTAGTATCGATGCCCACCTCTCGTTGATTGATGATAGATTTATTTTGAGCATAGACATATTCAATCGGATCTTCAATCGTTACAATGTGCCGTGCTTGTTCGTTGTTTATAAGGTTAACCATTGCCGACAGCGTCGTAGATTTACCCTGTCCGACAGGCCCAACAACTAGGAAAAATCCTTGTTTTTTGCGAGTCAATTCTGCGAGAATAGGTGGCAAATGTAATTCTTTTAAAGTTTTAACTTTTGGAACTAGTCGAAAAACAACATTGATCAATCCTTTTTGGAAAAAGCCATTACCTCGAAGTCGCGCCTCCCCACGAAAATCATAAGAAAAATCTATTTCTTGGTCCGAGATAAATCGATCCACTTTAGCTTTGTCTAGAATTTCATTCAAAATTCCAAGCATATCTTCAGCAGTAAGAACTGAATGCTTTACCAGAGATATCAACTCACCAGAAACACGAATAATTGGCACTCTTCCTGTGCCCAAATGTAAATCAGATCCACCTTCTCGGATAACTGTTAAAACTAGTTCTTCAAATACTTTTTTATAATCCATCCCGTTAGAAATTTATTTTAATTATTAATACCTAACTATTATAACCCGTCTTTGGCGTTTATGCTATTTCTAAGGGGGTTCAAATTACACAGAAGTAACCTTTTGGGATAAAATACTATTTACCTGCTCAATTACTTCTCTAGGAGTAGAATTTGCTTTTACAATATATCCAGATACCCCCAGCTCGTTGCCTCGGTCGACATCCTTTTGCTCACTTTTGTTGGATAAAATAATTTTTATAGAATTTTTGGACAAGTTATCTTTATTTATTTTTTCTAACATCTCAAAACCATCCATTTCAGGCATAATTATATCCATTAAAATAACATCGGGGGCTAGACCACCAGTGAGCTTATCTATCGCTTCTTTTCCACCTGGGGCTGTGTAAACTTCAAAATTGCTCTGACTGAACTTGAGAGCATACATATCCAAAAGGAAGTTATCGTCATCAACTATTAAAATTTTCTTCTTGTCCCCTTCCATATAGTTAATTGTACTATTAAAATGACTTGTAATAGATCAAACTGTGGATAACTCTACTTTTATTTATCTGGAATTACTCGCTCTCATTACTAAAATTATAAACTTCTTTGTAAGGAATTAAGCCCTTTAAAGATTTCAACATAGCGTCTTCTCGCATCATTAGCATACCCTTCTTGCGAGCCACGCTATAAATGGCATCGTTCGTCGGATTTTTAAGTATGACATCCTGCATTTCCTTATCTACGGTAAACATTTCAAAAACTGCCATCCGACCCCGAGTCCCTGAAGGGCACTCCGCGGACGGAACAGTGTCATACATTTCATTTTTATTTTCCAGCTCTTTAATTTCTTTTTTAAATTCATCTGGTAAATCTTTGGTAAGTTCATCAATTTGAATTTTAATACTTGGATCCATGGGCACAAGTTTGCGTGAATTTTCACAAGTCATCAAAGCTAGACGTTGAGCGATAGATAGGATCAGAGTCGGTGCAATAAGGTAAGGATCAATACCCATATCCACCAGACGCGGAATAGCCCCAATGGCATTGTTGGTATGTAGTGTGGACAAAACAAGGTGTCCCGTCAGGGCCGCTTGGATAGCTAGTTGAGCTGTTTCTTTATCTCGAATTTCTCCTACCATTATTATGTCTGGGTCCTGACGAACAATAGAACGCAAACCGACTGCAAACGTATACCCGATCTCGGGCATTACTTGAGACTGACTAACATCTGCCATGTGGTACTCTACTGGATCCTCAAGTGAAATAACATTATTTTCTTCTTTATCAAGTTCATTCATCATTGAATACAAGGTAGTGGATTTTCCAGAACCAGTTGGTCCAGTTATCAGAATCATGCCATAAGGTTTGGCAAGGGCTTCTCTGATCATTTTTAAATTAGCAGGCGATAAATACAATTCCTCTAGGGTCTTAACTCCTTTGCCGGGATCTAGAATTCTAATAACCACCTTCTCGCCATAATAAGCCGGCATGGTGGAAACACGAAAATCAATTTTATGTGAATCAATAATGGCGCTAAAAGATCCGTCTTGTGGTTTTCTCTTTTCATCCAAGCGAAGTTTAGCTAAAATTTTTACTCGCGCCACCACTCCGTTGTAAACATTTATAGGCAACAATATAGAGGTATGCAGGGCGCCGTCCACACGGAAACGTACCTTTACCTTTTCTCCAGTATGCTCGATGTGGATATCCGAAGCACCTCCCTCTATGGCGTTACGTAATATGACCGCGACAATTTTTATCACTGGAGCATCTTCTACTATTTTGGTTTCTTCCCCAGGCTTAATACTCTTTATTTCTTTACTTAAATTTTCTTCTGTTAAACCCTTGGTATCTAGCATTTCCTCTTGGTCCAAGGTATCGAGCGCTTCAGCCACTTGAGTCGTCAAACCTTTGTAGCTTTCCATAATACTTTCATAGTCACTTCTGGAAACAAGAAAAACTTTAAATGGAATACCTATCTTGGCAGAAATAAATTGTAACGCATCCATGGCCTTTACATCTTCACCGTCAGTAACCCCCACAGAAAGCACTCCATCTTTGAGTCCAATTGGCACAAAGTGATAGTGTCGAGCAGAGTCTTCTGAAATATATTTGAGGAGGTCAAAAGACATTTCTTTAATATTTATTTTCTGGGTTGGGATACCTAAATACTTTCCTTTTTCTTCCAGGATTTTTTCTTCCTTAACTCCAGCCTCAACTAGCGCCAGAGATATATCTCCGTCGAATTTTTCTTTGGCGCGAATTTTTATTTCACCTATTTGATTCTCGTTAATTACGCCTCTTTGTACTAATGCTTCTAGAAAACTCATATTAAATTAGTTCGTTGGAGTTACGGTTGAGGGTGGCGTAGACGGAGTCGTCGTTGTTTTGGTTGATTTTGGTGTCGTTGGGGTTGTCGTGGGTGGGGTTTGAGTAGCTTGATTAGGGGTTGTTGTAGTATTAATAGGTGTAACAACAGCATCAGAGCCTATCGGAGCAAATGGATTGATTCTGCCTTCAGTTCCATCTGGTGTAAGTACGATACTGGAATCATGCAAACTACTAAAAGCTACATTGGAAAATATACTATTGTCTAATTTAATAGTTTTGACATTTAGTAAAACAGCTAGGAAATCTTTACTACCTAAGGAGTTTGGGTTGGAGGCATCAGAAGTAGGGGTGCTAGATGTTACGGGGTTGCTTGAGGTTGAAACCAAGCCAGTTTGCTCTGGAGCCTTGTTTATAAAAAACACATAAATTAAAACAAGGGCTATACCAACTACTGCGAATATTATGATGTTTTTTGGTTTTAACATTTTAATTTTTTAGCCAGTAAGTTTTAATTTTAAAATCATACTTATAAATTCCAGTCGGGTTGTTTTTTATATCTACTGT
This sequence comes from Patescibacteria group bacterium, assembly GCA_028868715.1. Classification (GTDB taxonomy): domain Bacteria; phylum Patescibacteriota; class Minisyncoccia; order Phycocordibacterales; family UBA9973; genus UBA9973. The sequence goes on along the minus strand of JAGWUB010000001.1, from coordinate 202,067 downwards.
AGCAGATGAAAATGTAACTGAAGATATATCCACGATTCGAAGATTGCTCTCTAGGTCTTTGGTGAAATTAAGAAAATTATTGTAAGTACCCATTACCGAAAAACTCATATTCAAAGTGTTAAAATCTGTTGCTGTGGTTGTGGTAAGTGCTGCCCCACCTTGTGCGGTAGCTGCTGCAGGAGTGGCATTTGCCTGTGAGTCAGCGGTATAGACTATATCTTTTAAGACCATGCCGTAAGGTGCAGCTATTTTTTCTATTTCCAGAATCAAGCGAATATTATCAATGTTGTCTGGTAAAAGTTTTTGCAATCTATCTAAATCATTTTGACTAAAGGTGTTGTATTTGGAGGTCAATTTATCTCGTTCATTTTCTAATGACTTAGAATTACCCAGCGCTTGATTGTAAGAATCGGCATCTACCCTAAGCGCGGCAATGTCTTGATACAGGGGTTGGGTGAACACAAAAAAACCTGTGATCGCAATTCCTACAAAGATAATTGGCATAATGAATCTGATCATAAAAATTTATTTAAGTACCCGGCTGTGGAATCTGAGGATTGCCGTTGTCTTGATTTTCTGTTAAGAGCATGGTTTTGTAATCTACAAAAGAAGGGTCGACCGAAAAATTTAAATCAAAGGCAACATTGCCTTTATCGTTAAGTGTCAGATTGGAAAAAACTGGATTAATGAAATTTTTATTCTTAGCAAAGAGGTCAGACTGGAGGGCAAGATTGCTATAGCCTAACGTAACTCCTGACATTTTAATATTTATTTTGCTATTTGCTCCTTCCCCAAAATCATAACTAAAATTAGTGAAGCTAACACTTTTCATAGTAACAGCCTGTAGTGCTTGAAAAATAGGAGTGATTGCAATGTGCTTAGATAAAACTTGATTAGCCGCACCTAGTCGTTTATCTAGTTTCTGTAATTCCGTGATTTTTGATGGTTCAAAACGTTGTTCAGCCAAATGTAAATTTGCTTTCATGCCTTCAATATTTCTAGTCATGATTCCCTTGTAAAAATAAAGGGCGCCAGATGCCAAAAGTACAGTAAATAAAATAAATATAGAAATAATGGTCAACAGCCCAATTGGTCGTGGCGCGCGGACGTGCTCTTCTACCATTGGTTTTTTAGGTATGAAGGATGTTTGAAAATTTGGTTCCATATTTATTTATTTATTATCTCATTTATTGCAATTTTCGCAATGCCAAACCTAGTGCAACTGCAAACTCTGGCCCCATAGTTTCTAAAACTTTCTCTAAAAACACCGGAGCATTGATTTTAGAAAATGGATGTCCAATTTCTATCTCTGCCCGAAAATTATTAGCTGCTACTTCCGTAAGTCCTTTCAAGAGAGATCCACCGCCAGTAAATATTACTTTGCTAATAATACTATTATACTGCTTTTCATAACTTAATAATACATTATTGGTTTCAGAAAAGATATAGTCAATGTGGATTTTGATGATATCAGCTAGATTTTTTTCAGTAGGATTGCCAAAAAGGCCGAATTCTTTCTTCATTTTCTCCGCTTCAGAAAAAGGGATGCTTAGAGACTTGGAAATTGAGTCAGTAATATCTACACCGCCTCGGTTTATAGTGTGATAACTTTTAATCATACCGTATTCAACAACTGAAAGCTTGGTACGTGAGGCACCAAAATCTATTAACAAAACAGGAGAAAGCTCATGTTCAAAATTAGCTCTAATTGAAGAAAATACTTCGATCTCAAAGAAAGCTGGGCTAAGGTTAGCTCCCGAAACAATAGAACGGTATTTAGCTACTGCATCATTTTGAGTAGCTACAACTAGAACATTTATTTTTTCATTTGAGGCAGCAGATTGTGGCATGCTACTATTCATATCCAAAAAAGATGGTTCTTTTTTAGGTAGCATAAAATAATCGACTGACACTTCCCCTATCGGTACTGGAATATACTTCCGAGCTTCTGTGGAGACAATGTTGGACATTTCACCTTCTTTAATAGTAGAAGGCAAATCAATGGTAAAAATCAAACTTGATTGTATTGGAATAGAGAAAGCCGCATCTTTTGTAACTACCGCAGATTGTTTCAAAACTTCTGTCAGGGCTTCGGAGATTTTTTCAACCGGAAGATTGGCAATACGTCCTGCGTCCTGATTGTCATAAGGTGCAAGGGCTATAGCTCCGTATGTTTCGAGCACTGCCTTGCTCCCTTTTCTTTTTATTTCAACTATTTTAATAGCGGAGGAACCGATATCAATACCTACAGCGGTATCCTTTGTGCCGGCCACGAGCTTGCTTATATTCCCAAGGATGTTTGAAAAAGGATTGTCCATTTTTGTGCTAATATTATAGCATAAATGCCATTTTTAAACACCATTATAAGTAAACTGCTGAATATAGTTTTCCCTGTGACTTGTGTAGCTTGTGGTAAAAATGGGGCTTATGTGTGCCTCTCGTGTATTTCGGAATTTCCACCAGCAGAACGTGAAAGCGCAAAGTGGATTTTCCCTGTATTTGACTATCGCCATCCACCAGTAAAGAAAGCCCTGTGGCTACTGAAGTATAAAAACAAAAAAAAGTTAGCTGAAACTTTTGCTGAGGTTCTATACGGTAAACTTTTGGAAGAACTTTCAGAATTAAGTATTATGGAAAATTTTCGCTCCCCTATTTTGATCCCCATTCCTTTATCAAAGAAGCGATACAAAGAACGAGGATACAACCAAGCAGAATTGATAGCCAAAGAGTTAATCAAAATAAACAATCTACGCCATGGCGTAGATCTAGGATTGGAAACAGGTGTTTTGATCAAACCAAAGGATACCGAACACCAAGCCCGTATTAGGAACAGGTCGGAACGTTTGAAAAACATCATCGGATCTTTCGCTGTAAAAAATCCTGAAGTAATCGATAAGAAAAATATAATTTTAATAGATGATATTCTCACCACCGGAGCGACATTGACCGAAGCCCGAAGAGTTTTGAGGAAAGCTGGGGCGAGAAAAGTTGTCGCTTTTACGGTAGCGCATTAAAATTGATTTTTGGTATACTTATATCAATATGGAAACTTTCCCCAATAGCCTAAAATCAGAAAAAAATACTATTGAACAATGGTTTGAAGAAGAATTCAAAAAAAGAGAAACTTTAAATGTGTCGGGTGAGCAAATAGAAATTCTGGATATAGCGCCAAAAGAGCTAAAGCAAGGTGCACCTGTATTGTTTATTTCTGGATATGGTGATGGTTCCCCAGAGGGCAGGAAAACAAATATACTGGAATTAGTTAAGCAAGGCAGAAGAGTAATTGCTGTTAAGAGTCCGCATGGAATTGACCAGAAAAGTGATAACCCAAAAACAGAAAATTTACGAGATTCTATCTTAAAACAAGTAAATGCTATTAATTTAGTTTTAGAAAAAAAGGGAGTTGGTAAAGTTTCGGTTATTGGAGAATCAAGGGGTGGCATTGTAACCCTAGCAGCTGCGCATTTATATCCAGATAAATTTGAAAATCTTGTTCTGGTAGACTCTGGTGGTCTAGTCAAGGAAATAAATACGGCCTTACTTGGAATTAGGTTTTTGAATACTGGAATATCTGAAGGTAAAACTTTTAAAGAACGTGAAAAAGCAGGTTTGGTCTCTGCTCTCGGTAAGGAGCAAGTGGAATGGGGTACAAAGGAATTCATGAAGTGGGTACTTAAAACTCCAATTTTAAGCACAAAAGAAATCAATGATATAGCTAAATCGGAAACTTATCAATTTCTTCGAGAAATTAAAAATCATGGGATTGGAATTTCTATAGTGCATGGGGTGGATGATAAAGTATTTCCGATGAAGGATGTACAAAAAAATATTAGTGAACAAAAAAAATCTGGCAATCCCGAAGAATTACAAATTTCTGAAATTATTGACGGATTTTACTCAGTAGAAGGAGGTCATGGTGACCTGAATACCAAACCAGAACAGTATACTAGCGCTGCCGAGAAAGTGTTGACAGCCCTTGAAAATAAACAAAGGTCCATTAAAAATTCAGAAGTAAAAAATTAATATGACTGCAGACTTTGCAACTATTACCCAACTTTTTATCCACTACGGCTACTGGATCGTTTTTCCGGTTGCTATTATGGAAGGGCCAACGATATCTTTAATTTCTGGATTTTTAGTCTCCTTGAAAATATTTAATGCTTTTATTGTTTTTTTTGTTCTAGTGATGGGAGACGTTGTCGGAGACACAATGTATTACCTCTTGGGCCGTTATGCCGGAGAATGGTTTGTGAGAAATTTTGGAAAATATATCGGAGCGACTCCAGCAAGGGTAAGTTCTCTAACGGAAAAATTTCATACCTTTGATGGCAGAATTTTATTATTCGGTAAAACTCAGCCGATTGGTTCCCTTATTCTTTTTGTGGCCGGAATTGTTAAATTAAAATATCTAAGGTTTATGAAATACAATATGCTAGGAAGCATCCCTAAAATTATTTTATTTATGACAATTGGTTATTACTTTGGAAAAACTATTTCCACTTCAACTAAATATGTAGATTATTTTTCTTACGTTTGGTTGTTGGTCTCCGTCATATTAATAGCTGGATATTTTTTCATTAAGAGTTATATCAAGAAAAATGCATTTAAAGATACTGTATGAAAAAAATCTTAATTGTCACTGATGCTTGGTATCCACAAGTCGCCAGTGGAGTTTTAACTATTTTAAATAATTTAATCCCTCGGTTAAAAGAAAAGGGATTTGAAGTCGTTATAATCCACCCTGGTCTCTTCCCCACTTTTCCTCTACCATTTTACAGAGAGGTTCGCATACCTTTTTTTACAAAACGAAAAGTAGAATCTATTATCATGCAAGAAAAACCTGACTACATTCACATCATGACTGAGAGTGTCTTGGGATTTTGGGCACGCTATGCTTGTAGAAAAAATAACTTAAAGTTTACTACTTCTTACTGTACCGATTTGCCTTTATATATTGAAATTAGAATTGGGTTTTTTGCTGATACTTCTTACCGATACTTAAGGTGGTTTCATGATGGTGGTGAGAAAACTATAATTCATACTAAAAGTTTAAAATCTAAACTTGAGCAAAGAGGATTTAAAAAAAATCTTACCATCTGGCCTGCCGGAGTTGACACAGATCTCTTTAAGCCTAATAACGGAAATTTTTCTCTGCCATACCAACGACCTATTTTTGTTTATCTTGGTCGTATAGCTATAGAAAAAAATCTTGAAGAGTTTTTGAGGTGTTCCTTGCCTGGGACCAAACTTATCATTGGCGACGGACCACTTCGCCATGCTTTAGAAAGAAAATACAAAGATAGCGCAATATTCGTTGGATATAAAAAGGGCCAAGAGTTGGTAGATATTCTGGCTTCTTGTGATGTCGCCGTTTTTCCATCTGAAACTGATACTTTTGGATTAACTATTATTGAGGCTATGGCTTGTGGTCTGCCGGTGGCTGCCCACGATGTCATCGGACCAGGAGATGTAATCTCTCATGGAGTTGATGGATTTTTAGATAAAAATTTAGAATTTGCCGCATTGCAATGTTTAAAACTTTCAAGAGAAGCTGGCAGAAAAAAAGCTCTGACATATTCTTGGGATGTCTCGACGCAAGAATTTATAGATAATTTAATCCACTCTTAACTTTAGTAGTTTATAATTCTGTTTTAGAATTCCCATCAAGGAACTATATTTAACTAATTCCAGTGCCATTTTAATTTCTAAATTTATTCCCTTCCACAGTCCAACTTTTTCCGCTTTCATCGTATGGATAACATTTTTCAAATACACAATAGCAACCCGCAATTTGTTATCAACAATTATGGTATTAATATAGGTTTCAATCGCATAACCGGGAAGTTTGCCTATTTCTTCTATATGATCAATTAAATATTTCTTGGAAATAATCCTCTCGCCAGAAAAAAAATCAAACCCAAGTATTTTATATATCAACAAACTGTTTTTGCGAGTACTAATACTTACATCACTTTTATTTTCTAAAACTGGCATAGCTAGCGCGGTCACATCTTCGGCCGATATGTCTTTTAAATCCGCATCTAAAAACAATAGCAGGTCATTCTTGGAGTTTAATATTCCCGTACACATAGCGGCGCTTTTGCCCAAGTTCTTTGGGTGAGAAATTAGTCTGATCCATTCATTTTGTTCTATAATTTTTTTTGTGCCGTCAGTTGATCCATCGTCGACAACTATTACTTCATCCAATAACGGATGCTCCTTGAGGGCGTTTAAGACTGCCCCTATCCTCGGTTCTTCATTGAAAGCGCAGATTATACAAGAAATTTTATTCATTTTAAATATTGTGTTATCATAACATAATACCATGGATAAAATGAAAAAAAGTTATTCTATCTATTTTAAGGATAAAAAGTTCATTATCTCTTTTTTGACTGGTGTTTTTTTGCTCGGAATAAGTATCTTTATACAATACTTTGCTATCAATTACGCCACGCGTATAGCCAGTGAGCCTGTTACTGACATCATCCTTTCCAACACTCGAGTCTATGACGTAGATCTTATATTTGTATACGGTGCTATCTTTATGGGTTTTGTGATGCTTTTTATAGGTGTCGTCCGTCCTAGATACTTTCCCTTTGCTTTAAAAAGCATTGCAGTTTTTGTGGTAATTAGATCGTTTTTTATTATTCTGACACATGTCAGTCCATATTATCCCCACGTAGCTATCAGCACGGTGTATTTTGGAAAATATCTAAACAATATCTTTACTGGGAATGATCTCTTCTTTTCAGGGCACACTGGTTTGCCTTTTCTTATGGCCCTAATGTTTTGGGATGATAAGACATTACGTTACGTCTTTCTAAGTTTTTCTATTATTTTTGCAGTTGTTGTACTTCTGGGGCATCTTCATTATTCTATCGACGTGGCGGCTGCTTTCTTTATAACTTATACCATCTTTCATATTTGTAAATTTATATTTAAAAAGGACTGGAAATTATTTTATGCGACATTGTAAAGATTGTGAACCAGCGCAAGAAAATCATTTTGTAGCCTATACTTCTGTAGTGCTGGGTTGGATAGACGAACCATTTTTTAACTTAATGGAACATATTTTTGGAAATACGGCCGACCGAATAGCGGATTGGTTTTCGCTACCATTTTTCAAATTAATGGTTTTTTTAAAGCTTGGGCATTTTTCATACAAGCCAGAAGCAAGTGATACTTATCGCACCAGATGTTTCTGGGAGGAGGCCGAGAAACGCGGGATAAAAATGTATGAATTTCATTTTGGTCCAATAGATAACGCTTTTGTCGCAGAGTTTAAGGGGAAAAGAATAATTTTTGATGGCTTGCCCAGATCAGAAAAAACTATCTCGCCCGCCTTGGTGTGGATGGACAACAAAGGCATCATGAAAGAAAAATTTCAAAAGGAAGGATTACCAGTGGCCACTGGCGGAGTCGCTTTTACCAAGTCAAAAGCCTTAAAAATTTTTAATAGTATCAACAAGCCAGTCATCGCTAAGCCTAACCTCGGCTCCAGAAGTCGACACACCACGATACATATAAATACCCCGGAGGAATTAGTTCTAGGATTTAAAAAAGCTAAGAAAATCTCTCCGCTGGTGATCATTGAAGAAGAACTTAGAGGAAGTCTATTTAGGGGGACATTAATAGATAGAAAATTAATTGCAGTCGTTAAACGTGATCAACCAGAAGTAATCGGCGATGGAGTACACACCCTGCGAGAGTTATTGGAGGAAGAAAATAAAAGAACAGAGCGAAGCGGGCCAATCTTTCACAAAATAATGATAGACAATGAAGCAGAGCTAGAGTTGAAAAGGCAAAATATAAAATTAGAAGATGTGCCAGAAAAAGATAAAGTGATTACGTTTTCGCAAAAAACCAGTCGCGGTTGCGGTGGAACTACCACCGAAGTCACCAACATCACCCATCCTGACAACATAGAAATGTTAGAGCATGTCGGTAGATTTTTAAATGATTCTCTTATCGGAGTAGATTTTATAATTGAAGATATAACTAAATCTTGGAAGGAAGAACAACATTGCGGAATAATTGAGTGCAACAGTTTGCCTTTTATAGACCTACATCATTATCCCCTATTTGGAAAACCAGTAAACGTGGCCGCCAAGCTATGGGATTTAGTAATGCCAGAGTCAAAGATAAAGTAATAAATTATAATTTTTTTAAAAAATCTTTACGAAACCTGGAAAGCATCATGGGATTACCTCTTTCATCAAGAGGTACATCTTCAACTACAAAGGCATTTACATCAATGCTGTCGACAATGTGTCTTAATTTTGGGTCAGCATTTATTTGTTTCTCTATTTCAATCAATGCATTTTTGTCTTTCAAGACTAAAATTCCTTGCCCAAAAATTCCTTTATTTTTATCCCGAGCTGTCAAACTTGTACCAATATCTCCCCTCAGAGAATCACCGACAAATATCATTTTACCTTCAGGTATTGGAATATCTTTAGATTCTAATGTACTAATGAGATGCTGTATTGCTATTTCTTTTCCACCACCAGCCATAGTTTCATCTGTGGCAATATCTAGAAATATATCTGACAATTTTAAATACTTCGCTAATTTTTCTACAAATACTTTAGCGTTGGCGGTAAATCCTACCATAGGAATACCAAGTTTTGCATACATTTGTGCCAACTTAAATATCGGAGCAATGTTTGATTTTTCAAATTCTTCTGGATTCTTTTGATATAACTCATCGCATATTTGTGCAGCAACCTTTCCATACTCTTCAAGTATTGCTGCTGCAATATTGTGTGCCGAATGTCCGGGTTGATCAATTTCTTCAGCATGTGGAGTAAAACGATCTTTCACGTAAACTTCAGGATCTTTCCATTCTAAATGTCCGTCAATATAGATTCCGCGCATACGATCAAATTCTCGAAAAGAATTTCCCAGTTTAAAACCTTTATAATAAGTTTGCTCTAATTCTTTAGGTTCTTGGTCTGGAAAAAGTTTAGCTATAGCTTTGCCATGTATTACTCCTAGATGAGCCAAGGTTCCATCAATATCAAAAAATGCCACTGCTCGAGGGTTGCCATCGTCCATAAGTTCAATTTTGATATTTTTTTTATTTCCATCTATGCCCTTAAGCTCAGATGAAGCAGTTATCCATTTTTTCTCTAGCCCAGAAAATTTATCAAAATCGTTAAAAAAGTCCATAAATTATTTTTTGTTTTCGAAAGCAATTTCGGAATTAGGATTATAAGCCTCGGGGTCCATCGTCAGATGTGTTCCCAGGGTTTTTTTGTCAGTGACAAATTCTCCAAGAAATTTTAGAAAATCTTCTCTGTGAAAGCTCTCTCCTTTTTCATCAAAATGTTCTATTGGATGTGCTTCGGGGGTGTATTCATAGTGCCCGCGAATTTCACCATCACTAAAAACCCGTAGATGATATTGATCTTGAAAATCTGCTAATTTTCTCCAGCTCAAAACCTGCCCCTCATCTGGCCAAGCTACGAAATGATTACCAAATCCCCACTCGTTATGTAAATGTTTTTTTAAGTCTTCTAGGGTTTTACCTGGTGTGAGCCAACCAATATGATACCGCTGTCGGCCTTTTTCGTGAAAGCGAAGGAAAAACTTCTGCACCGTTGGAAAAAATTTATAAATAAAATGCCAAATTTTCTGTTTTACTTTATCTAAAAAAGTCATAAAGAGACTATAGCATAAAATACCAACGACTTAAAATTCTACACTTATTCATAGCGTAGGGCATCAATCGGATTTTTCTTACCAGCTTGATAGGCTGGATAGATTCCAAAAGCGATTCCGGCTATACCGGAAACTATCAACCCCAAAATCACAGATGAAATAGGAAAAGCGAAAACCCAACCCAAAGAAGGAAAGAAAGTTGTAAGAACAAAGTAAACAAGACCAACAATTCCTGCGCCGACAGTGATACCTACAAAACCACCTATAAAAGTTAATAAAACAGACTCAATAAGAAATTGTTTTATAATATCGCCATTTGTCGCGCCGACAGCCTTACGGAGTCCTATCTCCCTAGTTCTCTCAGTCACAGAGACGAGCATTATATTCATAATACCAATACCGCCAACGACAAGAGATATAGAGGCTATGGATGCCAAAAATAACGTAAGAATAGAAGTAATACTACCTAAGATAGACAGAACATCAGCTTGAGTTCGTATATTAAAATCATCTTTGTTTGGATCAGTTATCCCATGATTCTGGCGTAAGGCAAAGGTTATACGTGATTTAACAAAATCAATATCATAACTTGCATTTGCTTGAACTAAAATAGTATTTAAATAAGAAAATCCAAGTAATTGTTTTTGGGCAACAGTAATTGGAATGATCACTATGTTCCCTTGATCAACACCAAAGGCACCAATACCCCCCTTACTAAGAACTCCGATCACTCTAAAAGATACATTTTTCATTCTAATTATTTTATCAATTGGGTTAAGGGCAGGACCAAAAAGAGTTGTGGCAAGATCAGGCCCAATAACTGCCACGTGATTTACAGAATCTACATCCCCTTTTGAAAATATAAAACCTTTGCCTACCGTTAAATTTCGCACGGCAAACATATTAGCACTCACCCCTTGGTAGCTTACTGTTTTATTATTATTCCCATAAACTACTTCTGCTTGCCCACTAACCAGCGCAGCGGCGGCATCTACGGAAGATTCTCGCCCTAACGCTTCGACATCTCTTTCTTGTAAACTAGTAATAACCACTCCTTGGGCAGAAGCTGGAGCAGAGAATTTTCCATTACTTGGTGCCCCAGGCATGATGATAATGAGATTGGAGCCAATACTTTGCACTTGACCCAAAATTAAATTTTGGGCTGATTGTCCAATTGACATAAGGATAATTACTGAAGCTATACCGATAACAACACCTAGCATGGTTAAAATAGAACGCATTTTTCCATGTGTTAAACTTCTGATTGAGGTTTTAAAAGCATCTCTAAAAAGCATATTATTTTAAATTGCCAGCAGGCTGACGTTTGGCCGTAATTATTTTATCACTTTCGACCACTCCATCTTTTATTTTAATTATGCGGTTCGCAAATTCGGCAGTTTGAGTTTCGTGAGTAACCAGTATGACTGTACGCCCCTTAGCATTAAGTGATTCAAGTATTTCCATAACCTGTAATCCTGATTGTGAATCAAGGTTTCCAGTAGGTTCATCGGCAAAAATAACATTAGGATCCACCACTAGTGCTCGAGCAATAGCTACGCGTTGCTTCTGTCCCCCAGAGAGTTTGCCAGCCTCGATATAAGTTTTTTCTTCGAGACCCACTGACTTGATCGCGTCTTCTACAAGTTTTTTACGTTTTGTTGGTGGAACGTTAGAATACAGAAGTGGTATTTCTACGTTATCATATACCGTTAAGCGAGAAAGTAAATTGAATGATTGAAATACAAAACCCATGTCTGAGTTGCGAACATGGGCCAGTTCTTGGTCAGTCATCTCATCAATGCTTTTCCCTTGGAATTTATACGATCCTGCTGTAGGTCTATCTAAAAAACTCATGATATGCAGAAGTGTCGATTTACCAGAACCAGAGGGACCCATAATGGAAACAAATTCCCCTTTTTGAATTGAGAGAGTTACGCCACGCAAAGCTTTGGTCGGCACTTCCTCCTCCAGAATATATTCTTTTGTTAGATGATTGATCTCAATCATTTTACCTTAAGTCCAATATTTAAAACTTGTTCACCTTTGGTTACCCCAGAGATGACCTCCACATTACCCTTTTCATCTGAGATACCTAAAGTTACTGGGTTTTGTTTAACTTTATTATTTTCAAGTGTTTCCACAAATGTACCTTGATCATTTTGCAAAATAGCATACTGAGGAAGGATTAAAATGTTATCTTTATGCCTTGTTTGTATATTTATATTTGCAGTAAGACCACTCTTTAATCTAGGGTCCAGTTTATCGAATGAAATTTTTGTTTGATAATTTACTACTCCTTGAACATTACTTTCTGCTGGGGCTATATAAAATACCGATCCGGTAAAGGTTTCATTTGGAAATGCATCGAGGGTTATGGTAGCCTTATTGCCAACTAAAATTTTCCCAACATCGGTTTCAGAGACCCCAGCATCTATCTCATAATTATTATTGGATATAATCGAAACAAGTGGTGTACTTGGTGAGGCAAGCTGTCCAACTTTTGCATCAAATTGAGTAATGGTACCAGTAATAGGTGCGATAATTTGTGAATTTTGTATTTTGGCTTGCACGCTTTCAACACTAGCTTGGGCTTGCTCAATTTGTGCTTGCACAACAGACGAATCAGTCGTGCCTATGTTGGCTTGTGCGGTGGCGATAACTTTATCCCGAGTCTGTAATGCAGTTTGATAATTCTTTAAAGCAGATGCATATCCATTCCAGCTGGTATTGGGAACATTAACTGTCCAGGTGGTATTGACGTAAGTACCTATCGGGGCGGATGTGGGGAAACTTATAAAAAGTCCATGAGTGCCTAGTGGTACTGCAGTATTTGTGCTGAGTGACGCAGTGCCAGACTCTAATCCAGAATAACTAAGTGAACCACCGTTTGATGAATTTGAAGAATAAACTTGAACAATATATGACCCATCAACCGTTCCAGTATACGAACCAGAAATAGTCGGTGCGACATTTGAGGTAGATACATTCCCAGAAAGCGCCGCGACAAAATTACCATATAAACTTTGTCGCGCACTTGCAACAATTGCATCTTGCTCAGCGGTAATATTAACAAGATTGCTTTCTGTAGTATTTGCATTTTGTTTGGCGATTGTAAGGCCTGCTTGGGCATTGTGTAATTGAGCCATTAAATCCTTCATATTAAGCTCGGCTAATACTTGTCCTTTTTGAACTTGTTTTCCAAGTGAAGAATATATATTAGAGATAATTCCACTACTTCCAAAAGCCAAAGACACACTTTGCGAAGGAGTGGTGTTACCTGTTAGAGATACTGATTCAGTAATAGATCCTTGATTTACGGTTATAAATTGATATTTGATAGTTTTGTGAAAAAAAACAAAATAGGTACCGATAACAAGGATGACCAGCCCAATTGCTCCAAGCACCCACTTGGATTTTAAAAATTTTGGTATTTTATTCGTAAATTTTGACATAAAATTATTCTTCGGTTTTAGCCTTCTCCTCCTCTTCTTCTTCGTAATTTCCAGTACTAGGGTTTTTTTTGTTATTGGCGCTAGTATTGTTTTGATTGTTGGTCCTATTCTCGTCGTCTTGATTATCTTTATTATTAGCGTTCATAACGCCATTATAACAAAAAAATGGAGCTTTTTCAAGACTAAAACTGGTGCGGAGCCGGACGGATTCGAACCGTCGAGGGGTTTTGAAGCCCCTGCCTCTTTAGCAAAGAGGTACGTTAGACCACTCTGACACGGCTCCATTTGTTACCTAAATAACCTAACTACTTTAACATATTTCCTGCGTTTTTTCATGATAGTGACTAAAATATAAAAATACGCTAAAATAGGCTTATGAAAAATTTTATTAAGGAATTTAAAGAGTTTGTAATGCACGGCAACGTTATCGACCTCGCTGTCGGTATTGTTATCGGTGGGGCTTTTCAAAAAATTATCACTTCATTTGTAAACGATATTGTCCTCGCATCCCTAAAACCGATTATGAAGGGTAGTGAATTTAGTAACCTTAAATTATGGCAGCTGAATATTGGTAATTTTATTAGCGCCGCGCTCGACTTTGTTATTATTGCTTTCTGTATTTTCCTCTTGGTTAAATTTGTAAATACTTTTCGTAAAGTTGACGATAAAGTCCAAAATTTTACCCGACAAGAAAAATTGCTCATCGAAATACGAGACTTGCTAAAAAAGCAAAATTAATATACTTTCAAGTGATACGGAGAGATGGGTGAGTGGCTTAAACCAACAGTTTACTAAACTGTCGTCCCTTAAAAGGACCGCGAGTTCGAATCTCGCTCTCTCCGCCAAGATTTATAGTTTTAATATTTATTCACTTCTTTTTCTTATTTAGAAGAAATCTGACTGCTCGGCTATTTTTTATTTCAGAAAAAGTTTTTAAGGCTGTTTTAGTCGCAAAACCAATATTTTTTTCCATTTTTTCTAAAATACCTTTCAAGGTAAAAATAAGAGCTAAAATATACAGTAGGACTGTGATTAACAGGATAGACACTATGATCAAACAAATCGAAGCAACGATAATCAAAATTGAGATAAATATACTCATGACGCAATTATATATTAAACTTGATTTTTAATCAAAATTGAGGTAATATACGCCTAACGTAGCGGGATGGAGAAGAGGTATCTCGTAAGGCTCATAACCTTAAGACGGCCGTTCGATTCGGCCTCCCGCAACAATAATTCATAACCTTAAGACGGCCGTTCGATTCGGCTCTATGGTCTGCCCTTGGCAACAAAGTAACTAAATAAAACCATAATCTCGAAAGATTCTCTCATACAGAGCAATCACTCTCTTGGCTTCATGTTGCGATATTTCATAAGATAGGCCTTCGTGGGCTATTCTGTTTCTTATCGTGTGTACTTCCCATGCGGCACTTAAATTTCGAAACTTATCTTGCGTAGCCGACTTTAATTTTTCGCCGAGATTCTCACCTCTGAACCCTAGTTGGTCCAATAAACTATCAAGCATTGAATCAGCTTCCATAATGGCGAGCTTCCAGTCACTTGGATTATTTGAGAAAAGATAATTTAAAGTCTCCATCCATCTAGGATTGTCAGACACTCCCCCTTCCCCTGCCTGCATTTTTTTCTCACGTTCAGCTTTGTGGTGAGCATATTCCGCAATCTCATGCTCCAAGTGCGCTTGCTCTTTTTTCCTGATTTCAAATAATCTAATTATGCAATAGATAATCAATGTTAGAAAAAATGTTGCCAGCAAAAAAATAATAAAGTAATAAAGATTTCTAACTTGATTGCTAGTGATAATATAATAGAGATTCTGAAAAAATAAATATCCTTGATCAAATAAATAAAATGGATTGAAATATTTTGAACCCAAAAATGTACCTTGGAGTATATTATTTTGATCAAACGTTTGTGGTGGATTCATGTTCTATTAGTATAACACAGCTTTATTTCTCTTTGTTTTATTGAATTTCCTCAAATTTTTTACCAATCTCAAATAGCAGATCCTCACGAAAATGTGGTGCCATAAACTGGATCGAGAAAGGTAGGCCTTCGGTTGACCGGCCTGAAGGCAGAGCAATAGAGGGCACTCCAGACAAATTGGCTGGAGCCGAAAATATATCGCACAGATACATAGACACCGGGTTATCCATTTTTTCACCCAGCTTAAATGCTGTCATTGGCACCGTCGGGGTAAGAATATAATCAACATTTTGGAAGGCAGTCATAATTTCAGCTTTTATTTTTTCTCTTACTTTTATAGCCTTGTTGTAATAGGCGTCATAATATCCATGAGAAAGTACATAGGTACCGAGCAAGATACGTCGGCGAGCCTCCTTGCCAAAACCTTTGGCTCGACTACTTTTATAAACTTCCATTAAATCCTTCCCTGGAGAACTAAAGCCATAGCGAATTCCATCAAAGCGAGCTAGGTTTGTAGAAACTTCTGCTGGCATTATTATATAGTATGCTGCCAAGGAATATTTTGAATATGGAATTTCTATATCCACTATTTCATACCCAGCTTTTTTGAGTTTTTCTATGGACTCTTTAAAATTCTCTGCTACTTCTTTATCCACTCCCTCGGAGAAGAGATGCCAAGGCACACCGATCTTTTTAGAATTTGTTTTATTTGTTACCTTACGCAAATCTTCCGGAACTGAAGTACTATCTTCTTCATCGTGTCGAGACAAGAGATCAAAAATTATTTCGGTATCCCGCACGTCTTTTCCAAATGGAGAAACCTGATCAAGAGAATTCCCCATAGCAATTATTCCATGCCTAGAAACTGCTCCATAGGTAGGCTTTAATCCGACTAATCCACAAAAGGCTGAAGGTTCACGAACCGAACCACAGGTCTCAGTCCCTAGAGCAGCCAAAGCAATATCTCCGGCTAGCGCCGCTGCAGAACCACCAGAGGACCCTCCAGGGACTCTAGAAGTATCTATGGGGTTACGAGTCACTCCATAGGCAGAAGTTTGAGTAGAAGAACCCATGGCGAATTCATCCATATTTGTGCGCCCTAAAAATACTACTCCAGCTTTTTTTAAATCTTTGATAACCGTCGCATCATAGCTCGCCTTATAATTTTCTAAAATTTTTGAACCAGCCGAAGCAATATTACCTTGTATTAAAATGTTGTCCTTAATAGCAAAAGGTATGCCGGTAAGCAGGGTGGCAGTTTTGTCTTTAAATTTTTTATCGGCAAGATCGGCCTGCAGAAGAGCATCATTAAAAATTTCTAGGTAAGCATTCAGTTCAGGATTTTTTTTATCGATAGCTTCCAGATACGCTGCTGTCAGTTCTCGGCAAGTAAATTCTCCATTTAAAAGACTCTGGTGCGCTTTTTCAATTGTTAACTTTTTTAAATCAATCATAAGATCTTTTTTACTTTCAAAAATCCATCCTGCGAATCTGGAAATTGTTCTATTATAGAATCATGGGAGAATTCTCTTGGTATATGTTTATCTTCTCGCCATACATTGTGTAATTTATAATCTGGCAATATATCCTCAACTTCAACTGATTCTATGACTTTCACATAGTCCAAAATGCCCTTCATGTCATGAAGCATTGACTCTTTTTCGGGAGCAGAAAGCTCAATTCTCGCCAGCTCCGCCAGCTTCTCTACGTCTTTAATATCCATACGAGAAAGTATAGCAAACTAAGGAGAAAATTTCTATTTAACCAATTAGAGCCTTGATTCTTTCCTCTATCGGTGGATGGGTCGCAAAAAGGCCACTGATTTTTTTACCGAGATTTGATCCTTTGGGATCAGCAATATAAAGGTGAGCAATCGCTGTCGATTGACGCACCATTGGTTGTGAGTACTGTCCTATTTTTTTGAGCGCGTTGGCGAGTCCTTCTGGATACCTAGTAAGTAGTGCCCCAGAAGCATCCGCCAAAAATTCACGCTTTCTAGAAATTGCGAGCTGGATAAGCATAGCAAAGATTGGCGCTAAAATTGAAAGAATAATTCCAACAATCATTAATATAGCTCCCCCGTTATTTTCTCTATCTCTCGAGTTGCCACCAAAAAATAAACTGCGGGTGAATACATCCGCCAGGATAGTAATAAAGCCAACTAAAACTACGACGACAGTGGAAAGCAACATATCACGATTGCCAATATGGGAAAGTTCGTGTGCCAGCACACCTTCTAGCTCTGTTTTATCTAAAATTGCTAAGAGCCCAGTAGTGGCGCAAACCACTGCGTGATTTTTATCTCTCCCAGTCGCAAAGGCATTTGGCGCCTCATCTTGCACCACGTAAACTTTTGGCATTGGCAGGCCAGCCGTAATAGAAAGATTCTCTACGCTGGTATATAGGTCAAAGTACTCTTCCCTTTTGGCCTCTTTGGCGCCGGCGAGCTTGAGTACAATTTTATCTGAAAACCAGTAGGAAAAGATATTCATTAAAATGCTAAAGATAACAAAGAAATATAGAATGTTTGGATTGCCGTAATAAAAGCTAAAGAACCAACCAAATAAAATAATAACCACAAAAAACACGGTCATTAGCAACCAAGTTTTTGTAACATTTTTCGATTGTTGTGTATATAAACTAGCCATTAAAACTTTACTGCTACGGGATTTTGGGCAGCATCACCTTCTGCGAGATCAAAGAATTCCATTTTAGAGAAATGAAAAATACTTGCGAGAATGTTTGCAGGAAAAGATTCCATTTTTATGTTTAAATCACGAACATTGCCATTATAAAACCTGCGAGCTGATTGAATTTTATTTTCTGTATCAGAGAGCTCTTGTTGTAAAGCTAGAAAATTTTGGTTAGCTTTTAATTCTGGATAAGCTTCAGCAATTGCAAATACGGATTTGAGCGCGCCAGTTAGCATATTTTCTGCCTGCCCTTTTTCAGCTACGCCCGAAGCACCCAAAGCCATAGCTCGAGCCTTAGTTACATTTTCAAAAGCACTAGATTCATGTGCGGCATACCCTTTTACAGTGTTTACTAAATTTGGGATCAAATCATATCTCCTTTTTAATTGCACTTCAATATCTGCCCAAGCTTCCTTAGTGCGATTAACCAACGTAACAAAACTATTATAAATAAAGACTACCCACAAAACCAAGACACCTAAAATAATAAAAATGTATTTCATGTGTTATATTGTACCACAAAAAAGTGAAAAATACTAGCTCTTTTTTTGCCATTCTTCTACCCACACCAAAAGTGGTGAAGCTAGGAAGATTGAAGAGTACGTGCCGAAGAACATTCCGGTCGTCAACATCAAAGCAAAATATTTTGTAGTCGCTGGGCCGAAAAAGAACAAGACAAGTAGCACAATAATGACAGTCAAGGATGTACAGATAGAACGCACATAAGATTGCTCTAAACTTTTACCAACTATTTCACTAAAATTCACATCGGAGTTTGTTGGTAGGTTTCTTAAATTTTCTCTAATTCGATCAAAGATAACTATCGTGTCTGAAACCGAAAGACCGAGGATAGTAAGCACGGCCACCACAAACAGAGTGTCCAATTCGGCTCCATAAAAGTGAGAGAGGACGATGAATAGCCCGATCGGTATAGTCACATCATGTAAAAGGGTAATTATAGCAATAACTCCATACTTCCAAGATGAAACTTGTTTGGAAACTTTTCTAAAAGCGAAAGCAATAAAAAGGATTATCGCCAGAGAAATTAAAATAATAGCCAAAATTGCTTTTCGAGTAAGCTCACGACCGACTGATGGCCCAATTGAATCAAAATTTGTCTCCGTAAGCGGATTTAAGCCTTTTTGGGAAAGAGTTTCAAGTAGTAGGGCATGCTCGGAAGTGCTCAAGTCTCTAGTCTTTACAATATAGCCCTTGTCTCCAGTTGGTTGGAGAAGGATGGTTCCAAAGTTCAAAGTTTTTAGAGATTGGTTTAAATCAGCTTGGGCCGGACGTGGACCTCCGTAAACAACTTCTGAGAGAGCACCGCCCTTGAAATCAATTCCGACGTTTAGTCCAAATACAAAAAAAGAAAGAAGTGACAAAACAACCAAACCAATGGATATGCCGATAAATATTTTTTTGTGTTTTATAATAAACATAACAATTTAAAATTATTTACTAAGTCCGCTTCCGAATAAAAATTTAGCGACCTTACCCTCTCCAATAAAGCCTAGGGTTCCTAAGAAAATTCTAGTGATGGTAATGGCACTAAACATGGATACGATAACTCCCATTCCAAGTGTCAACGCGAAACCCTTGATGAGTGATGTTCCAAACCAAAAAAGAATAACTGCGGTGATGAAGTTTGAAATATTTGAATCCCGAATAGAAAACCAAGCTCTAGAAAATCCAAATTTTACTGAATCATTTATGGTTCTCCCAGAACGTAACTCCTCTTTAATTCTTTCAAAAATCAAGACATTGGCATCCACAGCTATGCCTATTGAAATTATAAATCCTGCTATACCGGCAGCTGTCAAAGTCACTGGCATCAATTTAAACAACGCCAAAATTATTGCAATGAAAATAGAAAGAGAGACAGTGGCCACCAAGCCAGGTAAGCGATACCAAAGAATCAAGAATAGCGCCACGAGTAAGAATCCGATAATTGTCGCTTTAACTCCGGCGTGGACAGCGCTATCACCTAAAGTAGCTCCGATAGTTTGGGTAGAAAGTAGGGATATCGGCACAGGTAGTGCTCCAGAATTAAGCCGACCCACTAGAGTTCTTGCCTCAGTCGGAGTAAAGCTCCCAGAGATAACCGCCTGGCCGTTTGGAATTTGTTCCCGCACTACTGGTGTAGAGATAGGTGCTCCATCCAAGTAAATGGCTACAGTTTTTCCGATATTGTCTTTGGTAATTTGCGCAAAAAGTTTTGTACCAACATCATCAAATTGCAAGCTCACTCTTGGCTCCCGAGTATTTTGATCAAATTCCAAGGTTGCCTTCTGGAGGTATCTACCAGTAAGTTCAGTAGCAACGTATTGTTGCCCTAAGTTTAGAGTTCCTACGTCTACTTTGCCATCTTTGCCAATATTGGCACTTGTTATTTTTATTGGCTGATCTTTTGGTCTTTCAACTTTAAATTCCAAAAGTGGTGTCTGCCCTATCATTTCAATTGCTTTATTGACGTCGGTCACCCCCGGAAGATCAACTATCAATTGCTCCCCCGCACCAGAAATTACACTGCCGTGTTGTATTTGGACTACTGGTTCAGAAACCCCGAAAAGATTTACTCTGCGTTCGATAATATCGCGAAGCGCATCCATAGAGTCTGCCACCTGGCCAGCAGGAACACCGCTGACATCGGCTTTGTATATCAAGTGACTACCACCCGAAAGATCCAATCCTAGACGAAAAGGAAATTTCTTAAAAAATGCTTTTTGAGTCTCAAAATTCTTGTTTAGTCTTGGTTCAGTTTTGTAAACAAAAAAGGCAACGCTGGCGCCTAGTAAAAGGATTATAATGGCTAAAATTAATTTTTTAATCATAAATACAACGATATTCTATACATTTTTCATAAAATAAGCAACTAGAGCTCCGAGGATGAATCCACCTAAAATATCAATTGGAAAATGCACTCCGCCTGCAATACGAGCAATCCCGATGAGCAAAGCAAGAAACATAAATAAGTAGCCAGCTTTTTTGTGATAGAAAAATATTGCCACCGCTAGGGCCATAAAGAAAGTGGCGTGTCCTGACGGAAAAGCATGCCCTGTTTCAGGGAAAAGTGAATGTACCTGGGGTAAAATATCAAAAGGTCTGGAAGTGTGCACCAAAATTTTTAAAATATATGCTAAAGCCCAAGTTATCACTCCAACAATAAATGCACCAAATATTTCTTTTTTCTTTTGGAGAAAAACCTGAAAGGTATTGTCGGCTTTAAAAACTTCATGATGCATCAGCAAAAAGATCATAGCTAAAACTACTACTATATAAGGTAAATAGACAGCCAGAAAAATTATACAGTTATCTAGCCAAGCTGATTGATGTGCGAAATTATAAAAAAAGAAAAAAATATTATTATTCATGTTTATTTTTATTAAGATTTTTAGCGACTATTAATACGTTATTAAGTAAAGTGGCCACTGTCACCGGACCTACGCCACCCGGAACCGGAGAAATAAAACCAGCTATTTCTTTTACTGACTCCAAGTCAATATCCCCTACAATACTACCATTTGATTCAGATGTTCCAGCGTCTATCAACACCGCTCCATCTTTGACCATGTCGCCAGTTATATATTTACCCTTGCCGATGCCAGAAATTATAACATCTGCATCCTTAATTAGCTTCTCCCGACCTTCAGTTTTACTTCTAATTATCTTTGGATCTAGTCCTCTAAACTTCAAAAGCGCTGTTACTGGCCTCCCCACCAAATCACCCTGCCCCAGCACAACTATATTTTTATTTTTCAAATCTAAATTTAAAGAATCTAAAACAGTCATACAAGCCATTGCCGAAGGAAACCCTAAAGCATTTTCCCCGTCGTAAAATTTATTACTAGCTACCACCCCTAAACAATCTACATCTAAGTCTGGACTGATGGCATCGAGAATCGCTCTCTTGTCTATGTGTTCTTCTAAGGGAAGCTGAGCAATGATTCCGCACATATTTTCTATTTTATTTAAGAGCTTTATTTCTTTAACTAATTCATCTGTAGTGATGGCGCTAGGAAAATTTGCTGTGTGAAACTTAATGCCGACTGAAGTAGCGGCGTTGGCCTTCATTTTGACATATTGGACAGAAGATGGATCCTCGCCAACTAATATATCGCAAAAAACTGGAGTAAATGGCAGGGTTGCCACTTCACTTTTTATTTTAGTTAAAATTTCTTCAGCTATTTTTTTCCCATTAATTATTTGCATATAATTACATTCCGAAAAATTCATTGTGCATTTTATCTCTATGCGCCGTTCTCACATATCTGCGCATGCTCATCAAGATGCCCAAACCTGCAAATTCAGTCAGTAAGTGTGAACCACCATAACTCATAAATGGCAGAGGAATACCAGTCACCGGCAAAATTCCCAGATTCATACCGACATTTATAAGAATATGACTCATGAAAAAAATAGCAATTCCCATGCCGAAAAGTATTTCAAAATTAGAAGCACCCAAAGAAGCCAAATAGAGAATCCGCCAAATTACCAGACAATATAGTATGAGTATCAGAAATGAGCCAATGAAGCCCCACTCTTCTGAGTATGCAGCGAAAATAAAATCCGATTGGGGTACTGGTAAAAATTTTAATCTTGACTGAGTTCCAAAGCCCAAGCCTTTACCAGTCAGCTGTCCTGAACCGACAGCGATGGTTGATTGAAAGACGTTGTAGCCTGTCCCATGAATATCTGCCAAGGGATTAACGAAATTATAAATTCGAGCTTTCTGGTATGGAGCAAAAACAAAAGCCCAGAGCATGATGAAAATCATTGCTCCAGAAGTAAGCACCAAAAACAAATGCACTTTAGAGATTCCGGAAACTAATATCATCCCGAACCAGATGCACATTACAATCATTGCAGAGCCAAAGTCCGGCTGGAGTAAAACTAAAACCAGAGGTACTAGAGCGTAAAATCCAGAAATAAAAATATGTTTAATGTCTCGAATTTCCACATGCCGACGGGAGAAATATTTAGCTAAAATTAAGACCAAAACTAATTTCATCGTATCCACTGGCTGAAATGAAAAGAAGCCGAAATTAAACCAACTTTTGTGCCCATGAGAAATATGCCCAATGATAATAAGGATAAATAAAAGTAAAGAAAGGAATAAAAATAAAAATACTAATACCTCTGTACGTTTTAAAAAACGAAAGTCAATAAAAGAAAATATAAAAAATACGGCAAAAGATATTAGAACCCAGATAATTTGTTTACCAAAAAAATCTGCCGTCGATTCTAGTGGAGTAAAGGATTTCATGGTTACGAGTCCGGCAGCAATTATCGGAAGGATAAAAATAACCAACAACCAGTCTATTCTTTTGAGAGCCTTTTCTGCCATTTAATTATTTAAGCTTTGCAAGAAAAATATCGTAGATAGGAATTATTTCTTCGGCAACTACAGAACTTCCGAATGGTTCTGGCCAAGTGAAATTGATATCTTTGGATTCTTGCTGATTAAGCATATCTACGTAAGTACGGCTGACCGACACCGCGTTGTGGGAAGCATCGTAAAGAATTGCGATAACGTTTACATTTGGAATTGAAAATAATGAATTGTTTTTTATAGTGGCAGACAACCTTGGACTACTATCTGCCCCTGTAAGCTCGTGATTGGAAACAAGTACTTTAATTTGATTAATTTTCTGCTCTGATACAAAAACCCAATTAGGAACTTCAGTAAACTCAAAAGTAACATAAACCGGTACAGAGCTACCTAAATCAATCGCCGGCTCAAATACTGCAAACGCTCCAGTCGGTGGTACGTAAGTGCTACCATCACGTTTACCGATATAAATATTATTCTGATCGGCAAAGCGAAATCGGTAATTTATTTTTTCAATGGCTGTGTTTTTATTATGATTAACCACATATGCCACGGCATTGTAGCGCCCCGGGACAACTCTAAAAATACGAGACCAAATAACAGAAAGTTGATCTACTTGATTTAAGCAGGCTTTGACACATGAACCTCCGCAGTCCACCCCCGTCTCTGTGCCATTTTGTTTACCGTCAAAGCAGGATGGAGCTTTGGTTATTTGCGGGTAAATTATTAAAAATCCAATGCCCGAGAAAAATAAAACTAGAATTAGTATATATAAAATTTGTCTTTTTAGCGCCCATGTCATAGAGGTAGTATATCAAAAAATAGTGGCTAAAAATAGTGGTGGCCGGTTGCTTATAAGCAACCGGCCGATGCCGATCAGTCGAGCGAGGTTCTTGCCTCGATCTCTTCTTTTCTTTCCTGGATCCGATCAAGATCTGGTTGATCGGTCCTATGACAAGCTAGTGCTCGTCTCTTTTTCTTGGGGTTTTTTGCGTGAATTCCCGCACGTCTAAGCGCTCTCTTAAGCTGGTTCTTGAACGATGACATCATTTTCCTCCAATATTGATTTCCATCACACCCCTTGATCACAAGAGAATAAACTGCATCCTCATCCGTTTATGTTTATACCACATATGAGAATATATACAATAGAAAATGTGTATAACTATTTCTTCTTACCAACCTTGCGGCGAGAGACGATAAATACGTTAGAATACTTTTTAGGACTGCGGGTTTTTCTACCACCAGTGACTTTACCCCACATAGTTTTTGGACGCTTGGTACCTCGGCCTTGTCTGCCCTCTCCACCTCCGTATGGATGGTCTACTGGGTTCATGGCACTACCTCGGACTGTCGGACGGATTCCCTTCCAGCGACTTCTACCAGCTTTTCCATAATTTTCCAAAAAGTGTTCTTCGTTAGAGACAGTTCCGATTGAAGCAAAGCAATTTTCGTTTATCCTTCTAACTTCAGATGAAGGCATTTTGATATTTGTATATCCTTTGTCGTTAGCAACCACTTGGGCAAAGATTCCAGCACTGCGGCCGATCTTGGCACCTCCTCTCGGTTTTATTTCAATATTATAAATAAAGGTTCCAACTGGGATATTTTTTAAAGGTAGTCGGTTGCCAGCTGTAAGTGGAGCTTTTTCAGAAACGACAAAAGAGTCACCGGGTTTTACAGATTTTGGCAATATTACGTATCTTTTCTCACCGTCTTTGTAGACAGCTAGGCCGATAAAAGCTGAACGGTTTGGATCATATTCAATCGATTTTATTTTGGCTGGGATATCTTGCTTGTTATATAAAAAGTCTACTTCTCTGAAAAGACGCTTGTGTCCGCCACCCTTGTGTCGCATGGTGATACGTCCTTGGCTATTTCTTCCGACAGAACGTCTGAATCCGTGAGTCAATGATTTAGTAGGTGTCGAAGTCGTCAAAATATCACGATATTTGATATTCGTCATTTGCCTTCTGGATTTACTTGTAGGTTTGTACGTTTTCATTATATTAATTCGATATGCCTAAATAATTTCTATCTTATCCCCAGCTTTTAAGTAAACAAGCGCTTTCCTTCCACCGCCACGAACTCCCTTTTTACCTTTGGAAATAATATTTTTCTTTGGAATTGGTAAAACGTTTACTTTAACGGGATGCACTTTGTAGAGTGCAAAAATTGCTTTCTTTATTTCTGTCTTGTTCGCAGAATTAGAAACATTAAAAGTGTAAACATTTTGCTCTGCGGCAAATGATGCTTTTTCGGTAATTCTTGGATTTTTAATAAAATTTGTAATCATTTGTGTATTTTTTAACTTCTAGATTCTAAAAATTTTACTGCTTCAGTCGGATTTTCTATTACAAGATATTTACGATTTAAAACATCTAGTGGATTCAAATTTTTAAGAAATACAATTTGTAGGGATGGAATATTTCTAAAACTTTTTTCTGTCTTTTCACTTCGTCCAAAAAGAGCTGTCAGCGCTCTAGGTTTTTTAGAAGTTGCCAGCGTCGGAAACCCAGAAGCTTTTGCCAAATTTTTAATTACTTCTACTCCTTTTTTTGTTTTGATGTCAGATTGGGTAAGGGTATCAACAAAAATTATTTCATTATCTTTTAATTTTTTAGATAGAACAGAAAAGAGAGCTTGGGCACGCATTTTTTTTGAAATTTTTCTTTTATAATTCTTTTCGGCTAGAGGTCCATGAGTAACTCCGCCACCAACCCAGATAGGACTACGAGAAGATCCATGTCGAGCACGGCCAGTTCCCTTTTGCTTCCAAGGTTTCTTGCCTCCACCTCTGACTTCACCACGACCCTTGGTATCAGCTGTACCAGCGCGTTTGTTGGAACGCATACCTTCCACGACTTGGTGCACCAAGTCACTGCGCCATTTAGCGGCAAAAACTTTTGCTGGTAAATCAATACTGCCAGCTACACCTCCCTTTTGGTCATAGATTTTTGCTTCCATTTTATCTTTTATTTTTTTGTCTGTTTTTGCTTCCATAATTATTTTGCAACGACTTCAACTAAAGTTCCGCGTCTGCCTGATACCGCCCCTTTGATAAGCATAAGGTTATTTTCTTTATCTACAAAAACAACTTTCAAATTCTTTTGGGTTATTCTATCTGAACCCATTCTGCCGGCCATTCTCATTCCTTTAGGTACATGAGTTCGTAGACCTCCTCCGATACTTCCAGCCTCTCTTTCAGAATGTTTTTGACCATGAGTACGTGGACCTCCCTTGAATCCATGGCGCTTTACCACACCCTGAAAACCTTTACCTTTTGATATACTGGAAACCACAATTTTGTCCCCAGGAGCAAAGACTGAAACGTCTATGTTGTCTCCCTCTTTTACTTCTGAGGTAGCCCCTTCTTTTAATCTGAATTCTTTAAGATATTTATAAAAGGCACCTTTCATGGCTCCTGCTCTTCCCTTGCTGACTCTTTCTTTTTTTTGAGCTCCAAAACCAACTTGAACAGAGTCGTAACCGTCTTTAGCTTTAGAAAAAACTCTAGTCACTGTCACCGGCCCAGCTGAAATTATGGTAACAGGAAAAACTACTCCCTCGGGAGAAAAGTACTCTGTCATATTTTCTTTTGTTCCCAAGATAAATTTCATAAAATTACAACATCTTCACGTCAATATCAACTCCAGAAGGAAGTGACAGGTTGGTAAGGGCTTCGATTGTTTTTGGAGAAGGGTTTACAATGTCGATCAATCTTTTGTGAACTCTAATTTCAAATTGTTCTCTAGCGTTCTTGTAAATAAAAGCTGAGCGATTGACTGTATATTTTTTAATTTCAGTTGGCAGAGGCACTGGTCCGACAATGATTGCATCGTATCGAGTAGCTGTGTCCATAATTTGCTTGACTGAGCTATCAATAATTTTACTCTCGTACGCTCGTACACGTATGCGAAGAATGACTTTATCTTTCTCCCCACCTAGTCGAGTGCTTGCCTTTTCAACTTTATCTTTTTTGGAAGAAATTTTTTCTTTAGTAGCTTTGATCCCTACTTTTTTAGTCGGGGTCTTTTTTAATTTTTTTTCTGTTGTTGGCATGAAAGAACTTTTTTTAACTCAATTAACAATTAACTAATTTAGCCCAAGATCTTAGTAACTACTCCGGCACCGACAGTCTTGCCTCCTTCACGGATAGCAAATCTCTGTGACTCTTCGAGGGCCACTGGAGTTACTAATTTAACTGTAATCTTTACTGTATCTCCTGGCATAACCATCTCTGTACCTTCTGCTAGAGTAACATCACCAGTCACATCTGTCGTACGGATGTAGAACTGAGGCTTGTAACCCTTGAAGAAAGGAGTGTGTCGTCCACCTTCTTCTTTTTTCAAAACGTATATTTCAGCTGTAAAGTTATCGTGTGGAGTAGTAGTTCCAGGCTTAGAAAGCACCTGTCCACGAGTAATGTCTTCTTTTTTAAGACCTCGAAGAAGAATACCAGCGTTGTCTCCGGCCATACCTTCTTGAAGATTTTTGTTGAACATTTCAATTCCAGTAACTACAGATTTTTGAGTAGCTTTAATTCCAACAATTTCCACTTCTTCACCAACTTTGACTACACCTCTTTCAATTTTTCCAGTAACAACTGTACCTCGGCCTTCAATTGAGAAGATGTCTTCTACTGGCATCAAGAAAGGCTTGGTAACATCTCGTTCAGGAACTGGGATGTAAGTATCAAGTGCATCGGTAAGTTCAATAATTTTCTTTGCCCATTCATCGTCAATTGACTTTGCTTCTAAGGCCTTAAGAGCAGAACCACGGATAACTGGAGCGCCTGCGCCGTCAAATCCTTGCTTTGTCAAAAGCTCACGAATTTCTTCTTCAACTAGGTCAATCATGTCTTTGTCGTCAACCATGTCGCACTTGTTTAAGAATACAATTATCTTTGGCACACCTACTTGCTTTGCAAGGAGAACGTGCTCACGAGTCTGAGGCATAGCACCGTCAGTTGCCGCAACTACAAGAATAGCACCGTCCATTTGAGCAGCACCAGTAATCATGTTCTTTATGTAATCAGCGTGTCCAGGGGCATCAATGTGTGCATAGTGACGAGCGTCAGTAGCATACTCATTGTGAGAGATGTTAATCGTAATTCCACGAGCTTTTTCTTCTGGAGCATTGTCAATTTGACCAACGTCTCGAAGACGAACTGTTTTTCCTGCTAAATTTAACACGTGCAAAATTGCAGCTGTTAAAGTAGTCTTTCCATGGTCAACGTGACCAATGGTTCCCACATTTACGTGTGGCTTATCTCTTTTAAATTCTTCTGCCATATTTTTGTGATTAATAGTTAAAACTTAACGTACGACAACCAGTCGCTAAGGCTTAATTACTAACTATATATTAACTAATAATTGCTACTTGCAAATTAACTACTGGAAAACCAATAGAAAAACTGCAAAAGTGCAGTTGCCTACATAATAGCAGATTAAAAAACATTGTCAAATATAATTATCCCCGTAAAATCATGCTAAAATCAGATAATGAAAGAAAAAGTTTACATCAATCGAGTGGCCGTAGACTATGAGATGCTGTATAAACGAGCGGAGGATTATTTTCATAGGCACGGAGTAGATATAGACTTTGAATTTATAGAGTCAGATTATCAGAATTTGTCATATATCAAGGTGCAGTTTCCACAAGGAGAAAGAATATTACTTCAGCCATATATGGAACAAGTGGTACCCATAGATGAAAGTTATGATTTCACTTCCTTTGTTTTCAATGGCCGAGAATTCCCGCCACCAAATATTCCGACAGGGTTCTGCTACTGCCCCGCTAGTCAACCTTTCATCGATATTTTAACTGACGAATTAAATCCGCCAGAGTTAGACTACGTGACCATCTGCCACGAGCACATGCATGCGCTAGTTTTCAAAGCCAACTTTGCAGGTTTTGCAGTGAAGGATGTAATGGATACATATTACAACGCAATGGATTTAGAATCTGCCGACAGTAATTTTGGGGAGCAATGGGAACTGCTCCAAGAATATCTAAATTTTTTAGATCAGGACAAAAAATAAAAAGCGCCCCGACATTGCTGCGGGGCGAAAATTGAAAAATGATAAGTTTTCTCTATCTAGAATAAAGAGTGCTTCGATATTCCAAAAAAGAGTTTATCATTGGGTGCGGAATTGGTTTCCAAGAATGTAAAATTCTCTTCCACACCTCGATCTCCTTGGAGGTATTGGCAAATCGTTTTTGGGCTGACGGATGCTCTTTGTCATTTTTATCATTAACAAAATGCATGAGCATGTATTCCGAATACTTACTTGCGTCGTATCCGACCATCAGTAATATACGAATAGCCATCAAGTCTGACTCAGTTTCATGGTACTGAAAATATTTCGCCAATAAAACTGAATTTCTATTTTCTATACGTGCAAAGTCT
This sequence comes from Patescibacteria group bacterium, assembly GCA_028868715.1. Classification (GTDB taxonomy): domain Bacteria; phylum Patescibacteriota; class Minisyncoccia; order Phycocordibacterales; family UBA9973; genus UBA9973. The sequence continues at coordinate 172,571 of JAGWUB010000001.1, read as the reverse complement.
TTTGCTTTGCCGACAAATTTCAATTGTTCATTCTGAAGCTTCCTACTCATTTGAAACTCGCCGATCTTATGACGCAATGCCACGTGAGATATCTCGTGGGCTAACATCCCGACCAGTACATCCTCGAATTCCAAACTATAAAAAAATTTAGAACCAATAAAAATTTCGCCGTTGGGAAATGCTAAAGCATAGAGCCATGGATTTTTTATGACTCTAACTTTGTAAGCAAAACCTTTGAAGTAACTTGGTGCTCTGGAAAGTACCTTTTTTACTAAGCTATCCAAGTACTTTTCTAATGCTGGATCATTGATGATTTCTCCATTTAGGCAGTCCGGGGAATTCGCCTGCCCAGTATTTTTAGCCCATTCGATTTCTTCCAAACTCGCCTTAACTTGTTTAATCTCCAATGGCCTCGAGGAGATTCTACTAAGTTTTTGGCCAAACAATGGAAATACGCAAAGCACTAACATTAATATAAATAATGTTTGAAACCTTTTCATGGTCTCCTCCTTTTATTGAATTTCAAAAAGCTAAGTCGGTTTAAACTGCCGAAACAGGTGCCAGAAAATCGGGCTCTACCTTAGGTGTAGCATTCTCAAAATAAATGTCAATCAATAAAAAAAAACTACTCGGATCGAGTAGTTTTTTATTTTCTTGCAGTGATAATAGTTTCGGCGACGTTTTGAGGGACAATGTCGTAGCGGAAGAATTCCATAGTGAAAGAAGCGCGACCTTCAGTCATGGACCGTAGGCCGGTCATATATCCAAACATTTCAGAAAGAGGCACAATGGCTTTGATAACTTTGTTCATTCCGCGATCTTCCATAGCTTCAATAAGTCCACGTTTACTCGAAAGATTTCCGGTTACGTCTCCCATAAATTTGTCTGGAGTCACGACTTCAACTTTCATCATTGGTTCTAGAATTACTGGGCTAGCAGCTCGGCAAGCATCTTGGATAGCCATGGATGAAGCAATTTTGAAAGCCATTTCGTTGGAGTCCACTTCGTGATAACTTCCGTCCCAAAGTTCTACGGAAACATTTACCATTTTAAATCCAGCTAAAATTCCGCGATCAAGTCCTTCTTTGAATCCTTTTTCACAAGGTGCGATGTATTCTTGCGGGATGACTCCCCCTTTGATGCTGTTGATAAATTCAAATCCAGGCGCACGTTTTGTATTTTTTGGTAAATCTTCTATTTCTTCCTTAGTTAAAAGTTTCATTGGTTTAACTTTTATCTTCACGTGTCCGTAGTTTCCGCGTCCACCCGACTGTTTGATGTATTTTCCTTCAGCAGAAGAATTGCCAGTGATAGTCTCACGGTAAGCTACCTGTGGCTTGCCGACATTAGCCTCTACAGTAAACTCACGCTTCATACGGTCAACAATAATTTCCAAGTGCAATTCTCCCATTCCAGCGATAATAGTCTCCCCTGTTTCTTGATCGGTAGAAACTTTAAAAGTAGGGTCCTCTTGTGCTAGGCGGTTAAGTGCCATACCCATTTTTTCTTGGTCAGCTTTGGTTTTTGGTTCAATGCGAAGTGAAATGACTGGTTCAGGGAAAACAATTCGGTCTAAAATAATCGGAGCGTTTTCATCGCAAATAGTATCGGAAGTTATAGTATCTTTCAGTCCTACGGCTGCAGCTATTTCTCCAGCAAAAACTTGTTTTACTTCTTCTCGGTCGTTGGCATGCATACGCAAGATTCGGCCGATGCGTTCTTTGTTGCGAGTACGTGGATTGTAAATATAACTACCAGCAGAAAGCGTACCTGAATAAACTCGGAAGAAAATTAATTGACCAACAAATGGGTCAGTGGCTACTTTGAAAGCAAGAGCAGAAAATGGCTCTGCGTCAGAGGCATGTCGCACCATTGGTTCTTCGGTCTCTGGATTAACGCCAGGCACAGGAGGAATATCTAGGGGTGATGGCAAATAGTCCACTACTGCATCGAGCACCAGCTGGACACCTTTGTTCTTTAACGCAGATCCTGCAAAGACTGGAAAAATTTCATTGGCGATCACTGCCTTGCGAAGAGTTTTCTTTAAAACCGCGATATCTGGAATAATTCCGTCCAAATATTCAGTCATCATCACATCATCCGTCTCAACTATTTTTTCTACAAGCTCATTGTGATATCCTTCTGCTTCTTTTTTTAATTCTTCTGGAATTTCTGCTTCTCTGACTTCATTACCCATGTTGCCTTCAAAGTAATAAGCTTTCATTTTTAGCAAGTCTATGACTCCTTCATGCTTTTCTTCGAGCCCAATAGGAATCTGCATTCGGACAGCTTTTTTACTAAGTCTGTCTAAAATAGTTGAATAAGAATGCTCAAAAGAAGCACCGGTTCTATCTAGTTTATTCACAAAACAGACTCGTGGAACTTTGGCTTCGTCAGCATAGCGCCAGTTTGTCTCAGACTGAGGTTCCACTCCAGCCACGCCATCAAACACCACCACCGCACCGTCGAGCACACGCAGAGAACGCTTCACCTCTACGGTAAAGTCGATGTGTCCAGGAGTATCAATAATATTAAAACGATGTTTTAAGGCTTTATTTTTTAAATCATATGTAGGAGTCCAGAAACAAGTAACCGCCGCGGACGTGATGGTTATACCTCTTTCTCGTTCTTGTTCCATCCAGTCTGTAGTAGTTTCTCCATCATGCACTTCTCCTATTTTGTGGGAAACTCCAGTATAAAAAAGCACACGTTCTGTCGTGGTAGTCTTACCCGCATCAATATGCGCAATAATTCCAATATTCCTAACTTTTTCTAAGGGATAGTCTCGTTCCATAATTTTAAATTACCATGCAAAGTGAGCAAAGGCCTTGTTGGCTTCGGCCATTTTGTGAGTATCGTCTTTCTTTTTAATAGCACTGCCTTCGTTCTTGGAAGCAGCAATTAACTCATCGGCAAGTTTGATATGCATTGGACGTCCTTTACCAGCGCGAGCCGCATCCCGGATCCAGCGCATAGACAAAGCTAGGCGTCGCTCAGCTCGTACTTCTCTAGGCACTTGATAGTTTGCGCCACCGATACGCTTGGAGCGAACTTCAGTGAGTGGGCCAGCATTTTTTAAAGCCAAATCAAAAACTTCTAATGGATTTGGATTACCAGTTTTTTCTTTAATTACATCAAAAGCTTGGTAAACAACTTTACGGGAAGTTTCTTTTTTACCGGACCACATAATGTAATTGATAAATTTCTCCAATTTTTGAGAATTGTAGATAAAGTCTGGTTGTACTATATTTCTGTTTTTAACTTTTCTTCGCATATTATTTTAATTATTTAGCTTTGGGTTTCTTCGTTCCATATCTAGATCGACTTTGTCGTCTCTTTTCAACTCCTTGAGTATCCAGCACTCCACGCACGATATGATATCTTACTCCGATCAAGTCTTTCACGCGTCCTCCGCGCAGCAATACCACTGAGTGTTCTTGTAGATTGTGGCCTTCTCCTGGGATATAAGCGGTAACTTCCATTCCATTGGTCAAACGCACTCTGGCAATTTTACGCAATGCTGAGTTTGGTTTCTTTGGGGTAGTGGTCAAAACTTTCGTACAAACGCCACGCTTGAAAGGACTAGGAAAATAAACTGGTCTATTTTTTAAGACATTAAACCCCTTAGCCAAAGCAACCGTCTTGTGTTTACGGTGGACTTTAGTTCTATTCTTCTTTATTAATTGGTTGATTGTTGGCATATCTAAACAAAATAGCCCCATGGGACTATTGACAATAATATACTATTTAAATAACTAAATTGCAACCCCGAAGGAAAGCGAAGCTTCCTACGGGGCAGGGACCTATATTTTTAGGCCTGTAATTAAGTGAAATAAGAAAGCTAAGATTGGATATAAATAATTAGAAAAATATACAATAAAAATAACAAGTAGGATAATGGAGTATCGTTCAATAATTTCAATTGATCTATATATAGATTCTGGCAAAAGTGATAGGAATATTCTAGAGCCATCAAGTGGCGGGATAGGAACTAGGTTAAATATGGCCAAGGCCAGGTTCACTATGACGATAGCGGAAACTATAAAATAAAAGCCTGGAGATGTTGTGAATGAAATACCAAATCGAAGAATTAAACCAAAAACAATTGCGATAAAAAAATTGGCCATTACTCCGGCTCCGGCCACAGCTATAGTGCCCCATTTTCTATTGCTTAAATTATCTGGATTATATGGTACTGGCTTGGCCCAACCAAACAGAAAACCAGCGTGAGACAAGATTAAAAATGCTGGCAAAATTATAGATCCAAATAAATCCAGGTGTTGAAGCGGATTCAAGGTGAGCCGTCCAGCATTTCGGGCAGTTTTGTCCCCAAAATGCTCGGCCATGAAGCCGTGTGAAATTTCGTGGATTACAACTGACATTATTAGGATGGCTACGTAAAATATAGCGTTGGTTGCATTCATACAGCTTTAATGATAACATAAAAAAACTATGCCGAAAATATGCGCAATAACAAAGAAAGGTTCAATCGTCGGGGGCGGGTATTCAAATAGAACTCGTGCCACCAAATTTAACCCAACTGGAAAAAAGAGAAAATACCCAAATCTTCAAAAGAAGAGGCTTTTTGTTCCTGAATTAAACAAAACAGTTAGCATAGAAATATCTGCTCGCGGGATGCGAACGATAACTAAAAATGGCGCTTACGCTACCCTCCTCAAAGCTGGACTAATCCAAGCCAAATAAAACAACTTTTAAAAAAAACCCTCACGATCGTGAGGGTTTTTTATTTTATTGATTCGAGTGCTTCGTTTAGCGCTTTTAAATTTGTCGTACTGTCTGCACCTTCTTCTAGTTGTTTTCTGAATATTTCTTCAGCTTTTCCAAATTCTATTCCCTTATCTTTTGCTAAACCTTTGATAACAAGTATATATAGATTTGGAGATGAATCAATCTTTGTTTTATTGTAAATTCCAGTTTTTTTAGATATATCTTCCATGGGTGACATGTCTTGATTATATAATAAAAATAAAGTAATGTCTTTCGTAGGAGTGTACAAAAACTATGAAAAAAGACACGGAAAGAGAAGTCCGTAATGGCTTCTCGGAACGAAAGGCGCAAAAGGATCACAAATGCTTAGAATGTGGTCACCAAATCCAGAAAGGAAATATATATATTTACCTACCTGGTAGAGGATCTTACCACTCATTTGAGTGCCTTAGGATCTATCGAGGCAGAACGGAACCAGAGAGCTTCGGCATAGTAATTTAAATAGTCGCATAAGCCCGAAGACCAACCAAAGAGGTCTTCGGGCTTCTTTAGTTTTTAGGCAGGAACAAAAGTAAGAGCAGTTCCTTTTTTACCACTGCGACCAGTACGGCCGATGCGGTGAATGTAGGTATCGTAAGTTTGAGGCACATCGTAGTTGATGACGTGAGTCACATCTGGAATATCCAGCCCTCTTGCCGCTACATCAGTGGCAATCAATATATTTATCTGATTTTTCTTAAATGAATCCAAAATGCGAATGCGTTCGCGACTTCGCTTGTCGCCATGAATGCCTCCGACTTTAAATCCGCGTTTGGCTAATTCTTTGGCAAGTTCATCCACGCTGTGTTTCATCTCTCGGAAAATAAGTACTTTATCAGAACCATCTTTATTTAAAACTTCATGCAATTTTTCTAACTTTTCTTCTTTACCTCGGACACGAATCACATCTTGATCAATATTCTTTGCAGTCTCGCCAGAAATCACCGAGATAAAAACTGGGTCTTTTAAATATTTCTCTGTTAATTTTTTAATTTCAGGCGAAAGTGTTGCTGAAAAGAAAAGAGTTTGTCTTTCGGTGGCTGTCTTGCCGATGATATAAACCATTTCATCACGAAAACCCATGTCTAGCATTCTATCTGCTTCGTCTAAGACCACACTATGGCAGGTAGATAAATCTAAAACTTTTCGATCTAGAAGATCTCGTAGTCGCCCTGGGGTACCAATGATAAAAGAAACTCCCATCTGTATTTCTCGGATTTGCTTACTGATTGGCAAACCACCAACACAAGCGACTGAAAACATTCCGAATCCAAAAGCCAAATTTTTAAAATCACTTTCTATCTGCAGAGCCAATTCACGAGTCGGTGCCATAATTAAAACTTTTTCGCGCATATTCTGTCCTTTGGTTTTTACAACCTTTTCAATCAGTGGAAGCAGAAAGGCTGCGGTCTTGCCAGTGCCAGTGTTGGCCATGCCAAATACATCCTTGCCTTTTAAGATTGTAGGAATAGTTTGATCTTGAATTGGGCGCGGATGAATATACCCAGCACGAGCAATGTTTTTATGAAGTTGGGCATGAAAAGGAAAATCAGAAAAAGTATGCTTAGAAACATATGGCTTTTCCTCTACAAGCACTCCTTTTTTAATAAAACGTGAAAAATCAATTCGCTCTCCGCGACTTCGCTTACCTCCTCCACTTCTTTTAAAAGCAGGTCTAGAGTTATTAAATTTTCTTGCTCCGCTAAAGCGAGGTTTCGCTCTAAACGCAGAAGTAGGGCGTCCGAATTTTTTCGGAGAGGCCGAGTTGCGTGTGTACATAATTGGGTCACTCCCAAAAATGTATTAGGTTAGATGAGAATGATGTTTTAAGAATAGCATTTTATCGTTATTTTGTCAAATAAAAAAGAGAAACCGCCTCCGAGGTTCTCTTCCTGTTGGGGGCGGTTGATGATAAGTTATTCGTTTTTTGCTCGACTAAGGCTTTGAAGACCTGACTTTACCATTTTCGCCATCAACCCTTCCCATTTACCAATTAGTAGCCATCGTCGTTGCCAAAAGTTAAGACCATTGAACCATTTAATATGTTCAATGGTAATTTCTCCAGCAAGGAATTTTTTTCTTTGCTCTGCTTGAAGCCGAATTAATTCATTCAGCTCTTGTTCGCCTATATCATTTCTCATTATTTTTTACCTTTTCCTAAAATGTGAGAAAATCCTCATAATACTATCCGTGTTTGTTTATATATTTTATATGACTATTTGTCAATAGTTTCGTTAATTATTTAGAAAAGTTATACTAGTGACATGCAGGGCAAACATGTAGATGAATCCTATATAGATTTACTGGAACACATAATAAAAAATGGTGCGACTAAAACTGATCGTACTGACACTGGCACCAAAAGTGTGTTTGGCTATCAAATGCGCTTCAATCTTGCCGATGGCTTCCCTCTCCTCACCACCAAGAAAGTTCCAATAAAATCAATCATTCATGAGTTGCTTTGGTTTATGCGCGGAGACACAAATCTAAAATATTTAGCTGATAACAATGTACATATTTGGGACGAGTGGCCATATAAAGCATATTTGATTAGAAATAAAATTAATGTGCCGAAAACTGGATCTGACGAGTGGAATGCAGGAATAAAAGAATTTATTGAAAAAATAAAAAATGATGAAAATTTTGCCAAGGATTATGGCAATCTCGGTCCTATTTATGGCTATCAATGGCGAAGCTGGCCCACACCAAACGGAAAACATATAGATCAATTAAAAAATGTAATTGAAGATATTAAAAAAACTCCAGACTCACGCCGACTAATAGTATCTGCTTGGAATGTTGCCGACATAGATGAAATGGCTAAAGCCGGACTTCCTCCTTGCCATTGTTTCTTTCAGTTTTATGTAGTTGATGGAAAACTTTCCTGCCAACTATATCAGCGAAGCTGTGACACCTTTCTGGGTGTGCCATTTAATATTGCTTCCTATGCATTATTCACAATGATCATAGCTCAAATATGTGGACTACGGCCTGGAGAATTTGTTTGGACTGGTGGTGACGTTCATTTGTATTTAAATCATTTAGAGCAAGCAAATTTACAAATTTCCAGAAAGCTAGATATCCGACCTATGCCAAAAATGAAGATAAATCCTGCTAAAAAAAATATAGAAGATTTCACCATAGAAGATTTTGAATTGGTTGATTATAATCCACATGAAAGTATTAAGGCCCCTATTGCTGTATAAAATAATATGATTTCATTAATTGCAGCAATCGGTAAAAATAATGAATTGGGAAAAGGCAATACTTTGCTTTGGCATATGCCGGCGGATATGAAATATTTCCGCGAGACTACTAAAGGACATGCAGTAATAATGGGACGTAAAACTTTTGAAAGTATCGGCAACCCCCTGCCCAACCGAAAGAACATTGTAGTTACTCGAGACAAAACTTATCTACGCCATGGTGTAGATATAGTTAATTCACTTGAAGAGGCGATAAAACTAGCTGGAAACGATAGTGAAGTTTTTATAATCGGCGGGGCAGAAATTTACAAACTGGCTATGGACTTTGCGGATAAACTTTACATCACCCACGTAGATGCCGAAAATAAAGACGCCGATACATTTTTCCCAGAAATTATTCCGATAGTTTGGAATGAAACTACTCATGAAGAACACAAAAAGGATTCTGAGAATCCTTTTGATTACACTTTTTCTATTTACGAAAAATTCTTTTAATTGACAAAAAATCTAATTATGCGAAACTTGCAGTATGATATTATCTGATAAAAAAATTCTTGGAGAAATAAAAAAAGGAAGTATAGTAATAAAACCGTTTGATGCAAAGAATATGGGTGGCAACTCTTATGATGTACACTTGAGTAAATATTTTGCGACATACATAGATAAAACATTAGATGCAAAAAAACATAATAAAGTTAAGCACTTTGAAATTCCAGAAAGTGGTTTTGTCCTAAAGCCTGGAGAATTATATCTGTGTACCACAACTGAATACACAGAAACCCATAAACATGTGCCATTTTTAGAGGGTAAATCTTCAACTGGTAGACTTGGTATAGATATACATGCTACGGCTGGCAAGGGTGACGTAGGTTTTTGTGGATATTGGACAATGGAAGTATCAACATCAAAGCCAGTACGAATTTATCCAGGAATGCCTATTGCCCAACTTATCTATTATGTAGTAGAAGGAAAAGTAGAAAGACTTTACAATAAAAAGGTTAGTGCCAAATACGGCAATAAAGAAAAACTCCCAAAGGAGTCAATGATGTGGAAAAATTTTAAATAGAAAAAGCCAGCGATCGCTCGCTGGCATCAAATAAAATTGTTCTTGATTTTAGAAAGAACCTTGTATATGAAAATGTGTCCTTATCTCAGTAAACACAATTTCATATATTTCTTCAAAGGTTTGATATCTAAAAAATTGATAGTTTGGCAACCTCGGATCGAGAATTAATCTCGTGATCTTTGATTTGTCGTGCCCAAAAGCCAATAGTGGTTTTCCTCTGCTAGATTGAACAGCCATTTCCCATCCGAGACCGATCGACGGCTCATCACAAATGGCGACCATTATGTTGCACTTGTGAACGCAGTTTATGATGTCGTGAACATAAACATCGTGTGCTGTTCCGTCTGCCAGCCCCAAGAATTTAAGCAGTTGAATACCAGGAATGTTGGCAAACTTTTCCTTGAGCTCTTCAACATTCGCCTTAAATTCTTCGGAAGCGTGGGTCAGCCCACATCCAACGTAAAGCTTTAACATATTTGTTTCTCCTTAGAATGAACTCTGCTAAATTCAATATAACCACAATGCAACTAAAAAAGCCAACGGGTGACCGTTGGCTTTTTTTCTAGTGTTAAAATTTATTTCACTTCAACCCACGCATATTTTTCTGCTGAAAAATTGCCTGGGCACACCTCACCCCGTCGGGCTCCGGTTCATTGAAGTGAATTATTTCACTTCAATGCCCATACTTCGAGCGGAGCCAGCGACAATGTTTATAGCTCCTTCGTCGTCCTTGGCATTCAAGTCTGCCATTTTCTTGTTTGCGATTTCAAGTGCTTGAGCTCTAGTTATCTTGCCTACTTTGGTAGAAGTATTTTTACCAGATCCTTTCTCTACACCAGCTGCCTTTAAGATAAGACCAGTAACTGGTGGAGTTTTGATAGCGAAATCATAGCTTCGATCTTCATAGACAGTGATCACCACACCGACTTTATCCCCTGCCATTTTACTTGTGGCCGCATTAAACTTAGTGACAAAGTCACCGATATTAATACCAGCCTGTCCAAGCGCTGGACCTAGTGGTGGAGCTGGAGTAGCTTTCGCAGCTTGTATTTGAAGTTTTATTTTTTTGGTTATTTTTTTTGCCATGTGATTCTTAGATTAACTTAAATTTTCTTAACTTGCAAGAAGTCTAATTCTATTGGGGTTTCTCGGCCGAACATAGAAACAAGCACTTTGATCTTGCCACGATCTTGATCAATGGAGTTTATCTTGCCCTCTAGGTCTTTAAATGGTCCGTCAGTAATCAAAATACTCTCTCCGACAGTCATATCAATGTTATGCTTGGCTGTGCCTGCATCCATTTTCTTAAATAGATAGTCCACTTCTTCTTTTTTCAAAGGAACCGGATTAACTCCAGCGCCTACGAATCCAGTAACTCTAGGAGTATTCCTGACTACATACCATGAATCATCCGTTACAATCATATCTACCAACAAGTAACCAGGGTAAATTTTTTCTTCCACTTCTACTCGCTTGCCACCTTTTATTTTTATTTTCTTTTCAATTGGAACAATCACATTAAAAATTTTGTCGTTCATTCCCAGAGAATCAATACGTTGACGTAAATTACGCAAAACAACATTCTCATACCCTGCATAAGTATGGATAGCGTACCAATTTCGGGCTCCTTGTACTTCTTGTTTCATAATATAACTTAACGTGTGATTAGTTTTTCCAATCCCTTTGAGAAAATAAAGTCAAAGATACCTAAATAATATCCTATCAAAACAGACAGAATGATGACGATCAAAGTGTAGTAAATGGTCTGGCTTCTGGAAGGCCAAATTACGTGCTTTAACTCTATCTTTGTCTCTTTAAAATATTCAGTGATTTTTGACATGTAATTTTATTATACTACTTCTCTTAAAAAAGCCCCCGAAAGGGCTCTTTTAATAGTACTCTTTTTACCTCAAATAGTCAAACTGGCTCTCTCGGCTTATAGCTATTATCTTATTTCGTAAGTTATGGTTACATCTGAAGTTATAGTATTTTGTCCTTTTGGAATTTCTGCTGGAGCTGGAGCTACGCCACTAGCCATTAGTGAATCCTTGGCATACATGATCGGACTATTGCCGGACTCATTGAAGCTCGCGATTTTACCTAGGCTCACACCTAAATCTTTTGCCAAGGCAACTGCTTTTGCTTTTGCTTCATCTATCGCTTTTTTTCTAGCTTCCCCCTTTAGAACCTCTGGATTATCTATCTCAAAATTTGGACCATTTAGGTTTGAAACTCCAGTAGCACCCAAGCCTTGCATTATGGCCCCAGCATCATCAGTATTACGAACTTTTACCGTGATACTTTCACTAGCTGTATAGCCTGTGATCACTTGCCTGCTAGGGGGACAGTAGTAAGGAGATATTGTGTTAACAGTGCCTCCGGCTGTGCCAGTCCCCATTGGTATTGGTGGACAGGCAGCTTGCCTATATTCATATTTAGGATAAAAAGATGCATTGGCAGTCTGAATATCTTTATCAGCTACCCCTTTTGTCTTTAAAAAATCTAGGGCCTTCTTTTCAATGGTTGCCACTCCCGCCTGTGCATTTTTAACTGTTGCGTCATCTTTGCTAATTGTAAAATCAATAGTGGCAATATCCGGCACCGCCGTGACTTCTCCGTGCCCTGAGAATGAAATTGTGGTTGGAGTCGCACTTTCACCGAGCATACTAGTTTTCTTTAGCTCAGAAAATATTCTAACTGCAAAATAAGCTGATAATATAATTAATAATATAAATGCTACTTTATATAGCTTTTTTTTGTTTTCTTCTAAAGTTTCCATGTATGTATTATAACATACCTAAATAAAATTGACTTCTGGAACTAATTTCAAGCCAAATTTAGCGTAAACCGAGTCAATTATTTTCTGCGCTAAATTTTCAAGCTCTTTCCCTGACCCACCACCGTAATTTACCAAGACCAAGGCATGTTGTTCATGCACACCGACGTTCCCGATTCGTCTCCCCTTCCAGCCACACTGTTCTATCAGCCAACCAGCGGGAATTTTTATTTGCTCCTGTTCTTTAAAATATTTAATTTCTGGAAAAGATTTTTGCAAGTCTTTTAATTTTTCATCGTTAACAAAAACATTTTTAAAAAAACTACCGGCATTACCTATAACAGCTGGGTCTGGCAACTTACTGCTTCTGATGGCTATCACCGCACCGCTTATGTCCCTAGGGTTATGCACTTCAATATTATTTTCTTTCAAATAGTCAGCCAATAACTTGTAAGAAATATTTGGTCTTGGTATTTTGCTCAATTTTAAAGTTACCGCTGAAATAAAATATTGACCTTTTAGTTTATTTTTAAAAACGCTATCTCTGTAACCAAGTGCACATTCCTCTACTGCAAAAATCCGCTTTGAGCCATCAACAATATTGTATGCTTCAACATTCTCCAGAACATTTTTTAACTCTGCTCCATACGCTCCAATATTTTGCACCGGTGCACCACCGACTGTGCCAGGAATAAGCGAAAGATTTTCAATACCCCAAAGTTCTTTGTCTACCGAAAAAGAAACAAGGTCATGCCATATTTCTCCGCTGATAGATCTTATGCTTACCTCTTGATTATTTTCCTCTAGAATTTCAATTCCTTTGAGTTTATTTAAAATAACCAGACCGTCAAAGTCCTGTGTAAATAAAACATTGCTTCCACCACCTAGAAATATTTTTTTTTCCTGTTTAAACTCTGCTAAATCAAAAAGTTCTTTCAGCTCCTGCTCATTATTTAACTCAGTAAAAAATTTAGCGTGAGCAGATACTCCTAAGGTATTTAATTTAGTTAAATCATAGTTTTGCTGAATTTCCATCTTACACGAAAAGAAAAATTATTGTACTAAGACTTACCACAAATAATAGTACCACTGAAAACCAACCGATGATGTTGGCAGTTCTTTTGTTTTTGTATTCTCCCATTATTTCTTCGCTGGCGCTTATCTTCACTATAAAAAATAAAATAACCGGAGAAATAATACCGTTGAAAACAGCCGAATAAATAAGGGTTTTAATGGGATCCAATCCAATGAAATTTAAAATCATCCCCAAGAGCATTGCTATGATTATCACTCCATAAAAAGAAGTAGCTTGCTTTAATTTTCGATAAAGGCCTGTTTTCCAATTGAATGTCTCAGACAATGCATAAGACGCTGATCCTGCAAGAATTGGAATTGCCAGAAGCCCGACTCCTACAATCCCAATTGCAAATAATGTAAAAGCAAAATCTCCAGCGAATGGCTTTAAGGCTAGTGCCGCATCGGCAGCGGTGCCTATGTTTGTAATGCCATTGGCAAATAGTGTTGCCGCACAGGTCGCAATTATAAAAAACATAATCAAATTAGAGAGAAGCATCCCTGACCAGACATCTACCCTCATGTCATAAATATCTTTACTGGTATTTAAGGCTCGTCTTTGTTCTTCTGTTTTTTCACCTTTCAATATTTGTTCTTCTACTTCTTGGGCAGTCTGCCAAAAGAACAAGTACGGTGAAATAGTGGTACCAAAAGCAGCACAAATTAAAATAATTTCATCTTTGGAAACAGAAATTGTTGGAATTACTAAGTGTCTAAATACATCTCCCCAATTTATGGCTACGGAAAATGCGGAAAAGACATAAGCGAAAAGAACCAGAGCGAGATACTTTAAATATTTTGAATATTTTTTGTAAGAAATAAAAATCTGGAGGACGAGGCTCGCTATCACAAAAAACACAACCAAAAAAGTAAAATCTATTCTGGGGAAAATAAGTTGAGTGCCCTTAGCCATCGCTCCTAGGTCTGCTCCGATGTTGAAAACGTTTGCGAAAAGAAGTAGTACTGTACAAAAATACAAAAGTCTCTTTGAGAAATGTCTCTTGATATTAGTGGCCAGCCCTACGCCGGTGGTCAATCCAATGCGAGCACACATTTCTTGGATAACTCCCATTAAAGGAAAGGAAAACAAAGATAGCCAAATTAAATTAAAACCTCGGAAAGCGCCCATCTGTGAATAAGTAGCGATTCCAGATGGATCATCATCAGCGGCTCCAGTAGTTAATCCTGGGCCCAAAATCTTCCAATAGCTCGCAGCTGCCTTCACAGGGCGTTCTTGTTCTATATCCTTTTTTAAATCATGCCCTATCTCAACTCCTTTTTCCAATATCTCGGCTGGGGCGCTGAAAAATTTTTCCAGAATTCCTTTCTTCATTCCCTAAGTATATAACGAATACAATATAATTACATTATTTACTCGTTTAATTAAGTTAACTTATTATTCTCACTCACGAATTATAGTCACCGAACCATCTTTATGCAATTTAATAACTTTAGACGCCTTACCGTTTAACTCTCCGCCATCTATGTACAGGTTAATTAAATTTCCAAAATATTCTTTCGCTTCAAAAATATTCCGAGCTGGAGGTAAGCCTTCTAGGTTGGCAGAAGGAGCAATCAGTGGTCCAGTTTTTAAAAGTAAATTTTGAAGCTCTTTCTGGTAAGGCAACCTAAAAGCTAAAGTATTAGTGCCCCGATGTAAATATGTGAATCTATCATTGGGGCAATCCAGCACAATACTAATCGGAGCAGGTCTATCTTCTAGATTATCGAAGGACCAGTATTCTTTTAATTTTTCTTTTTGTTCCGAAGAAAGAGTTATAGAAAATTTTTCAAGTTCATTTATCTCTCCTATTAATATTATGCATGGTTTTTGAGGTGCTCTTTTTCTTATGACATATATACGCTCAACGGCGTCAGAGCTGAGTGCTTTACCCACGATACCGTATAAGGTATCTGTGGGCATAACTACCACGCCATTATCCTGCAAAACTTTTATCAAATTTTCATTTCCCCCCTCCATGCTGATAATTCTACTATTAATGTATGTGGATTGCTATCTGGACTTCGACCCAAAACTGAAAAATAGGCAAACTTGGATATACTACTTATTTGTTGCTATAATTAAAAAATGTTCGCAAGAAAAATTGTAAAATCTTTTGATAGGTTGGAATATAGGATAAGGGGTAAATTGAGCCACTATCCCATCCTGTATGCATTTATCGGCGGTATAGGGATAGTATTATTTTGGCGTGGAGTATGGCATATCGCCGACGAAATTAATCTGGGTAGTTTAATATCTCTAATTTCTGGATCGATAATCCTAATTATTATCGGAGTTTTTGTTGCAGAATTTATTGGTAACAAACTTATTATTTCTGGTTTGGTTGGAGAGAAAAAACTTGAAGAAAAAGAGGAGGGAGAAATAGAAACAGAAGAAACTCAAATAAAAAATCTACAAAATACTCTGACAAGGTTAGAGAAAAAACTAGACCATATAGATGGAGAGATAGAAAGAAAATAAAATGGGTGCCCATCGGGAATTGAACCCGAATCGAAGGTTCCACAAACCTCCGTGTTAACCGTTACACCATGGGCACCATGTACTAGCTATTTAATCACAGTTAGTATAAAAATACAAAGACAAATAAAGGCTGAGACTATACACCAAGAGCAACCTTTTTTTAATATAAAAATTTGTACAGCAATCAGATAGGTGGAAAAAAGGAAGGCTGCCAATGACAAGGAGAAAAAAAATATATTAATCAGGTCAGCGTGACCAAAAAATAAAAGTTCTGACTTAAAAATAAATACAGCATACGCAACAACTGTAAAGGCGTAATAACACATACCTAAAATCTCCACCCTTATACCTAGAAATCTAGAATAATCACTGTGGACCACCGCATGACAATCAAATCTAGCTGGACAAATAAGCGGTGTATTTTTTGTTTTGTGGTTGTAGATATGTTTTGCTACTAAAAAACCACACAGACCTAAAATAAAAATAGCTATTTTTATTAATACTTCACTTGTGAATTGCATATGGTAATTATACGATCTATTTTTCTTCTTTTAAATTTAAGCAAATAGAATTCAGACAGTAATGCTTTCCCGTCTTTGCCGATTCATCATCAAAGACATGCCCCAGGTGAGAATTACACTTGGCGCAGAGAACTTCGGTGCGTTCCATGTTATAAGATAAGTCCTTCTGAAATTTAATAGCTCCAGGTAATGCCTGGTCAAATGAAGGCCAACCAGCTAGCCCAGAAATACTAGAATCAAACTTAGCGGTAGATGGAAATAAGGGATTGTCGCAAACAACACATGTGTAAGTTCCAGATCTTTTTTCATTTAAATATTTACCAGAAAAAGGGGCTTCAGTTCCCTTTTCCCTTAGAACTCTGTACTGTTCTTTGTCTAATTTATTCTTCAATTCTTCTTCAGTTGGAATATTTTTATTGTCCATAAGTTATGTGTGCCCAGGGGGAGATTTGAACTCCCATGCCCTTGCGGGCGCTACCACCTCAAGGTAGTACGTCTACCAGTTTCGCCACCTGGGCATAATAGAATTATAACAATAAACAAACACTATAAACAAATTTTATTTAGATTTCTACAGCAACTGCTTCTTCAGCTTCTGCCTTACCTTCAGCTTGAGGTACCACTGAACGCATTTTTCGGCGAATATCTTTGACCGCTTTAGTGCGAATATAATATAGCTTTGATCGGCGAGCGCGAGATCTCTTAACTATTTCAATCTTATCTATCATTGGAGAGTAAATTGGAAAAATTCTTTCAACTCCTACCCCTGAAGCGACTTTCCTTACGGTAAAAGTAGCACCAATTTCTGTACCGTGTTTACGAGCGAGAACTATGCCCTCAAAGGCCTGCAAGCGAAATTTGCCTTTTTCATCTTTAATTTTGGACCAGACACGAATAGTGTCTCCGGCTTTAAAGTCGAGTTTCTTGCGGGCTTCTATGTCCACTGGGGTAAGTTTTGTGTTACTGATTTTCATTGAAAGAACTTTACCATAAAAAAATTTTTAAGGCAATTAATTTTGTATCTTGGACGATTTTTGAATATTATGGTACTTCCTTCATCATCCATTCTTTATAAGATCGATTAATTCGACGAACATCTACCCCAGCAATTAAAGGAACACTGTAGCTATGATTTTTAGAAATAAGTTCATTCACTTCCTCAATTTTTGTTTCAAAGGTCGTGACAATAATCATAAATTGAGAAACACATTTAAGTTCTTTGTCCCAATGATAGCAAGATTGAACTGGCCAGAAATCAACACACGCTGCCATTTTTTTGGTAATCATTGAGTTACCAAGCTTTTTTGCCTCTTTCTCGTTTGAACAGGTTGTATATATGAAAATCATATAATTTTACATAAATTAGATTACGACCTTTATATAAAATGATATCACTTTACTAGATTTACTCAATGCCTCTCCACTCTGCAGGCAAAAGCGATTCCACTTTTATGATTTTGCCTTTTGAGTCTTTAAATTCAATGGCTTTTGCATGAAGTGCCATGCGAGTGATACTCTTTGGACAAGAACCTTTTGGGTTATATAATGAATCACAAACTACCGGATGATCTACGGCTTTCAGGTGCACCCGGATCTGATGGGTTCGGCCAGTTTTTGGATATACTTCTAAGAAAGTATATTTGTGAAGTTTTCCTTCATTAAATCTTTTTAAAACTTTATATCGAGTAATGGCCTCCCGCATCTCGCCTCGCGCCCCACGGCTGGCAGAATATTTTCTAAAATCTGACGGACTTCGGCCGATTGGTTTATTTATTACTCCCCTGTCTTCCTTGAACCACCCATTCACAATAGCATTGTATGTTTTTTTAACTTCACGATTTTTAAATTGTCCTTTTAGAAATTCATATGCTTTTTGATTTTTTGCCAAAAGTAAAACACCAGAAGTATCTTTATCTAACCTGTGCACTATCCCTGGTCTTTTTATTTCCCCCATGGGTTCACCCACGTTTTTCATTTTCGGGTAGTTTTTCAAAATCCAATCAGTAATTGTCTTTTCTTTACTCCTTCCGTCGGGGTGCACGGCAATACCCGCAGGTTTATCTATGGCTAAAATATCTTTATCCTCATATAAAATTTTGATGCTATTTGCCATCTGGTTGGTGCCCTTGGTAGGAATCGAACCTACATCAAAGCCTTAGAAGAGCTTCGTTCTATCCATTGAACTACAAGGGCAGATTATTGAACATAAACATATTCAATATACTACAAACAGTCCTTTTTACCAAAAAAATAAATTATATTTCTAAACTAGCTATGATCGGTCGATGATCCGAACCTTTTAGTTTTAATACTTCAGCTTTTTTTACTTTAATATTTTTTACGAATATGTAGTCTAAGCGTTGTAGTAAATGAAACGTTGGAGTACTGCGCGGGTGAGC
Organism: Patescibacteria group bacterium; assembly: GCA_028868715.1. GTDB lineage: Bacteria > Patescibacteriota > Minisyncoccia > Phycocordibacterales > UBA9973 > UBA9973. Next base: position 154,280 of record JAGWUB010000001.1, on the reverse strand, counting down.
ATTAATAAAATTAGGGCCCAATATATCTAGTATTTTCTTTTCTTGTTTTTTTGACAAAGCTTCCATTCCAATAGTATTAAAGTCGCCACAAATAATTTCCTTATCTATTGAAGAATTAGACTTTAAATAATCAACCAGAGCCTTTAGTTGTCTTTCTCTTTGCGCAAATTGGCCATGACAATCTAGGTGGATATTGCTTATTCTAATTAATTTACCATTCATCTCAAAAGTTCCAATCAATGCGCCTCTATCAATTATTTTTTTGATTTTCTTAGCAATGACTCTTATATTAAATTTAGGAATTTTAGGCAGAACAAGCTTTTCTAATTTTTTTACCTTCAACACATCGGCTCTCCAGATGAAGCATAGCCCAAAATTTATACTATGAGGTTCTAGAAATGTTTCATGTTCCCAGCCTTCACCCAAAGCTTTGAGGCAAGCTCCCAAGACTGAAGGCTCTTTTTTGTTAGATTCGCGCATTTCTTGCAAGCAGAAAACCATAACCCCAGAAGCTGAAAGCTCCTGCATATTTTCTATAATTTTCGCCAACTTGAGCCCGTGTTTTATGTTATACGTCGCAATCTTTAAGTTCATATTTCTAGTGCGCGGTGTAGGACTTGAACCTACGACCTTCTCTGTGTAAAAGAGTTGCTCTACCAACTGAGCTAACCGCGCAAGTAACCTTAAATTAACATGTTTAGAGCGATGGGTCAACGACTGGGGCCGGAGAATTTAATATTTCATTTGATTTTTTTTCTCGCGCAGAGAAAATATCTAAAACTTTTTCCAGCCTCTGTTTTTCTATTGGTTGTTTCTGGTTGACGTTTCCAGCCGAAGAACTTGCCTCATCTTTCACTTGCACAAACATATAATACCCAAAAACAAAAGAAACGGCGGTTAAAATGAATACTGAAAACATAATAATTTTCCAATAAAAATTTGAATTAAGCTCTAAATTTTTTTTCTTGAAATTCTTTTTAGGTTTTAAAAAATTGATTTTCATTTGATTTTATTGAACGAAGCTTAAAAGTTTTATTCCAAATACAGCCTGCCATTTTGACTCTTGGGGTAAAGCTATTACTGGTTTTGAGTCCTGAGGTGCTGTAGGGTCTACGGGTACAATAGTACTTGCTTCTTTTTGTAAATCCATTGAAGTAATTTCAAGCTCATATGGTGAATTTTCTAAGAGAGTCAGAAATTTATAAATATTTTTAAAATCACCTGAGGCACTTATTTTAACCACCAGTCCAGTATTGTCTTTTAAAATATCAACCGAAGTAGTTTGGGCCTTAACTCCCACCATCGGGCCGAGCGCTTCTATCGTATCTAAGAAGGGCACCACATCAGAACTCTGTGCAAAATGCGTCTCCAGTAAAGATTTATCTTCTTTAATTACCTCAATTGAATCATTGAGTAGCTTTACTTCGTTGCGTCTACTGGTTTCATTTTCTAATTCTGTAGTAGACATAGTTGCTTTTTGATTATTTAAATTTATTTCTCTATATAAAAGAAAAAGAGCAAAAGATGCGAACAAAAAAAGTATCATAGAGAGCAGTAACTGTATTATTTTAAAATTATTTTTCATATTATACAGGAATTAAACTTAAGTAAAATTGGATATCAGAACCTTTGACAAAATTTGAAATTGGTAAGTTAACACTCTTGAAAGAAGGATCTTCTTCTAGCGCCTGGCGAAATAAGAGTAAAACTTCTCTGGATGGTGCGGTGCCACTAATATTTATTTTCTTCCCATCAAGCAAATTGTTTTGATAAGTAATTTGGGTGATTTTGATACTAGAAATTTTTTTCAGGAAAATAGCATTTATCACTCTTTCAGAAACAGAATATTTATTCTTCTCGGCTTTTTCAACCAAAGTGAGCTTCTTATTTATGTCGTTTATGATTACTGAAGTTTGTTGGTCCACCAAGGGTAATAATTCTTTTTTTTGTATTTCTAATTTTTGGTTAGCAATGTTGTTTCTGGAACTAGAAAAAAAATACGCCGGCATAAGTGAAAGAATGGCAATAAAAATAGAAACAGAGAGCATCAATAAAGATAAAATTGTGAGTCGATAATAAAAACCCTTGATCATTTTTTTCTTTTCTTGATTTGGAATTAAATTAATCATATGAATTTAAATTATTTCTCCTCAAAATCTCCCAAGGCCAGTCCTAGAGCTGTGGCAAAATAAAGAGCTTGTCTAAAGCTTATTTTGGGTGTGTACTCTTCTGTATTCACTATATTAATCCAAACATTGGCCATTTCCACTGGACTTTTCATACTCACGGACAAGTAATCAGCCAACCCGATCAAGTTTGCATCACCACCACAAAGAATAATTTTTTTAATAGGCGGATTATTGTTACCCGCTTCATCTTTGTGCGTATTCCAATACAAGAAGTGTTTAACTATTTCATCGCGCAAAACTGAGACACTATTTAAAAGTACAGCGAATATTTCTTTGTTGGCGATATTTCGCTGTAAACCATACTGCTGTTTCATTTGCTTTGCTTCTTCGGGACTTATTTTGAAATTTTTTGCAATCATATTATTTAGTGTCACTCCTCCGACATCCAACGTGGAAGTAAATGTCACCACTCCTTTTGATACGATAAAGATACCAGTGCGAGTTTGTCCAAAGTCTACAATCATGTAAGTATTCATATCCCCTTTTTTAACAACTGCCCGAGAAATGGCTTGTGCTTCCAGCTCAAAAGACTGAACTGTTATTGCAGAATCTCTAAAAACTAATAGGTAATTTTCAATTATATTTTTGGGAATAGCTGCGATTTGAAGTTCTATTTTTTGTTCATCCTCACTTAAGAATTCATAGTCAAAGATAGCATCTTCAGCTGATATTGGAATATGCTCCTCTAGAGAGAGCTCGATGGCCTCGCGAACATTGTCTAAACCAGCTTTGTCTAGGCTAAGTCTAAAAAGATATACTTGCTCTTCAGGTAAAGAAACACGTACAGACCTTAAGCCTTCTTCTTTTCTAAGCGCTGATAGAACTTCTACCATTCGTTTTGGATCTTTTATTTTACCAGACTCAATTATTCCTAATGGTATTTTACGCTCTCCATATCTTCCTAGTTTAATACCATTTTTTGATATAGTCAGCTCAGTAAATTTTAAGGACTCATCGGAAATATCTAAGCCAAAGGAAGGTGCTACAAAAAACTTCGGTACAGGAAAAAATCTAAGAAAAAGTTTATCAAATGAATTCTTAAACATGGTTATATTATACGATACTATCCTATTTCTTGCTATCGTTTTACCTTGCTTAATTACTACTTAAGTTCTTTTTATCCAAATATCGTTGTAGGATGAGCGCAGCTGCCTGTGCATCTATCCGACCACTTTTTATTTGCTTTATTTTACTGTGGGCTTGTGATGGGCTCAAGCTTTTCTTATTAACCCCAGACTTTCTGGCTTCTACTGAAGTTAAAAATTCTTTTTGTTTATGAATTGGTAACCTAAATTTCTCCTCGAGTTCTAAGATAAAAACTTCAATTCTAGCTGACAAGGCGTTTAATTTACCGGAAAAATCCACTGATTCGCCGACCACAATTTCTGAAATTTGTTCCTCTTTTATAATCTGCTCTAGTTTTTTGAAAGTATTGGAGTCATTAACCAAGATTTCTTTCGGAAAAGCTAGCCTGTTATTTTCATCTGTTAGCGCCAAACCGATCCTTTTAGTTCCATAATCGATACCTAGAATTCTCATAGTCACATACTAGCATAAAAAGCATTTTTCTGATATGATTTTTTTATGAATACATTAAATATAATATTAGTAATATTGGCTCTTTGGGCTATTCCATGGAAAGTTTACGCGGTGTGGCTGGCCTGCGAACGCAAGGAAAAGGTATGGTTTGTGGTACTACTTTTAGTAAACACTGTGGGGATTTTAGAAATCTTTTATATTTTCAAGATTGTAAAAAAACCTTGGGTGGAAGTAAAACATGATTTCAAGGGAGCTTGGAGATTTTTCAAGCAAGTGCTTAGGTTTAAAAAGAAATAAATAAATGGAGGCGTCGCATAGAGGCTTAGTGCACCTGTCTTGAAAACAGGAGTGCCGCAAGGCACCGTGAGTTCGAATCTCACCGCCTCCGCAGATGGTTTTTATGATAAAATAAATTTATGAAGAAAGCTCTTATTTTTCCGGGTGCGTTTCAATATGTAAAAAATTATGGAGGTTACGATGGTCTAGATATTTGGTTAAAATCTTTTCCGGATGAATTGCCCGTTGCGGATTATTATATTGGCCATAGTGGAGGGGTAAATTTTATTTTATCTCATTATAATTCAATAAAAAACGGAAAATTTATTTTGGTTAATCCTTTGATTAAAAAGGAAAATTTTTTGTTTGTTTTAATAAGATGGTTTAAATTCTTTTTCACGGAAGGCATATCTTGGAGAAAAGTAACTCCAATTAGAAGTTGGTTATTTGGAATTAAAAGGGTTTTGGAAATTTTAAATATTGATGTTTTGGATACTATAATAAAAATACCGAAAGAAAATATTACAATCATTAGGGGTAAAAATGACAATTACTTTTGTGATAAAAAATCAGTAGAAATATTGAAAAATAAAGGTTTTAAAGTCCTTGAAGTAGATGCTGGTCATGATTGGAATGAAAATATTGCTAAAGTTGTGAAGTCTTGTATTATTTAACCCGACAATCTTAATTTTAGCCTTATTTATCAATAAAATAGTTTAACAGCGTACCGAACTGTCCACCAAACAAAAAAACCTCCGCGTGGAGGTTTTTTTGTTCTCTGTTATATTAATTTAGAATCCGAATAGATGTGCAAAGAATGAACCGATGCCTCCAAAAAATCCACCTTTTCCTTTATCAGATTGTTCACCTGAATCACCTGAGTTAGTATTGGCTATTTTAGTTTGATCGATTACACTAGTCGCAACAACAGCGTTGCCATTGATTGTTCCTTGAGCAATTACCATATCACCTACCGCGACACCTGAAACTGCAATAACATTTGGACCTCTAGTGATCTTTGCATTGGTTGCATCAATCGTATAGGTAACGTTACTTTTATTTGTAATCGTTATACTTGATCCAGAAATTGCAGTCACTGTACCAGCCACAATCGGTTGTCCGTTTCCTGTGATGAGTGGAGTGTTGGTGCCCTTAGACCCATTTTTTTCACCCATACGACCACCACGTATTGTACCCATATTTAATTTACCGTCACGAATTATTGTCGCAACAAGATTTGTTCCAGTTAAAGTACCTTGAGCGACAATAGTATCACCTACGACAATGCTGGAGATAGTACCGGCAACTTTGTCTTTGAAGATTTTTGCATTGGTTGCGTCTACTGTATAAGTTGTAGTAACTGCATTTGTACCAAAACCTCGGATACTATTTACGGTTATGGTGTTAACACTTATCGCTGAAACTGTACCGTACACAGCTGGTTTCATCATTTCTCTTCCATCTCCTCTTCCCTCCATCATCCCCCTCACTCCAAAAGTACTAGGCGGATTATTTGTTTGGGTATTATCATTATTGTCTGCTAAGACAGGCAGAGAGCCTATCAAAGTTGTGACTGCTAATAAAGCCATTGCTACATAAACATATTTCTTTTCCTTCATATTTTTTATATTATTTTTCTACTAATAAACTTACAGACTACGACAAAGTCCGTGTACTAACATATACGTTTGTGAAGGCCTAAAAGTTGCAGTGACAGAGCTAACTCTTAAGTCTACTTACGTAGGCTCTGATAATTTTGGACGAAGCTGCCATATGTTTTGCAATATAAAAAGAACTAGGCCTAGAGCACTGAGTGTATTGATGAGTAAGAGAGTCCGCCCAGCCAAAGTGGCTGGCAGATAAAGTGGATTAAAGACAAACACCATTGAGCTATGTAAGAGCAAGCTTATTATATCATCGGTAAGTGTCGGGAAGCTTGCTGGTTGCACCAAAAGTAGAAAATAATATTCAAAAGCAAAAAAAGCAATAAATTCCAAAACAACCAATGATAGAAATGCGAGTATCCGCATGTGGCCCTGAACTTCTTTGATCGCTTCAACGGAAACATATATATTCATTCCTGCGCCCAATATTGCAAATATCAGAATAAAAGTTTCATTCGCAGCCACCACAGGCAAAAACCACAACAAAAAAGCCTCAATGATTAGTAATCCTGCAATACCTAAAAATAAATGTGAAGGTTTAAATTTCCCGCCTTTCATATTTATCCATTATATACCTATTTACCTTTCTATAAGCACCGCCCGAGCTGGAGCGCCTTCGATGCCAGTGAAATTTAGTGGCAAGCAAATGAGTTTGTATTCTCCTTCAATCACCGTAGACATATTCAACCCTTCAATTATGGGAATATTTTTGGAAAGTAGCGCTGTGTGTGGGCGACTGTCTGGTCCACCACTTTTTTTTATAGACAAAGAATCAATCCCAACCAGTAAAACACCCAAGCCCGCCAGATAATCTGCCCCGTCTCCATCCAAATATACAAAATCTTTATAAAATTCTTTAAAACCTCGAATAGAGTTTTTTGTTTTCAAAAGTACCCGCTCTCCTTTTTTTACATTTTTACTTTGGAGCATTTCTTGCGTCACGCACTCACTTTGATTTTGGGAAAAGTCCAACACTCGGCATGGCCCGATTAAAGTCTCGAGTGGAATTTGATCAAGAGTAAGCCCACCCACCAGGCAATGCGCTGGAGCATCTATGTGTGTCCCAGTATGTGACCCAAAAGTAATTGCCGAGAGCTGAGTAGAATATTTCGGCATCGCATGGTGCATACTAACAGAGAGAGGAACGTTCTCTGGATAAATAGGGGTCTGGTTATTTAGTGGTAAAGATATGTCTATAATTTTCATATTTTATAATTACAAAATTTCTGGTTCGTCTTCGGCTCTCTTTACTGGGTGTTGTCCAAATTCTCCGCGCATAGTTGAAACTACTTTGCCTTGGTAAGTTGGTTTTTGTTGAGATGCACTTCTGACATCAAGTGATGTTTGGATAGCGGGCATAGATATGTTTTCCCTCTTGCCCGCTTCTAATGTCCATTTACCCTCACCAGAAGCCGAGGCTTTACCTGAAATTTCATTCAAATCTTTCCCATATTTTTTATACCCATCCTGCATCCAAGAAACCAAGCTAGAGGTAATGACACTGCCATGAGAATATACTTCAGTTACCTTATTTAAATCTAAATCAAATTCACTAGAGTGTCTAAGCAAATCAAATCCTTCGGCGATGGATTGCATCATTCCATATTCAATACCATTGTGAACCATTTTCACAAAATGCCCCGCACCTGAAGGGCCCATATATCCAAAACCATTTGGCAAACAAGTATCTTTAAAAAATCCCGTAGCTTCCAATTTGTTATATATCTCCTTTTCCCCACCAGCCATCATGCAAGCTCCATTTAGCGCTCCACCTGGACCACCAGAAACTCCAATGTCTAAAAAGTTAATTCCTTTGTCGGAAAATTCTTTGGCTCGACGCATCGTTTCTTGGTATGGAGAATTTCCACCATCAATAATGAGATCACCTTTATCAAGTAGTGGCACCAATTCATTTATAACTTCATCCACTGCTTGATGTGCCACCATCAACCACACCACCCGTGGTGTTGAGAGTTTTGAAATTAATTCTTTTATGCTTGTGGTACCAAGAGCTCCTTGAGCGATAACTTCCTTTTCTTTCTCTGTATCTCGGTTGTAAGCAATTACATTCCAGCCATTTTGCAACAATCGAAAAACCATATTTTTACCCATCTTCCCAAGCCCGATGTAGCCAATTTGTTTTTTCATATATCTTCTCCTTTGGAGCCTTTTTTATAAATTACTAATGGTATCTTTTGCCATTTTTTTATTATATCAGTTATTAAAACCCATTCAGACATAATCTCTTTTGTACTTACAAATAAAGTTTGATCTCCCAAAATAGCATCATATAATACTTTTTCATAAGCATCATAAGTAACTCCTTCGTTGGAAGAAATGGAAAAAGTAAGATGTGCATTTATGTTTTTAAAATAAACCTCAATAAAGACTTCTCCATTAGCCAAAGCTTTTCCGGATTCCAGCTCAAAACACACACCTTTCCAACGCGGAATATTTATGGAAACATTCAAGCGAAAAAAGGTTTCAGTATTTGAATCACCTTTGACATCTTTTTCGTTTAAATATCCTTCGTATTGTCCTCGCACCAAAACATTTCTAAATTTAGTATTCTCTAAAATCATTTGCCGAGCCGCATGAATTTCTTTTTTATTCATTTGTGCTGGATTATCCATTGCAATAAGTGCTAATAATTGCAACATGTGATTTTGTCCCACATCACGCAAGGCTCCCAAATCATCGTAAAAAGCACCTCTGTTAGAAACGTTATTATTTTCATGAAAAACGATGCGCACTTTTTCAATTTTTTTATTATTCCAAAGGGGTTCAAAAATTCCATTATTAAAACGAAAGTTTAAAATGTTCTGTACGGCTTCCTTGGCAAGATAGTGATCTATGCGAAATATTTGTGATTCGTCAAAAAGTTTACCTAGCATTTTGTCTAAATTTTCTGCTTCTTTTATATCTTGCCCAAAGGGTTTTTCCACCAAGATTCGGGTCCAAGTGCATTTCTTGTCCCCTTCTTTGGTGGCACACGGAACGCTAAGCCCTGTTTTGGAAATACTTTGAAATATAGATCGATAAAAAGTCGGTGGTACAGCTAAGTAAAAAAGTTTATTGGAGCAAGCACCATTTTTCTTATCATTACTAGCAAGTTTAAGTCTCAAGTTTTTAAAACTTTCAATAGAATTTAAATCTCCTTGTATGTATTCCAAATGTTTTAAAAAAGCAACAAGTTTTGTTTTATTAATTTTTTTGCCTCTTTTTTTTATAGCGGCTTCACTAAATTTACGAAATTCTAAATCTGCTAATGGCTTCCTGGCAAAACCCAAAATTGTAAACTTTGCAGGTAAAAATCCGGAAGAAAATAAATCAAATAAAGCCGTAGCAAGCTTATTTTGATATAAATCTCCGGTGGTTCCAAAAACGACAATAGTTAAGGGTCTGTGCATAACATAATAATCTTACATTACTTTGCCAAAATACACTATTTAGTGCTAAAATTAACCTATGAATAGAGGAGAAAATCTACAATGGTCTGCCTTGGAGTATGAAGATAAAGAGCGAAGCAATGATTGGTTCTGGGCGCTCGGAATCATCGTTGTCACCGCATCTCTCGCAGCCATTATTTACAACAATTATTTTTTTGCCGCACTCATTATCTTGAGTGGAGTGTTACTTGGATTTTTAGCAACAAAAAAACCAACAATGGTGGCTTATGAACTAAATGACAGGGGGTTTGGTGTTGAGACTAGTCTCTATCCTTATGAAAATATAAAATCTTTCTGGGTCCAGAGAGAGAATTTTTCTGAAAAGCCCGGTGAAAACTTAAAACCACTTCTTTTCATAAAATCTGAAAGATTTTTTATGCCAATTATTTTAGCGCCGATAGAAAACGATATGGCGCCACATATTCGTTCTTTCTTACTTGAAAAAAATGTAATCGAAGAAGAAATGAGAGAAACTTTTTCAGAGAAAATTATGGAAGCCCTAGGGTTCTAACTTTTATTTTTTAATTGTCCTCTCGGTAGGAATCGAACCTACATCATAACTTCCGCAAAGTTACGTCCTATCCATTGAACGACGAGAGGATATTTTTAGACTAACAGTTTTTCACTAAAAATCCAAATTAAATTATATGATTTGGATTTTTTTAACAAAAACTATTCAAAATACGAAAATTTAAAAGCATATTACCAGATTTACCAAAATTAATGGCAATTTAACCTATCTTGACATTTACAGTAGACTATGATACAATCCTAGAGTAAAAGGAAGGGCTCCAAGTAGGGGTTCTCCCTACAAAAAGTTCTTCAAAATCAAATATCAGGAGATTAAAATGAACAAGAAATTTTTCGGTTTCGTTATCGTTGTTTTATTGGCCATGGTGGCCCTGAGTGCGTCAGTTTACGCACAGGACGATAAACCGTGCGTGGCGCCGAATGTGTGCGTAGCACCAATCCCCAAGCCACCTGCAAAAAGGCATGTGGCAAAAAGATCGGTACGGCCAGTGACAGTTGTAAAAAAATACTATAGCACCACTACTACAACAGTAGCTTGCTGTAGCAAGGAAATCGCCGATCTGCAAGCGCAGATCAATGCGATCAGAAACAAGCCGGCTAGCGAGCGCTACCCGGAAGACCATCAGAAGATCATGGACTTGTTAGCTCAAATAAAAGAGCTGGGAAGTCGAGTGGATAAGACTGAGGAAGACATAGGGGTACTCGAAAATAGGGTGACAACCCTCGAGAACCGTTGCACAGTACTGGTGATGACCGACTCCAAAGGTCGTCCACGCCAATATGACTCCTGCACTAGGCGGGAAATCAAAACTGGTGGTTGGTCCACGACCAAAACGGTAGTGGTTTCAGCCACTGCAGTAGGTGGAACCATAGGTGTTCTATGCGCAGTAGGTTTCCGAGGCTTCTGTCGAGCCGGAAGGATCGGCGGTGGTGGTGTAACAACCATCGGTGCGCATTAAAATCTTCTCCTGATATTCATCGGGAGGAGGGAGAGAGTTTTTAGGACCTCCCCTCCTCCACTCTCTAAAGCCATGAAATAAGAATATTATTTCTACGTCATGTCTTTAGAGAGTGAGATCCGTTTGTTTTCGCTCTCCCCTTATTTCATTATTATATTATTAGTTGCTCTACTTGACACAAGTGAGCATATGTTATAGAAAAACATTATGAACAATTTAAAAACACAATTGAATAAAGGTTTGCTTTTACTAAGTATGGTCGTATTTATGGGTATTTTGGCTGTACCCTTAATGCCAGCAAAGACTGCTTTTGCAATGACATGCAATAGCGCCACTTTAGATGGAAATGTTAATACCGGCGGTGTGGCAACTTTGGCATGGTTTGAATGGGGTCAAGGTGGTTCCCTTGATAACACTACTCCTCAGCAAAGCTTTACAGTAAGTGGAAGCTACTCTCAATACATAAGTGGTCTTACGGAAAATACTGTTTATTCGTTCCGAGCGATGGCCTCAAATAGGAATGGTAATTATACTGGCGAAACTAGAACTTTTACGACTCCTTCTTGTAACCAAATCTCGACTCCAACTGTAACTCTAAATGCAAATCCTTCAACTATTAACTCTGGTAATTCAAGTACTCTTACTTGGTATTCAACTAATGCAACTTCTTGCTCCGCTTTTTGGACTGGAAGCACTGCAACCTCTGGATCGGGTATAGTTACTCCGACCGGAACTACGACTTACACGACTACTTGTACAAATAGTACTGGTCAATCAGCTAGCGCGACTGCAACGGTTTATGTAAATAACAACCAAAATGTTCCGACCGTCAGTATTTATGCTAGCCCATCAAATGTAAACTACAACGGCACAAGTACCATAACTTGGTATTCAACCAATGCAAGTTACTGTACAGCAAGTGGAGGTGGTGGTACTACCAACGGTTGGTATGGCACTCAAAACTTGTCTGGAAGTTTCTACACTGGACCACTAACTAACACAACGACCTTCAATATAAATTGTAGTAACGGTACTGGAAGTGCAGTGGCTTCAACTACGGTTTATGTAAATAATTATAATAATCAACAGTATCCAGTTGTTAGTATCTACGCTAGCCCATCAAATGTAAACTACAATGGTACAAGCACCATAACTTGGTATTCGACTAATGCGACTTACTGTACCGCGAGTGGTGGCACCAACGGCTGGTATGGCACTCAAAATTTGTCTGGAAGTTTCTACACTGGACCACTAACTAACACAACGACCTTCAATATAAATTGTAGTAACGGTACTGGAAATGCAGTTGGTTCAACTACAGTTTATGTAACTGGTGGAAACATTTTTCCAGTAACTTATCAACCAACAGTAACTATAACTGCAGATCAAACTAACCTAGCCTTCAACGGAGCTACGACAATCCGCTGGAGCACCACTAATGCAACTTCTTGTAATGCCTCTGGTGGATCTGTCGGTTGGGCAGGAATAAAGTCTATCGGTCCAGGTGCTTTCTACACTGGAAGTTTGACTGGCACTAGAACTTATTCAATAACTTGTACTAATGGTATGGGATCAGCAAGTGATTTTGTGACGGTAAATGTAAATGGACAAGTATTAGGAGTTACCACTAATAGAACACCTACCTCTTTGGTCTTGGTCACTTCTACCGTAGACCGTAATCGACCAATCGTCCCTACGCTCGACAATACTAATCCATGTCCTGGAGATGATATTAATTACAGCATAACTTATCAAAACATCGGCAATGCATCTATTACTGGCCTAGTGCTGCGAGTAGATCTTCCAGCAGAAGTTACTTACCTATCCTCAAATCCAAGCAACGCAACTATTTCTGGGCAAACTTTAATCTTTAACTTGGGAACCTTGCGAGCAAACGGACAAGGTACAGTGACAGCCAGAGTGCATGTAAGAGAAAATATATCCGCTGGTGCACCTTTGAACTTCCCTGCTACCTTGAGTTATGTTGATCCTTCTGGTGCGCCACAATCAGTCAGCGCAAATGTCTCAGCAAATGTTTGTGGAACTGTATCTGGTGTATCTCTTGGAGCAAATGTCTTCGGAGCTGGCTTCCTACCAAACAGTATCTTTGGTTGGCTTCTACTCTTGATTCTAATCTTAGTATTGATCCTTTTGGCTAAATACCTCTTTGGTCAATCATTCCAGAGAAAAACTACCACGACTTTGGAGCAACCTTCTGGTAGAAAAACTACCACTGTGACACAATAAAATTAATATTAACCCACAAAAATAATAGCACAGAAATGTGCTATTATTTGTTTTATGGAGAATTATCCAATGCGTATAAATAAATATCTGGCACTAAAAAAAATCTCTACTAGGAGAGGCGCTGATGAGTTAATCAGAGAACAAAAAGTTTTCATTAATGGCAAGAGGGCCGTACTTGGTAGTCAGGTTAGCGAGACAGATAAAGTAGAAATAAAAGGAGCTAAAGCAAAAGAGTATAAATACTATGCTTATAATAAACCGATAGGAGTAGAGACCGATTCACCAAAAGCTGGGCTATTCCCCCTTGGGCGCCTCGATAAGGCTAGCCACGGACTTTTGATACTTACCAACGATGGACGTATTACTGACCAGCTACTTTCACCAAAATACTTTCACGAAAAAGAATATGTGGTAAAAACAAAAGAAAAATTGCGCGGAAGTTTTAAAGACAAAATGGAAAAAGGGGTAAATATTGAAGGTTATAAAACAAAACCTTGCAAGGTAACAATCGTAAATGATTTTACTTTTAGGGTAATTTTAACTGAAGGAAAGAAACATCAAATTCGGAGAATGTGCTCGGCTCTGTTTCAAGAGGTTGCCGACTTAAAACGCGAAAGAATTATGAATATAAAATTGGGTAATTTAAAACCAAAATCTCTACATGAAATTACCGGCAAGGAACTATCTATTTTTCTAGATCAAGTACTTCATCAATCCTAATTTGTTTTATAAAGTCAGGTACGTGAGAAACGATGATCATGGCCCCTTTATATTTGTCTAAGGCCTCTGCGATAACAGGAAGGTGTCTGAAGTTGATATGATTGGTCGGCTCATCCAAGATAAGAAGTCCGGGTTTTTGAAGCACAAGTCTGGCAAAAGCTACCAAACCTTTTTGGCCTTCTGATAAGCTACCTATTTTTGTGCGAATAAATTCTCCAGTAATCAAAAATCCTGCCGCCACAGAACGCATATGTTCTTCGTTTAATATATCTCCTCCTTCCTGCATGGCACTACCAAGTGATTGATAAACCGTGTCTTCAAAATTGAGCGTGGAAAAATCTTGCCGATAGTAACCAATCCGAATTCCATCTTTCACCTTTTCTCCTTCAGCATGACCACTCGCCAGTCTTTCCAATAAAGTAGTTTTACCAATACCATTTGGACCTTGGAGTAGTAAGTGGATATTTTTATTTAAACTCACATTCACTTTATGTTTTACTATTTTCCCATTTTTCATGGTAGTAAATGAAGTTATTTTTAAAATTTCACCCACTAAATCTGGCTGTGAAGGAATTATAAACGGTCTGATGGCTTTATCTTCTTTTCGCACATCCACAATTTCTTCTTCCAGCTCTTCTGCTTTTTCACGCATTCGCTTAGCTACCAATCTTAGTCTTCCGCCTTTGTAAGCAAACACATTGGCTTGATCTTTTTTTGCCTGAATTTCTTTTTGCAATTGGGCATTCTTCATATTTTCTTTCTCCACCCTCGCGGTGATGTCTTTAACTACGTTAAAGTAGTTTCCCACATATTGTTCTATTTTTTTTGTATATATATCTAAATACAGCACCCCTTCAGTAAAGGCATTTAAAAATTCAGCATCGTGCGAAATAACTAAAACAGTTTTTTTATAATTAATTAAATATCTTGTCAGGTGTGCAATCCCAGCTTTGTCTAGGTTATTTGTCGGCTCATCTAAGAGAAGTAGGTCTGGGTTTTGGATAAGAGCCGAAGCTAAAAGGAGCCTCGCCTGCTGTCCTCCTGAAAAAGTTTTGATTATTCTGTCATGTACTTTTTCGTGACCTTTTAAATTTACTACTTCTAAAATTTCATCTATTTTAGGATCAATATCGTAAACCTTTTTGGAGGAAACATTTAGTAAACTTTTTTCAAAAAATTCTCGTACAGTCAGTTCCAATTCTATTTTCGGTATAACTTGCCTAGACAGAGCAATGCTTACTCCGTTTATAACATTAATTACCCCTGATTCTGGAGTATTCGTGCGAGCTATCAATCCAAAGATAGTGCTCTTCCCGGCCCCATTTTGCCCCATCAGAGCAAACTTAACTCCACGTCGTAGAGTAAACGATACTTCGTCTAGAATAGGCTTATTGACCCCCCACTCAAATGAGACCTTATCGAATCTGACTATGGCTTCTTGGGTTTTTTTCGTTTCTTTTGGTTCTTTGGACATCCCTGTAGATTAGCTTATTCAAGCTAAAATAGAAAGCTCACTTGACAGAATGTATTGTTTTGTGATATTCTTTACAGACAAAGTAGGTAGAAGAAGAGCCAAGTAGCGTCGATTTCTTAAGAACAACCAATTTGTATTTAACAATTTAAACTAAAACATCAATGACTGGTACTATAAAAAGACTCACTGATAAAGGTTTCGGCTTCATAACAGCAGAAGGACTAGAGAAGGATTTATTCTTCCACAGCAATTCTCTTGTTGGCGTAACTTTTGACGAGTTAAAAGAAGGTGATACTGTTTCTTTTGAAACAGAAGAATCACCAAAAGGATTGAATGCTACAAACGTACAACGCGCGTAATATTCTTTCAAATAAAAAAGCCCCACTTTGGGGCTTTTTTATTTTCTTATTTTTTAATTTGGAAATTGATCCAGCAGTTCTCCGGAACGGTAAAATTCTCCACTTAGCCCACCATAACTTAAAGTTTCACCGCCTATTTCAATTGGTGCCCCACCGACAATTGGCTGATTACTTGGCACCGAATGATCAAATCCGATATTAAAAATAGTAGCCATAATTTCTGGGTTATTGTTTAAATCAAATCCAGAGCTCTGCCATTGATGCATGACCTGCTTTATAAATAGAGCGGTATATAAATATTGATAATAGTGATCATGTGGATCCGTAAGTCTATTGTATAGCTCAACATCATGTAATGCTCCTTGAGGATAATTTAATAAATTTTTATATTTATCACCAGGATAAAATGAGGACGTTGGATCAATATTATTTTTCTCAATTTGTTTTGCAGTTTCTGGTTTTATGCCACTGACACCTAGGGAAAACTGAGACAAAGTACCTAAAATTTTTAATGGTTCAAAATATTTTTTATATGATTCTCTGTTTGAAGTAAAGAATCGAATTTGTTCGGGTACGACGACACTCACTATCAATCGAGCTGGAACATCTGTCTCCGAGGCAACTTTATTAATTGTTGGAGCGTCCTTGGTAAAAGCTGTAGAAAGTACATTCCACTCTGGTGTTTGTTCCCAATTATAAACCGGCCTATTGGATGTGCTGAAAGGTCTTGCAAGCAAGGTATTATTTAGAATATTTCCAGTAAAAAATTTATTACGCTCTGTAATACTTCCACGAACATTTAATAATCCAAACTGCATCCCAATAAAAACTATCGTAAAAAAAAGACCTATCAAGGCAAAAACGACTATGATAATTTTTAATACCAAGATAATTTTTTTCATTTAAAATCCTACTGTTCTGATTGAGTAAATTCTTCTCCTTTTGCCCATTTTTTTAAAATATCGTAATCAGCCTCTCCGCAAATAAATTTCTCTGTCTTTGTGTTATAGAAAAATGGTACGCCACCACACATATCTTTGTCGAGTTCTAAAAGTTTCTTTTCGTTTTCTTTGTTGTGCCAAACTTCCAAACTTTCAACTTTTATTCCCTCTTCTTTATCCAAACGCTCTACCAGCTCATGCATACGCACGCAGTGTGGGCATTCAGTTCCATAAAATTCCAAAAGATGATTCATCTTTTTTTTATTTAGTTATTCTTGATAAGCGAGATTTTTTACGAGCGGCGTTGTTCTTTTTTATAACACCCTTTCCTGCGGCCTTATCTATGGCTGCGAAGGCGGAGCTCAATAATTTGAGCGCTTCGGCTTTATTTGTTTTAGAAAGTTTATCAATTTTCTTGATTATCTCCTTCATCGCACGCTTGCGTTGATCGTTTAAGGCCTTCTTGCGAAGAGATCCCCGAACTGCTTTTTTAGCTGATTTTGTAATTGGCATAGATTTAATATAGCAAAAAACCTCAAAAAACACAAACTCGGCCTTTCGTGAAATATAGAGTGAATATGCTATGATAAACATATGATCGGAAGCATAAAGGGTAAAATAATTTTAAAAAACGAGAAGTTTTTGATAGTGGAAACCGCTGGGGTTGGATATAAAATCAGCATATCTCCCGACACGCTGTCTAAAACTAAAAAAATAGGCGATGAAATTTTTCTATTCATCCATACCCATGTACGTGAAGACTCTTTTGATTTATATGGATTCCCTGACTATCCAGAACTAGAATTTTTTGAGATGTTGATAAATGTTTCTGGCATCGGACCTCGTGGAGCACTCTCCATTTTGGGCATTACCACAATTGAAACCCTCAAGCGCGCTATCAGCACTGGTGACACTTCATACCTCACCAAAATTTCTGGTATTGGTAAGAAAACTGCAGAAAAAATCGTGATTGAACTGCGAGACAGAATCAAGAATGAAACTGGCGAAAAATCTAGCCTTTCCCTGCAGGGTGAATTGGATGCATTGGAGGCACTAAAATCTTTGGGTTACTCACAAAATGAAGCGCGCGAAGCTTTAAAGAAAGTTACTAGTGACGCAGATACTAATTCAAAAATTCGCGAAGCTTTAAAGATATTGGGGGGTAAGTAGAGTTGCTATGCCTGAATTACCTGAAGTAGAAAACCTAAGACAAGGACTCGTCCGAGTAATTCTCGGTCAAAAAATCCGTATAGTGAAAATTAGTAAACCAAAGCTTGTTTCTGGTAAAGGAACTCAGCGTACAGCATCCGAAAAGAAAAAAGCAGAGTTTATAAAAGGAGTCACTGGAGAACGATTTATTGCAGTTGATAGACGGGCCAAAAATCTTATTTTTAAATTGAGTCATGGAAAAATCATTTTGGCGCATCTTAAAATGTCTGGACAATTTGTCTATAAGTCCTTCACTAATTCAAAGGTTATCAGTGGCGGTCATCCCATAGAACTATCAGAGACAAAACTCCCCAATAAACACACTCACGTGCTATTTGAACTTGAGCGTGGAGCTCTCTATTATAACGACACCCGAATGTTTGGGTATCTTCTATATTATAAGAATACAAAAATGTTTGAATTAGAAAACCATTTCGGGTTACTAGGCTTGGAACCACTTTCACCCAAATTTACTCTCAAATATTTTAAGGAAGCACTCAAACAAAAGAAGGGAAAAATTAAAGCGGTATTAATGGATCAAAAAATAGTGACTGGTCTCGGGAATATTTACGCTGATGAGAGTTTATTTGAAGCACGTGTCCGTCCAGACAGAAATGCTAATTCTCTTTCTATCTCTGAAGTAACTAAACTGCGTAAGGCTATATTGAGAATTATGCATCGAGCAATCAAAGTCGGCGGTTCCTCTGTGGCTACATACAGACTACTAGACGATACTAGGGGCAACTATGCGAGAGAACATAAAGTTTATGGCAAGGCCGGCAAGCTGTGTGTTAATTGTGGCAAACCGCTGAAGAAAACTATCATCCAAAGCCGAACAACAATCTTCTGCCCCCATTGTCAAAAGTAGGTTGTGGAAATTAAAATGCTGCCGAGCGAACCCTTGGTAGGAGCGACGGCGACGGACAGAGAAATTTTTTAGCAAAAAAATTTCGTGGTGAGTCCGGTAGGATTTTAATTTCCGCAAATATTAAATCTTAAGCATACCGAACAGCGCCACTCCAAGTGCCACTGAAACGTTCAATGATTCTTTTTTGCCTCGCATTGGAATCTCAGCAATAACGTCACACTTTTGTAAAATATTTTTTGGTATGCCCGTGACTTCTGCTCCGACAATAAATACGTTTTTGTTTTTTAATTTCACCTTTTTGTAATCAATAGATTTTTCATCTTGCTCAATAGCTATAATTAAATAATTTTCTCGTTTTAGTTTTTCCAAAAGTGGTAAAATACTTTTCTTCTGCTCCCAAGCCACAAACTCCTCTGCCCCGAGCGCAGACTTAGCTAGGTCTTTTCGCTTTCGTCCGAAACGATCAAGCGGAGCTGGGGTGTAACCTGTTAAATAAATTTTAATTATCCCCGCTGCATCAGCGGTACGAAATATCGCGCCCACATTTTCTACACTTCGAATATCATTTAATATTAAAATATTTTCCTGTTTAATTTTCATTATTTCAAAAAGTTTTTGTTGCGCATATTTTTATGATAAGCAATGGCAAATCTATGCGCCTCACTATTGGCTAATAAAATTTCTCGCTTGTACTTCAAAGCATTTTTTTTGTCACCCATAATATCTTTGGGTTTGTGTCGTTCGTCTTTTAATACTGAAACTATAGGAATATTTACCTTGAGCTTATTTAAAACATTTTTAGTTACATTTATTTGCGCTGTGCCACCATCTACAACTATCAAGCTCGGGTAGGCCCATTCTGTATGTGCCAGCCTCCTTTCCAGCACTTCCTTTAGTGCCCCAGTATCATTTGTATTGTCTTGAGTTCTAATTTTGAACCTTTTATATTCACTCTTTGCTGGCTCACCATTTTCAAGCACTACCATAGCCCCAACCATATTTTTACCTCCCATATGAGCTATGTCGTAAGCCTCTATACGTATAGAGGCTGAAACAAGAATTTGCTTTTTTGAAGGAGTGGTTGAGCGAAGCTCATCCCCGAGCGACTGAGAAAAAGTAGATTCTTGTTTCAACATAGCAATGTCATTTATATGTTGCAGAGCAAAAAGCTGTCTTTTTATTTCGCTTGCCTTTTCAAATTCTCTGGCTTTGGCATAAGCATGCATTTCCTTTTTTAGATTTCTAAAAATTTCTTTCTTTTTGCCTTGAAAAAATAATTTTATGTTCCTTATGTTTTGCAAGTATAATTTATGGTCATTTAAATCTGGTACTAAATTTATCTGCCGATAAAATTCCATATAATTTTTACTTTTATCGTCTAGGAATGGAAAAATCTTGCGGATTATTTTCAATGCTTCACGTAATTGAGGACCACTCGTAAACGGACCGAAAGATGCAGAAACATACTCAGAGGAATCTTTGCTACGACCAGATAAGTCTTTCCCTTCCAGAACAGAGTGCGAATGACGGCGAGTATGTTTCTGCATCTTTAATTCTTTGCCTCGAATGGTAATAACTTTGGGTAGTTTTTCTTTTGTAATAATTACATAGTTAAAACTTTTATCATCTTTTTCTTTAGTGTTGTAGTAAGGTTGGTGTTTCTTTATGAAACTAGCTTCTAAGATAAGTGATTCCAAGACACTGTCTGTCTCCTGCCACTTTATTTTATCTACCTTAAAAATCATATCTACTAAAAGCGGACCTCGGGTGTTGATCAAATCTCTCCCAAAATAACTTTTGACCCTATCTCGAAGAGAAGTTGCCTTACCAATATATAAAATAGTTTTACCTTTTTGAAAAAAATATACTCCGGGTTTATTTGGTAATTTTATTTTTTTGAAAGATTCAATTTTCATAAAATTATTTCTTGAGAACTTTTTTTAAATATTTTCCGGTATAACTCTTGGCATTATTGGCAATCTCCTCTGGAGTTCCTTTGGCTACAAGGTTTCCGCCCAACACTCCGCCTTCAGGACCTATATCTATTATATAATCAGAACTTTTAACTATATCCAAATTATGCTCTATCAGAACCACAGTATTCCCTTTACTTACAAGCTTATTTAGCACCTCTAAGAGCTTTTGCACATCATCATAGTGCAGTCCGACAGTAGGCTCATCAAGCAAATATATAGTCTTTTCAGTATGTGGGCGATAAAGCTCACTGCTAATTTTTACCCGTTGTGCTTCTCCTCCTGAAAGAGTCGTAGCACTCTGTCCCAACTCCAGATAACCAAGACCCACATCCATCAAAGTTTGCAATCTGTCAGAAACTGCTGGGATATCTTTGAAAAAAGTTAATCCATTTTCTACAGTCATATGTAGGACTTCATAAATATTTTTCTTTTTGTATTTTACGGTAAGTGTTTCCTTGTCGAAACGTTTTCCGTTACATACATCACAGGTCACATAAACTGTCGGCAAGAAATGCATTTCAACTGCTATCTCACCATTACCCTCGCAGGCTTCGCAACGTCCACCTTTTACATTGAATGAAAAACGGTTTGCTTTCCAGCCACGAAGTCGCGCTTCTTCAGTCGTCGCAAAGAGATCTCGGATATGGGTAAAAGCTCCTGTATAAGTAGCGATATTGGAACGTGGGGTTCTACCAATTGGAGATTGGTCAATTAAAATTGCCCGAGAAAGATATTCAGTGCCACTAAAACTACTGCAGTTAAAAATTTTAGCGGTGCGATATTTACGTTCTAATCGTCCTTGAAGATTCTTGTAAAGAATTTCATACATAAAAGAACTTTTACCAGAACCAGAAACACCAGTAATCGATGTCATCACCCCCAAGGGTACCTCCACATTCATATTTTTTATATTAAAAACTTTGCCTCCAGCGATACGTAGCACTCCTTTGCTAGCCCGGCGCTTTTTAGGAATTTCTATTTTTGTCTCACCACGTAAATATGAAAGTGTCCGAGAATTATTTGTATTTTTCTTTGCAGTTAATAAATCTTCAAGATATCCAGCGACAATGACTTCCCCTCCGTGCACTCCAGCCTTGGGTCCGATGTCCACAATATAATCTGAGGCATAAATTGTATCCTCATCATGCTCCACAATTAAAATTGTATTCCCTAAATCTCTTAAATTTTCCAAGGTCTTGATCAAGCGATCATTGTCTCGCTGGTGTAAACCTATGGTTGGTTCGTCTAGCACATACAACGCTCCCACTAGCCGTGAGCCCAGCTGAGAAGCCAGACGTATGCGTTGAGCCTCACCACCAGAGAGTGTATTAGCCTTACGGGACAATTGTAAATAGTCTAAACCAACATCTAGCATAAATTGAAGTCGAGCTTCTATTTCTCGAACCACCGGCACAGATATTTCCTTCTCTTGCTCCGAAAGTTTTAAGTTTTTAAAGAAATTATGGGCATCTTTTATTGAGAGAGAAGCGAGATTTAAAATATTTACTTTACTTTTATGAGCCTTACCATTATCTCCCAAAACATCTGCGGTTAAGAAGACATTTAAAGCTTCGGGTCGCAATCGCGCACCCTTGCAGTCTTCACATGGTTCATCTCCCATAAAATATTTAGAACCCAAACCATTACAGGTTGGACAGGCGCCATATGGAGAGTTAAAAGAAAATAGACGAGGTTCGACTTCTGGAAAAGAAAATCCGTCATTTTTACAGGCAAACTTAGAAGACATTATAAATTCTTCATCTCCTATTTTGATAGAAACTAATCCATCAGCTTCTAATAGTGCCCTCTCTAGAGCTTCAGAAAGTCGCATGCGACTTGATTCCCTATTATCTTTAAACTCATGCACCGCAAAACTATCTACTAAAATATCTATGTTGTGCGCTTTATTTTTTGAAAGAGTTATTTGTTCGCGAAGTTTTTTCATAACACCATCTAAGCGGATTTCAGAAAAACCTTTCCCAAGTAAATCGTAGAGTAATTGGTAATATTCCCCCTTGCGTCCACGAACAATGGGAGAAAAAATACTAATTTTTGTATCATCATATTCCACCCCCATAATTTTTTTATTATTCTTTTTACTTTTAGTCAAAGTATTTATCTTTTCTAAGACAAAATTCAAAATTTCTTCGTTGGAAAGTTTTTTAATTTCCTCTCCACACTTGGGACAATGTGGATGCCCAATGCGTGCATACATCACCCGTAGATAGTCATAAATTTCAGTGATGGTCGCCACCGTGGAGCGTGGATTGTTGGACCGAGATTTTTGGTCAATGGAAATTGCTGGAGAAAGACCCGTGATCTCATCCACATCTGGCTTAGGCATTTGATTTAAAAATTGTCGAGCATACGAAGAAAGAGATTCTACATATCGACGCTGTCCCTCGGCGAAGATAGTATCAAAGGCAAGTGAGCTTTTGCCACTCCCAGACACGCCAGTAATAACCACCATCTTGTTGCGTGGCATCTCAATGTCTATATTCTTGAGGTTATGAGTCCGTGCCCCTTTAACCCTTATTTTATCTATATTTTGCTGATTTTTCATTGGTTTTCACTAATTTTTGCTATATATAACACAATCACACCCGGCCTTGTTCATAGGGGGTGTCTATCTATATTTAACTGCTTCTAGTATAGCAGAAAAAACTAAAAAGTCTTTATTTTTCTTTTTTATCCAATCTAGTTTTTAAAACTACAATTTCATCCCGCAAGATTGCAGCAGTTTCGAAGTCGAGTTCTTTCACGGCTTTGTTCATTTCTTTTTCTTTGAGTTTTATTATCTTGTCGTAAACTATTTTATTTCTTTCTTCATCACTCAACGCCAGATTTTTGATTGAATCAGATTCATTTTTCCCTTTATTGCTCTTGTCTTTCGCAAAAGCTTTTTTGAAAAGCTCTACGTCTAGCAAGAGTTCAGCGTTTACCACTTTCCCATGCTCACTCTCTAGCTCTTCAGTAATATCGTGAATTTTTTTATTTATTGTCGTCGCGGTGATACCATGCTTTTTATTATAAGCAATCTGGATGTCTCGACGCCGTTTAGTTTCCTTTAACGCATAGTCCATCGCATCCGTCATGATGTCAGCATACAGAATAACCCGCCCTTCACTGTTTCGGGCTGCTCGGCCAATGGTTTGGATGAGCGACGTTTCAGATCTTAGGAATCCAGATTTATCAGCATCTAAAATTCCAATCAAGGCTACTTCAGGCAAATCTAGCCCTTCCCGTAAAAGATTTACCCCAACCAAAACATCAAACTCCCCTTTACGAAACTGAGTGAGAATTTTTATTCTATCCATCGTCTTGATATCACTATGTAAATATTCTGCTTTGATTTTCTTATCTTTCAAATAAGTAGAAAGATCTTCTGCCATTTTTTTGGTCAACGTGGTCGCCAAAACTCTAAATCCTTTTTTAATTGTTTTTTCTGTCTCCTCTATAAAATCTGATATCTGACCTTTGTATTTATTTTTTTCGCCGATTGGGCGAACAATTGTTTCTGGGTCTACTAAACCTGTCGGCCGAATAATCTGTTCTACAATTTGTTCACTTTGACTACGTTCTCTTTCGCTTGGCGTAGCACTGGTGTATACGACTTGCCCTATGCGCTCCTTGAATTCTTCATATTTCAGTGGTCGGTTATCTTTGGCTGAAGGCAGACGAAAGCCATATTCTACAAGGGTATTTTTACGCGAAGCATCACCAGCATACATCCCCTGCAGTTGTGGTAAGGTCACATGCGATTCATCAATGATCGTTAGGAAGTCCTGAACATACTCAGAGGAATCTTTGCTGCGACCAGATAAGTCTTTCCCTTCCAGAACAGAGTGCGAATGACGGCGAGTATGTTCCGGATTTTTTATATGAGGAAAGTATGACAAAAGAGTTTCAGGTGGTTCTCCCTCGGCTTTGCCAGAGAGATGTCGAGAATAATTTTCAATACCATTACAATATCCGATCTCTTTTATCATTGCTAGGTCATAATTTGTTCTTCTTTTAATTCTTTCAGCTTCTAAAAGCTTTCCTTCTTTTTTAAATTTCTTAAGTTGTGTTTCTAGTTCCTTTTTTATTTCCACTAAAGCTCTTTTTTTCTTCACGTCTTCGGTAATAAAATGTTTTGCTGGGAAAATAAAGATATTTTTTTCTTCAGAAAGAATGTGTGATGAAACTGGGTCAATTTTAGTAATTTTAGCAATTACTCCGCCAGAAAATTCTATTTGATACATAATAATTTCTGACACCGGCATAAATTCTACCCTAGAACCAATAGAGCGGAATTTCCCAGAAGTAAGGTCGGCATTAGTGCGTTCAAAATGGATGGTTATAAGTCTTTTCATCAGCGCAAGCCTATCCATTTTCTGGCCTATTTCGAGTTTTAAATTTACTTTTTCGTACTCTTCCGGAGAACCCAAGCCATAAATACAGGAAACGGAGGCTACGATTATTACATCTGGTCTAGTAAGTAGCGCTTGAGTGGTAGCATGGCGAAGCCGGTCTATCTCTTTATTGATGGAGGCATCTTTTTCAATATAAGTATCCGATGCCGGCATATAAGCTTCGGGTTGATAATAGTCATAATAAGAAACAAAATAATGCACAGCAGCTGTGGGGAAAAATTCCCGAAATTCTTGAGCTAGTTGTGCCGCGAGAGTTTTATTGTGAGCTATCACGAGAGTGGGTTTGTTGTGCTTTGCAATGACATTAGCCATAGTAAAAGTCTTCCCCGTGCCTGTAGCACCGAGCAATGTCTGAGCCTGCATGCCATCTTTGAGTCCTTGGACTAGTTTTAAAATGGCTGCTGGTTGATCCCCAGCAGGCTGAAATGGATTATGTAATTTAAAAATACTCATTTATGTGTTACTTGAACTTCACTATAGCTAATATCATAGGTATCATAAGCACTCATTACAATTTTATAAGCCAACGCAGAACTTATGATAGTAAAGATAAGAAAAAATACTAAAGTTAAATTAATCCTATGCATACTTTACATGTTAACACATTCTTTACGAGGTTTGTGTTGGTGCGCCCGGTAGGAATCGAACCTACGACCATCTCCTTAAAAGGGAGCTGCTCTACCGACTGAGCTACGGGCGCTTGAATACAAAATATATAGGAAATAAGGCTAAAAATCAAGATAATTAAAAAGCGCTTAGTAAAAACTGCTCAAAAACTATTTCGGCATCACGGCCAGCCTTTCGAGCTTCTGATAAAAGATATGGGAGTTTTTCAGCAAAACTCTTTACTTGCTCTTCTTTAAACTTACCAAATCTGCGTTTCAAGAACATGTCTTTCGCTTTCCAGAAAAGTACCCCGACGAGTTCCTCTAAGCCCACCCCTTTATCTACGGCCTGTCGATAATAAATCCAAAGATTCAACTTATCTTTTTGTTCAAAAGCATCAGCCAGTAAAAAGTTGTTAAATTTCTCTTTTTTTTCTTTAGCTAGCTCAAATATATTAAGCTCACTCTTGTGCTTTTTAAAAGCATCTACCACCGGCTTGTTTAATTTTCTTTCTAAAAAAATAAAAGAGTTGTCCGAATCGCTCATAAATTTTAATCTCTTTAAAATAAATTCCCGTCCTTCTTCTCGTTCTAAAATATCCGAAAATACAATTGCGCATTTATTAAAGAATAGTCCTCTCCCAGAGTAAAAACTTTCTATCTGCGTAGGATTGAGATCATTCCTGTTTATGAAAAATTTCTCCGTCCCTGCTGGGATGGATTTTATAAATTTTTCATAGGCCGGAAGCTTTTTTTTAGTATCATCCCCTGTAAAAAGGTATATCATAATTTAAAACCTAACTAATTTTTTGTATTCTACGTAAGCATCACCGTATTTTTCAACCAAAAGTTTGTCATGCTTATTTTGGAAAAAGAATTTTGAAATAAAAAATGAAACAATTGTAGATAAAATTACAAAAAAAGCATTAGTGATAATACCAAACCCCAACATTAAAAAGAATAGGCCCCACTGGGTAGGTATACGAGTATAGCAATATGGACCCTTGCAAAAATGTTCAGTTTTTACTTCAGAAACTTTTCTCAAGTCCCGTCCAGTCTTTTGCGCCCAAATGATAAGCACAGAAGCTAATACCAGAAAAAAGAAACCGACTGGTACCACGATAGAGTCTTCTAAAATTTTAATTTTAAAGATAAAATCAAGACAAACTCCAACCAAAAACAACACCAAATACACTGTATAGGTGTGGGCTAAAACCCTGTGTACTGTGGCTTTGTGGGTCTTTTTAGTTTCAGTTTCCATTTTATGGATTATACCACAAAATCTGCCGACTGGCAGGTAGGTAGGTAAATTATTTTACTTCCCCAAAATTATTACCAGAATTATAGTGAACTTCTAGGGGTATATCAGTTTTATAATGCAAATATGACTCCATTAGTACACCTTCCATAGCATCTTTTATTATTTTACTTGCTTTGGTGAGCACACTTTCATCTATCTCGTATACTAGCTCGTCATGTATTTGTAGCATCAAGTGTACCTGTTTTAGTAAACCTGCTTTTTTAAGAGCTTCGTCGGTGTATCTAATGGCTAGTTTTATTATATCTGCTGCCGTTCCCTGAACCGGAGCATTGATGGCTGTGCGTTCGGCCATATTTTTTAAAAAAGGAATTCTGGAATTTATATTTGGGAAACTTCTTTTCCGGCCGAACAATGTTTCCGTATAGGTATGCTCCACTGCAAACTTCTTTACTCCAGCCAAATAATCTCGTACTCCAGAAAATTGATTGAAATAATTATCATAGAATTTTTGTGCCTCTTCTCTAGTGCCTCCTAGATTTTTACGCAGAGCCGTAACTCCCATACCATAAATAATACCGAAATTTATCACCTTGGCCTTACGGCGCATCTCGCTATCGACTTTATCTATCGGTACACTAAAAACAAGTGCAGCCACTCCGGCATGAATATCTTTTTTTTCACGAAAAACTTGTGTCATTTTTTTATCTCCTGACAACATGGCTACCACCCGCAACTCAATCTGACTATAGTCAAATGCGGTAATTTTATAACCCTTCTCTGCTATAAACCCTCCCCTGATTCTTTTACCCAATTCCGTTTTAATCGGCAAATTTTGAAGGTTTGGATCCTGTGAGGAAAATCTGCCTGTTGAAGATCCATTTTGTAAAAATTTTGCGTGTAGTCGATCATTGGCATCAACCATTTTGGGTATCACATCTATGTAGGTGGAAAGTAATTTTTGAAGTTCTCGATAAGCCATTATCTCTTTGATAATTTCATTCTCTTGTTCTAATTCTTCTAACACAGAAATTTTAGTACTGAAAGATCCATTGGCGCTTTTTTTTGCTGTTTTTTTCCCAGGTGGCGTTATCCCTAATTTATCAAAAAGTACTTCTCCTAATTGTTTGGGAGAATTTATGTTAAACTCAGTTCCAGCCATTTTATATATCTTGATCGTCAATTTATCCAACTCTTTGTGATATTCGTTCGACAACTGGGTAAAATATTTTTTATCAATTAAAATTCCATGGTCTTCCATCTCTTTCACAATAGACATTATGGGTTGCTCGATTTCTTCATAAACCTTTTCCAATTTCTTTTCCTTAAGTTTTTTAAAAATATATTCGTAAGCGACTTCAAAATCCTCCGTTCTTGCAAAGTGCAACACATCTTCTAGTTTTGGGTTGGCTATTTCAGAATTTATCAGCCAGAGGGCAATACTAGCTTCTTTCAGCCGAACAGGGTTCGGAGAATTTTGGAATGGTCTGGTTGGGGTTGGGGCCCCATCTCCGAGGACCTGAGAAAATTCTACTGAACCCTGTTCGGCTGAATTATTTCCAAAAAAAGTTTTAAGTCTCGCAAATAAACTTCGAAATTCATACTGCATAAAAACTTGCTCAACCTTCTTTAAATCAGCGCTTTCCCAAAAAGTTTTTTTAGGTAAAGTAAAATTTATTGGCGCGTCAGTGCGAATAGTTGCTAAAGTTTTTGAAAATAAGGCTTCTTCTTCATTATTTTTTATTAACTCTATCATTCTTGGACTGAGGCCCGCCTTTTTAAAAGCACCTTCATCCTGTTTGATTTTCTTATAAATTTCTTCAATAGTCCCAAAATTAAGAATCAAGCTTTCAGCCGTTTTTTCTCCAATTCCTTTAATACCAATAATATTGTCTGATGGGTCACCACGCAAACCTTTGTAGTCTGGCAAAAGTTTAGGCTTAAAGTGAAATCTCTCCACGACTTTATCTTCATCGTATAAAATAGTGTCGTTGATACCTTTCTTGAGAGTGTAAACTTGTACTTTTTTATCATCTACCAACTGCATCGTATCCATATCCCCAGAGGCAATTATTATCTTAATCCCTTTATCATTTTTGTGGTTTTCTACAATTGTCCCTAGCACGTCATCGGCTTCAAATCCTGGGCTGTCATATATGGGAATATTAAAGGCTTCAAATATGCTACGAGAGTTGATTAATTGAGTGACTAGGGCGTCATCAGTTTTTTTTCTTCCAGCTTTATAAGCATCATACGCTTCATGGCGAAAGGTTTTTTGCGGTAAATCATAACAAGCCACGATGTAATCTGGTTTTAAGTCAGTGATAATCTTCATCAACATAGTGGCGAGTCCATACAATGCTCCGGTCGGAACGCCATCAGAAGACAAAAACTCTGGGAGAGCATGGTAAGCGCGGTGTATTATGGCATGAGCATCCAGTAATACTAGAGTCTTGATTTTTGTTTTATTATTACCTGGCATTGTAAAAAGTATACCATTTAAGCTATACCCACACACTTACTTTGAAGAAAGTGGGCGTCAGGGTATACTTTACGTATAATGAAAGATTTTGATGATACAACAGAAGACAAACATCTGGACGAGTTACACAAACAAGAAGAAGAGCAACTGGTGGCAGTCCTCGCAGAATCAAAATACCACATGCCTTATATTGATCTATATCGCATTGGTGTAGACAACGAAGCCCTCCGGGCTATTTCAGAAAAAGATGCGCTGGAGATGAAAGTCGCGCCATTTAAACTTTTTGGAAAAAATATCTTTATCGCCATGCGCTCTCCTAATGATGATCTCATTGGAAAATTAAAAGATCTAATGCAACGCCAAAATCTTATTCCCACTTTTTATATGGCGAGTCAGGCAAGCCTAAACAAAGTCTGGGAAAGATATAAAGAAATTTCGATGGCGGAAAGCTCTATGGTTGGTGGTTTAGATATTTCTGGGGAGGTTTTAAGAGAAACTGCAAAAAGTATCCATCACATCCAAGATATTGAAAAATTAATCGTGGAAGCTTTGGAGGGAAATAAAATTCATAAAATTTCTCGTCTGCTAGAAATAATTCTAGCCGGCGGTATCGCTGTCAAAGCTTCGGATATACATATTGAACCAGAAAAAGAACGCAGCAGACTCCGACTCCGCTTGGATGGTGTATTGCAAGATATAAATTTCTTTGACTTAGATGTGTATCATCTTTTAAACTCCCGCATAAAACTATTGTCTCAAATGAAACTAACCTCAAAGATTGCCCAAGATGGACGTTTCAATATTATGGAAGGTGACGAAGAAATAAGCATCCGTTGTTCACTTATTCCTGGGTCATATGGTGAAGCTATTGTCATGCGTATACTAGATCCGAAGTCCATCCAAGTGAATCTTGAAGAGATCGGAATTGAACCTTATCTTTTTAGTATTATTGAAAAAGAAATCGTAAAACCAAATGGCTTGATTCTAGTCACTGGTCCGACTGGATCTGGAAAAACAACTACCCTATATGCCTTTTTAAGAAAAATATATTCTAAAGAAATAAATATAATAACCATTGAAGATCCAGTAGAATATCATCTCCCTGGAATAACTCAAACCCAAACAAACGAAAAGAAGGGTTATAACTTTGCTGAAGGACTACGCTCGGCCTTGCGACAAGATCCTGATGTAATAATGGTTGGGGAAATACGTGACAGAGAAACTGCTGAGATTGCAGTTCAGTCAGCTTTGACAGGACACATGGTCTTCTCTACCCTCCACACCAACAATGCTGCTGGAGTGATTCCTCGTTTGATTGACCTTGGGGTTAATCCAAAGATTTTAGTTTCAGCATTGTCGCTATCTATCGCCCAGCGGTTAGTGCGTAAACTTTGTACTTTCTGTAAAAAGGAACAAGCTTTAACTGACGAAGAAAATAAAACTGTAAAATTAGTTATGGAAAGTATAAAAGCAGAAGGTAAAAGTTTGAGTAATTACAATATAAACCCTGAAGCACCTTTTAAAATTTTTACTGCCGTTGGTTGTGAAAAATGTAACATGACCGGTTTTAATGGGCGAATAGGAATTTTTGAAGCTATTATCACTGATGAAGCCATAGAAAAAATAATACCAGAGAATCCAAGCGAGCGTGAAATAAAAGTTGTAGCTCGCAATCAAGGCACACTGACCATGCGTCAGGATGGCATCGTAAAAATCTTAAATGGTATTACTTCAATTGCAGAAGTGCGCAGTGTGGTAGATCTCAATGAAGAGTAGAAAATAAAAAAAACATTAATCTCTAAACAATCCTTTTAGAGCTGAACTCCAAAAGTAATAAATTATTATAGGATAGCACCAGTAAATAAATTTACCAAAACGTCCTACGCAAAATCATATAACCGGTGGCTGATTGCTTAGAGATTAATGTCTTCTTTTTTAAAAAACATATCCGCCTCTAGCGGATTACTGTCTAAATACATTGTACTACATAGAAATATACGTAAATGCTATAATGTGTATAGCTATGTGTATACTGTGTTGATAAATGTATTACTCCTACAATATAGCATATTATAAAACCAATGTCAAGTACTAAATCAAAAAAGAATGGTGAAAAGACTGATGATTCTTTCCTAGATCAAACCCTCCGCCCTACCCGCTGGAATGAATACATCGGCCAAAAACACATAAAAGACAACGTTAAAATACTGCTTGATGCTGCGAGCGGCCGTGGGCATATTCCAGAACACATCCTTTTTTATGGTCCGCCAGGACTTGGGAAAACTACCCTTGCTCACCTAATAGCCCATGAAACTGGTAGACAAATGAAAATTACTTCCGGACCAGCCATAGAGAAAGTCGGTGATTTAGCCTCTATTTTGACCAACTTAACCTCTGGGGACATTCTATTTATAGATGAAATCCATAGATTGAATAAAATGGTAGAAGAAATCCTCTACCCTGCTATGGAGTCTGGTGTCCTAGATATCATCATTGGTAAGGGTCCCTCAGCCCGCACAATTCAATTGGATCTACCACCGTTTACTTTAATAGCAGCGACCACTCGGGTGGCGCTCGTTTCCTCCCCTCTTCGCTCTAGGTTTTCCGGTGGAGTTTTTAGATTGGAATTTTATTCCAATGAAGAAATTGGGAAAATAGTAGATAGATCAAGTAAATTGCTAGAAATAGAATTAGAGGAAGAGGCTTTAAAAGAAATTGCCAAGCGCAGCCGATTTACTCCACGTACGGCAAATTACTTTTTGAAAAGAGTTCGTGATTTTGCGCAAGTAAGCCAAAATGGTGGAGGGGGAAAATTAGATAAAAAAATGGTAAAAGATGCGCTGAATATGTTGGCGATTGATGACATCGGTTTAAATACGTCAGATAGAAAATTTCTGGAAATACTAATAGATAAATTTGGTGGTGGACCAGTGGGAATAAAAACTATTGCCGCCGCAATGAGCGAAGAAGAAGCTACCGTAGAAGAAGTGATTGAGCCATACTTAATCCAACTCGGACTACTGGAACGCACTGCTCGTGGACGCGTGGCTACCAATAAAGCATACGAGCATCTTGGTTTTGATATTAAAGGGGGTCAGGAAAAGTTGTTATAAAAAAGAAAAGCACTAGTGTCCAAAAAGGTCCTAGTGCTTATTGTATGGTACATCTGTTCTCCTGCCGGAGTGCAAAGTAGCAGCTGGCGCGACAAGAGTGACACAGAGTCCGACGCTGTTTTTAAAAAGCGTCTATTTTTTTAGTTTCGAGGCAAGCTTTATGGGTCCTTGCCTGACCTATCTAAACTTCTTCATAAGAAAAAGTAGAACGGTTGTTGGGTTGTGGCACTTCCACAAGCCTTAAAGAACAGCTTGATTGTTACCTTCCTATTAAGGAAACCATATATTTATACATAATGCAAGTAAATTATCCACACATAACAAATAATGTTAAAATCTATTTATGAGAATTTTAGGAATAGACCCAGGGTATGAGAGGTTGGGAGTTGCAGTTTTAGAAAAAAATAAAGGTGACAAGCGAGAAAAAGTTATTTTTTCAGAATGTTTTAAAACTTCAGCAAAGTTAGATTTTTCTGAAAGACTACTTTTGCTTGGCGAAGAGGTGCGCAAGGTAATAAAAAAATTTAAACCAGAAGTTTTGTCCATTGAAACTTTATTTTTAACCAGCAACCAAAAGACTGTCATGCGGGTGGCTGAAGCCCGCGGAGTTGTGATATATGAAGCTGTACAAGTAGAATTAAAAATCTTTGAAGCAACTCCCTTACAAATAAAAGTGGCTACCACTGGCTATGGCCGAGCAGATAAAAATCAAATAATGAAAATGGTGCAGATGCTCGTGGAGGTAGAAAAAAATAAAACCTCTGATGATGAGCTAGATGCAATAGCAATAGCACTGACTGCCTTTGCCTATATGAAAAATAATTAAAATAAAAATGGCCGGGTCCATATGGTCCCGGCACTTAATTTTCCCCCATAATAAAGCTTACCACTCCTTTGGAGGGTCGTCCTCATAAGAGGTAACGTATTCCTGGCAAAACTGCCAGGTCTTGTTTGTTTTTTCAGGATCCAATGGTGGGTCCTGAAACTCGTCTTTCGGCAAAGGACGATCAGGATCAAGGCTCCCTAAAGACGTTGTTTGTTCTATTTCAACCATATTACTCCTAAAAGAACACGTCCCAGTAAGCCACCATAACTTACTTTTGTTGTCTTTTCTGTTTTTTATATAACACAAAAAAACCAAAGAAACAATACAGATCTAGTTATCCACATTTTGGTCATTTTGCTATTGCCAAGTGTTTTGTATTTTGTTACAAAGGAGGCATTATAAGGTCGCTTAATAAAAGAAACACTATTTTATTTGATTTTTTATGAGTTACGATGACGATGAGTTTTCAGATGGTTTTAAAATGAATAGTTACGATGATGATGACGATGAGTTTTCAGATGGCATCGAAAGTATTCCAGATGATTATGATTTAGAAGATGAAAACCCAGAGAGAGATGGATAAATAAAAACCCCGCTTAGCGGGGTTTTTTAATTTATCACAATTCTAATAAATTTTTTCTTACCAATTTTAAGAGTTAAGTTCTCTTGTACTTTTAGATCCACATCTGTGATAATTTTTTTGTCATCTAGGTTGTGAATGGAATTTGTGGACACCAGTCTGCGCCATTCACTTTTTGATGGCAAAATTTTATTATTCACCAAAACCTCACTTAATACTTCACCAATTTTACCTTTTATCTCAGGTATAGATTCTGGAATTTCTTTTTTCTGAAAAGTATTTACAAAATTATTTTCAGCTTCTATCGCTTTTGGTTCTCCGTGATAGATAGAAACAATTTGACGAGCCAAGCTCATTTTTAAATCTTTTGGATTAACTGATACTTTCTTGAGTTTTTTACGAATTTCTTCAACTTCCGCCATTGGTGTAAAAGTACAAAGTTCAAAATAATTCTCGATAGAGGAATCTGGAATAGACATCACCTTGCCATACATATCATTTGGCTCATCAGTAATTCCAATATAATTATCTAAGCTTTTAGACATTTTTTCTTTACCGTCAGTTCCTTCTAGTAGTTTAATTGATAGGACTGCCTGTTCAGGTTGTTTATACATTTTCATTACATCTCGTCCCATAAGCATATTAAAGGTTTGGTCGGTGCCACCAATTTCAAGATCACAAGCACCATAAACTTTCTCTAGTACATGCGAGTCTAGTCCTTGCAACACCGGATAAAGCATTTCATTCATATATAATTCTTCACCTTTTTTTAAGCGCTCTTTGAACATATCCCGAGCAATAAGACGAGAATGGGTAATCTGACGCAGAGTTCTTAAAACTCCAGAAAGTGAAACGCTATGAATTTGGGGATTTTTTAAATCTATCTTTTGCATTCTGGAATTTTCAAGAATTATCGCTTTACCTGGAAATGAGTTGGGGTCTATGGAGTAAATTTTTTTTGTATCCCCTTCCATTATTTCAATATTGGTAACAGAGTCTGGCCCAGGAATAACGTCTGAAACATCAGTAAACCAATCGGAGTTTTTAATCCAGGAAAACACTTCGGCGTTTTCGTTTAAAATCTTACCAACTTGAACAAGGTAAGTTTTCATATTAGCTTGAATTTCAGCCAATTGTATTTCAGGGCGTATTTTACTTTTTCCAGTGGGGTCACCAATCATCCCAGTATAATCACCAACTAAAAAAATAACCTTGCAACCTAGGTCTTGAAACTTACGCAATTTATGAAGCACCACTGCATGTCCGATGTGAATATCTGGTCTGGTTGGATCAATCCCAAACTTGATTACAATTTTTTCAGGATTATTTTCAAGCTTTTTGCGAAATATACCTTCGGGGTCAATAAACTCTCCCACTCCGCGGGTCAATAAATCATCTATTTTTTGTTTATCTGCCATAAGTAAACACTATCACAATAAGGGAGAAATCTCAAAAAGTGTTATGAAATATTTGATTTTCTGCTATGATTAATATCATGGGCAACTTTATGAATAAAATAAAGAATACTATAACTGAAATAACCTCGCATATTAAAAACAACAAGCCTTTTTGGAAAAATGTGGCTGTCTTTACTGCAAGTATTCTTATATTAGTGACTGGTTTACTAATCATCTGGCTTTCAAGCCTTCAAATACCTGATTTTCGTTCTTTCCAAGAAATAAAATTTGCAAATTCAACTAAAATCTATGACCGAACCGGAAATGTTTTACTGTATGACCTAAACCAAGATGTAAAAAGAACA
This sequence comes from Patescibacteria group bacterium, assembly GCA_028868715.1. Lineage (GTDB taxonomy): Bacteria > Patescibacteriota > Minisyncoccia > Phycocordibacterales > UBA9973 > UBA9973. Next base: position 118,838 of record JAGWUB010000001.1, on the reverse strand, counting down.
GATATACCGTTTGAAGACATGGGTATAAATATAAAAAATGCTACCGTGGCAATTGAAGATGCTGAGTTTTATAACCATGGTGGAGTGCGGATTAGTTCTACTATTAGAGCGATTCTTTCAAACATATTTCATATTGGTATCGGTGGTGGTGGTTCAACTATAACTCAGCAGTTGGTAAAAAATACACTTTTAACTCCAAGTAGTGGTTTTGGTAGATATGTGAGAAAACTTAAGGAGTGGGTTTTGGCAACAAAAATAGATAACTCCATGAGCAAGGAAAAAATCTTGGAAGCTTATTTAAACGGAAACCCTTATGGGGGAAACATTTACGGCGTGGAAGAAGCTAGTCGTACTTATTTCAATAAAGATGCCGCAAATTTAACCGTAGCTGAAGCAGCTTATCTAGCGGCCATACCACAATCCCCAACCCAACTTTCTCCTTATGGGAAAAATAGAGACAAGTTAGAAAATAGAAAAAATTTAGTACTCTCTAGGGAGCTAGAGCTCAAATTTATTACTCAAGCAGATTATGATACTGCTAAAAATGAAGTAGTAACTTTTATGCCCCAATCAACTTCGGGCATAAAAGCTCCTCATTTCGTTTTCTTTATAAAAGATTACTTAGAGCAGAAATATGGAACGGATTTAGTAGATCAGGGTGGGCTCAAGGTCACGACTACTCTTGATTATGATTTACAGTCTAAAGGAGAACAGATTGTAAAAGATGGCGCTTTGCAAAATGAAAAAAAATATAATGCCACTAACGCTTCCCTAGTAGCCATCGACCCAAAAACTGGTCAAATTTTGACAATGATTGGCTCTCGAGATTATTTTGATAAAAATATTGATGGAAACTTCAATGTTGCCACCGCCGCAAGGCAACCAGGTTCGTCTTTCAAGCCCTTTATTTACGCCACAGCCTTCAACAAGGGCTTTACTCCTAGCACAGTACTCTTTGACCTGCCTACAGAATTTCAGACCACCTGTAACGCTTATGGAAAGGCTCTCGCTGGGCACAGTCAGAGTGATTGTTACATGCCACAAGACTTTGATGGCAAATATCGTGGACCAATGACTTTGCGTGATGCTTTGGCGCAATCAATAAACATCCCAGCAGTAAAACTTTTCTATCTAGTAGGACAAAAAGACGCTGCGAATGTTGCCACTTCTATGGGAATCACCACTTTAACAGATCCAAGTAGGTATGGATTAACGCTTGTTATCGGAGGTGGAGAAGTAACGCCCCTAGATATTACTTCGGCATATAGTGTGTTTGCAAATTATGGAGTTAAAAATCCTTATACTGGAATCCTAAAAGTTGAAGATCCAAGTGGTAAAGTTTTAGAAGAATATACTCCCAACTCACAGCAAGTACTGCCAAAAAATACTGCTTTAACCATATCAGACATTTTAAAAAATGATGCTTCTCGTGTGCCTACATTTGGAGCTCATTCTGTTCTTTATATCCCTGATAAAGATGTGGCGGTAAAAACTGGAACGACAAATAATGACAAGGATGCTTGGACGATTGGATATACTCCATCGATCGCCGTAGGTGTCTGGGCGGGTAATAATAACAATAAAGCTATGAGGAGTGGGGGCTCAGCTGTAGCTGGACCTATTTGGAATAAATTTATGACTGAAGCTTTAAAAACACTACCTGATGAAAAATTTGAAGCTCCAGATTTATCAGTTGACCCGCAAACTACCAAACCAGTCTTGCTTGGTTTCTGGCAAGGAAATGAAAAGTTTTTCATCGATAAGATTTCTGGAAAATTAGCTACAAAATTTACTCCACAAGAAACAACTGAAGAAAAAGTGATTACTAATGTACATTCTATTCTATACTGGGTGGATACAGAAAACATCACCGGTCCACCTCCAGTAAATCCAAGTAACGACCCACAGTTTAGTCATTGGGAAATACCTATTCAGAATTGGTGGGCTCAAAATAAAAGTCGTTATCCAATAATAACGATTAATGATAAACCAACGGCGGTAGATAATATACACACTAGTTGGCCAACCCAGATACCTCAATAATTATCTGATATTTTTAGGAGTTTTTTTACCAAGTTTTTCTGTAAGTAGAGAAATTATTTTTTCTTGGTTTAGAAAGATCTCGTTTTTGTAAATTGGTTTTAGATTTAAATAAACTGTGTTATCTTTTATTTTTATATCTGTGTTTTTTATTTTTATCTTAATTACTTTCTCTAAAACTTCTTTGATGTATTCTGTCTTTACTTCTTCTGAAAGAAGGGTGTTGTTCCATTTAGAAAGTAAGTCTTTTATTTCTATCATTTTACTTATTCATTGGCATAATGAGATATGTAAACGAGGAATCAGAAACAGCTGAAATAACGATTGGTCGAGTTGCTCCAGAAAATTTTATAGAAATACTATCAGTCGTGATTGATTGGAAACAATCTAAAAAATATTTATAATTAAAGCCAAGTTCCACATTCTCTCCGGTGATGGTGGCGTCCAAATATGTTTTATTTTCACCTATGTCGTTGTTGGTAGAGGAAAGCTCAAAAATCTTTTCCTTTGGCTTGACTGCTAAATTTACCTGGTTGAATTTATCTGAAAAAATATTTGATATCTTTAGTGCGTTCAGTAAGTCCTGTTTCAGCACCACCACAGTGGAAGTAGCTTCTTTGGGGATGATTTGGTGATAGTCTGGAAAAATGCCATCAATTACTCTGGATGTTAAATATATATTATTTGAAGAAAAAGAGATTGCGTTTTTATTAAAACATAGCTTTAAAACTCCCGTAAACTCCCCAAAAATCCTAAGTATTTCTGAAACATTTTTAAATGGAATAAGAATACCAATAATATCTGGGAGGTTTTTTGTTTTGATTTTCTTTTCTGCTAATCTAAAGGAATCAGTTGATACAAAAACTAAATTATCATCTTTAGTATATATAAAAACACTTGAAATCTCAGGTTTTATATCTGAGATTAAAGAGCTGTAATAGACTGATTTTATACCGTCTATTAATTTTTTTGACTCTATCTCAAAATCCACCCCACTAACTTTCGGTATTGTTGGAAAGTCATCGTGTGGTTGACCTTTTAATTTTATTTTACTTTTTTTTGTTGTAATTAATAAATTTCCGTCTATACCTTCGAGAAGTACATCTTCATTTTGAGAAAAGTTTGAAAATATATTATTTAATACTGAACCGGAAATAGCTATCACCCCCTCTTGTGCCACCTTAGCTGGAATTTCAATCTCAACACCAATACTTAAATTGGTGGCTCTTAGGATTAAAGAATTTTTTCCTGTGCTTAATAGGATTGAATTTAAAATTGGTAGAGTAAGATTTTTTCCGATAACTCTCTCTGCCTTAGAAATTCCATTTTTAAGTTCTTCTATTTTACATTCTAATTTCATATGTTTATATTTTATATATTTAAATTACTAATACTGTTAGTTGTGTTGATAAGTGGATAAATTTATTTTAATTGATTAAATATAATTATTTTAACTAATTATTATTTAATTTTAATCTAATAACTTTTTTTTAATTAATAATTATTATTTAACAATTTAAAACTTTACTTACTTATCATTTTTTACCAACACCATTAACGGTACTTATCAACAACTATTTAAACATAATTCTTATCTGTTCCAATTCTTGTAACAACTGTGGATCATTTTTTAAATCTGCTTTAATTTTTAAACAAGAGTGGATGACGGTCGTGTGATCTTTACCTCCTAATTTTTGCCCAATCAATGGATATGAGATGTTGAAATCTTCTCGCAGTAGATACATGATTACTTGTCTCGCTTTTACTATTTCCTTCTTCCTTATTTTTTCATAAATAGATAGTTCTTCTATTTTATAATAGTCACTTACTATTTTTACAACCTCTTTTATGGCTATATTTTTCTTCGGCTTCATGTTGTTTTTGAGTAGACTTTTGACCTCAGAGAGCGGAAGAGGCCTATTTTTCAACCTATATTGGCAGACTATTATATTTAGGCTACCTTCAAGTTCACGAATATTCCCCTCTACGGCGCTCGCGATATACTCTACTATTTCTGGCTCCAGCTCAATATTAAGTTCTCTTAATTTTATCTTTAAAATTGCCAAACGAGATTCAAATTCTGGCGCAGACACATCTACTATCATCCCAGCCGCAAATCTAGACTTCAAACGATCAGCTAATTCCGGAATATAGTTTGGGTGTTTGTCGGAAGAAAAGATAATTTGCTTGTTGCTTTCATAAAAGGTGTTAAATGTGTGGAATAATTCTTCTTGTATTTTTTCCATCTTACCAATAAACTGAATATCGTCTATGATCAGGAGATCATACTTACGATATTTTTCTTTGAATGAGTTGGCCTTATTGCTTTGTAATGAATTTATAAAATCAGTCGCAAATTTTTCCAAAGTCATATAATGCACCTTTTTGTTTTCATATTTCTCTTTTATTGTATTACCTACAGCCTGTATCAGGTGCGTTTTACCAAGTCCAGTCGCTCCATAGACAAAAAATGGATTGTATTTAGTCCCAGGACTGTCTATGATCGCCTGAGAAGCAGCGTAAGCTAGCTCATTAAATGCTCCGACGATAAAAGAATTGAAGTGATAGCGTGGATTTAGGTTATCTTCTGGGTTTATATAGAGATCTCTTAACGGCAATTCCTTGTTTATATAAGAAACTTTGTTTATTGTTTCTATTTCCTGCATATTTGGCTCAATTTTAGTGATTACGTACTCAACAGCTCGCATATTTTCATGAGCATCAGCTAGGGTTTTAGTTATAAGTTTATGATATTTATTCATTAACCAATCCCGAACAAATTCATTTGGCACCCTTATATAAATAACACCCATTTCCTCTTTTAAAATAGATGTATTTTTAAACCAAGTGCTAAAATTTGCTTTCGATAAATTCGCCTCAATTTCAACTAGACAATTTTTCCAAAGCTGTTTTGTATCCATGTGATTCACATTATACTACCTTCTTGTAAAAGTAAAATATTAAAATAATTAATAACCCTGTTGATAATCTGTGGATAAGAATATATTCTTCCGCGGGTTGCCTAAGATTCAATTTTAATATATAGTATAAAATATGTCACAAACATATCAACCTAAAAAAAGAAAAAGAGCTCGCGCCCATGGATTTTTAGTTAGATCTAGGACTAAAACTGGCACAAAAGTGCTTCAACGCCGAAGAAGAAAAGGACGGGCTAAGCTCTCTGTATAAGCGAATATCCTTTATGGGTAAACAATGCTTCCTAAAAAAAACAGGGTAGATAAAAAAAACATAGACCTAATTTTTAAAACAGGGAAATTTGTTGTTTCCCCCAACCTTACTTTCAAATTTTTACTAACCAACCATAAAACCCCTCCACAAATTTCTTGTATTGCGCCTAAAAGTATTGCCAAACTGGCTGTTAAGAGAAATCTACTGCGACGACGTGGATATACCGCTTTGGGTAAATATATCAATCAATTCCCTGCTGGATTGCTGGGGGCTCTTGTTTTTAAAAAATATCAAGACGACATTTCAATACTTGAAGATGAAATTAAAAACATACTCAATAAAATTAATTAATTTTTACCAAAAATACATTTCTGTTTTTATTAAACCGAGTTGCGTTTTTTATCCTACTTGCTCGGAGTACACCAAAGAAGCTATCCAAAAATATGGAATAGTAAAAGGGAGTTATTTGGGATTTTTTCGTATTTTAAGGTGTCATCCATGGCAAAAAATCCACATAGACCCATTAAAGTGATCAAATTAATTTTCATACCTATCTCGCAATAAATTTTGCTAAAAACCGGACTATGGGATAGAATGGGCTAATGATTGGAAATATTTGGAATATTGTTTTATATCATCCATTAATAAACGCATTAGCCTTCTTGGTTTCAATTATCCCAGGTGGAGATGTGGGTCTTGCGGTTATTTTACTAACGGTTTTAGTTAAAATTATACTCTTCCCTCTTTCTCAAAAGTCCATAGAAAGTCAGGCTCAAATGAGTATTTTGGCTCCAGAGCTTAATAAAATAAAAGAAAGTGGAGCAAGTAAAGAAGAACAAGCTAGGCTCACTTTTGAACTTTATAAAAAGCATAAAACAAATCCTTTTTCTGGATGTCTTTTGATTTTGATTCAGATCCCAATTATTTTTGCTTTATATTATGTTTTCTATAAAGGAATTATTTTCAATAGTAATGTTCTTTATTCTTTCATCCACGTTCCGGCACACATCAATATGCTTTTCTTGGGTATTTTAGATATTAGTGGTAAAAGTTTATTTTTGGCGATACTAGCTGGTGTGTCTCAATACCTCCAAGCATACTATATGCCGAAACCTGCTGTCAGTGCCTCTAACACCCCTGGATCTTTTGCAGAGAGTTTTAGTAAAAGCATGACCATGCAGATGAAATACATTTTTCCGTTTATCGTAGCCTTCATAGCTTACCGTATTTCAGGAGCCATCGCCTTGTATTGGATCACCAGCAATCTTTTTGCGGTGGGCCAGCAACTATATGCGAAACGTCACGATCCTTTAGTCATTGAAGCTCTCCCAGTAGAAGAGCAGAAATTAATACAGGAACAAAAAAAACATGAATAAGGAACAAGTTCAAAAATTAATAGGAGAATTAATTGAAAAAATTACCCTAGACACACCTAAGGTCAATGTTCTTGAGGATAAGGGAACCAGCACTTGGTTTGCCGTTGAAGTGAAGGATCCACATTTTTTTATCAAACACGAAGGTGAAGCTATTTACGCTCTAAACCACCTAGTTCGCAGGATAATTGAAGCCAAGGAGCCCGCACCAAGTACGCCAGAATTAGCAGCAAAACGCAAAGAAAGCTCGATTTTAATAGACATTAACGATTTTCAAAAACGTCGCATAGATAGTATTCGCGCGGTGGCCCACATGATGTCTGAGAGGGCAAGATATTTTAAATCAAACATAGAAGTAGATCCGATGTCAGCTTTTGAACGTAGAGTAGTCCATGAATTTTTATCTGATGCGCCCGATCTGAAGACAGAATCTATGGGTTTCGGCCCCTCTCGTCGAGTGGTCATAAAATACATCGGAGAAATATAAAAAATTCTTTCTTATACTACAAAAGAATTTTTATTTTAGAGATAGCTCCCAAAGAAAGGAGTCTTTTTTATTTACAAAAAATAAATAGTTTTCATTGTTATCCACGGCGAGCTTAATACCATCAATATCTTCCGGGTTGGTTATTGCGAGTGGATCCGCGATCATCTTAGTGTTTCCATCTTTTATATTTATTTTCCAAATTTGGTCAGAGAATGATATTTCTCCACGATACCAATCATCTGGATAAGTTGCCCCAGTAATAAATGTCGGCACAGCACAATAGACAGCATCACTCATTTTATTCCAGGTACATTTTTCAGGTAGAGTATTTACTCCAAGCTGGTCAAATGCTTTTGTGTCTGTATGGTAGATATATAATGACAAAGATCCATTGCCTACCAAGACCAATTTACCACTTGGGCTCATCAGCGTGGTTAATCCATTTACGTTTCCGAGTACATTGCTGAAATTCTTAGTGCCTACATTAATCGCATACATATATCCAGGCACGGCTCCTGAAGGTTTTGTAGTCAGAGTAATTGTATTGGCACTTCCCCAGTTGGAATTCCACTCTGAAAAAACAGAATTAAAAATTTGAGTTTTTTTGCCATCTGCTAAATTTAAAATTGTACCAACCGCAGAATTTCCTACGTTTAATAAGTAAAATATTTTTGAAGCGTCTGGCGATAGGCTAATGTCTTTAACATTGTCTGGTAAGAATGATCCCTTTATTTCATTATTAGTTAGATCTTCGCCAAATTTCTCTTTCGGCAGAAGACCATAGAAAGTTTCTATAGTTGCATCCCCTAATTTTAAGTGTCGCATGACTACAGACATTCCTTGATTGCCAAAATAGGCATCATATATTTTAGGTATAACTGTTTGAGAAAACTTTTTTTCTTCTATTTTATCTACAAAAGTTTGATATATATTTCCAGTAGCTCTCTCTACATACCTGACAGCTTCGGCAAACTCAGTTTTTGGTGGAACAGGCTTAACCACTGGCGCTTTTTTAACTGGAGCCGCTGATGGAGGGGTTGCTGGAGTTGTAGTAGTAGGTGTCGTGGTTGTTGCTGGTGTGGTTGTACTGTCAGTAGTGCTTGGAGGTGGCACTACTACTGGAACTTCCTTTAATCTTTCTTTGGAAAATATTGTGAACCCAGCGATAGGCATGGTGGAAACTTTTTTCAAGTTTTCTGCTACCACCTCCCCGCTCTGAGTACCTTGATCTTCGCCAGGTGTGTTTGTTTCAGGTGGAGTGGTTCCAGGAGTAGAAGGATTGCTTCTAAATGGATTAAACATAGAAAGAAAATTTGTGCCATTGCTGACAACCTCCACAGGAGTTGTTCCCGAGCGTAAATATAAAAATCCAAATAGCCCGATTATTATGAGAGCTAAGATGGTTATTAAAAGTATAAAGTTTCTTTTTGGCATATTTTTATCATTTAGGCACTACAATCTCCTTTATTAATCCTGTCTTGAAATGCTGCAGCCTTACGTAGAACACTTGCTTGATAATTAACTAGACCACCACCACCACAACTACCGAAATACTTACAAACAGATTGTGCTGGGTTTTGATTATAGCCCTTTTCTCTTACTAAAAGATTTGCAGCTACTGTCATTGAATCGTTTAAGTTCCAAGGGTTTTTACCCAACCCACCAACCCTAATCCATTCTGATGGACAAACTTGCATATATCCCATACACCCACCATAGGCGCCACCAGCTGTACCGCCAGGTGATACGTTTACTGGAGAAGTTTTTCCGATTGCGGCCAATATTTGATTTAATTTTTGCTCATCTCCAGTACCAGGTCGCCATTTAACACAACTTGCGTTACTTGATGAGCACCCTGAAAAAGCCATACTCCCACTACTTGACTCTTGGTCAAATATTGCTAAAAGGTATGCAGCTTTCACTCCTGTTGTTCCCTCAACAGCTAACGCCACCGGACAAGCCTCTGCTTTAAAGTTTATTTTAGCTCCTGGTTTTCCATCAATAGTTTGGATTCCCGAGGTTCTTATATCTACAAGGTCTTTAATCTGTTGCTCAATTGTCGATTGTATTGTCACATCCCCAATATCCACATTAGTATTTAGTAAATCAGGATTTATTGTATATAAAAGAGCATATGAACCCAGAGCCAAGAGAAGCCCTAAAACAGCACCCCAAATCCGCTCCTTGGCTGCTTCTTTTTTAGAAATGAGTTCACTTGTAGACCACTCTATGCCACCTATCACAATCATCACCACCGCTACCACAGCACACAGACCGATAAATAGAGTTATCATTGAATTCAAATAACTACCTAGAGCATTTGTCGGCCCAGGGCTAAAATCTCCACTTACACCTGGGAGTGGTTGCAAGAGGTGGTAGCTTGCTGGGTCTGGTGTTTTTGGGGTTGCTGGGGTGACATTATTGTTTATTACAGTTCCTGGGTCTGGTTGTAATCCTGCACACGGATCTACGTTAGTATCTATAGGTAAGTTTTTAGTTCTTTCTACGCATTGTTGATATGTTTCTGCACTAACTTTCAATGCTGAACCAAAAAATCCCACTATAATAATTAGTATTAAAACGTATGGTAAATATTTTTTCATTTTAAAATGTGACATTTATTTGCTTACTAGCTGTTTCTAAAATTTGGTCGTTACTACTAATATCTAATCTCAAAGCAGAAGTTCCTGTTGATCCCCCTTCTATCTTTATTGGTAGCCAGTTTTTATGAATGCTTGATGTATTATCCGTCAGGCTATCATTAATATACCAATTCCACACCAAGCTTGGATTCCACAATTCTTTCGGTGAAATAAAATATGGTTCTGCCACCATCACTTCATCACCTTTTACCATGTGTCCATCTGTGAGGGCTTGTTCCCACAATGTCCCGAGCAAAGTGTCGTTTTTATAAAAAGATATTTTCGGTTGGGTTGGTCCGATATCAAGGCTTGCCTCTGATGAATATTTTCCATCGATTGAAGAAACTGTCACTGAAACGTTGTCCGAGTTTGATAAGTAATCATTCGTATAAGTAAGAGAATTCTTGCCATAGCCAGATCCAGTCGCATCATTTGTGTAATTTCTTTTCCAAGCGTAAAGCATATTTTGAGGAGAAATATTTTTTGCTTCAGGCATAGCTACCACCTTTATGTCACTTCCAACTGTCGGCAATGCCTTACCGCGATAAAATGGCGGTACATATGAGTCAGTTGCTTGATATAGCAAGACCATCACATTGGGGCTTATCACTACTTTTTTTTCTATATCCCCATCTACCAAAGACACTACAGCTCGAACCGTAGTCGATGAGCCAGTTGCGGGTGCGTTGACCGAAAATGTTTTCATTCCAATTCCAGCAGAAACTTTTTTACCATTTACATACCAAGATATTGAGACACTATCTAAATTAGTAGCGAAACTACCCAAGGCAATCGTCGTACTTTCTCCCGCAGCGGGATTAAGTGGCATTATATCTACAGAGATAGCGCTCGGTGAGACGGCTGCCCGCGTTTGGAACGGTGAAATAGATACTATTATTACAAGTATTGCCAATCCGATTCCTAAATATGATAAAACTTTTAACTTCATAACAATAATTGTATCATTTTCTAATAACTACCGCCCAGAACCCACTTTCTTGCCTTAAAGTTTCCCGTCCTTTACCGCTGTTTCATAATCTTCCTTTGCTTTTCGGTTTAACAATATTTGTGATGGGTCAGAAGTTATGATTTGGTCTTCCGTATATGAGGCCACGACTTTGATAGCCACATGTTTTAGGCCTGCAAAGAAAATACCTTCACCTACCCCAGACTCCAAAAGTAAATATTTTTCTTCATCCGTTAAATTAAATGTTTTTTGTAGTATGTCTATGGTGGTTGGCGATTGTTTTAAAAGAATTTGTATAGAAGAGTTGGTAACTATCGGTATGCCATAGGGAGATTTCATAAAGTCCGCCGCATCTTGGGTGATAGTAGCAAGTCCTAAATAGTATTTTCTGCCTCTTTTTGCCATAGAATACAAGAAGGATGCTGTGTCTTCGGATTTCATCATCCACCAAGCTTCGTCCACCACCAGGAGACGCTTCTTTAGATTTTTACGGATAGCATTCCAGATAAAATGCATGATGATATACATTGCCACTGGCTTTAATTCGTCTTCCATGTCGCGGATAGAAAATACTACGAATTTTTTATTAATATCTACATTACTTGGTCTATTCAAAAATGTTGCCCAAGAACCATGAGTATATTTTGCCAACCTAGAAACTACAGAGTCGGCTCCTTCCATGCCCGAGAGAACCATTTCAAAGTCAGAAAGCAGTGGAGGTTCAATGTTTGAAAAATCTGATTCTGGAGTTATATCTTTCATCGCATAGGTTTCTGAGATAGCGCGATCAACCAGTGAATCTTCTTCGGGGGTTAGTCCTCCGAGCATTAATCTAAACAGTCCGACTAGGTTTATAATATTTGATCGGAGCACATCTTCGGCAGTTTCATCCTCACGAGGGATAGGCAGGTCAAAAGGGTTCATATGGTGGTCACTTGAAAGAGAAATATTAAAATATCTTCCACCGACGGCTTCAGACAAGAATTCATATTCCCGCTCTGGGTCTATGACCATGACATCAATATCAAACATCAGAGATCTCAAAATTTCCAGCTTAGTCGCATAAGATTTTCCTGATCCAGACTTAGCAAAGGTTACCGAGTTGTAGTTTTCCAAAGAAAATCTATCAAAAATAACTAAACTTGAGTTGTGCCTGTTTATTCCGTAGAGGATACCAGTATCTGAAGTTAGGTCAAAAGAAACAAAAGGAAAAATACTGGATAACGGCTCTGAATTTAATTTTTGGTGAATATTTAACAGGTCAGTATTTATCGGAATGATACTTTTAAAACCTTCTTCTTGTTGGAAAAGGGCCGGTTTGATATATATGAGTCTGGACTCCAGCATTGATTTTATCTCATTCTCAACTTTGAAAAGCTCCATCTCGTTGTCGGCATAAATAGTGATATATATACCCATATCAAACATTTTTTCTTGCGCTTGGATCAAATTGTCACGCAATCCTTCTAAATCTTGATAAGCAGTATCCAGCATTGGGTCACGCACCATACCCTTTTTCTCACGAACATTTATCTGACTTTGCACTTCAGCAACCTTTTTCTGAAACTGTCTTAGCGCTAGCGAAGTATCTATCGGATGAATGAAGATTGAGATATCAAAAACTTTATCCAAATTAATTATTGGAGAAAACCAGTTATCAGTTAAAAACCTCGGATAAGATATTATAAAAAAAGTACGAGCTATCTTTTCTCCTAGGTTTATTGATTTCGATTCAATTTTAAGAGCTGATGGAGCGATGATGTCTTGCAATTCTATGCTGGCTGATTCATAGATTTCTTCCGGCAAGACGGGCATTACCGTGGCTTGCATACCACTATCACCCGCGTGCCTAGCGTCCAAGCTCGGCCGCACATTTTTTCCACCAAATAATTTTTTAAAAAAATCCATCATAATTATTGTTCAAGTTTAATTTTTCCTTCCACTTCTCCGGGATTGAAAACCTTATAAAAAACTTCCACTACTTCTTCAGTACCCAATCTGGCTGATTTTATGCCACAACGGCTAAGGCCTTGTTGTATCACCCCCACTCTCTGTTCTAGCTGGGATTTTTTTTCTTCAAAATCCTCCTCTTTTTCAATTTTTTTCTCTTCCTTACTGCTTCTCTTGAATAGTTTTCCCAAAACCCCAGAATCTGATTTTAATACCGTGTGGGTATAAGGTACCACAATAAAAAAAGTTTTGGTCATTATATTTACCGACTCGGTAAAGCTTCTGACAAATTCTATATATTCCTTTGTTTGTATTTTTAGAAGAGGTTCATTTTGGACTTTGATTCTATTTTCTAACAGCAAAAGATAAGGACGAATGTCCAATCTTCTTGATTGCACTGATATTTGGATAGCAAAGTCTAAAGTATTTAAAAAGTTTTGAAATTGAAGTATCGTTGCTCGCTGTTCATCATCAGATTTCAAAGAAAGATTGACTGAATTAGCCAAGACAATAGCCCGCAGGCCACCATCTTTTAACACGATGGTTCCGTCGCGCACCTCCTTTATCGGTACAAACTCTTGAGTTGCTTTTGCATTTAATGCCATATTTTTCTAGGGCTCTAGGCTCTAGGCGTTAGGCTTTAGCTTTCTCGCTAGAGCCTAGTGCCTAAGGTCTAATTATTACCTTCCTTTTTTAAATCCAAAACATCTAAACTCCAAGCTAAGTCTCGCAATTTATTACCACTTAACTTTACATTTTCTCTCATGGCTATATTTTTGTCCTCAACCACCACTGGAGCTTTATTTTTGGCAACTTTAATCTGACGTCTTTTCCAGATATACAGTTTACTTTGAAACCCATACTTAAAACCAGCTTCCAGCATGTCTATAAAGGGTTTATTGTTTGGGCGGTAAAAAGTAAGCATTCCGGCAAATCCAGCAATGGCCAAGATAGGTATCGCTCCCCAGACAAGCCCCAGTAATTTATAGACTACAAAGCACATTCCTCCCCCACCCACCAAGTAAACAAACTCCCGAAAAGTAAATGGGCCAAAAATTTTGTCTTCTATTTCTAAAAATTGTGGAACTTTAAACTGCATAATTATTTACACCTTATTCGGGTAATTCTCGATACGGATCTACTTTTAATGGCTGATTTTTTATTGGTGTTACGACCTCTCCTTTATTGCCTGAAATATTTTCTAGGGTATGCTCTGTTTTTACTATTGGTGTTTGCACTGAACTCATAATTTTTTGCGCCAACATGGATTGTGCTTTTGGGGTTTCTGGATTTTCAACTTTTTTCAAGATAGCTTCTCTGCTTTCTACTGGTTTTTCTCCACTTGTAATTTCAGGCTTGATAACTTCTATCCCAGCTGATTTTAGGACGGTATTTTCTGTTTTATTTATCTCCATCCCACCAGCGGCAGAGGATCCCTGCACTACTTCGTTGGCTCTAATGGGTTCGGCTTTCTTTTCAAATACTTTTCTTCTTTCTGAATTTTTAATCATTTCTTCTTTTATTTTATTAAAAACCAAAATATTCATGTCGTTTACCAATTCATCTGTTTCTGCCTTAGAAATTCTCATTCTATTTTGCAATTCTTTAGGATATTCTGCTGGGCTGGCAAGTCCGCACAAGAGTAATTCTGTTTCTAGTTCCAAATCTCCAAGCTGTTCAAAATTGTATCCTTTCTTTTCTCGCAAACTTAGAATGGCCGCTTTCCAATCAACCGCTGCGATCGCATTCACAGTCTCATCCGGCAATTGTTTTTTAGCATTCTCTATTTTTATTTGTAATAAATCTACTGTGTTATTTTCCATATAAATTTAATTAATCTATTAACCTTTTTTTTGTTTCCAAAATATTTGAAGTACCTATTAGTTTATCAGTTTTTTGGCTATTAAGAGAGCCCACATTTGCATCATCTACAAAAACAGAATAATCTCCGCCAGAAAGAATGAAATTAACGTTTTGTACCACATCTGTTTTTTTATCTTTCATATTTTTCTTAATCTTTTCTTCTAAAATATTGTTGATTGGCTCAAATATTTTTTCAAACGCTTCACTTGCAATTTTTTCTGCTTCATCTTTAGTAGTACCTACTTCATTCTCTATATTTTTTGCATATAAATTAGGGTCTGTAAGGCCTATCAACACCAGTAATGTCTGTACATGTAGATCATTTAACTCACTCTCATTAAAAGAATATTTTTTACCGATTTGTTCTATAACATTTCCCCAATCCAAGGAAGTTATTGCTTCCTGGGTATATTTTGGCAACTTTGCTACCTCTCTCTTAATTATTTGTTGTAATTTTTCTGTCATAAATTTATTTTATTTTGCCACATTGTCTGGCAATTTTGCTTCCATTATTATGGCGTGAGCAGCTTCATGTGCTCCTGCAAAACTATGTGTTCCACCACTGAACACAAAACTTTTTGCCTGCCCAAACTTACTTCGCGTGGTATCTGCGTAAGTCCATTTTCTTGCTCTATTTTCTTTTGTTACATCATTTTTTTGTTCAGGAATTACTTCTCTTTGCATTTGTTTTATAGTTTTTCCATTATTATCTCCCCCTATTACAGTTGTAGAACTTACATTATGAATACCGCCAGCACTATCTACATAATTAAAGGCCTTGCCATCATTTATATCTCTCTTTATATTATTTAATCTCTCAATTTCTCTCGAAGCTGTCGCTTCTTCAATTGACCCAACTACAGCATCGTTTTTCTTTTGTCTTTGACCTTCCAAGTCTTTATCGATTATTTCAAAATCTCTTGCAACCTTATTCATCATTTGCTGTAAGTCATTTTCTGAATTATTTAACTTTTGTTTTAATGGCTCATCCTCTCCAACCTCAAGATCCTTAGCTCTCTTTTGTCTATTTTCTACTTGTTTTTTCCTTCTTTCTGTAAATCCATCTTTTCTTCCTTCACCAGCTCCTATAGTTGTTCCCAAAGCTTTACCTCCTATTTTTATTCCACGAACATCGAAGCTTGATGAGCCAACAGCTGTAGCTGCTCTCCTAAAGTATTCACCACCCCACCCTTTTGATTCCCATTTTTTAGCCCACCCTGAATTAGCAGCAGCAGCACCAGCTCTACCAATAGTTGCCGTAGCTGCCATCGATGTTCCTCCAGACGCTGCACCCAATGCCAACCCACCTACAGCCACTGCCGCCATTTCTCCATACTTGACTACCGCTGCCCCAAATTCGCCCGCATTTTTTTTGGCATACTCAGTGGCTTTGTAAAGCATGGTCAGATATATTATTGCTGGAATTGCAAGGATAAGTAATGCATGAGCAATTGAAGGTGGCTTATCTGTATTTGTTAGTCCGCCCAAGATATCTATTTGTACCAGTTTTGATATCAGTAACAAGAAAAACATAAAAATTGGCGCCATAAAAGCAGTATGCATCAAGCGCTCTAGCCAAGCATCCCAACCTAAAAATTTTATACTTTTTAATCTTGGTACAGAAAAAGACATTAAAGCAAAAGGTGAAAAGATAATTAAAATCCAAAGTTCAATTAATCTTCCCAAAAATGCAAATCCGGCTATTAGAAAAGCCCAAGATGCCATTAGGAACACAGCGCACGCCGTGAAGATTATGGCTACTTGAAGACCAGTTTGATTCCCTGATGCCGAAGCAGAAAATAAATAACCGATAGCTCCCCCAGCGACTCCACCTAGGGGTCCAAAAATTGATCCGATCACAGTACCAGTCGCTGTGTTTTTCGCAGTGGCCATAGCGCTACCCGCAGGCTTGTCGCCCACTTGTAGAGTTACTGAATCAGGGCTAAGAAATTTGGTTATATCAAAACCTTTTACTATCCCGCCCGCAATATCCTTTTCTTCAATAGCCGTTTTGTCTTTATTTAAAGTTGGGTAATATGGGGTATCACTCTCGGTACTGGTTTGAGCAGGATTCACAGTAATTTTATTATAAAAAATTAAAGCTAAAATATTTGAAGAATCAATTACTACTTCAGTCATAAACATGCTGAAGTTGATGAGAAGGGCAGCGATCACGACGTTCACAACCATTTTCTTTACTTCTCCTCCACCGAACCCTAAAATCATTTTGATTGCCACGTATAGCAACACCAAGATAAAGAATATGTTTGAAAAGTCTCGTACGATTCTCCATGCTTCCGGTAAAAAATTATTATGATACAAAACAGTGCCGATAGTTAAAGGTATGGAGGCGTTAAATATATAGGCCGTTAACCATAAAATGTAAGCAGGTAATTCATAAAAAATAATATAAAGAACATACACGGTACATTTATCAATACTAAAATTTCCATCAAGTGAGCACTGCTTAAACATATTACTAGTGCTGTCAGTCGCATCTGCTGTCCAAGTTGCCACTAGGCCAGGTTGGTTCATTTTTGTACAATCTGCTTGAGTAGTTTTTGCTACGGTTGTAGCTCCAGTTGGGTATTGAGTTTTATCTACAGTGTCTCTTGTATCAACTGTAGTACAAGTTCCTGTCGGACCCGCTGGTGCTGCATTTACGGTTGCTCCACCACCATCTGCTGCCCAAGCAACATTACCTGTTGTTGGTTTTAGTCCAGTACATTGATCAAATGTTTGATTTGGTACATTAGAAACAATAGGAGGGCGTTCACTAGTATCTGTTATAGTGCAGGTTCCTTTTGTTGGTGATCCCGTCTGCGCTTGAGTTTTAGCTGGCGAGCTAAACAGTCCAACTAGTATGATGGCTATGAAACCAGCCGTAATTAATTTTTTAAGTATTTTTCGCATTTAAATTATTTTTTGTAATCTTCTGCACTAGTCTGGAAAACTGCATCACAAGATACTGGCACACTTGGGTACGAATTACAAAATACATTTTTTTCGGTACTGGAATTATTAAACACACTATCTGCTCCTCCGGGGTTTGCCCAGCCTTTTGCAGTTCGCTCTGTGGTGCATTGTGTAATGAGCGTGCCCAAGTTGGTTAAGTTGTCTTTGGCGTCAGCCAATTTATTTCGCATATCAGCTACAGTGATAGGACTAGATAGGTCTACCAGCATTCCATCATATCTTTGCTTCAAATTTGTCAAAGCTGTGTCGCTCCCCGAGCCTGCGTCTGGCTGAGTGGTTATACCACTCAATTCATCCTGTATTGATTGAAGTTTTGTTAAAGTATTTATTATTGTACTTTCCCTATTGTTTAAGTCAGTCGCTTGTTTATTTACTTCGGCAATAGAATTAACCGTACTCAAAAAGTTTTTTGAGTCTGGAAGTTCTGCCCTCATCTTATTAGTTACCCATGTTTTAAATGAAGTTATTACGGGAGCTATTGTTGTTGGATTCGCATTTGAATTTTGTATGTCTGTATCTACTCTATTTTCCCATCCAATGTTTGGTCCCGGTAAGCACATATCTAGTTCTCCGGTTTTTGGCCAAATTTGGTTAAATATTTGTAAAATTCCAGGAGTATTTGTATCAGTATTGTCTATCAATTTAAGCTCTTGGTTGGCGCTGTTTATTGCTGTTTGGACATCTGTTTTAAATGTGCCAAGCGCTACTGTTTGCCCCGCTCCAGTCCAGTCAAAGCCTGTGCCAGCTACGTTGTTTGTAGAATTATTAGCACTGTTTGTGTTGTGCGTTGGATTTGTAATTGCATTTAATCCAGAAGAGACTAGTTTATTTAGTAAGGCATCAAAAATAGCGGACAAGCCATCAGTCAAACTATTACCCACTGTCCCAGCCAATGTTGCTTTGTCGATGGGCACATTTACCGCTTTCATTATAGATGAAGCTACCACTGATCCAGGAGTAGTATTTACTAAGCCGGGAGTTCCGTCTGCTGGGTTGTTTGGACAAAAATTGGTTGCATCCCAAGTAGACTCTTCCCTCTTGCATCGTATAATTTCACGACTAACACAGTTGCCAGTGGGGTCATTACTACAATCTTCTGTCGGTGGTGAACACTTGAAAGTTGGTTTATGAAATTGATTATTGAGATTATTATAATCAGGGTTAGTCAAACATTTCTGTGGAGATAGGAATCCTTGTCCTTGAGCCAAGGTTTGTTTGATTATATCTGTTTGAGTCGGATTTGTGCCACTCAACCTTCTAGCCAGTTCATCGGTATATATCATTTGAGACCCGAGGTAATTGTTTTGAGGGAATTGACTATTTATTAAAAATGCATCCCAACCACCGGTGCTAAAATTTGTCCTCAAGTGATTGAGCAAAACAGGATCATTTGTGACTTTACTAAAAGAGTATTGGGCATTGTTGGCAAAGGTGCTTCGGTAACTATTTATAGCATTTAAAGCAAAGCTTTTACCAAAAGGCTGATTAACACTGTCATAGCCTACTATATTTACGAAGTCTCTTAGTTCGGTTTTACCTATATCAGCAAAGAAAGATCCAGGATTTTCCACAAAAAGTGGCGCTCCGTGAAAGCCAGTATTTATCCAGTTTACGGTACTTTGAGTCATTTGCGCGAGCAACCTTTGCGCCGCGACTCGGACGATTTCTTTTAAAGCCTCAGTGACTATTTCTTTAGTTGTATTTGTTGCAGTTGTAGCACTAGTACCAACCACCATACCTGTTAGAATTTTATGCCAAAACGAAGTGCCCTCACTTGCACACACAGCTTGAGGGTTTGTTGCGGTGGGGCAAAAAGCGGTCACAGGGAGCCCCTGCGCAGTTACTTGTTTTGGCACAAAGATTAAAACAGTCGGTATCAGAGTCAAAATAATTAAGAGAGCGGAAATTAATTTTTGAGTTGTTTTATTTTCGAAGCTCATTTTTATTTATATTATATCCTGTATTTACCTTATAATGAAGCCCTAATAGCAATTATTTCAATCTATTTTCTATGGCACTAGCCAGATTATTTGTGCTGGAAACTAAATTATCGGCGCTTGTCTGATATTGGCTGATACCACTCATAGCTACAACTATGTCTGTGCTGTATTGTCTAATGTCAGTGACATTTTCGTATACTTTTTCTAATTTATTTAACGTATCTAAGTGCAGATATGCTAAACTTGGCGGCACATCCATTTTAGACATATCATTTATGATATTGTTTGTCTGTTTTATGATCGGATCGAATTGTGGCAATACACTCTCGTCGACATTGTTTTGATCAATAATAAATTTTTGCAGCACATCACCTATCGTGTATTTCATTGGATATTTAGAATAAATATTATTTAACGTGGTATTATAATTTTTTATAGCCTGCACACTATCACTTTTCCCAACCCTAACATCAGAATATACAAACATTTTTCTAGCTTCTCCGTTTTGTATCTTACTAGCCAAGGAATTACTTAATTGGTCTACGGCATTTTGGTCTATACCCCCAGCTTGATTTAAGGCCGCCACACTGGAAAAAAGCTCTCTGGAAAGCTGATCTGTTTGCGTCAAATTTTCCTGCCCTTTGATATTTAGGTTTATTTCTCCATTTTGCGGTGATTGTCCACTTAATTTGGCTATATACACGGCATCTGGAATGCCATCAAAAGTGGATTTTTTAGTCGGATCAGTCCCATATAAAGATTCTTCCCAATCTGGTACACCATCTCCATCAGTGTCCCTATTTACTAAATCTTGAATTTTTTCATTTCCGTTGTAAACTAGTCCATCTGGTCTTGTATTTGTAAAGAAAGTTTTGTTTTTTGTGAGAAAAAGCACAACGACAAAAACCACCGCCAAGGTTATAAAAATTACCTTTTTTTGTTTTAACCAATCTAATTTAGTTATGCTTATATTGTAACATCTTTTTAAAAAGCAAACTATACTTTAGCCAGTGTTATCCAGTCTAAAAGTGACAAATCTTCGGCCCGTTTATCCCCAAAATTTGCTAAAACACTTTTTTTGAGAAAAGTTGTATTTTTTAGGTTTCCAGAGAGCTTTTTTCGCTTGTGGGCGAAGCCAGTTTTTACTATTTCCCAAAATTTTTCTTCACTTATTTGATTTTTTTTGAAAATTTCATGAGAAATATTTTTTATCGCTATTACTGCTGAGTCTACCTTTGGAGCTGGTGAGAAATATCGCGCTGGTACCTTCATTATTAGCTTCGGTTCCCCGTATGCTTTCACTGAAATTGATAAAATACTCTCTTTTTTATCATTGGCCATGATTCTTTTTGCCACATCATGCTGAACCATGAGTATCATACTGTCAGGTTGATTTTTTTTCGTTAAAAATTTTTTCAAAATCGCTCCAGTAATGTTGTAAGGAATATTGGCGATCACTTTATAACGAAGCGGAACAAAAGTTTTAGAAGGAGTGGTTGAGCGAAGCTCATCCCCGAGCGACTGATAAAAATCTTGTTCCGCGAAGTTTAAAATATCAGCGCATACGAGGATAAGAGTTTTTGCCTTTATTTCTTTTTCAAATTTAATTTTTAGGAATTCAAAAAGTTCACGATCTTTTTCTACAGCGACCACCGTACCAGCCACTGCCAAAAGTTTTTCTGTCAGTGCCCCCTTCCCTGGTCCTATTTCCAGAATCAAATCTGTAGATTTTATTTCTCCCGCCTCAATTATTTTTTTGAGTGCTAGGCTAGATTTTAAAAAGTTTTGTCCCAATGATTTTTTTGCTTTCATAATTTTACTATTTCAGCCATGGCTGAAATAAGATTATATGTAAATTGTTTTTATTCCTGTTTTTTCTCCTTCTGCTTCTATTATATCTGGTGGGATGTCAGAAATAAATTCTGACGGCGTATTTATCTGACGTGATCCAAAAATAGTTCTGAAATTTGCAAAAGATAAAAATAATTTTTCCTTCGCTCTGGTTATCGCCACGTAAAAAAGTCGGCGCTCTTCTTCTCTGTCTGTCTCTTCGGCGCTATCATATCTCTGATAAGGGAAAAGTCCATCTTCTAATCCAGCCACAAAAACGTATTTAAATTCAAGCCCTTTTGCCGCATGCACGGTCATTAATTTTACTGCATCCACAACTTTTTTTTCAACTTTTTCTTGATTGACCATTATGCTGTCTTGGTCTGATGCCAGCGAGGCGTCCTCTAAAAGCTTTTCAATTCCAGCACCATTTGCCAGATTGTCATATTTGAGCGCCAGCGTAGCTAGCTCTTTTATGTTTTCCAATCGCTCCACTTCTTCTTCGGTGCCATTCTTTAATTCATTTTCAATTCCAGATTTTTTAACTACAAATTTTATTACTTGACTTGCCTTTTCACTTTGTATTTTCTCTTTTATTTCTTCTAGGATTTTATAAAAATTATCAATTTTAATTCGCATTTTTATTGGAAGATTTTCGGTGTCTCCTGCAAAAATTTTTGCTAAAGTAACTTTGCCTATGCCTCGAGCTGGGAAATTTATTATTCTTTTTATGTCAGATAAACTTTGTGGGTTTAAGGCAGCACGCAAATAAGCTAGAGTGTCTTTAATCTCTCTTCTTTCAAAAAACTTCACACCCAAAACTTGATATGGAATATTATATTTCAACATCGCTTCCTCTATCGCTCGTGATTGGAAATTTGCTCGATACAGAACTGCAATTTGTGACAGCCGAGAAAACTCTTTCACTGCGGGGTCGCTGTCTGATCCTACTGGCTCAGCGCTCCCTCTCGGCTCGTCAGCCTGCGAGAGACCCCGCCCTGAAAAATTTTCTCGGCTGTCTATAATTTCTAAAATTTTTGTGGCGATGAAGTCTGCCTCATCCACTTCGTCCAACGCTTCATAGAGTCCTATTTTTTCTCCAGCTTCATTTTTCGTAAATAAATTTTTATCTGGCCTATATACATTTTTTTTAATCACCACGTTGGCTGCTTCTAAGATATTTTTGGTTGATCGATAATTTTCTTCTAGCATTATTATCTTTGCATCTGGATAATCTTTTTCAAAATTTAAGATGTTTTTTAAATTTGCTCCACGCCAAGAATAAATATTTTGATCCGCATCTCCCACTACTACTATGTTTTTATTATTCTCTGAGAGTAATTTTGACATCAAATACTGGACTTCATTGGTGTCTTGGTACTCATCAATATGGATATATTCCCAGCGTTCTTGATAAATTTTTCGAATCTCTAGGTTTTCCTTGAGTAATTTGGTCGATTTCAAGAGTAAATCGTCAAAATCAAGCGCATTTTCCTTTATTTTTTTCTTTTCATATAATCCCCAAACTTGGGCTACCAGTTTGCCCATAGTTCCACCCATGGGACTATTTTCCCTTTCAGTATAATCGGCTAAATATATGAATTTTCCCTTTTCTCTTGAAATTATATTTTTGATTTTCTTGGGTTCATATTGTTTTGGATCTATCCCAAGCTCTTTTAGGATTTCTTTTATCATATTTGTGGCATCTCCCTCATCTAAAATAGTGAAATACTTGGTCAATCCCAGAATTCTTGCATTTTCCTTGATTATATATACCCCCAAGGAGTGAAAAGTGCTGACAAAAGGGGTACTATTTTGTTCTGCCACTCCGTTAGAATTTTTCTTTATTTCCGAGATAACTCGCTCACGCATTTCCTTGGCGGCTTTATTCGTAAAGGTTACAGCTAAAATTTTATCCGGAGACACTCCTTCTTTGATCAAATTCACGATTCTATGGGTTATAGTCTTGGTTTTACCAGCTCCTGCTCCAGCCACAATCAAAAGCGGACCCTTCAGGTGAAGTGCCGCCTCTCTTTGCTTAATATTTAAACCCTGCAAATGATCCATGCCTCTAATATAGCATAGAACTAGTTTCCTATTTGACTCATTATGTTGTCTGACTTGGTTTTAAATTTAAAAGCTTCTTCATCTATTATTTCTTCAAAATTTTCTACTTTGTTTTTTAAAAATGCAAATACCTCTTCAGGCTTGGCATTGCTGTCGAGTAGTTTTTCAAACTCATCTTGTTCGGATTCAGACATTGTTTCCAAGACTCGCATCAATACATTTTGGTAAATGATGGCCCCGACTCGCATTATGATTTCTTGCTGTTCTTGGAGTGGAAGCTTGTTTAAGTCTAACGCGCTAGTAATGTTTTTTTGAATTGGATTCATAAATTTTTTGTTAATAATAATTTTTTTATCGATTTTCTATTTGTAATTGATCGATTGGCGTTCCTCTTTGGACTGCGATTTGTAAAACTCTAGTCATGTATTGTTCTACTGTTTCATCTTTTGGTCCAGTCAGAGTCAGCAAGATGGTAGGTTTTTCTCCAGTAAGTTTTAATAACTTATTTAAGTATGGGACCAAGGCATCATTTTCGATAGGTTTTGTGCCGACAAAGTTTTTGGCGCTTGCTGGTCCTTCATAACCCCAATCATTCTTAGAAGCAATAAAATTTATATTTTTGGTATGAGTTTCGTAAACTTTATTTAATTGTTCGGGACTTAGTTTATAAGAATTTTGCTCAAAAGGAGTTCCTTTTATTTTAGGGTTAGTATCTATAATTGTTTTTTGGGTTATAGGTTCAACTTTTGCCTTTATTTCTTCAGGTGTGGGTGCGCCTTTGGGAGTTTGCATAGTTTCAGTTGTTGGCCTCACCCCTGTTCGTATTTCTGTGCCTGTTTTGATCGTCGTTCCAGTTTCCATTACCGTCGTGCCCGTTTTAAATTCTGTGGTTCCCGTTTTAAATTCATTTATCCTAGTTTTGGTAATATGATCTGGCTGAGAACTATGATCTACAATGTTGTGTTGAGGCCTGTTATATTTTTCCAGCAAATCTTGATGAATTGTTTCTATTTTATGCTGTTCGAGTGGAGTATGTTTGTATTCAACTTGGTGTTGACCTGCAGGTTTATTTTCTACAACCGGTGCACCTTTTTTATATTCGTAATCATTTAATTTTGTTTCAAATTTATCTCCTTCGTGATGGGTTTCTATTATTTTTCCATCGAGTGATTTTTCATCTACTACAATTTTTCCATTTTCCATCTTTAGCTCGTAAGCGACCTTGTCTCCTCCGGTGACTCGGATTTCATTTCCGGCTGCGTCAGCATAACCAGTCTTTAGCGCAATGTTGTGAGCTTCATTTCCAGCAAATAAATGCAACGCCTTAGTGTCGTTTATATCGCCTTTGAATCCTAAATCTTGGGCAAGTTTTGGATTCGTTTCAATTTGTTTTATAAATGCATTTTCAATTCCTTGTCCTTTGTGGACTACGGCATTTTCGAGCGTCACTCCAGGCTTTGTTGTGGGCATCTCATTTGGGAGAGAAGGAGCTTTTGGAATATTAGCTTCTGGTGTCGAAGATGGTGTTTCTGTCTGTGGAGGAATTTCTCCGGGTTTAGTTAATCCAGGAGTAAATATTTCTGGAGTACTACCATGAAACATATAATCGGCTCCAGCCGACGCCAATCCACCTGCTCCAGCCGACGCCAATCCACCCGCAAACAAACCGACTCCGGCTTTTGCTAAGATCCTTGCCTTTTTACTCATTTGTTCAAATTTTAAAGCTTTGGCATGTGAATCCTTAATATGTTTTATATCTTCATGATTAAGATCAGCATAATCAAGCGCTTGCCCGAACTCTTCAGCCAAATCTTTCTCGTCTTGAATTCTTCTTTCAGTAGATTTATCTTTAAATAGCCAGTCGATAGATTTAGCGGCAGTTTGCCCTACCACGCTTCCTGCTATTCCGCGCACGGCTCTGATAGTAGCAAAAGCAGTAAGCCCTCCGGCTGCAGCTATGGTGCCAGGAGCAACTATAGCAAAAACTCCTACCGATAAGGCTGTGGTCATTGCCAGTTTTTTCCATCTTGGTTGTTTTAAATACCAGTTCCAACTCTTCCCAACTATTCCCTTTTCTTTTGGAGGTAGGTTTTTTACTTCAAGCTTTGCTAGTTCTTCTTGCTCCTGAATTATTATTTTAGTAAAAATTTCCTTTTGTTTATATTGTTCCAATGCAACAACCCTCTCCTCATATAATTTTTTTGGCAGATTAAGATTATCTAATTCTAATTCCTTAAATTTCTTATCATACATTTCCCTACCCAAAACTACTGCAGCCCCATTATAATCTTCTTCTAATTTTTTCAATTCTGGAGGGATTTTTGAATCTTTTACTGTTACTCCCACCAGAGCTCTTTTCCATTTGGTTAGCTTTCCAGCACTAGCCATGAATTTTTTGTATTCTTCGGCATATTTTTGCCTTGCATCATTTAAAATATCTTCCGACAAACTTCCTTCTATTGGTTCTAGTTCAGGTTGTGGAGATGGCACAGGTTCTTCGTTTTTAGGAAGCTCTGAGACCTCTTTATCAAAGTCTTTCGCGTTAAACATTTCAAGCTCAGCTTCAGAAATTACTTTTCTCAATAATTTCCCAGACTTTCTATCTTTTTTTGTTACAATAGCTGATCCATCTACTATATTCACCAGCTTCCATCCGTCCTCTATTTCCCCATTCGAGCGCATGACCCTCACTGTCTTTTCCGCTTCAATATGAGAAGTGGGAGTTCCACTCCCTTTTTCCATAGCTTGCTTTTTCCATCTCTCCATTCTTTCTCTTCTAGCATCAATTTTTTGATCTATGTTTTTATCAGCAGGAATCAAAATAGGTTTACCGACAATGTCTTTTTGAGTTTCTCTCTCTCCTCTCGCAGAACGTATATCTGCCATGGCTTTTTGCACAATATTTTTTAGTTCGGAGTCTGATTTTTCGTTCTCTTGAGGCATTTTTATATTATATAAAATTTAGTTTTTAAATTCCGATAACTATTCCTTTTTTATACCACTTTGTCAGTTGTTTACCTAGAAAGAGAACCTATTAGATATTTTCTTGGATTTTCTCCTAGGTCCACAAAGTCGTCTACTGCCTCACGAAGCTTACCAGAGGTTGATTTACCAAATGAAACGACTTCTACTTGTACCCCAATAGTCTGTAAATACTCTACTAGTGGCACAAAGTCTCCATCTCCGGAAACTATTACCACTGAGTCCAGCCTAGGTGACATTTTGATTGCATCCACGGCTAGCCCCACATCCCAATCGGCTTTTTTACTTCCACCGGCGAAAATTTGTAAATCTTTAGTTTTAGTTTCAATGCCTAGTTTGCCTAATGCTTCAAAAAAGTTCTTTTCATCACCGGCTTCAGTGGTGATGACATAAGCGACGGCGCGCACGAGCTTTCTGCCGGCTACGGCATCTTTTAAAACGGCTCCGAAATTAACTCGTGCCTTGTACAAGTTGCGAGCGCAATGATACAAATTTTGGGTATCAATGAAAACTCCAACTCTCTGTTCTTTATGTTTTATTACTGTCATATTTTTATTTATATATTACTTAATTATTTATTAATCGACTCTACAAAAGTATTCATAATACTTTGCATTTCTTCACATCCCTGCGTACCTCCAAATTCATAAGTGTTTCCATCTATTTTTAACTTATAGTTTTGAGTCACCTTTGTCTCAAAAATAGGAGTACACTTGTTGTCCTTATAAAAGTTGTAAGCTTTTTGGATAACTTCCTTTGTTTGCGTTGTCGGCAATGACCCTCTTTGCTCATTGTTATGAAAAACATTTCCATCTTGATTTAATAAATAAGTTTCATAGCATGGAAAAGTAGACGGACAAGAACCCCAATCTGTAGTTACTTCTAGAGAGGCATCTAACCAAAAAACATTATTAGTTGGAGTATAGTTATGAAAATATAAGTAAGCGATTCCTCCAAGCATCACTACGACTATGATTGAAAAAAATACAAAGGGACCCCTGTAATGAATACTATTCATTATTAAATTGTACCACAAAGAGAAGAAGAGAAAAATTGTTCAAAAACTAAGCTAGATCCATTTTCTTCATGAGAGCATTGTAGCGAGGCTTGTTTGTTCGCTCTAAATATTTTAAATGAGTGCGTCTATCTGCCACCATTTTTATAAGTCCTCTTCGAGAATGATTGTCTTTTTTATGTTTCTTTAAATGCTTTGCAAGTTCGTCAATCGCAGCAGAAATTACAGCTACCTGCACCTCTGGAGAGCCGGTATCTTTATCATGAATTTGATTCTTCTTTATAATTGTCTGTTTTTTCTTCGTAGCTAACATGCTTTGCATACTAACATAAAACCTCAAAAATTGCAATCCCATATTGTGCGACGTCGGGTAAATGGTAGAATAGGTTCATGGCTTCCCTCAAACAATTAAAAACTCAGTTTTTGGAATATACTGAAATAGAAAAAGGACGGTCACTACACACTGTTCGAAATTACGACCACTACTTATCTCGGTTTTTAGAATTTTCTAAAAATGATAACCCGGCCAATATCACCGATACTTCCGTGCGCGAATTTCGTCTCTGGCTCAATCGGCAGAGCGCTGGAAATGCCAAAGCCAAGGGAGAAACTTTAACAAAAAAAACTCAAAATTATTATCTCATTGCACTGCGCGCATTTTTAAAATATTTGGCAAGACAAGAAGTGAAGTCACTCCCAGCTGAACGCATCGAACTAGCCAAAGTCAGTGAACGTTCTTTGGACTTGATCACTCCAGCTGAACTAAATAGATTGCTAGACTCACCAAAAGGTAGTGACCTAAAAGATCTGCGCGATAAAGCAATTCTAGAACTTTTATTTTCTACTGGACTACGTGTTTCAGAATTGTGTTCTTTGACTGCCGACATAGACTTGTCCTCGGAAGAGTTATCTATTCGTGGGAAAGGTGGTAAAGTACGCGTGGTGTTTATATCCCCCAACGCGAAAAAATATTTAAAAAATTATTTAACAGCTCGCAAAGACATGAGCGAAGCGTTGTTTTTACAAGTGCCAAATGAAATATCAAAAAAATCTTTGAGTAAGGGCGCGGTTATAAAAAACAAAAATATTAATCCACTTACTCGTAGATCCATAGAAAGAATTGTAAAACAGCATGCCATCAAGTCAGGCATTTCAAAAAAAGTTACCCCACACGTGATACGACATTGCTTCGCGACGGATCTACTGAGTAACGGCGCAGACCTGCGTTCGGTGCAAGCCATCTTGGGTCATGCCAACATAGGCACCACTCAGATCTACACTCACGTGACTGACAAACATTTGCGGGACATATATAAAAGGTTTCATAATAAAGGTTAATCATATAACACAAACAACATGCGTATAATTTCTTGGAATGTGAATGGGATAAGAGCGGTACACAAAAAAGGTTTTTTAGTGCCCTTTGTAAAAAAATATCAGCCGGACATTATTTGTCTACAAGAAACTAAAGCCGAAAGAGAACAAAGTATCCATCAGGGTGAAGTGGATCTGAAAGACTACGAAGAGTATTGGAATTCTGCCATTCGGAAGGGTTATAGTGGCACGGCTATTTTTGTAAAAGAAAAACCACTTTCAGTTTTACTGGATATACCCGCCAAAATTGCAAAAAAACATAAGCTAATAAATGATGGCTATGGAGATCCAAATACCGAAGGTCGGGTGATAGCATTGGAATATAAAAATTTGTACATAGTAACTGTTTACACTCCAAACGCCAAAGATGATCTTTCACGTATTCCCCTACGTCACGAGAAATGGGATCCCGCTTTTTTAGAATATATGCGCGAGCTTGAAAAAAAGAAGCCAGTAATATTTTGCGGAGATTTAAATGTAGCGCATACTCCAGATGATCTAGCTCGGCCAAAAGAAAATGTTGGCAACAAAGGTTTTACCGACGAAGAGCGTGAAGGAATAGATAAAATTATTAAAGCAGGATTTGTAGATAGTTTTAGAATTTTTACTAAAGGATCGGGCCACTATACTTGGTGGAGCCATTTTGCAAATGCCCGAGCGCGGAACGTCGGCTGGAGAATCGATTATTTTTTTGTGAGCAAAAAGCTAGAAAAAAAAGTTAAGTCAGCGAAAATCTTATCTGAAGTTCTCGGTTCTGACCACTGCCCTATCTTGCTTGAAATCTAAATAGTCACAAGTTTGGGTTTTGTTTTTCCAAACCACTCCTCGGTCAATTTCTTTACCATGTCAGTTTTGTCGGTAACTAAAATCTTTACGTCTCGGGTACAAGAAATTTTTCTGGTAACCTCTCGATGTCGTTCTAGATATTTTTTCAATTTTCTTGGAATTATTTCATCTTGGGAAACAATTTTAATTTTTTTACCGACAATTTTCCGTATCTCTTTTTTAAATATAACGTAGTGAGTACAGCCGAGAACCAGCGCATCTAATTTTTTGTTTAGCAACGGTTTTAAATATTTTTCGATAAATGGCACAGCCAAATTATTTCTCCCCTCTTCAGCGAGCGATGCTAGCATCGGTGCAGAATTTTGAAAAACTTTTATTTCTTTATTTAACTTTTTTATTTCCTTGGGAAACGTATTTGAACTCACGGTGCCTCTCGTCGCCAAGATGCCGACGTTTTTAAATTTTACACATTCTTCGGCGGCGGGAATTAAAACTCCAAGCACTTTCCGGTCGGGAAAATTTTTTAGCAAATACTCTCTCTGTAGTTTTCGTAGTGCTTTTGCCGAAGCAGTATTGCAAGCGATAACAACTATGGCGCAATTTTCTTTACGAAAAAGATAATCCACTCCTTCTTTTGTAAATTCCAATACTGCTTCCTCACTGCGGTTGCCATAAGGCATTCTTTTTGTGTCCCCCAAATACACATAGTCGTAAGCCGGCAACATTTTGTGGATGGCTTTAGCGATTACCAGTCCACCTAGTCCTGAATCAAAAATTCCAATTTTCATCCCATTATTCTATCACAATGAATTCTTGAACTATAATTTTTGAGAGACCTTGCGCAGACCGACGGGGCGAGCAGAGCAATTTTTCAACAGAAAAATATGTCGTGTCTATCAAAAATTGATAGTTCTAAGAATTCTTGCTATTATTTACTTATGAATCATTCAAGACTAGACCAGCTTTCCGATGGCATCTTTGCCATCGTGATGACGATTTTGGTTTTTGAGATTAAAGTGCCAGCTATCTGGGGCCCGATAGATAATATGGGTCTTTGGATTCAGGTTAAACAATTGCTTCCCCTATTTCTAAGTTATATTTTAAGTTTTGCCTTACTTTTTACTTACTGGAGAGCCCACCACTTTTTTGTTTCTGTATATGCCAAAACCATAGACTCCATGCTCACTAATATCAACGCTCTATTTTTTATGTTGATAAGTTTAGTGCCCTTTTCAGCTAGTATCCTCGGTCAATTCGGCAAAAATGAACTTTCGGTGATAATTTTCGGCACACATATTATTCTCATCGGCTTGACCCTATACTGGATGCGAAGATATGTATTGTATTCTGATCATATAAAAAACCCAGAGATAAGCAAAAGAGAAATCCGTGGCAGTACCATCCGGACCCTTGTTCCAGTGTTTTTCGCGCTGATTGCTATTCCATTGTCTTTTTTAAGCATAAAGCTCTCGCTTTCCCTCTTTACCTTAGCGGTTATTTTCAATTTTTCTTCTTATAGTACTATCCTTTTTGAAAGTGTTTTGAAAACACTCCATAAACTCTTCTTCGGCGCTGACCCCAAAGGCCACTTCGCTGACTAATTATTTTGTTTCCGTACCCCATGTTTTTGGTGGAGTTTGGCTACTTCACGTTCTTCTAGTTCTTCTTTTTTCTCCTTTCCTCGCTCTCCTAGGGTTTTAAGCTCTGGATTCCCGAGCATATTTAAGGATTTAGTGAGCTCCGAAAGGTGTTCTACGGTGTTTTTTGATGGATCATCCAAGACTTCTTCCAGAAGTGCGCTCAAAATCCACCCCATTCTAGGGCCAGGCTTAATTCCAAGCTCTTGTATCATAAATTCACCGTTAATTTTCAATTGACTGACAGATATTGGGTCTCGGAGGGCTTCCTCAATCATCGCATGATACTTACGGAGTCTATAGGACGTCTCTTTTTTACTAGTACCCACTCGGTCGCACTCGCGCACATGCATCAAATCCCAAATATTTTCTTTACCAATTTTGACAATTATTCTTCGGACAGCTGAAAGAGTAATTAATTCTGTGTCAGAAAAAAACATATGATTGCGAACAAGTTTGGAAACCAATTCGATTTCTTTTTTTGGAAATTTTAGTCGCTCCATTATTTTTTTTGCCATTCGGGCACTGATGACTTCGTGGCCATAAAAGGTATATTGCTTCTTGCCTGGTCGGCCTTCTTCTCGGCGACTTTTGGGCTTGCCAATGTCATGAAAAAGCGCTGCGAGCCTTATTTCTAAAGGCCAATTCTTGTCTGCCGCATGTTGCAGGGCATATAGCGAATGCTGCCAAACATCATGAACATGCTCGCCGGACTGCATACAACCGATACCCTCTTCTAGCTCTGGAATAATATTTTTTAACAATCCAAATTTTTGCAACATCACAATTCCGGCACTTGGATTTTGTGAATTTATTATTTTTACAAATTCATCATGAATTCTTTCTGCTGATATTTTTTTTATTAAATTAGAATTTTTTAAAATACTTTTCACCGTCTCTTCCGAAATAGAAAAATTTAATTGTACTGCAAAACGTACCGCTCGAAGCATACGAAGTGCGTCTTCACCAAAACGTTCATCTGGCTTCCCTACTGTCCGTAACACCTTATTTTCTATGTCCTTTAGGCCATCAAATATGTCCGTTAGATTATGTCCTTTACCTGTTACTCTATAGGACAAGGCATTAATGGTGAAATCACGTCTCTTAAGATCATCTTCCAGCTTATTACTGAATTTTACCTCATCTGGGTGCCTAAAATCAGTATATTTTGCCTCAAGTCTGAAAGGAGTAACCTCTATAATCATATATTCTGGAGTTTCACGAGAAACATCCTTATCAATTGTTTCATGAATAACACCCTCCTTAGTAGGAATACAAACTGCCACCGTTCCAAAAGTATTTTCATAAACTGTTTTCTCAAAGAGTCCCACAATATCTTCTGGGGTGGCATTTGTAGTAATATCCCAATCCTTGGGTTTCTTGTTCATAATAAGATCTCGGACGCATCCACCAACTAAATATGCCTCAAAACCAGCCTTTTCTAAGACATTGGTTACATGTGAAACTTCTTTAGGTATCTTTGATATTAAATTTTTAAGATTTGTTTCCACTTTGGAACTTGTGCGGCGTAGGAGAATCGAACTCCTGTCTCATCCTTGGCAAGGACGTGTTCTACCACTAAACCAACACCGCGCTGATTAGTTTTAATTTAATAATTATATACTATATACAGCACTTTGCAATTTTACGTTTTAAGCTTGTAAAATAAAGATATTTTGATATTAGATTAAAATAAGGTATAATTTATATTCGCTGCACCCGTAGTGAAATGGATATCACGCCGGTCTTCGGAACCGTCGTTGGGGGTTCGAATCCCTCCGGGTGCACAAAAATAGCCTATAAGTTATTTAAAATTATTGTCCTTTTGCAAAAGCTTTAGCTATAAGGGTTTTACACAAAACTGTGGATAAAACTGTTAGTATGTGTATAAAGGACATATTTATAATCTGTCTTTTTAGTGTCATTATATTGAAAATATGTTGTTATATAAGGATATTTTACTAAAAGACAAAATTTCGATAAAAGGTTTCATGTGAAACATGTTTCTTATGAAACACAACCAAAATGCCAAAAGTTTTTACTTCTGAAAAACAAAAAACAGGAGAAATTGGTGAAAATATAGCTGAAAAGTTTCTCGTGAAACACGGCTTTTCAGTATTGGATAGAAATTACACTAAAAAATGGGGTGAAATTGATATTGTTGCAAAGAAAGACAACAAACTTTATTTTGTGGAAGTGAAATCAGTTTCTCATTTGCCGAGTGAAACCTTGGTAAAATCAGAAGGGGAAGATGGATATAATCCAGAAGATAATATGCACCCATGGAAAATGAAACGTTTATCACGGACAATCCAAACTTATCTTTTAGACAAAAAAATAGATGATGACATAGAGTGGCAGGTGGATCTTTTGGTTGTATATTTAGACTTAAAAACCAAAAAAGCTAAGGTAAAAGTAGTCAGTGATGTTATTTTGTGACTAATCTAGTGCGGGGTAAGGGAGTCGGCTATTACATAGCCAGGTGCTTTTCTGTTTCACTTCGCTCAACACAGAAAAGCCTTTCTCCTCCCTCCGCAAACAAATAAATTTGTTTGCTTATCCCTTACTTCGGTGCGGGGTAAGGGAGTCGAACCCTTCACCACAGTTTGGAAAACTGTTATTTTACCGATAAACTAACCCCGCAATATGATCATTTTAAACAACTGGTCGGGCTGCTGGGAATCGAACCCAGTCTAAACGCTCCCAAAGCGCTTGTACTACCGGTATACTACAGCCCGTTTTAGCTAAAAGCTAATCTAATATATCACAAAAAATTTTAATATTCTAGCTTATAACAAAAATTTATAATTATGTTATCATGAAAATATGATCATATGGATAAGTATCGCTGCGTTGGCCTCCACCCTTTTCGGTGGAATATTCGCTTTGCGTTTTAAAGACAAGTTACATTTGATTTTAGGTTTTTCAGCCGGAGCCATTCTGGGTGTAGCCTTTTTTGATTTGTTACCAGAAGCCATAAATTTAGGTAGTAAAAATTACGACATTTATTTTATAACTTCAATTGTCGCTTTGGGATTTATGGCTTACACGATTTTAGATCGATTTGTTTTTTTTCATTCACATGAGGAGGGTGGAGAAGAAGACAAAGTAAATAAGAGGGGAATATTGGGAGCTGGAAGTTTGTCAGTGCACAGCTTTTTAGATGGAGTCGCGATTGGCCTGGCTTTTCAAGTATCTCCAGCGGTGGGAGTGGTGGTAGCCATAGCCGTATTGGTACACGATTTTTCTGATGGGATCAATACCGTCAATATGATTTTAAAAAACTCTGGAACCCGAAATCAAGCCTTTAAATGGCTAGTGATTGATGCGGCTGCTCCAGTCTTGGGCGTCCTTTCCACTTTATTTTTTACCGTGCCGGTATCAACTCTAGGAATTATTCTCGCAATCTTTACCGGCTTTTTCTTGTACATAGGAGCATCTGACTTATTGCCAGAGAGTCACCACAATCATCCGACTGCTTGGACGACCCTAGCTACAGTTCTCGGCGTAGCAATTTTATATGTAGCAATTCACTTAGCTGGGATTTAGAAAAGTAATAAAAAAACACCCTTCTACAAGCTCAGGGTGTTTTTTAGTTTTTATTTTTATCTAGTGTGCCCAACTTCCATCGGCACCGGGATTGCGAGCGCCTTTGACTTCAAAGTGCAAGTGGGGACCAGTAGAGCGTCCAGTGGACCCGACTGCACCTATGGCTTCTCCTTGGGAAACTTGTTCACCAGGGTGAGTAAGTATTGCGGATTGGTGGGCGTACAAAGTTTCCGTTCCATTTGGATGCGAGATAATTACCAAATTTCCATAACCTCCATTATTTCCTAATTTTGCAAAGATAACTGTACCCGCAGCCGCAGCATATATAGGTGTACCCGTTGGACAACCAAGATCTACGGCATTTCCATCATGAAGTCCTTGAGTTAGTCTACATCCTGGAACAGGGTCTATGTAATATCCAGAAAGATTTTTAGCAGGATGTAAATCGTAATATTTTTTATCTTTAGCTGTGCTGTCTTTTAAGTTCTTTATTGGTTTGTCAGTTTCTTCAGCTTTTTCAGCATTTGGGATGATAAGTTTGTCACCGACGTTGAGTTGAGTATCTAGAGTTATATCGTTGGATTGAATAATTTCATTTATATCTGCTTTATAAAGAGCCGCGATACCTTTTAAGGTTTGCCCCTTAGTGACAGTATGTTCTAGCCCAGAAACTGGTAAAATCAAGAGCACATTTCCAGGGACTAGTGGATCGCCCTTCTTCATATCGTTTGCCCAGAGAATGGTATTGGTGGAAACACCAAACATATCGGCTATTTTAGCGATAGAATCACCTTTACGGATGACATAAACACTAGTTTGGTCTGGGGTGGTAGAATCAGAAGCATCACTTCCAGCCGAGGTGCCCATAGAGCTAGTTGCTGGTAGTAAAGAGTTGTCAGCAACGATATTCACTGCACTCGGGTCAACCTTAGGGTCTTTATTGTCTTGAAATACCTGAGCCGAAGACACATTTGCTTGCAATAGGTCCATAGTCTGAGAATTGTTATTGGAACCAGAAGTATTTACGTCGGCATAAGCTTGATTGTTTAAAATAGAACTCAAAAAGCTAGCTCCAACCTCTCTAGGTATAGCCAAAAGGATAAAAAATACCCCAAGTAACGAGTAAGAAGCTAAGATATAGCCGAATTTTTTAAATTGATGTTTTATAAAACAAGCTAAATATCACGAGATTGCCTTTTCTGACCCTATGAAATAAGGGTAGAATTACAGGACGACCTATTAGTACTGCAAACAAAGGTTCTCACGATGGTTACTGTCATCTCTCTGGTTCAGTCATCTAGTGCCAGACTTCTCTTCGGGGCTACATTTATAGGGTAGACCAATAGAAGTCGCAAGTCAAACGCACTGTGGATAACTAGTTAATGCTATTTTAATGCAAAAAAGTTGGCATTTTCTATGTAAAATGCTAGGATATTTATAAGTTTGTGTTATTTTA
The DNA here is from genome assembly GCA_028868715.1 of Patescibacteria group bacterium. Taxonomy (GTDB): domain Bacteria; phylum Patescibacteriota; class Minisyncoccia; order Phycocordibacterales; family UBA9973; genus UBA9973. Next base: position 82,715 of record JAGWUB010000001.1, on the reverse strand, counting down.
TCATTTAATTCAGGTTCGTCTTTAGATAGAGATAATGTTGCCCAGCATAGTGGAACAGTACTTTATTCTAAAGAGGAGCCCAAAAGACAATATGCAAAAAAAAGAATACTCGGTTGAGGTTGGTGGAAGGACCCTTACTGCTATCTTTACGGATTTAGCAGAACAAGCTCATGGGTCAGTAATGCTCCGATATGGAGAAACAGTGGTGCTAGCCACTGCTTGTATGTCTAAAGACAGCCAAAAAGGCTTGGGTTGGTTCAACCTGACAGTTGACTATGTGGAAAAGTTTTATGCGGCTGGTAAGATTCTAGGGTCTAGGTTTGTTCGCCGAGAAGGGAAGCCATCCGAGGATGCAGTACTCGGCAGTAGGGTGATTGACAGGACACTCCGTCCACTTTTTGATCATTCTATTCGTCATGCGGTGCAAGTGATCGTCACCGTCATATCGGTTGATGACAATGACCCTACTATTTTGGCGGTAAATGCGGCTTCTCTCGCTCTGGCTGTTTCCAATATCCCATGGAATGGTCCTATCGGCTGTGTGCGTATTGGTAAATACGATGACGAAACTATAAAAATCAATCCTTCACAAAAGTTACGTGAAGATGATTCTCAATATAAATTTGATCTGACAGTATGCGGTAAAAACGGAAACATAAACATGATTGAAGCTTCGGCACATCAGACTCCCGAGCCAGAATTAGAAGAAGCTTTGAAGTTGGCAAGTGCAGAGATAACTAAATTGGAAAATTTTCAGAAAATGATAGTTGCCGAGATAGGCAAAGAAAAAAGAATTATTGCCAAGGAAACAATTTCAGCCGAGTCAGTTAAATTATTTAACGAAAATATTCTACCAAAGATGGATGAAGCTATTTTTGCCGGCCCAGGCAAGAAAGAAATAGATGAATTACATAATGTCTGGAACAAAATGGTCAAAGATCACTATCCTGATAGAGATGATTTTGCTTTAGAAGACAGTCTATTTGATGATACCGAGAATAGTATCTTGCATGCTAAGGCAATCAATGAAGGCAAGCGAGCCGATGGCAGAAAAATGGATGAACTTCGAGACTTATATGCGCAAGCTGGCGGGATTTCCTCTATTTTGCACGGTTCTGGAATTTTTTATCGCGGAGGCACACACGTTTTATCAGTTTTGACTCTCGGTGGCCCAGAAGATAGAAACCTGGTTGATGGTATGCAACTCCGAGTCGAGAAAAGATTCATGCACCACTACAATTTTCCACCTTATTCAGCTGGAGAAGTTGGTCGTGCGGGATTTACCAATCGTCGCGAAGTCGGCCACGGAGCTTTGGCGGAAAAAGCACTCGCCATGGTGTTGCCGAGCGTAACAGATTTTCCTTATACCATCCGAATCGTTTCGGAATCAATGGCTTCCAATGGCTCTACTTCCCAAGCTTCAATTTGCGCCGCAATCATAGCCCTGATGGACGGCGGAGTGCCGATCAAAGCACCAGTAGCTGGGATTGCTATGGGCTTGATGCATGAGTCGGATGATAAATATAAAGTTTTGACTGATATTCAAGGCCCAGAAGACCATCATGGTGACATGGATTTCAAAATTGCTGGTACTAGAAATGGAGTGACGGCTATCCAGCTCGATGTAAAAGTAGAAGGAGTGCCAATAAAAATACTTGGCGAGGCCATGGTTGCGGCCAAGGCTGCTCGGATAGCTATCATCGACAGGATTGAAAAAGAAATACCAGCTCCACGCAAAGATATTTCTCCAAATGCGCCAAAGATACTGATTATAAAAATTAGACCAGACAAGATCGGCATGGTTATCGGTGGTGGCGGTAAGACTATTAAAGAAATTAAAGAAAAAACTGGCGCAGAAATAACTATTGAAGACGATGGCACAGTTTACTTTACCGGTAAAGGTGAGTCAGCAGAGAAGGCCAAGGAAATAGTAGAAATGATGACGCATGAATTTCAAGTCGGGGAAGTGCTCAAAGGGGAAGTCGTCAAAGTGGCGGACTTTGGAGCTTTTATCAGACTAAATGCTTATACTGATGGCATGGTGCATATCTCTGAGCTAGCGCCATTTCGCGTAGAGAGAGTTTCAGATATAATAAAAGAAGGAATGATTGTGCCAGTCAAGATCATCAAAGTAGATCGAGAAAATGGTAAGACGAGTTTGTCTATTCGTGAAGCGGACAAAGATTTTTTTGGTAAAAAATAATGGATCCCGTTAGAGATCAATCATGTTAAAATTAATTATAAATATAAATAACTATGGATGCGCTAGCGCATCCTATCTCTAACGGGATGGAAAATAACAACATACCCCAAAATAAGATAGTGCAAACTTATGCCGAAGACATGGCTCATGTTTTGGAGGAGGACAAAGGTGGATTAATAAAAAAAATAATTCACGGCGAGGAGGAGCATGAAAAAGAAAAAAGAGAGCTATCTCCGCAGTCAAAAAAGAATAAATTCTTTATGTTTTTGGGGATGCTTCTCACTTTTATCTCTTTAGGAACTTTATTCTTCTTTATTTTTCAGCGAAGTGCTCCAAGTGTTCCAGTACAAAAACAATTTATACCTATAATTTTTACCGACAAAGATTCTCTCTTGGAGCTGGCTGATTTAAAAAAAGATGCAATCTCAGCCAAGTTTTTCAACGCAGTTAACAACACTACTGTAAAACCAGGGGGAATAGAGGGAATGTACCCAACCCTGAATAAGGGTCCAGTGGGCTTGAGGCAATTTATTACCATTATAGAGGGCAATTTTACTCCTGGTACCAATAACTTTATAGACGACAATTTCTTTATGGGTGCATTTAATAGTGCTGACCAAACCAACCCTTCCATCTCCGCAGGCAAGAGTTTTTTTATGTTATTAAAAATGCGTTCTATCCCTGATATTTTTGACACTATGCATGCTTGGGAGCCAAAGCTGTTTGTGGACTTGCATGGATTTTTTGGAATCAATTTTTCACCCGATACAAAATATCTCTTAACTAAAGAATTTCAAGATGGCATTGTAGAAAACAAAAATGCGCGCATTCTATATGATACTGACAACAAAATAGTGATGATGTATGTCTTTGCCGATGATAATTCTGTGGTTATAACCAATAGTGAAAATGCCGTCCACGAAATAATCCTCCGCCTAGCATCTAGCCAGATTAAGAAATAGAATTTACTTATTTTTATACATAATTTTCCACTATTGACTTAATATAATAACGGGTTACACTAGCGCTGTAACTAGTTTTTTCTATGAACGTGGTTGCCAGTGAGACAAGTGTTTTGTGCCCCTTAAAAAGGGCCTAAAACACTTATCTCAAAAGGATAAGTCGCAAAATAGTCGAGGCGAATTCGGCACGAAAAAAGGAGTTCTTTATGGATAAAGATGTATTAAATAATTCGGGTCGTGTTCAGAAAGGCATTCAAGCCATTAAAAACATGAATCTGGATAACGTACTTGGTCGGTTGCAGCAACCGGCACCAAGAGGTATGGGTTGGACTAACGACGAGGCCACCGAAGCTGACAAGTGGTATCGTAGATTTCTTCTCATATCACTCAAGTATCCAGGCTTGGGCATTGTGCCGAGTGGTCAAATTGATGAGCTTTGGCATGCTCACATTCTCGACATGAGAAAATATGAACAAGATACAACACAGATCTTCGGAAAAGTCTTGTATCACAAACCCGCTCTTGAGGACGACGACCTGCAACCCCAAGTTGCAAAAACCCATGCTCTATTTGTCGCAGAATTCGGCGAAAGTTTCGTCGGCAAAGCAGCAACATGTGACAACATGTGTAGTAGCGATGATGGTGGTGGTGATGATGAGTAAGCCCAAAAGATACCAACAACAATAGGGTCGGAGAAAGTGCTGACGCAACTACTTCGGCCCTTTCTCTTTTTAGTGTATAGTTTATATTATGTGGGAAGAATATTTTAAAAAACATATGGGAAGAAAGCCAAGAGAACTATTGGTTCTAGCGGTTTCTTTTTGTAAAAATAAAGAAAATGCTTTAGATCTAGGGGCTGGGACCTTGATTGAATCAAAGTTTCTAGTTAAAAAAGGTTTCAAGCATGTCTTGGCGACTGACAGTTCACCCGAAGTAAAAATATTTGCAAAAAAATTAAAAAATAAAAAGTTTAAGTTTAAAAATATATCCTTTCATAAATATAATTTTCCTAAAAACACTTTTAATTTAATAAATGCTCAGTACGCATTGCCATTTTACGGCAAGAGGGGTTTTAAATCTTTTATAAAAAAAATCACAGGTTCACTTGCGCCAAAAGGTATTTTTGTAGGGCAGTTTTTTGGTGCTAGAGATAGCTGGAATAATTCAAAATCTAATCTTGCGTTTCATACAAAAAAACAAGCACTCGATTTATTGTCTGGTTTAAAAATTTTAGAATTTATCGAAGAAGAGAAAGATGGTAAAGATGCTTCCGGTGAACAAAAGCATTGGCACGTATTTCACTTTATTGTTCAGGAAAAGTAATTATTGAGTAGCAGGGAGTTCTAGGTAGAAGGCGGAGCCTTTATCAGGACCTGCGGATTCGGCCCAGACACGCCCCTTGTGGGCTTCGGCGATTAGTTTGACTGTGTAGAGACCATAGCCAGTGCTATCCACATTTACCTTGACGGAATCTTTACCTCGTCCACCTTCGGTAAAGAGATTCTTTTTGTCTTCTTCGGTAATTCCTATGCCAGTATCTTTGACGGAAAGTTTTATCTTGTCATTATTTTTTTCAAGCCCCACGATAATTTTTCCTTGCTTGGTATATTTTATTGAATTTTCAATTAAATTATTTACCGCTTCCTTGAGCCAAAAAGTATCTCCCATAATAGAGAAATCTCCGTCTTTGATATCTTTTTCCAACTGCAAACCCTTTTTTGTTATAGCTACTTCTTTTTCAGATAGACTACTCAATACAATATCTTTGAAATCCATCTTTTTCATGTCATATTTCACTACGCCTTTCTGCATATTGGCGACATTTAACACCAAATCCACTGTATTTATCCCCGCGTTGTCTGATTCCAATCCCTGCTCTGCGTATTTCTTTACATCTGCAGATATTTCCCCAAAGGTTCCATCGAGTAGACCAGCAAAAATGTATTTGGAACGCGTAAATGATCCTTTCACCTTGTGGGTAATAAGATGCACCAAGCTTTCCCTTTGCTTAATAAGTTCGGTCAGATTTTCATTTGCTTCCTCTAATTGACCAGTTAGAATCTCAAGTCGCTCACGCTGTTTTATTTCTCTCAATATGCTTTGTATTAGAATAATACTTCCCAACAATACAAGTAAAAAGAAGGAAGTATTTAATACGATTTGGCTAGGACCTGTGGCATAAATAACATTAGAAAGACTAAATATTGTAAGTACAAAAGCAACGAAGGCAATAGCCATAATTTTAATATCAAAAAGCTTGTGTCTGTATATGGTGTAAGAAACAAGGAAAACAAATGGTAAAACAAAAAGTGCAGCAAAAGGTATATAGGTTACATTCTGAAAACCAACAGGAAGAACCAAATTAAAAACAAGAGTTAAACAGGCAGTTAAAAGCATCCCCCAAAAAACGAGCCACAATTGTTTTCTCTCTATGCCTTTTACCTTCATAGCCCGAACAGACAAAACAATAAGCCCAGCAATAAGTAATCCAAAAGCCGCCAATCCAAAAAGGGCCATACCTGGACCTATTTCTGCACGAGTGACTTGTCCTACTGTTGCTAAGTGAGCAAGTCTAATAAAAACTAAGGGAGTTAAGGTAACCAAGGAAGTGATGACTATAAATGGAATTACATAATATTTATACCACTTCGGGAACTTGAACTGATTATTTGGGAATACATAACAAAGACGGAAAAAAGTTAAACTATACCACACAGAAATAAATAAATGGGTACGAAGTGCCCAGAGAGCAATAGTATTTTCTGTAAATTGGTATTCAAAAAAATTTGAGATACCCCACAAAGCAACTGCTAAACAGTAATAAAAAAACGCTCTATTGGTAACACTTTCTCGGTTATTAAAATAAATGGTAAAACCTAAGAGCAAGATAGAACCTACTGCAATTCCGACAATTAATATATTATAATTTGCATTATTCAAAAATAAATTTGTCATCATAATTAAGCTACCTGAATAAAGTCTTCAACATTGAATCGCGACGATCTGGCTGTGGGTTTTATATTTCCATGACCAATCCTGAACATAAACACTACATTTTCGCTAGAATCAACCTGAAAAGTTTTTTTAATTGTCTCATAACCTTTATCTATAAGGTCTGTTTGATTTTTTGAAAATTGTGCTGTTCCATCTAATTTGACTGCATAAACTAAAAATAATAATCCAGAGACCGGTTGGAAATTTAATCCAAGATTAGTTGCCGTGAGCCAAATCCGCTCAAGGGCCATGCCAGCATTTATAAAACTCTCTGGCGATGTATCTTTTATAGAAAGTATTCCAAAACCCGACGATGAAGTATAAGTTTTTGCATTTTGTTTACCTACTTCCTTTGAAAATCCAAATTTATTTAAAAATTTAACTATTTTCCAATTCTTAGCTATTTTAAAGAGTTTCTTGGCAGGGAGTGGTAGCTCTAGAGTATCTACAAAAAAACCAATCTTTTTTTGTTCGTCCATTTCTTTCGTCCAAGTTACATGCGAGAAAAAAAAGTCGTGTAAAAATTCATTACTCATCATTATGCTTTCGTTTAAACTGCCGATTTCGGCCAAAGTTTTTTTATCAGAATTCTTTTGCGTAATTAAAATTTTAACTGAATTATCTGAAATACTTTTTACAAGCTCGTCTAATTCCAAGGGGGAGAGCAACGTATCCTCGTAAGGTTTTCTATTTGTTACTCTTTTAGCTATTGCTCCATAAAGAATTGGTTTTTCGATAGAAGTAGATAGTTTTTCTAAGCTTATCAAAGCTATGTGATTTTTGTTACTAGGTTCAGGAAAAAGTTTAATATCTACTCTATATCCCAATTGCTCAGCTGATATTTTAATATTTTCCAATACAGCCCCGTGCGCTACATAAGAACCATATTGTCCTCGATTGTACGGCGACTGATCTCTTTCAGGTAAATTAAAAAGATTGATCGTTGCTCCTGAGATCCTAAAGCTCCATGGTTGGCAATTTTCACCAGAAGGCGCATAGATTGCATCTTGTATAATCTGTTTTATGTCTTGTTCCATTTTATAATCCAAAGATTTTTTTAAATGCGGTAGAAGCATTATTTCGCTTCTTTATTTCCTCATCACTAGTATACTCCGGAATTAGTTTTTCATCCAATGAAATGAGTGCGCGGTTGCCCTCTACTGACTGACCGTTTAAAATTTTTCGTACACAGTAGGCGACAGCAGCTCCATTGATGAGTGCTGCCCCACCGAGCTGTGGCCAAGAGACAATGGTTTTCCCCATTTCCAATAGTGATTCTTGAGTTCGGATGGTCACATTTTCTGCTCCAATATGCTTGGTAATAGTTTTGCCTATGCCAAACTTATCAAGCTTTGAAAGCTCATCGTATGAAGTTTCCCCCAGTCGGCCATGGAAAAAAGGCAAATCTGGGTCAAGATCATAACGCTCCACGTCAACGACAGCATTGTCCCCATTATCGGCACCCATTACCACTGCAATTTTCCTTTTTTTTGCTTCAGTGCGTAAGAGGTATTTTATGGCTAGGTTGTCTATTTCATCAATGACTAAATCCAAATTTTCACAAAAAAGGCTTATATTTTCAGTGTTTAATCCCTCGGGGAAAAGTTCAATTTCTGCATACGGATTTATCTCATATATTTTATGTGCCGCCATCTCCACTTTCAGTGAACCTAAATGATCTACTCCCATAAGCACTCTATTTGTATTAGTAAGTGCTAGACGATCCATATCAGCGAGCTTAATATGCTTTGGACCCCCTTGCAAGGTAAGCGCAAAGGCCACACTAGAGCCGACGGAAAGCCCAGCGATGCCTACTGTAGCGTCGTGAAATTTTTCTTGTTCTCTTTGGTCAATCAGATTTCTATTTCTGGCAGTTCGGACAATTTGAAAATCTTTTTCTTCCAAAATATGTGACAAAACTCCATTCCATGGAAAATAAACCCAAACTCCGTGGTCGGAGAGGGGAGTTTCCTTTTGTAAATCTGCGTAATATTTTTCAAATGATTCTTTGAACCCTGGTTGATAGACTTCAGTCGGATGATTTATACCAAAAAGTTCTAGTAATTCTTCCTGATAATCATCAGCAACCCGGATGATTGTACTTGAATCAAAAAGTTTCCTAAGTGACTCTTTTTCTTGAGCAATTTTTAGATTAAAAAAAATAGGTTTAACCCCGATTTTTTTATCCGAAAATTCTTGTAAATATTGTTCAGTTTCTTTCATAAACTATTATAAGTATAACTTATTTACAACGACAAAGGAACAGCTATTTTGGTGTTTTTTTCACCCACTTTTGCTTGATACCAGTTTTGAAATATAGAGAATCTTCATATGACCAAAAGGTAATTTTTGGTAGCATTTTTTTGCCTAAAAGCTGGGCGTTATTTCTACACTCAGTACTTCGCTCTATAAGTTCTTGAAAGACAAGATTCTGGACTAGTTTATTTAAATTTTTGTCAGCATGTATTCCTTTTTTGAGCTCAACATTTACTTCTAGAAACTGGTTATGTTTTTTATCGTGGCGAGTGAACATAGTAAATTTTCCGGTAACTAAATTCTCAACCTTATCTCGTTCCAGTGCAGACTTTATATATTCTGGAAAAACAATTGCACCATAAAACTTTGTTGAAAAATCGCTTCGCTCGTAAATATACACGAATGGTAATTCTGGGATTGAAGTGATACCAGCTTTTTTTGCAAGTGTTTTTAGATCATAACCATTTTTCTTAAATTTTTTCTCTACTTCTCTAAAACTTATAGCTCCACCATGATCTCCAATAGCGTATCTAACTAGCGGCAGAGCATTTTCAGCTGACAGTATAATATTTCCATCGACTGACTCAAAGGTTATAAAGTGTGGATTGTATTGAGCCATTGTTGGCATTTGTGAAACCGATGGAAAAAAATCTGCATATAATTTTTTATCTTTAGTAAGTATCCGTTTAATTAGAATTGATACTCCTGTTTCCCATGCCATGGCACCGATGTCAGCACTACCATATACATTTAATGTGTCACGGTAAATGTTGTCAATTTTTGCCTTTTTACCCAAGTAATCTCTAAACTTTTCTGAGAATGATTCGGCGGCAAACATTAAACGCATATTTAACTTACTAAGATTTATTTTTTTACTTGCCGCCTCGTCTATCAGGTCTTTGATAAAGGGTGGGTAGCCAATCAGAATAGTTTGTGAAAAATTTGGTGCAAGTTTTGCAAGAGAATTTAAAACTTCTTCTTTGTTTGTTCCTGGAGTGATAATTGATATTGGATATCCGCTTTCTCGACTTGCCGCCTCGAAAGCCTGATAGGTGATAACTCCACCAATCCAAATTCCCATACCGAAACAAACGACAACTAGAGTTGGCCCTTCCAGTGATATTTTGTTTTGGGAAAGATAGTATTCAATTAAAATAGAGTATTCTCTATCTATTTTTTCAAATCTAGGAAAATAGTATGGTTCGCCCGTAGATCCAGAAGTTGCTGTGAAAACTAGGGGGTGCATAAGTGTTCCTTTCTTACAAAGGTTAGCCACAGAAAAAGATCTTAGATAGGAATCTTTAGTTGTAACGGGCACATGAGCTAGATCTGCTATCGTGCGAATTTTTTTGGGATCAATGGAGTGTTTTTTTAAAAACAAACGGTAGGCTGGCACGGAAGCTACCGTGTCTTTGAATATTTTGAGTTTATTTTTATCTCTTATATTTTCCCAATAACTAGATTTCCGGGTTTCAATTTCATGTATAAAATGTTTATTCTTAATTTTATATCTTTTCCCGGACATAAATTATTGTTCTAGGGCACGTTTAGCAATTCTATCGGCAATTTCACTCGGAGCGGTATCTGTTTCCTTGCTTTCCTTGAGGATGGTGACCACTTCATCCTCAATATTTTTACATTTCTGTAGAACATTTTCTTTGTTGTAGCCACCGTTTGAAAGTTCGGCGACGACATTTATTAGTCCTCCGCCATTAGCTACATAGTCTGGAACATATACGACACCCCGTTTAAAGAGAGTCACGCCTTCTTTTTCGGAAACGAGCTGATTGTTGGCAGCTCCACAGATAATTTTTACTTCAATTTTTTGGGCAATATAGTCGGTGATATCCTTACCCAAAGCACAAGGCGCAAAAATATCACACTCATGAGAAGAAAATTCAGAAGGGGCGATGACGGATACATTCTTAAAAGATTTCAGCGCTTGATCAGTACGCTTTTTATCTACATCAGACACGAGGAGTATAGCTCCTTCTTCATTTGCGAGCCTAGCTAGCTCCATGCCAACTTTTCCAAGTCCCTTGATAATAATTTTTTTACCTTTTAACGACGTGTCTCCGTATAAAAATTTAAGCGCTCCGCGGATGGCATAGTAAGTGGAAAGCGCCGCCCAAGGGGAAGGGTCCCCAGCTTTGGCCTTGGTGCCGATAATATTTGGAGTTATTTTCCCGAGTATCTCTATGTCGTTTTGGCTCATGCCGACATCTTCGCCGGTAAAAAATTTCGTAGAATATTCTTTTAGTATTCGGCCATAAGCCTCGAGATATTCTTTGGCTTTAATTTTATTTTGCGATGGAGCGATCAGCACACATTTTCCACCTCCATATTTTACTCCAGCCAAGATGCACTTGTATGACATGGAGCGAGAAAGGCGCAGCACATCTTCCAATGCTTCTTCATCCGAATTATAGGGAAAATATCTAGTGCCCCCAACTGCGGGGCCAAGTTTAGTCGAGTGTATGGCGATAATACCACGCAGACCTGTCTCTTTATCAAAAAAGAATGAGACTAGCTCATGGTTATCAAATTGAGGATTCTTTTTAATTAGCGATTGTTCCATAGTTTCTATCGAAACGAATTAAACCACTTTTCGGACTTCCATTTTTTGAATACAACAATAAACGCTATATAACAACGATTATACTGCAAAGCATACCTTTGTCAATTAGAATATAGTTATTATTGTAATTTTTTGATAAACTTAAATATAATTATATGAAAGAATCATTTAATAAAATAAAGAAACATGAAACAATACCTGAGACTGTTTCTGTGTATGAACAATGTATAGGTTGTACTATAAAAGACCTATCGAACGATATTAAAATACTTTTAGAAAAAACTGTAAAAAATAAAGTTGTTAGTTTCCGTATAAAAGACCCAGAAACGTTGCAGAAAAAAATACAGTTAAAAAACGTAAAAAGTATTTTTTCTATCGATGATGTGTATGGTATACGTATTATAGTAGAATCAGTTGACGATGTTTATAAAGTTCTTGAAAAAATATGGCAAACTTTCCCTGGCTATTTGGATCATGATTATATAAAAGAACCAATGGTACGTCCGGATGAATCTAAAGAAGGTAAGAAGTTACAACTTTTACAATTTATTGCATACAAAAATGAAATGCCTTTTGAAATACAAATCACCACTACAGCTTTCAACGAAATAAATGAAACCTTGCATGAAGGTTATCATAATCGAAAATATAATTCTTAAAAAGAAAAAGTGTAAGAGTTTATTTACTAAAAAATTTTAATATATCATTGTAGTCTTTTACAATAGGATGTTCACCAAGTATTGAAAAAAGTACCTTGCCAACTTCGACATAATACCAAAAATATTCATCAGTTGTTCCGCCAAAATCTTTGGCTACTAAATCACCCTTATCTCTTAAGGCTGAGAAATATCCATGCATATTGCTCATTTTATCAGCAGCAACAATCATAAGTGCGTTTTTTGACGCATTTTTTATTTTTTCTAAGTAAGCTTTCTTCTTTTCTTTCCAGGTTTTATATTTTTTACTATCAACAAGACTTACTTCGTAAACTATTTGAGCAGTACTATCATTAAATTCATTTTGAAGTATAGCAAGGGATACGTCAGCACAATCCTCAAGGACATCATGAAGGAGTGCTGCGGCAATTACATTTTCGTTGTTTGTATATGTAGATATAGTAAATGCGACCTGCACAGGATGTACGATGTATGGCACATGTCCACCCTTACGATATTGCCCATCATGCTTTTCAGCGGCAAAATATAATGCTTTCTTTACATATGGAGATAAATTCATATTTTATTTATGTGAAGGCCTCATATACTCAATATACTCCCTAAACACTGGTAGCGCTTTTTCCCAATATTCCTCTGCTTTATCAATATCAAATGGAATACCTCCCCAAATCGCTTTATTTTCAAGTGAATTTGAGCTGACTCCGTAGCGTTCTAATATATCCATTACCTCATTTTTTGATTTCTTAATGATCGGTGCATGATATTCAATATCATAATCTTTTAGGAAAACTTTCATGCGATCGAAAAAGTCTTCACGTTGTTCAATATATCTGTCTTCTTTTCCTTGATATCCAGAATATCCACATGCAATATCGTGAATACCATTTTCTAAACAATACAAAATAGCGCCTGCGTGTATACCAAGTGCAATGGCAATGGGATACACTACATGCATACTATTTGTTTTTTCTATTGCTAATTTTCTTAATAAGTAAGCATTCCCAGTAATAATACGTTCCACGTCAATATTCTTTGGGAAAACTTTCATTAATTCCATATGCCTAATATCGGGAGCTGAATCACCACGTGGGCCAACTAATTCTGGCAATCCACCTTGATAAGTAAACAGTTTCACATAATATCCAGCACGTACCATTTCAATAACTACTGACGAAGAATCTCGACCACCAGAAAACAAAACTAATACTTTCTTAGAAGGATCCATGTACTATTCATAGTATCAAGGTAATGCCTATAGTCAAGCAAACTCCATATCAATCACTTTAACCAATAAATGAGGCTATTTTAACATGTTGACAGATACTTGACTTTATGTCGTAAAAATGTTATCTTCATTACGGAGTTGTGTTCTAAAAAATAAAAAAACTTGGAGGGATGGAGAAAATGAGAGTTTATTTCACAAAAGACGGCCTTGAATCGTTGGAGCGGGAAATTGACGAGGCTAACACTCGTGCGCTTACAGCAGCGATTCAAGTCGCAGAAAGCGTTCAAGATGAACGTGGCGATGAATATGGGAATGCTGGCTTTATGGATGGAGAGCGGGTCATTAATATGTGGGCCAAAAAGGCCAAGGAGTTAATCCGCCTGCGAAACTCGGCGACCATCGTAGATCCGGAGCCAAACGATGGCACCGTAAAGATCGGACGGCTTGTGGCTGTTCGTGAGATGTTCTCTGGGAGGGGAAGAGCTTTCCGGGTCGGTAGTTTCCTTGTTTTCGAAAAAAGAAAAATGGGGAAGATCCCCACCTTCTCATATACTGCACCGTTGGTAGCGCCTCTTCTCGGCACCGAGGTCGGTGACGAAGTGGAGTTTTGCCATGCAAACAAAAATCACCACTATAAAGTGATAAAAATTGAATAAAAGGAGAGGATGATAAACATCAATGGCGAGCAAGTTTCTTTGAAACTGCTCGTCATTTTACTTTTTTACTTTTATTTTCTCAACTTTTTCCCATGGTAAATTTGGTTTGCCGAAGTGGCCATAGGTGGCGGTTTGGCGAAAGATCGGATCACGCAAGCCGAGGCGGGTGATGATGGCAAGTGGTTTAAAATCAAAATTTTTCTTTACAATATCTGCCAAGTCTTCACCCTTTTCATTTACAGCTTCTATCATCAATGGTTCAGCCATGCCGATAGCATACGCCACAGAGACTAATACTTCTTTGCCATATCCACTCGCAACTAAATTTTTAGCGACATAACGCGCCATATAGGCACCAGAGCGATCTACCTTGGTGGCATCTTTACCTGAAAAAGAGCCACCACCGATTGCTATTTGCGGACCATAGTTGTCTATGATTAATTTTCTACCGGAAAGTCCGGTGTCCGCGTCAAAACCACCATATGTCCATTCTCCCGCTGGATTTATCAAATATTCATTAGATTTAATTATTTCTTTAGTTAATTTTAAAAGTTCGTCATTTTTTGTATTTTGAAAACTGGCAACCACAGTGAGCACTTTGTCACCCTCTATAGTTACTTGGGTTTTGCCGTCGTAGGGATACACATTAAATATTTTTTGGCACAAATCACGAGCCAGTACGTATTCTAGTGGTAGGTATTCGGCTGTCTCATTTGTGGCATAACCTTTCATAATTCCTTGGTCTCCTGCTCCGCCGGTGTTCACACCTTCTGCAATTTCTGTACTTTGTAAAACAATATTGGTTACAACTTTATAACTTTCTCCGACAATTTCTTTCACCAGCTTTTCTATATTCGGACTACTCTTGGAAGTAACTTCACCGTTGATAGTGATCAAATTGTGTCCGCCCATTATTTCAATCGCAACTCGGCTTTCTCTGTCGCCCTCCAAGTAAGCATCTAAAATACTGTCGGCGATGAAATCGCAAATTTTGTCGGGATGTTTTGGGCTTACAAATTCGGCTGTTTTTTTCATGGTGAGATAATTGAAAACAAAAAATTCCTGATAACACAGGAAATATAATGACTAATTATCTTTCCCGGTTAGGGTTGGAGTTAGCACCTTATATTTTAGGTTGCTGTGGGGTCGCTGAGCCAATTCTCTACCACCACTCTCGATAAAACAATATTAAATTATTAACACTCGAATATTCTAGCACAGAATTAAACAAAAAAATAGTACTTGCCCCTACACCTTTCGTTAAAAACAAAAGGTGTGGGGGCTTGCTATAGGAAATTAAAGTGTTATCATTTGGGCATGTTAGATAAGAAAAAAATTAAAGAAAAATTAGAGAAGGAACGCGACATGCTTTTAGGAGAATTGCGCGATATGGGCAAACTAGATCCTGATACGGGTGAATGGGAAGCGACCCCAGAAGAGATTAGCTCTCCACAGTCGGACCAAAATGACATGGCGGATAGGTTTGAGGATTTCGAGGCCCGAAGTTCTATGATTAAGACATTGGAGCCTAGACTAAATATGATTTTGAAAGCACTGAAGGGGATAAATAGAGAGTCTTTTGGAAAGTGTGAAGTTTGTAAAAAAGACATTGAAGCAGCCCGACTAGAAGCCAATCCAGCGGCTAGAACTTGTAAAAAACATCTAGAAAAGTAATTTTAATAATTCATAAACAATATGAGTTTCGCAAAAGTTTATTCAGCACAAGTGAATTTACTGAAAGGAGCGATCGTGACTATCGAGGTAGACTTATCTAAGGGTCTACACACCTTTAGCGTGGTGGGTCTCCCTGATAAAGCAGTAGATGAATCCAAAGACAGAGTCAGTGGGGCAATAAAAAATTCTGGTTTTAAATCTCCCAAAGCTAAAAATCAAAAAATAATAGTATCATTGTCACCGGCCGACTTGAAAAAAGAAGGGCCGTTTTTTGATCTGGCGATTGCCGTCGCCTATTTGCTCTCGGCTGGGGAAATAAAATTTGATTCAGAAAAGAAGATTTTTCTAGGCGAGCTAGGTCTCGATGGCACTCTGCGCAGTATCCGTGGAGCCTTGCCACTGGCTGAAGAAGCAAAAAGGCGTGGATTTGAAGAAATATATTTACCAAAAGAAAATGCAGTCGAAGCAGCGCTGGTGGAAGGCATAAAAATTTTTGGAGCTAGCAACTTGAGAGAAGTCATAGAACATTTAGATATTCCAGCTAGGGGAAGTGAAAAAATCCCCAAGAAAATTCCTAGCCAACCTAAAACCAACATAAGTTATAAAAAAGAAATAAAAGGTGGAGACTTTTCTGATATTCGTGGACAAGAAACTGCTAAACGAGGATTGGAAATTGCAGCTGCCGGCGGACACAACATTGCTATGTATGGTCCGCCCGGTACTGGCAAGACAATGCTCGCCAGAGTATTTTCTGGATTATTGCCAGACTTAAGTACTGAAGAAGTGTTAGAAATTACTGGAATTCATTCAGTGGCTGGTAGTACCCAAGGTGAACTGGTTTGCTTTCCGCCATTTCGCGCCCCACACCACACTTCTTCGTACGTATCATTGATTGGCGGCGGAACTTATCCGAAGCCTGGGGAAGTGACTTTGGCGCACCGTGGAGTTTTATTTTTAGATGAATTCCCAGAATTTGAAAAGAGAGTCATAGAATCTTTGCGTCAGCCTCTCGAAGATAATATTGTTTCCATTTCTCGAGCTAAAGGCTCAGCTATCTTTCCATCAAACTTTATACTGGTGGCGGCGATGAATCCTTGCCCTTGTGGAAATGCTGGGAGTAAGAAAAAGGCATGTATTTGTAAACCATCTGATTTGGATAGATATAAAAGAAAACTTTCTGGGCCAATCATGGACCGGATTGATCTTTGGGTTTCGGTCGGCAACGTGGATTACAAGAAGCTCGGCGGAGAGGGGAATGGAGAGAAAAGCGAAAAGATAAAAGAGCGCGTAGCAGGAGCGCGCGAGATTCAAAAGAATAGATTTGGAAAACTCGGCAGAAAAATAAATACCAACAGTGAAATGAATGTGAAAGATTTGTCGGGGATTGTGAAATTAAAAAAAGAAGTGCGCGACTTGCTAGATGATAGCGCCGAGAGGCTCGGCCTCTCGGCGCGAGCTTACCACCGAGTCATCAAAATTGCCCGTACCATCGCTGACCTAGAAAACTCTCCCGAGATTGAAGGCAAGCACATCCTAGAAGCCATCCAATATCGACCCAAGGTGAATGTTTAAATAAAACAAAAGGTGTGGGGGTTATCCACAGGTATATTGTTGACAGTGAACGCTCGTTCACTTATACTAGTTAAGTCGTTAATTAGTATTTTAACCACCCAGCAAATGGGCAATTATATGTCTCAATCACAATATTTAAAAATGTTAGAACGAGAAATACAAAAGATTAATAAAAAAATTGATTTAAAGATTCTCCAAGGCGAGACTTACTTCAAGGAGGCGAGAGACCATAAACTACTCTTACAGAAAGTTCGCTACCATACCAGGCAAAGCTTTGGGCAAAGGATAATTCACCTCTTCTTTGAGAAGAATATCTATGCATAATTCTCATCAAACCGAGATAGAATCTTTCTACTCCAAAAATAAACGAATGCCCACCTATTCTGAGATGATGAAGCTCTTTGGTTTCAAATCCAAGAACGCCGTGTTTAAGGTGGTGGAGAAATTAATGGAAGCAGGGTTGGTGGCCAAGGATCACTTGGGCAGACTTATTCCGTCAGAGTCTTTTGCAGAAAATCTTAACAGTATTCAAATGGCTGGGCTAGTGACAGCTGGACTACCAGCTACGGTTGAAGAAGAACAAGTAGACACGGTGAACCTAGACGATATGTTGGTAAAAAATAAATCACTCACTTATATGCTCGAAGTGGATGGTGATTCTATGATTGATGCGCACATTGAAAAAGGGGATATGGTTCTCGTGGAGCGAGCAAATATCGCCCGTGATATGCAAATAGTTATCGCTGAAGTAGACGGAGAATTTACCATGAAGTATTTCCGCAAGTCTGGAAACAAAGTTTGGCTCGAACCAGCTAACAAGAAATACAAACCAATTTACCCAGAGCACTCTTTAAATATAAATGCCGTCGTGAAGGCAGTTATCAGGAAGTATTAAAATGCATAAACAAAAAACACCCGATAAGGGTGTTTTTTGTTTATGCTATATTTTGTCTCGCGAGATAAAATTTAAGCAACAGTGTCCTTCAAACCTTTTGCAGGTCGGAATTTTGGAACTCTTTTTGCGGCTACTTTGACTTGTTCTCCAGTTTTTGGGTTACGAGCCATACGAGCTGCTCTTTGCTTTACGGAAAAGATTCCGAAGCCAGCGATTGAAACTTCACCACCTTTTTTCAAAGTCGCGATGATGGCATCAAACAATCCATCAACAACTTCCTCGGCTTGTACCTTTGTACCACCAAGCTTTACATGTACTAAATCAGCTAATGCTTGTTTATTCATATGTTTTTAAAGTTATTTTTGTAAATCTTTCGACCCTGCCCCGGTGCTTGCTCCACTATGGTGGAGCGAACGGTGGCCTTTTACTTATAAATTACTACATTTGTAGCCTACATTTATTATATATCAAGGGTTTTTTAAGGCAAGTGTTTGATTTTATCTCGCGTATTCTATAATTCTAGTCTCTCGTATCATCGTGACTTTGATTTCGCCTGGATATTTGAGTTCTTGTTCTATTTTTATTGCAATATCTCGCGCCATTAGCTTGGCTTCGGCGTCAGTAATTTTTTCTGGAGTAACAAATATACGAATTTCTCGTCCCGCCTGTAGCGCGTATGACTTTTCAATCGCCGGAAAGGCGTTTACCAAGGCTTCAAGCTCTTGAAGTCTCTTGAGGTAATTTTCTACTGAGTCACGGCGAGCTCCAGGTCGTCCTCCGGAAATTGCGTCAGCTGTCTGAACGATGACAGACTCAATCGTTTCATATGGATATTGCTCGTGGTGACTCTTCATCGAGGTAATAATTCGCTCGTCGGCACCGAATTTTTGCAAGATACGCATACCTATGTCTACGTGGGTTCCTTGGACTTCGTGGTCAAGCGCTTTTCCGATGTCGTGCACTAAGGCTCCGGCTTTAGCTATAGCTACATCCACGCCCAATTCTTCGGCAATCATACCAGCGATGTGCGCCATTTCTACAGAGTGCTGGAGAACATTTTGTCCGTAACTGGTGCGGAAATAAAGTCTGCCGACAATAGCGACGATGCGTGGGTCTAGATTGAAGATTCCGCATTCGTATACGGCTTGCTCGCCTTTTTCTTTGATTATTTTATTTATTTCTTCTTTAGCCTTTTCTACTAGTTCTTCTATTTTGGCTGGTTGAATTCGTCCGTCTAATATTAGGTTTTCTAAAGCCAGACGCGCGACTTGCCTCCTGATAGGATCAAAGGAAGAGATGACGATTGAGCCCGGAGTATCATCCACGATGAGCTCCACCCCAGCGGCTCTTTCAAAAGCCCTGATATTTCTACCTTCTTTACCTATAATTTTCCCTTTAATTTCATTGTTTGGGATGGATACGACGGTAGTCATCAATTCGGAGGCAGTACTTTTAGCGAGTCGTTGTATTGAGGTGGCCAAAATGTCTTTTGCCCTTCTTTCCAATTTTTCCTCATTCACATTTTCAATTTTTTGGATTCTGACTACAATATCCTCTTCATATTTCTTCTCAACTTCCTTCAAGAGTTCTTCTTTGGCCTCTTCCTCGGAGAGCCCAGCTACTTTTTCTAGTTCAGCTCTCTTTTCTCCTTCTATTTTTATTACTTTCTCTTTGATATTTTTTATTTCCTCTACTTTTGTTTTGATGTTTTCTACCTCTTTATCTATTTCTGTCTGCCGAGCATCCAAAAACTCATCTTTTTTGATAAGTCTTTTTTCAGTTTCTTTAAATTCTTGCTCCTTTTTCTTTTCTTCTTCTTTTAATTCCGCTAGCTTGGCTTCAGAGGCCTTCTTGGCTTCATCGGTGATCCTTTGCGCCTCCTCCTTGGCGCCAACCATCATTTGCTTGATGTCTATTTCGATAGACCTTCGCTTGCCTAAAGCTATTATCAAGCGTAGGTAGTATCCGATACCTGCACCTAAAAGAAGCGCCACTGCGCTTATTAGAATCGTTATTAATGTTATACTCATAAGCTTTTTTTAGCCTACAAGAATGAGCCACTATAATTATGGTCTTAGTTTGACAAAGTAATTTTTCTGTCTGCCCGGTAAAAAGTTTTAAAATTTTTCCTTAAACGCTTCATAATATATGGAATATTCTTGCGAACCAAGTTAAAATAAATTTGTAAAGTTACACATATAGTATAACAAAATACTTATATTTTGTCCATCCCGTTAGAGATCGCGAGGGCTCGTAGCGACCCTCTATCTCTAACGGGATCCATTTATGCTAGAATAAACACATGCACCCAGGACTACAATCGTGGAAGAACCTTGTGACCTATGCGTATAACGCTTTTTCTATTCCGCTCTTGCTAAAGACTCTCTTTTTGCCCTGGAAAATGGACACTGGGAGAGGAAACGATTTTACTATTTTTGAAAAAATAGTTTTCTTCTTTTTGTCACGAATTATAGGCTTTGTTGCTCGTATTATTTTGATAATTATCGGTTCAGTTTTCACCCTTTTAGCTATTTTGACCTTTCCAATCTTTTTACTCGTTCCTATAAAAATTAACCTAGACTATTTAGAAAGACTTCCCAGCTTTGGCGCCTCACTTTCGTATGGCGAAACTTATACCTTAAATAAACATAGTCGGGATGTCGTCGGCCTAGCACCGCAAACAGTTTACGGTAAAGACAAAGCCCTTCGGATGATCGAACGGGGACTCTTGAAAGATTCCAATCACAACGTGCTTTTAGTGGGGGACACTGGAATCGGTAAATCTACCTTGATATCATACCTAGGACGGCTAGGGCAATCCGGCTTGTCATTCTCCGGCATTCATCACCATCGAGTAGTAGAACTTTTTACTGAAGGACTTTCCTTGCCAGACTTTGATAAATGTTTAAACGAAGCTGCGGCCGCCGGAAATATCATTCTCATAATTGAAAATATTCATCGCTATGAAGATATTTATGAACGACTTTTGCCTTATCTCGCGATGCCTCACTTGGGAATTATTATAACCACCGATTTTTCAAATTACGATCAAGTATTAAAAAATCATCCAGAATTTCTCTCAAAGTTTACCAAAATAGACTTAGCAGAAACTAGTGATGAGGACACGATATCTATCCTAAAGGAAAATGCTCGGATAAACAATATTTCCATTGCCGACGATGCCATTTTAGAAATTGTGCGACTCACCGACCGCCTGATCGGCAATCAACCTCAGCCTGCGAAGTCCATCTTGGTTTTGGAAGAACTGAAAACATTGGGAAAGGTGATCACCATAGATGATGTCAGGCAAGTGGTATCTGATAAAACCAACATCCCGATAGGAGCTATCGGCGCCGATGAAAAGAAGGTGCTACTTGAGCTCGAAGCTTCAATGCGGGGGAAAATTGTCGGACAAGATGAAGCAGTCAAAGATGTGACGGAAGCCTTGGTCCGCTTGCGTACGGGGATTGCAGACCACAGCAAGCCTGCTGGCAGTTTTCTATTCTTGGGTCCGACTGGAGTGGGAAAGACTTATACTGCCAAGATTTTGGCCGAAAGTTATTTTGGAAGGAAAAATGCCATGATTCGATTTGATATGAGTGAATTTTCACTGGCTACTTCTATTGAATCTTTTACCGAGAGGCTAACCAGCGCCATAGAAGAGGCTCCACTTTCGCTGGTATTTTTTGATGAGCTTGAAAAGTCTAATGTGCTTATTCGCAATCTGCTGTTGCAAGTCTTAGATGAAGGCCGCTTGACGCGTAGCTCTGGGAGAGAGGCGAGCTTCAAAGATGCCTTGATTATCGCTACTTCCAATGCAGGAAGCGCAGACATTATTGCTAATCCAAATATTGAAAAGAAAGCTTTAGTTGATAGTTTGATAAAAAACAGCATCTTTGCTCCAGAATTTTTAAATAGATTTAATGCGGTTGTGCTTTTCAAACCACTTGATGCGGGGCAGGCCAGAGAGATAACTAAATTATTGCTTGCTGAATTTGCCGAACGTCTTTATGAAGATAAAAAAATTACTTTAGAAATCACCGATGCTCTCATCGACAAGGTGGCTAGCGCTGGATTTGATTCGGAGTTTGGTGCTCGCCCCATCAAGCGCGCCATTGAAGACTTAGTAGAAAACAAAGTTGCCGACTACATCATGGCCGGCAACACTGGTGGAACTATTAAAATAATTTAAACTAATTACTAGATTTTTTTTCTGGGAGTTTGGATTTGGTGACGATTTCGTCAATAATTCCATATTTTTTAGCTTCATCAGCATCCATGAAGAAATCTCGCTCTACATCTTTTTCAATTTGGGCTAGAGATTTACCAGTATTTTTTGCAAGCATTTTATTTAGATTATCTCTAGTTTTTAGTATATGTTTTGCAGTGATGGCTATGTCTGTAGCTTGGCCTTCTACTCCACCCAAAGGTTGGTGAATCATGACTTCAGCATTTGGCAAGATATGTCTTTTGCCTTTCTTACCAGCGGATAGGATAATAGCTGCGCCAGAGGCTGCTAAGCCGACACAAAAAGTAGCAATGTCTGGACGTACATGATTCATGGTGTCTACTACTGCTAAAGTAGAGGTTACGGATCCACCAGGTGAATTTACATAAAGATAGATATCCTTTTTGGAGTCTTCAGATTCTAGGAATAGGAGCTGAGCAATGACTATATTTGCCGTGTGGTCGTCTATCGGACCACTCAAAAAGATGATACGTTCACGAAGTAGTCGTGAGTAAATATCATAAGCGCGCTCTCCAAACTGACTTTTTTCAATTACGGTTGGGATTAACATAGCCCTAGTATACTCTTTTTTTGAGTTTTTTCAAGATTTACTGACTCTCTAAAAATTGAAAGATTTTTTCGTTAGTGAGAACATTTTCGGCATGCATTCTAGCTCGCTCTGGGTCAGCATCTTTATACATTTCCAGAATATGCGCGACTTCTTTGGCGAGTAGCTCTTCATCCACAGCTATTTTTTCTGCTTTAGCAATCTCATTTAAAATAAGTCCGAGCTTAGCTTTTTTCTCTCCATCAGTTCTAAATTCTTTCTTTAAATCATCAACTGTTTTGTTCAAATGCTTCAAGTAGTCTTCAAACTTTAGACCCATTTGAGTGATGTCAGACTCCATGCGGTGCAAGATTTTATCTATTTCAATTTCAATCAAAATTTCTGGCACTTCAATAGTGCTATCCTCAATTATTTTTTCAATAATATTTAATCTGGTTTTTTCCTTCTGCGCATTTTCCTTCTCTAGCTTGATATTGACACTTAATTTTTCTTTAAAATCAGCTACATCTTTAAATGGCCCAAGCGCTCTGACAAACTCGTCATTAAATTCTGGTAATTCTTCCTTTATTTCTTCACCTGAGGTTTTGTCGGCGCCTTCCTTCATATGTATTTTAGGTGCGCGAGATTTTCGGATATCCATTATTGTATTTTCCAAGTCTTCATCTGTCACTACAATATTTTTTTCAGCTTCAGTAATATTCGCGATTATTTTTTTAGCTATATTTTTATAGTCGGGAAGTTTGACCTCCGGCAAAACAGCAGTTTTGATCTTAAATTCTAGTGGATTTTTGCGAGCCAATTTAGTGATAGAAATTTCCGGTCTACTAATGGCATCAATTTTTTCATCTTCTAAAATTTTAGGGTAATGCTCATTTAGGGCGAGCTCGGCCATCTTTTCTAATATCATCATTTCCGGAATAGTTTGCAGTAAAACAGCCTCCGGTATTTTACCTTTTCTAAATCCATCTAATTTTAAGTTTTCACTTAGTAGCTTTAGCGCCTGTTTGAAATAAGTTTCAAATTGTTCAGCGTCTAATTCTCCATCGATTTCTATCTCGCTTTTTGGTAGTTTTTTTACGGTTACTTTCATATTTATTTTATTTTTTTAGTATGAGATAGATCAATCCGATTACGAGAATGATAACGATAATTACCAGACCGACAAGCGCCCCGTTAGATTTGTATTCTATTGGTTCTTGTTCTTGTTCCATACTTTTTATTATTTATTAAATTTAGCTATTCAAATTTTTTCAAGTATATATCTTTGTATCTTTGTTCACATTCCTGCACTATCTTGATGGCTTCGGCTTGGTCAAAGAATCCTTTGGTGATGCCAGTGCCGGCCTTTTTCAATTCTTTGTATTTCTCCCAAAAATATTTTGTTTCAATTTTAAAATATTCTCCTAAGTCATCTATGGTTTTTATGTGGTTGTTTCTCTTGTCATCATTTACCACACCGATTATCTTATCATCTACTTCACCATCATCTTCAAACTTCATCATTCCAATTATTCTAACTTCTACCAAAGATCCTGGGACAAATTGCTCGGTAACATTTGCGATCACGATGTCGAGCGGATCGTTGTCAAAATCCCAAGTTTGTGGGATCGCTCCGTAGGCAAATGGATAAACCATTGGAGAATATCCAACCCGGTCGAGCTTTAGTTGACCTGACTCGGTTATGATCTCGTATTTATTGAGTGAGCCGGCATTGTTTTCGACAATGACATTGAGCACATCTGGTTTTTCTTCCACAAATGCTGGAAGTACATGCAATAAATTTAGCATGTATTTTGAAGGTTTTTGATTTATATTTGCCATACCGCTAGTATAATTCTATTCTTCCATTTTTTCAACTACTTCATCTGAAGTTACCATCTTACCGTCGCCCTTGATGTCTATCCTCCAGCCAGTGAGCTTGGCAGCCAAGCGTACATTTTGTCCGCCTTTGCCGATAGCCAGTGATAGTTGGTCATCCGCTACTTCTACAATAGCCTTGTGTTCCTTTTCGTCTATTTCAATAGAGATAACTTTTGCTGGAGAGATAGAATTCGTCACAAAAATTTTCGGATCAGCAGACCAAGGAATAATATCTATTTTTTCTCCGCCCAATTCTTGAGTGATTGTATTTACACGGGTGCCTTTTTGGCCGACGCATGAGCCGACAGCATCGATATGTTCATCGTTTGAATGTACCGCAATCTTAGAACGCGCGCCTGCTTCTCTGGCGATTGATTTTATTTCTACAATTCCATTTTGGATTTCTGGCGCCTCCATCGCAAAAAGCTTTTCAATAAATTTTGGATGAGTACGAGACAGACGTAAATTGATTCCTCTTTGAGTGTCTTCTACAGAATATAAGTAGGCGCGCACACGTCGGCCTCTCTCCCAAAATTCCCCAGGAATTTGTTCCTCGGCTGGCAATATTCCAGTAGCGCGGTTGAAATCAATATAAATATTTCCTCTTTCCACTTTTTGGACTATTCCAGAGATTATTTCTCCTTCTTTGGTGCCATATTCATCGATAATAGAAACTCGTTCGGCTTCACGAATTTTTTGAATGATTACTTGCTTGGCTGTCTGGGCGGCAATTCGGCCATAGTCATCTCGGGCTTCTAATGGAAAAATGATTTCATCATTTAATTCCACCCCCTTTTTAATTTTTTTCGCATCTTCCAGCATGATGTGATGCTCAGCATTGAAATGCACTCGCTCATCACCATCTTTTAGAGAATATTCTTCTTTGTGCTTTTTATGTGCACCTTCGCTGGCACTTTCTTGATCTATATTTGCAATAGTTTCGTCAACTACTATTTTTACTTGAAAGAAATTTGTCTTACCAGTATCAAGATCAAATTTGGCGCGGATGATTTGTCCTTTTTTGCCGTAATCTTTCTTGTAAGCAGCAGCCATGGCTTGTTCTATGGCGTCTAATATCTTTTCTTTTGGAATCTTGCGGTCTTCTTCCAGCTGTTCCAGAGCTGATTTGAATGTTTTTAAGTCTAACATATTGTTATTTTATTAAGTTTTTAAATAAAAAAGCCCTGTTTCGACAGGACTCATTACTAAAGTAGTATATCACGGGTATTATTTTAATGCAATACTGACGTTCACTATTTATAGTTATCCACATTACCTAGTTTGGTTTCTATTATATCTAGTATAATTACTAACATATAAACTAACTTTATGAAATTTTAAGCATAACTATATAATTATTATGAAATTCAAACACTTATCATCCATAACACTCTCTGTCTTTATTGCTATTTTTTTCTTAGTTCCATTCCATAACAATGCCCAGGCATTTGTGACTAGTTCGGTTGCTGCTCTTAGTGTTGATTCAATAGTTCCATCTAGTAATGTTACAACCTCTACTACTGTTTCTGGCTCGGGACAGGGAGGGTCCACTCAAGACGAATTTCCCGTAGCTGGTTGCGATCCAGGTATCCCAGCACTACCGGCAACTGCGCATACCTTAGACACCCCTCAATATCAAATAGATTCTGGAGTAATGAATGGTTTTAGTATGACCATAACTCAGGGTGGCATAAATCAACCAGCTGATTGCTTACCGCCTGGTGGTAGTTCTATTTATCAACCATATACTTATTCTTATAGTTTTTTAGTTAACACTACTGGACTTTCAAGTGGTGTACACACGGTAACAGTTTATGCTTGGGATCCTTCGACGGGATTTACAATCAGTGCTTCAGGAACCTTTTCAGTTACAGGTCCCATGTCCGGCACACTTACTGCCTCTAATTGTACCATTGCCTCAGGGGCTTCCTTTTGTACTACTACTTTAAACTGGACCACAACAAATCCAGTAGCTACTTCAGCGGTAACAACTCCTAAGAGTATTACCGCAGGGTCAGGAAATTCAGGTACAGCTACTTCTTTTTTGGTCACTAATGGCAATGGAAGAATCTATTATCTATACAACAACGCTGTGTTACTTGCTCAAGCTGCCCCCACGGGAACTTGCGCCGCAGGGACTGTTTGGAATGGTTCCACATGTGCTCCAGGGATGACCGGCACCCTCACTGCCTCTAATTGCACCATTCTTTCAGGAGGTAGTACTTGTAGTAGTACCTTAAATTGGACCACGACAAATCCAGTAGCCACTTCATCTGTCACAACTCCGACCAATATTACCGCAGGGTCAGGAAATTCAGGTTCCTCAACTTACTCTATTACTAACGGAAGTGGCATAATCTTTTATCTATACAACAACGCTGTGCTACTTACTCAAGTTGCCCCAACGGGAACTTGTGCTGCGGGGACGTCTTGGCTCGGTGGTGTGTGCACCCCTAACATAAACGGAGGTTGGAGTGCTTGGAGCGCTTGTGCAGGTGGTCTACAAACTCGTACTTGCACCAATCCTTCACCATCAGGTACGGGACTTCTTTGCACAGACCCAACTAACCCTAATTATGACGGTGGGGGAGCTTCTCAATCCTGTGCAGCGGCAACAAACGGCGTCTGCGCAACCACTCATTACAATTGTACTGTTCCAGCAGGTGTAGGCACTGGTGGTGTATCCAATATTTCTAGCTGGACATGGTCTTGCCCTGGTAGTAATGGTGGCACTACCGCATCCTGTACAGAATTAAAGAAAAAACCTGCGTTTATTGAGAACTAGCTATATATTTTATTGTTATTTAAAACCCACTCTAGTATAATTAAGTATAGAATTAAACATTATTAGATTGTATATAATATAACAATATTATGAAATTTAAATTTTTTAGCCTCTTGGTTTTAGTGAGCTTAATGGTTGCATCTGGAGTCTTTTTTAAAGCAAATGTAGCTTTTGCTTCCTGTGATCCATCTAGCGATCCACAGATTGACCCTACTATAAATTCCATTGATCAACCTACTGGAACATACAATAGCCCAGTAACTATCGGCATAACAATTTCTGGAACATTGAGTTATTCCTGTGAAGGAACTGCTGGCTTTGGTTATCAAGATACTGCAACCAGAGTGGACTATACCATTACCAACAATAGCACTGGCGCCCAAATGTATTTTCAAACTTGGCACTCACCATTTTGTAACAATCCGCTAGCTTGCTGGGAAGGCCCCTACACTGCAACAGATAACGTGAACGTCAGTTCTTGGCCAGCAGGAACCTATACGATAAGAGCAAGTGTATATAACGACACCACCCTTAATACCCATGGTGGACTTCCCGCCGATACTAAGTCTGGAAATTTTACTATCACCGGTGTTTCTAATATGTCTGGCACCCTTACTGCCACTGACTGTATAATCCCGTCCGGAGCTAGCACTTGTAATACTAATTTAAACTGGACCACGACAAATCCAGTCGGCACCTCTGAAGTCACAACCCCGACAAATGTTACCGTCGGCACTGGAAATTTTGGTTCAGCCACTTACCCGATTACTTATGGTAGTGATAGATATTTTTTCCTTTATAATAACGATACAAAACTTACTGAAAAAAACCCTACAGCTACTTGTGAGACAGGAACTATTTTCAATGGCACTATTTGTAGCACAGGCCCCATGCCAACAGGGACCATCAGTGTCGGCAATTGCGACACCACTACTAATCCTTTCCAAACCTTAATTTCTTGGACTACCTCTAATCTTGTTTCTGGTGGTACGACAGAAGTGACCCACAACAATCCTGACAATGTTCACGTCTCTTATCTTTCATCTAACCCTATCCCCACCAGTGTTCCAATTATATCTGGACTTACTACTTTTTATCTTTATCATAATAATTTACAGCTAGCCTCTGCTTCAGTTACGTGTTCGGACGGTTCAGGTAGTTTTTGGGCCCAGACTGGCTCTGGCACTTGCGACGACCCATTTGTGTGGCACTGTATGCCTACCGTCGGCACTTGCAACAATGATCATACGGAAGGCCAAGTAGTACCACCAAATAATTGTGGCGTTGCAAAGTGTTCAAATCCAGCTATACATTATTCTTGCTCGGTCGGTGATCCTGGCGCAATCCATAGTGGTATTTCTACTTTCACCTGGACATGTACTCAAGGAGCAACCTCTGCCTCCTGCTCAGAAATAAAGAAAAAACCGATATACAAGGAAAACTAGATAAGCTACCAAAAAAATCCCCTATGCGGGGATTTTTTTGGTATAATGTAAGTGATGCAAATTGACGAAGAACAATTTAAAAAATTTATTTTAAAATCAGGTCTTATCACCCGCGAGGATTTCGATGCGGCGGTAAAAAAAGCTGAAACCAAAAAACAAAAACTCGGGAACTTTTTACTTTCTGAAGGAAAAATATCCGAAACTGATTTAAAACAAACTGAAGCTTTTGTTTTAGGAATACCATTTATAAATTTGGTTAAAGAGAAGATTGATTTTGCTGTGCTCTCTCTCATCCCTGAACCAATTGCTCGTAATTATAATATAGTTGCTTATAAAAAAACTGCGGAGGGCTTAGAAGTGGCCATGCTGGATGTCGATGACCTGCCAGTGATTGATTTTATAAAGAAACGTTCTGGGTTAAAAATTTTACCTAGGCTTACTGACGCCGCTTCGATTCGATCTGTGTTGGTACAGTATAGAAAAACTCTCCAGGCCGAATTTCAAAATATTATTCAAAAAGAATCTTCTAATATATCAGATTCTATCAGTAAGGCTGGAGGGAAATCAGATGAAAAATCCGAAGCCGAGTTACAAAAAATGGCCGAAGATTTACCAGTGGTAAAAATAGTCGACTCCCTGATCGTCCACGCTATTTTACAAAATGCATCTGATATTCATATCGAGCCGGGAGAGCATGACCTGACTATTCGTTATCGGATAGATGGAATTTTGCATGACGCTATGGTGCTGGATAAAAATGCTGGAGCAGGAATTACCGCCCGTATTAAAGTATTGGCGAATCTAAAATTAGACGAAAAAAGATTACCGCAAGACGGTAGATTTAAAAAGGAGCAAGACGGAGAAAAAATTTCCTTCCGTGTTTCTACCTTGCCAACCTTCTTTGGAGAAAAGACAGTTATGAGAATTCTGAAAGAAAATGCACATGGATTTTCTTTGGAAACTCTCGGTTTTCACGGAGAAGCTTTAGAGAGAATACATGCCTCATTAAAACAGAAAACAGGAATGGTATTGGCCACAGGCCCTACCGGCAGTGGAAAAACTACGACCCTCTACACTATGCTTGATATTTTAAATAAACCAGAAGTAAATATTTCTACCGTAGAAGACCCGATCGAATATCAAATGCCAAGAGTGAATCAAACTCAAGTAAAGCCGGAAATTGGGCTTACTTTTGCCAATGGACTGCGCTCACTTTTGCGTCAGGACCCAGATATTATAATGGTAGGAGAGATTCGCGATGGCGAGACGGCGGGATTGGCGGTGAATGCTTCACTTACAGGTCACTTGGTTTTATCTACCATCCACACTAATTCTGCAGCTGGAGCAATACCACGTATGATAGATATGGGAGTTGAGCCGTTTTTAATAACCGCTACTGTCAAAACAATTATTGCGCAAAGATTGGTCCGTAGATTAGTGGCCAATAAAGAAAAGTACTTTTTATCGGACGTCGAAATAAAAAATTTAGCCAAACTCGTTGACTTAGACAGAATGCTCGAGCTTTTGAAAAATGAAAAAGTAGTAGACCCCAAAGCTACTTGGGACAAGATTCCTTTTTATAAAGCCGTAAAAATTAATGAGTTTGAAGATGGTTATTCAAATCGAATTGGAATGCATGAAGTGCTAGAAGTTTCACCCACCATAAAGGAAATGATTATCAAAGGAAGTTCTCAAGACGATGTAGAAACACAAGCTAAAAAAGAAGGAATGATGACTATGCTAGAAGACGGAGTTTTCCAAGCAGTATTGGGGGTGACTAGTATTGAAGAGGTATTTCGTGTTGTTTCGGAATAAAAATATAACCATGCTTTTATCTTATAGAACAAAATCAAGCACTGGGGAAATAGCAGAAGGCGTGTTAGAAGCTGCTGATCGCTTTACTCTCGCCCGTGATTTTCGTAGTCGCGGGCTGACTCCACTTTCAATCAGAGAGAAAGATAAAAGTTTTATGGACAAGATATCGATATTTAAAAATCCCTTCGCGAGAGTTAAAGTTGCCGATCAAATTCTCTTAACAAAAAATTTAAGTGGAATGCTAAAGGCGGGCCTCTCGCTAACTAGAGCATTGTCTGTTTTAAAAAAACAAACAAAAAATGAAACCCTCAGTAAAATTTTAATATCCCTAACGAATGACATCAATGGCGGGGAAACTCTTTCGGCGGCGCTATCAAAATTTCCGGATGTTTTTTCAAAGCTTTTTGTTTCAATGGCTAGAGCGGGAGAAGAATCTGGAAACCTCTCCGGTGCGCTCTCTGACATAGGATTAAATTTGGAAAAATCACATTCCTTAACTAAAAAAATACACGGTGCCCTCATTTATCCTGGAGTCATAATGTCGGCCATGGTTGTCATCGGTATTTTGATGTTTGCTTTTGTGGTGCCGACCCTAGCTAATACTTTTAAAGAGCTAGGAGTGGTTCTACCTGTTTCTACTCGTGCCCTTATCTTCTTTGGTAACTTTTTTTCACATAATTTGCTATTAACTTTTATAATACTAATTAGCTTGGCTTTTGGCGTATATTCATTGTTGCGGGCAAAATTTATGGCCAAATATATTGATTTTCTTTTCCTTAAAATTCCAGTGGTTAAAAATTTGGTGAAAGAACTAAATACTTCTCGTACTGCGCGTAGCATGTCATCGCTTTTATTATCTGGGGTTTCACTTACCAGATCTGTTGAAATCACCGAAGATGTCGTCCAAAATGTTTATTATAAAAAAGTTTTAAATCAAGCAAAAGTGGCCGTAGAAAAAGGGGCTCCGTTTTCCGAGGTATTTGAAAAAAATTCAAACTTATATCCAATAATGATGTCTGAGATGATTCAAGTCGGCGAGGAGACTGGAAAATTGTCAGATATGTTATTGCAAATAGCTTTGTTTTACGAAGAAGAGATTGAAAACAAAACTAAAAACCTTTCTACAATTATTGAGCCCTTACTTATGGTGGTCATTGGTGCCGGAGTTGGATTTTTTGCGATCTCAATGATCTCGCCACTCTATTCAATTTTAGGTAGTATTAATTAATAAGCTAATGAAAAATCACTACAAACAAGGACTGAGTATAATAGAAATAATAGTTGCGGTAGCTATCCTTGGAATTATCTTTTTAGTTGTAATTCCACAATTTTCAAAAATAAGAGACAATCAAGTTATCAAGAGCGCCGTACAAGATACGTTATCTGCTATAGATAAAGCTCGTACGGAGACACTATCTTCTTTGAATTCCTCTGAATACGGTGTGCATTTTCAATCTGATCAAGTTATAATTTTTAAAGGTAAAGTTTTTTCGGCTGGTGATGCTAATAATGAAATATTTGGTATAACTGCTCCGGCAAGTATTACTAATGTCACTTTTGGGGGCACCAGCGGAGTATCTGGCGATATTTATTTTAATCGACTTTCTGGAGCACCAAGCACCACCGGCACCATAACTATTTCTAATAATTCTTTTTCTAAAATTATTACAATTTCTGCAACTGGCGTCGCTAGCGTAAATTAAAATGATGAAAAGAAATCTAAACAGGGGATTCATGACAGTTGAAATGTTGGTGGCTATATCCATCATCACTGTTTCGGTTTTGGCGGCAACGGCAGTTTCGCAAAAATCTATTTATGTTGCCAGGCAAGCCTTTCACACCACCCAAGCCGGGTTTGTGTTGGAAGAAGGAGCGGAAGCAGTGGGTGTAATGCGAGATAATTCTTGGGCCAATATTTCTAGCCTGACCGCCGGCACGAATTATTATCCGACTTTTTCCGGTGGAACTTGGACTTTATCGTCAACGCCAAATACAGTAGATATTTTTACTCGGACGGTCAGTATCGCCAGTGTCAGTCGCGACAACACTACCAAGGATATTAGCAATACCGGCACAGACGACCCAGGGACCAAGCTAGTCACGGTCACCGTATCTTGGGTAGAAGGCGGAACAACAATTACTAAAACATTACAATTTTATATAATCAATATTTTTTCTTAAATAAAATTACATAAAGATATGAAAAAAGTTTATAAAAAAAATTCCGGTTATGCTATCTTAGAACTACTTTTTTATATCGCCATTTTTGTAGTTCTCACTTTGGTATTAATTAATGTGATGCTAAGTATGGCAAAATCGTTTAAAGAAACCTCTCTCCAAACGGAATGGGTACAAAGTGGGACTATCATGGAAAGAATCTCAAGAGAAATCAGACAAGCTTATGACATAGGCTCAATCAGTACCAGTGATATTGTTTTAAACACAAAAGACTCAAATGGAAATAATAAAACTGTGGAGTTCGTACTTTCAGGAACGGATTTGCAACTTTTAGAAAATGGAGTTCTCACTGGAAATTTAAATACCCCCAATATTGCCGTAGGTGCTTTAAATTTTACCCAAATAACCACAACAACTGGGAAAGCTGTAAAAGTACTTTTAACAATTAAGTCAAAAAATGATGTATTCTCCCGCAACCAAAATTTTTATGACACCATCGTTCTTCGTGGTACTTATAAATAATTTTTAACTTATTATTTATCAACAATATGAAATTGAAAGCTAAGAAAATAAAAAGAAACGGTGGAGCAGCGATGTTAATATCTGTTATATTTTTCCTTTTTATTACCTTGGCGATAATTTTTGGCTTGGTATCACCAACCGTTCGTGAATTTAGAAACTCGAGCGTGAATTTACAATCCAAAAACGCATACTTTTTAGCAGAATCAGGTGAGGAAGACGCTGTCTATAGAATAAAAAACAATCTAGCCATATCCAGCAGTGAAACTATTACTCTCAACTCAAGTTCAGCTACAACTACGATCACAAATATTGTTGGTGGTGGTAAACAAGTTGTCTCACTTGGAGATGTAAATAGTTTGCAGAGAAAAATTACTGTAGTACTTAAAACTGGGGATGGGGCGGTGTTTAAATATGGAACGCAAGCTGGTCAAGGTGGGTTCGTTTTTCAAAACAATTCTCACATAAGCGGGAGCATATATTCTAATGGTGATGTTGTCGGTTCAAATGGCGCGTATATTACCGGTGATGCCTTTGCTGCCGGTAATACTGGCTCTATTAGTAATATGTGTATCGGTGGTACGGTACAAAGTGGAAATTGCACTGGTACTACTGTAGGCAGTGCGCATGCCCATACGGTAACAAATACAAATGCTACAGGTAATATTTATTGTCAGACTGGATCTGGAAACAATAAAACTTGCGATACTTCACAAGCTGACCCAATTACTCAAGCATTACCGATACAAGATGCTAGTATAACTCAGTGGGAGACAGATGCGACCAACGGAGGAGTAACTAATGGAAATGTAACCATATCATCACCCACCACCATTGGTCCTAGGAAAATTGTAGGGAACTTAATAGTAAATAGTACTCTTACTATCGCAAACACTATCTACGTGACTGGTAACGTCACTATAGGTATAAATGCGACAGTAAAACTAGATCCCTCTTTTGGTACCACGTCGGGGATGATAATTTCAGATGGTTATATAATTATCAATAACGGTGTGGCATTCCAAGATTCTGGAACTGCTGGTAGCTATATACTGCTTTTATCAAATAGTACTTGTGATGCAAGCATTCTGACTAGTCCATGTAATGGCAATAACGCCATTAGTGTTAGCAACAATTCAAATATTTCAATCGTAAATGCTCAAAAAGGTACAGTATATTTTAGTAATAATGCGTCGGTGAAAGAATCAGTAGGCAACACAATCAGTTTAAAAAACAATGTCGGCATTAGCTACGGTACTGGGCTCATCAACGTCGGCTTTACCAGCGGTCCTTCCGGCTCTTGGTTTATAAATAGCTGGGGAGAAAGTCAGTAAAATTTAGTTTTGGAAATATGCTACAATCTCCTTATGAGTAAGAAGATTATTATTGGGAATTGGAAGATGAATCCACTAACCCCAAAAGATGCAGAAAAATTATTTAAAAATATCGCTGAGCTTGTCTCAAGAGTTAAAAAGACAGATATTGTAATCTGTGCGCCATTTATATATTTAGACAGATTGACCAAGATTCGCACCAGCAAAATAAAGTTGGGTGCGCAGGATTCCTTTGGCTTAGATACCGGACCCTTCACCGGAGAAATTTCTCCAGAAATGCTTTACAATATTGGTGCTCGATATGTGATCTTGGGTCACTCCGAAAGAAGGGCAATGGGTGAGACAAATGAACTAATTAATAAAAAAATTAAAGGTGCACTTGCCTCTGGACTTGTGCCCGTACTTTGCGTCGGAGAAAATCAAAGAGATGAAAATCACGAATATTTTAATATAGTGAAAACACAAATCAACGAATGCCTAGATGGAATTTCAAAAAATTCCAATTCGAAAATCATTATTGCCTATGAACCAGTCTGGGCCATTTCCACAACTTTAAACCAAAAAGACGCTACTCCCATGGACTGTGAAGAAATGGTTATTTTTATAAAAAAAGTTTTAGCTGATAAATTTGGCGCCAAGACAGAATGCCCAAAAATAATTTATGGCGGCTCAGTTAACACCAAAGACGCTGGAGACTTTTTGAACGGTGGTGGAGTCGACGGACTTCTTCCTGGACGAGCCAGCCTGAATGCTAATAAATTTATGGAAATTGTAAAAATATGCGAGGCATTAAACAAATAAAAAACATAAAAGGCAAGAATATTTTATTGCGGGTAGATTTTAATGTACCTATTAAAAATGGGAAAGTGGAAGATGATTTTAGAATACAAAAAGCATTACCGACTATAAAATTTTTACAGAAAAAAGGCGCTAAATTAATTTTAATTACTCACCTGGGGGATGGTAGAGAGAGCTTGTTGCCGGTTTCTAGAATTCTAAATAAATTTGTTAAAACAACTTTTATTTCAGAAACCATTGGACCTATAGCTACTAAGGCCATAAATGGAATGACCAACGGTGAAGTAGTAATGTTGGAAAATCTTAGAAAAAATAAGGGCGAACAAAAATGTAGTAAAGTTTTTGCTATAGAATTGGCAAAATTAGCCGATATATATGTGAACGAAGCATTCCCTGTAGATCACCGGTCAGACGCTTCTATCGTGTTACTGCCAAAACTTTTACCCGCCTATGCGGGACTGCAATTGGAAAATGAAGTAAAAAACTTATCCAAAGCATTTAAAAATCCGCAACATCCATTCTTGTTTATTTTAGGTGGGGCTAAATTTTCTACTAAAATGCCCTTAATAAAAAAATACTTAAAATTAGCTGACAAAGTTTTTATCGGCGGAGCCTTAGCCAATGACTTCTTGAAAGCGGAAGGTTATGTCATCGGTAAATCACTAGTTGATGACACTAATTACGATATTAAAAAAATTCTAAAAAATAAAAAATTAGTTTTACCGGTTGATGTGGTAGTAAAATCAGGCAATAAATTTATTAATAAAAAAATAGATGAGATAAAGCAAGATGAAATTATCTTAGATATGGGGACTGCAACAGTAAAAGAACTAGCTCTGCTAGTTAATAAGTCTAAGCTGGTACTTTTTAATGGACCACTTGGAAAATATGAAAATGGAGGCGCTGGAGCTACTAAAAAAATATTAAAAGCAATTGGAAAGTCAAAAACTAAAAGCATTATCGGCGGGGGAGATACGGTAACCATGATATCAGAAATGAAAATAGAAAAAGAATTCTCTTTTGTGTCTACGGGAGGGGGAGCTACACTAGATTTTCTTGCCGACGGTAGCTTGCCTGGAATTAAAGCGCTGCAATAATTTTTTTAGCTACTTCTTCTTTTTCTCCTTCGTTGTAGGGTCTTCGGCCGTGCCACACGCCAAACCCATCTTCTTTTAATCTTGGAATAACATGAATATGAGAATGAAAAATAACTTGCCCAGCTGCTGGGTCATTGTTCATAGTTACATTAATTCCATCGGCGTTGGTTTCTGATTTTATGGCTTTGGAAATAATTTTTGCTGCTTTCATCATTTCTACCAAAATATTTTCCGGAGTTTCATAAATATTTACAAAATGTTGTTTGGGGATGATAAGAGCATGTCCGATATTAACCGGCGCAATATCTAAAAAGGCCAACACATCAGCATTTTCATATATTTTTGAACAAGGGATTTCACCTTTTACAATTTTACAAAAAATACAGTCTTCCATAGGTATATTGTAGCAGATTATGTTAAAATTTCAGCTATGCAAAGATATGGCGAATTACTGACAACCCTTCTAGAAAAAAGAGGCATTACCGACGTTGAGCAAGCTGAGATTTTTCTTAATCCTAGCTACGAACGAGATTTTCACGACCCATTTTTAATGCGTGATATGGAGCGTGCTTGCGTGAGGATTTTTGAGGCAGTTGAAGCTAACGAAAAAATATTAATTTATGCGGACTATGATTGTGACGGCATACCCGGAGCAGTGATATTGTGTGACTTGTTTAAACTTATTAACTATACAAATTACGAAGTCTACATTCCTCAGAGAAACAGTGAAGGTTACGGGCTCAATTTGGAGGCTATAGAGCAATTTGCGAACATCGGAGTGAAACTATTGATCACAGTGGATTTGGGCATTACGGCAGTCGCTGAAGTGGCTCAAGCCGAGGTAGATGGTATTGATGTGATTATTACTGACCACCACTTGCCACAGGAAGTTTTACCTCGCGCCTAC
Organism: Patescibacteria group bacterium; assembly: GCA_028868715.1. Classification (GTDB taxonomy): domain Bacteria; phylum Patescibacteriota; class Minisyncoccia; order Phycocordibacterales; family UBA9973; genus UBA9973. The sequence continues at coordinate 45,489 of JAGWUB010000001.1, read as the reverse complement.
GCTATTTTAAACCCAAAGGTGGATGACTATCCAGAAAAAATGTTATGTGGTGCTGGAGTTGCTTTTAAGTTGGTTCAGGGGTTTGTCCATAAATACAGTGATTATTTTAAGATTAGTAAGGGTAGTGAAAAATGGATGTTGGATATGGCTGGACTAGCCACGCTTTCTGATATGGTTCCTCTCACGGGAGAAAATAGGGCCATGGTATATTTCGGAATGAAAGTTTTTAGAAAATCTCCCCGACCAGGACTCCAAAAACTTCTGGCTCAAATGAAAATTAATCAAAAATATATTTCAGAAGATGATATCGGCTTTATGGTTACTCCTAGACTCAATGCAGCTTCACGAATGGACAATCCACTGCGAGCTTTTGAGCTTCTCTCCACAAAAGATGAGGTAGAAGCAGATGTACTTGCAAAGCATTTAACAAAAATAAATGACGAGAGAAAAAGTATTGTAACTGGCATAATGCGGGAAGTAAATAAAAAACTTGAAAAAGGTGGGCGGGGAGAAAATACTCCAGTGATAGTCATAGGAAATTCAGAATGGAGAGTCGGCATATTGGGCCTTGTTGCTGGTAAGATAATGGATGAATACAATAAACCCGTTTTCGTTTGGGGTAAAGATGAAAATGACTTTATTAAAGGATCTTGCCGCAGCGATGGCTCAGTATCAGTGGTGGAACTTATGAGTGTGACCTCTGAGTCCTTTTTGGAATATGGCGGACACGAGCTAGCGGGGGGATTTACGGTGCACAGTGATAAAATACATTTTTTGGAAGAGGCTTTGTCTAGCTCTTTTCATAAAGTAAAACGCGACTCTATGGTAAATGTCGGGCAAGAAAATTACGACATCAAATCCGATTTGAGTATGGTCAATATGAAAAGTTGGCGCGAGATAGAGAAAATGTCGCCTTTTGGATTGGCAAATCCGAAACCAATTTTTTTATTCGAAGGTGTGAAAATAGAGAAAATAAAAAAATTCGGCAAAAATGGATCCGGCGAACATTTAGAAATTACTTTTTCCAATACCAGTGGAGGTAGGCAAAGTAAGGTTACTGCCATTTCATTTTTTTCAAACTTAGATTCTTTTAAAAACACGATAGCCGAGGGCCTCAATGTTAATTTATTAGCCACTTTTGACCTGTCTAGATTTAGAGGCAGAGAAGAGTTAAGATTAAGGATAGAAGATATATACTAAATGAAACAAGACAAAATAATTATCTATACAGATGGCGCAGCGAGGGGTAATCCAGGTAGGGCTGGCTGGGGTACAGTCTTTATTTTAGGAGAAAAGATTATTGAAATTGGTGGAAGGAGCGAACACGCCACCAACAATCAAATGGAATTAACCTCGGCCATAGAAGGATTGAAATATTTAAAAAAACATAAATTAGATCTGCCGGTAGAAATTTTTGCGGATTCTAAATATGTTATCCATGGAGCCACAGAGTGGATTCATAATTGGATAAAAAATAATTGGAGAAATTCTGCCAAAAAACCAGTTTTAAATCGTGAACTCTGGGAAGATTTACATCAACTAACAAAAGAGTTTGAGCCGAAGTGGCATTATGTTAAAGGCCACAATGGCGATAAGTGGAACGACAGGGCTGACGAAATAGCTACAAGTTTTGCAGACGACGAACCAGTGAAACTTAGAAAATAAAAACAAAATCATGAAGGAAAACCCTTTAGAAAATAAAAAATCTAAACAAGAAAAACTGGCAGTAAAGATAGAGATGGCGACAAAAGAAGACTGGGAAACATATAAAGCATTAAAACTTGCAAGCATTGATGCGTCAGACGATATAGAAATGCTTGGTATGACACAAAAAGATATTGAAACACAGAAAAATAAAACAGACGAAGGTTGGAAGACAGAACTAGCTCCAAATAACTTAAAGTTTATATTATTAGCATTTAATGGCCCTGAAGCCATAGGAGCAATTAGTGCCAAGCAAGTCGAAGCAGAAGACAAAATTTGGTATATTTATGGGAGTTATATAAAACCGGAGTTTCGTCGTATGGGTCTTGGTGAAAACATATTAGCAATTTGTTTAGATGATATAGAGTTGCGAGGTGGAACAAAGGCTACCATGCGAGTAAATGAAAAAAATGAAAAACAATTCAACCTCATTGGTAAGTTTTTCTTCAAAGTACAGAGACCTCAACTTCTTTGGGGAGAGTATGTTCTCGAGACAGATCTAACTGATGAAAGAGTAATTAAAAAAATTAAGGAAGTTTTAAATGCAAGATAGGATTTTTTACGCAACATGTTTTGGTTTTATCCTTGGAGTGCTCATACGTTCTTTTTTGTTTATAAATATATTTACAGTTGTATTTTTAGGAGTCTTAGGGATGGCTCTTTTTTCATTTTTTTTCTTAATCTCAAAAAATAAGTGGGGGATCGTTGCTTCGATTTTTATCCTAGCACTATCCTTTGGCATTTTTAGATTTCACATTGCTGATAAACCCGCACCGTATAGTTTTGAATCAAAAGTGGGGCAACAAGTTTCCTTTTCTGGAATAATTGTAGATGAACCAGACGCTAGAGAGAATAATCAAAAATTGACCATAGAAGTAGAAAAAATAAAAATTTTAGCAAATGTAAATCTAGATGGGGAGTATAAGTATGGTGACAAAATAAACCTTGAAGGTAAATTAGAGAGACCAGAAAATTTTATTACTGATCAAGGTAAGGAATTTGATTATGTAAATTATTTACGCAAAGACAATATTTTTTACGTGATAAATTATCCAAAAATAGAAGTAGTTTCTCATGGAAATGGTAGTTATCTAAAAAGTATATTGTTTTTGGCTAAAGAAAAATTTTTAGAGAAAATAAATTTTGCCATAGCCTCACCTGAAAGCTTGTTGATGGGCGGACTTATTTTAGGAGAGAAGTCTTCATTTGATCAAGCCCTTCGACAAAGTTTTGTAAATACTGGTACCATCCATATAGTCGCCCTTTCCGGATACAACGTGACTATCGTCGCAGAATGGTTTATGAAGTTGTTTGCATTTTTGCCTAGAAATCTTGGAATTTGGATGGGTATTTTAGCAATTTTACTTTTTATTTTAATGACGGGTGGGAGCTCTACGGCTATTCGGGCAGGAGTAATGGCTACCTTGGCCCTAGTGGCTCGGGCGACAGGTAGAAACTATGATGTCGCCCGAGCACTAATTTTAGCAGGTGTTTTTATGATTCTATTAAACCCATTTGTGTTGGTTTATGATGTTTCCTTTCAGCTCTCATTTATTGCTACAGTGGCCGTCATATTTTTTGCACCGAGAATTGAGAAATATTTTTTATGGGTGACGACTACTTTACAGTTACGAGATATTGTATCAGTCACGGCGGCGGCGTATGTATTTGTTTTTCCGTTTATACTTTATAAAATGGGCAATCTTTCACTAGTAGCTTTACCAGCCAATGTTTTGATTCTTCCCTTTATTCCTTTTACTATGCTCTTAGGTTTTCTGACTGGTTTCGCTGGACTCTTTTGGTATGTATTTGCGGTACCACTCGGATACATTTCATATTTATTTTTACATTACGAGCTTGGAGTTATAAGTTTTTTCTCCAACGTTCCATTTGCGGCGTTTTCTATTCCAGATTTTCCACTTATTCTTACAATTTCAACCTACGCCTATTTTATTTATAGACTTTTCGGTAGAAGTATAAAAAGTTTTTTTACTGCGCCTCTTTGAGAAATTTTTCAGCGGCGCCCCAATTTAGATTTATGAAAAAATCTTCAACGTAATCTTTTTTTCCACCGGGTGAATAATCAGCTATATATGCATGTTCCCATAGATCAAGACATACAATAGGAGCACAACCAGAAAGCTGACCTAGCTCATGGTCTCCCACGTAAGCATTCATTAAAAAGTTTTCTTTTTTATCAAAGTATAATATTGCCCAGCCGACTCCACGACTCATAGCGACAGTTTTAAATCTAGCCAGCCATTTATCATACGAACCCCACGTATCTTCTATCATTTTACGCAGATCGCCATCTTTAGAAATATCTTTTGCTCCGTTAGATAGCAATTCGAAATAATTTTCATGATTCCTAATACCATCATATTCAAAACCGAATCTTCTCTGAACTTCAGCTAATTCATAAGCATTTTTTACTGGATCTTGGGATAATTCTTCAATTTTTTTTAATATGGTGTTCGCATTATTTATGTATCCAGCATAGAGCTTCAAATGTTCGGTTACATTTTCTTCAGAAATTCCCTTGAGTTTAGCGATATTAAAAGTTTTGGCGATAAATGTTTTCATAATTTTTTATTTTTAACTACTAATATACTTACATTATAGCATATTTAAACAACACAAAAAAGCTTTGTACTTTTTAATAAGTGCGTGATACAATCTGCCTATGAAAGATAAAAAGATAGAAAAACTAATAAAAGCAGAAGAAAAAAGACAAAGAGAAGGACTGGAACTGATTCCTTCTGAAAACTATGTTTCTGAAGACGTTTTAAAGGCCAATGGTTCTGTATTTACCAATAAATACTCAGAAGGGTATCCGGGCAAACGCTATTATGGTGGTCAGGATTTTACCGATCAAGTTGAACGCCTAGCAATAGAACGTATTTGTAAATTATTTAAATGTAAATATGCCAATGTTCAACCACACTCTGGCGCTCCAGCGAATTTGGCTGTTTATGCCGCACTACTCGAACCTGGAGACACAGTAATGGGTATGGATTTATCGCACGGGGGACACCTTACTCACGGACACCCAATGACCCTACCAGCAAAGATTTATAAATTTGTCACCTATAAAATGAAGGATCCAGAGACAGGAGAAATTGATTATGAAGATATGAGAAGGGTAGCCATAGCCAATAAACCAAAATTAATTATTGCTGGTTTTTCTGCATATCCTCGCACTCTCAATTATAAAAAATTTGTCGAAATTGCCCATGAAGTCGGGGCCATTACTATGGCAGACATGGCACACATTGCTGGTCTAATAGCCGCTGGAGCTCTACGCAATCCATTTGCCGATGGTTTTGATATTATCACTTCGACAACCCACAAGACTCTGCGTGGACCACGCGGAGGAATTATTCTTACTCGCGACAGTGAAGAGATCGCTAAAAAGATTGATAAAGCGATTTTTCCAGGTACTCAAGGTGGCCCCCACATGCATACCATTGCCGCCAAAGCAGTAGCCTTCGGAGAAGCAATGACGCCAAAATATAAAGCTTATGCAAAACAAATTTTAAAAAACGCAAAAGCTATGGCTGAAGTTTTCAAGAAAAATAAAATTCGGATGATCGGTGGAGGTACAGACAACCACCTAATTTTAGCTGATGTCTATGGATCTTTAGGAGTAACTGGTAGAGAAGCGCAGACAGTGCTGGACGAAGTTGGCATTACCCTTAACATGAATTCAATTGCTGGGGATACCAGAAAGCCACTGGATCCTTCAGGGATAAGGTTTGGCACACCAGCGATTACTACCCGTGGATTTAAGGAAAAAGATTGTGCCAAAGTTGCCGAGCTGATGATCACAGTTCTAAAAAATAAAGATAATAAAAAAGTAAAACAAGAAGTCCATAAAGAAATCAAAAAACTTGCTAAAAAATTCCCAATACCAAAGAAGTTTGTATAGAAATTATGGCTAAAAAAGGCAAACTCATTGTAATAGACGGCACCGATGCTAGTGGCAAGAGCACTCAGGCAAATTTGCTCATAAAACATCTAAAAAAGGATGGGCGTAAAGTAAAGTTTATTCACTTTCCACAATATGAAGACAATTTTTTCGGAAAATTTATTGCCCATTGTCTCTCTGAGCAATATTACAATTGGGTAAATATCCATCCTAAAATTGCTTCAGTAGTGTACGCCGCCGATAGATGGGAATCAAAAGAAAAAATTGAAAAGTGGCTACGTGATGGGTATGTAGTGGTTATGGATAGGTATATTTCTTCTAACCAAATTCACCAAGGAGGAAAAATTTCAAATGTAAAAAAACGTCAGGCATTCATTGAGTGGCTAGGGGAAATGGAATATAAAATTTTTAAAATTCCAGAACCGAATACTGTAATATACTTATCTCTGCCCATAAAAACAGTTTTAAAATTAATCAAAGAACGTGATTATAAAGGAGCTCGGGCGTATCTAGGCAAAGGGAAAAAACAGAAAAAGGATGTGCACGAGAAGGATAAAAACTTTTTAAATAATTCTATCAGGAGTGCCCTCTGGCTCGCCAAGACTCAAAAAAACTGGGTAAAGATAGAATGCATGAAATGGGAAGAGCTGAGGAGTTTTGAAAATATTCACGAAGAAATTTATGCAAAAGTTAAAAAAATCATCAAATAAAAAATTTACAGTTATTGTATTTTATGGCACATTTGCTGTGGGTAAATATACAGTAGCAAATGAATTTCAAAAACGCACAGGATATAAGTTCTTTCACAATCATAACGCGTATGATATAGCTCGAAACTTGTTTGAGAGAGACACTATTAATCTATGTAGGTTGTATGAAAATATAAATCTTATGGTTTTTAAAGAAGTTGCTGATGCAAAAATAAATGTAGTAACTACTCATGCTTTTGCATCTAGTTATGTTTCCAAGACTGGTGTCAGTGATCCAGCATATATGAAAAAAATTGAGTCAATCATAACTAGGGCAGGAGGTATGGCAATTTTCGTTCACCTCAAAGCAGATAAAAATTCTTTATTAAAAAGGGTCGCTGGAAATTCTAGGAAAAAGTTTCTTAAATTACAAAACCCAAAGCTACTTAAAGGTATATTAGAAAATGTAAATAAAGATTGGATTACTAGCGCACCAGTTAAAAACAATTTTATCATAGATAACACCAAGCTTTCTCCCAAAAAAGTTGCCGACATTATTATCAAACATTTCAAAATAAAATGAAAATTAAAGTAAAAAAACTTATAGCAGACGCCAAATTGCCAACTCATGGACATCCAGGGGATGCAGGGATGGATTTTTATTGTGTCGAAGATGTTATCTTTCCACCCGGCAAGCAAGAAAGAGTGCATACTGGGGTGGCAGTTGAAATTCCAGAAGGCTACGTAGGGCTGATTTGGGATAAATCAAGTATTTCCTTCAATTTAGGGTTAAAAGTTATGGGCGGGGTCATAGACTCTAGTTATAGGGGAGAAATAATTATGAATCTTTTAAATGTTTCTAATAAGGAAGTATTGATGACCAAAGATCATAAAATAGCCCAAATGCTCATTCAAAAATTTGAGCATTGTGATATTCTAGAAGTAGACGAACTTTCAGAAACTGTCCGAGGAGATAGGCGTGAAGGTAGCACAGGTCATAAATAATTTTAAATTACTAATGGAAAAAGAAATAAAAAATTTAATAAAAGATGCGCTAGAAAATCTAGATATTGAGGTTAGCGATATTAGCTTGGAGCACCCAGCAGACTTAAAGATGGGGGATTATTCCACGAATGTGGCCATGGTTGTAGCCAAGAGCTTAGGAATAGGTCCACGAGAAGTAGCAGATAAAATAGTTACCGAAATATTGAGATTAGTTTTGGATAAAAACATTGAAAGAGTGGAAGTGGCTGGCTCTGGATTTATAAATTTTTATTTATCTAGAGAATTTTTTAGTAGCAGTGTCGAAGAAATTTTAAATCAAGGATATGATGTCGGTAAAAACGACTCTCTCGCAAGTAAAAAAATAATGGTGGAGTATACTGACCCAAATCCTTTTAAACCTTTTCACATTGGGCACTTGATGACCAACGCCATTGGTGAATCCATTGCTAGAATCTTAGAACACTCTGGAGCTATTGTCTCTCGAGCTAATTATCAAGGCGATATCGGTCTTCATGTGGCTAAAGCTATTTATGGTTTACTTAAAGATGAAAAACTTCAAGAAAAATCTGGCTCTCACAATATGCAATCGGCAAATATCGGCAAAGCTTATACCCAAGGCGCTTCAGCTTATGAAAATGACCCTACGGCAAAAAATGAAATTGATGAGATAAATAAGAAAATTTACGACAAAAGCGATGAAAAAATAAACGAAATATATGATTGGGGCTTCGAGGTGACGATGAAAGCTTTTGAAGATCTTTACAAAATACTTGGAACAAAATTTGAATTTTATTTTCTAGAAAGCAAAGTGGCGATTCTCGGGCAAGAAGCCGTGCGAGATAACATGGGTAAAGTTTTCGAAGAATCAGACGGGGCAATTGTATTTAAAGCTGAAAAATACGATCCGAAACTACACACCAGAGTATTTATGACTTCAAAGGGTTTACCTACTTACGAGACAAAAGAACTCGGGCTTACCGAAGAAAAATTTACTGTTCTGTCAGATATGAGTCTCTGTATAGTTATCACCGCCAACGAGCAGATGGACTATATGAGAGTAGTATCAAAAGCACTTTCCATAATTCATCCAGACTACGAATCAAAAATGAAACACATTACTCATGGCATGATGCGCCTAGCCACAGGCAAGATGTCTTCACGCAAGGGGAATGTAGTGACTGGCGAGTCTTTGGTTCGCGATACGATAGCTCTGGTGGAAGAAAAAATAAAAGACAGAGAATGGAGCAAGGAAGAAAAAAATATGGTTTCGGAAATTGTCGGTGTGGCAGCTCTTAAATATTCGATATTAAAGCAATCAACTGGTGGAGACATTATGTATGATTTTGAAAAATCCATTTCCTTTGAGGGAGACTCTGGTCCATATTTACAATATGCTTATGCTCGTGCCAATTCAGTTTTAGAAAAAGCTCAAAAGGAAAATATTTTACCTGATCCACACACGTTTCCCTTTGAAACTTTTGAAGTTGAAAAATTGCTATACCAATTTAGAGAGGTAGTATCGCGATCAGCTTCAGAATACGAGCCACACTATATAGCAAACTATTTGATAGAAGTCGCTCGTGCCTACAACAGCTTTTATGGAAACACAGTTATCGTATCTAAAGAAGATAAAAACTCATCTTACAAAATAGCGTTAACTTACGCATTTACTTTTGTGATGAAAACTGGCCTCCACCTCCTCGGCATCCAAGTCCCATCAAAAATGTAAGTTTTATGTTGCAATAATTACTATTTCAGTCATGGCTGAAATGTTATAGCTAGTCTTGAAAGTTATACACATTATGTAATAGTTTATTTGTTTTATTAATTTTATAATTGGTTGGGATAAAGATGTACCCAAGTGTCACAAATCTAAACCAAAAGGAGCATACACCTAAATGAGATCAAAAAATGGGCCTAGATTCGATCCACGGAGACGCAGAAACTACTTACGTCGACTGAGACAATGGAGACCTATGTTTTGCTCGGCGGCCTATCGCTGAAGGGGGTGATCCAATTATCTTATGCTGGGCTCAAACATACCCCAGCGGGTCCGTAGATGCTGTGAATCTACAATACAGGCGTACCTTAAAAGCGCCTGTTTTTTTATTTCCATATAAAAAGTTATACACACTATTCAATAGTTTATTTGTTTTACGGGTCTATAATAAAAATAGAGTTTTTTGCAAGGGGTTACAAGGGAACAAATGACGGCTCGAAATAGACGAGCAATCCGCCTAAAGTACTACCCTGTCACGATCCACCGTTTATAGCCGAAAATTCGGCACATATCTACACCAAGCGCACCAAGCGCGACAAGGCAATCGAAAGATGCCTTGTTTTCCTTTTATTTTAGTATGTGGTATAGTTTAGTTACAAGCGATGAAGGAGTCATCACTCCGTAGCTTCGGGAGGAAACTAAGTAGAACCCGACGGGTAAGCCCGTTATAGCAGTAATGAGTCCGTCAAATTGGCGGTAAAACAAGGTGGTACCACGAGTAGAAGCTCGTCCTTGTATAACAATTTTTGATTGTTGTACGTGGACGAGTTTTTTTATTTTACATATGGAAAAGGAAGAAAAAAATAATAATAAATCTGAGACAGCTCTTCGCGAAGAGAAAGTTTTAGAATTTTGGAAGAAAGAAAAGATTTTTGAAAAATCTTTGAAAAAACCGGCACCGAAAGGAGAATTTGTTTTTTACGAAGGTCCACCGACCGCCAATGGTAAGCCGGGGATTCACCATCTAGAATCGCGAGCCTTCAAAGATGCAATTCCACGATATAAAACCATGCAAGGTTTCCACGTCCGTCGCAAGGGTGGATGGGATACTCATGGATTGCCAGTGGAGCTTCAAGTAGAAAAAAAACTTGGACTCAATTCCAAAAAAGCTATTGAGGAGTATGGCATTGCCAAGTTTAATCAAGAATGTAAAGAATCCGTATGGGAATATGTTGACCTCTGGGATAAATTTACTGAAAGGTCTGGCTACTGGGTGGATGAAAAAAATCCTTATATTACCTATGACAACGAATACATAGAATCTGTTTGGAATATTGTAAAAAAAGTAGAAGAACAAAATTTACTTTATAAAGATTATAAAGTTGTGCCTTGGTGTCCGAGATGTGGCACGGCATTGTCTTCGCACGAGCTGGCTCAAGGATATGAAGAGATAAAAGATTTATCGATTTATGTAAAATTTAAAATAGTAGGGGTTGAAAATGGATATTTCTTGGCGTGGACGACAACTCCGTGGACCTTGCCGGGGAATGTGGCTCTGGCGGTGGGGAAAGATATTGATTATATAGAGATAAAAGTCGGTAATGAAATTTTGGTACTAGCCAAGGATGGCCTTGCTATTATTGAAGAGCCTTATAAAATTGTCGCTGAGCACAAGGGCAGTGAAATGGTTGGTATGCAATACGAACCACTGTATCCATTTATAGCAGACAATATAACCGATCCCGAGAAAAAGAAAATGGACAAAGCCTACATGGTATATGAGGCTGATTTTGTAAATACGACCGATGGAACTGGTATCGTCCACACGGCGGTGATGTATGGTCAAGATGACTTCGTGCTGGGAACAAAAGTTGGTTTACCGAAATACCACCTCGTAGATCCCGAAGGTAAATTTGTAAAAAATACCGGATTTTTAGAAGGAAGATTTGTCAGAGAAGCTGACCAAAATGGCAAACCCACTTTAGCCGTAGATATTATCGATGATCTCAAAAAGAGAAATTTATTTTTTAAACAAGAAAACTATAAGCACTCATATCCACATTGTTGGCGTTGTCATACGGCACTCATATACTATGCGCGAGACTCTTGGTATATCCGGATGTCAGATCCAAAAATAAAATCGCAATTGATTTCCGAAAATGAAAAAATAAATTGGGAGCCAAGCCATATACGCGACGGACGTTTTGGTGAGTGGCTCCGAGAAATAAAGGACTGGGCAATATCTCGTGAGCGATATTGGGGGACACCGTTACCTGTATGGCAATGTGTAGCTTGTAAAAAAATTGACGTAATCGGAAGCATTGCGGAATTAAAAAATAAAACCAAAAAATCTGGTAACAAATATTTTGTCATGCGACATGGTGGAACCGAAGCCAACCACAATGGCGTTGTAAGCTTCAAAGAACAAATCGAAGATAGGCTGACTGAACATGGCAAAGAACAAGTAGCTAAAGTCGGAACAGAAATTATAGATAAAAAAATTGACCTTATCATCGCCTCGCCATTTACTCGCACCAGAGAAACCACTAAAATTTTAAAAGAAAAATTTAATTTAAGTGAAGAACAAGTTATTTTTGACGAACGTTTGCAGGAATTAAATGTCGGCGATTTTGACGGGAAGCCTTGGAATGAATATCATAATTATGTTCTTGGGTTTGGAGATGAATGGTTTAATCACAAAATTCCAAATGGAGAGTCATTGCAAGATGTGGCACGTCGCACAGGGGCAGTTTTGTATGAGTTGGAAAATAAATACAAAGACAAAAATATTTTAATTGTAACTCACGGTGGCCCTGCTTGGCTTTTGTTTGTGAATTCTGGCCTGCATGTTCCAGACAACAAACCATATCAAGTTCAAAACTCTGAAGTTTTTGTTTATGATTTTAAATCTTTTAAAAATTCCGAAGTACGCGAACTTCCGTTTGTGCCTACCCCACATAATCCAGATTATGAATTAGATCTACACCGTCCATACATAGATGAGACTACACTTGTTTGTGACAACAAGGTGGCGGAGCAGGCCTGTGGTGGCGATTTAGTGCGAACTCGCGAGGTCATGGATGTCTGGTTTGATTCTGGAGCAATGCCGTTTGCGCAAGATCACTATCCATTTGAAAACAAAGAATGGGTGGATGGGGACGGATATCCGGCAGATTTTATCTCGGAAGCCATAGATCAGACTCGTGGCTGGTTTTATACTCTGCACGCTGTCGGAGCATTGATGGGACGTGGTCTGGCTTATAAAAATGTAATTTGCTTGGGACACTTACTAGATGCTAAAGGTAAAAAAATGTCCAAGTCGCAAGGTAATATCATTGATCCATGGGTAATGATGGATAAATACGGCGTGGACACTTTGCGTCTGTGGATGTATGCAGTGAACCAACCTGGTGAGTCTAAAAATTTTGATGAAAAGACAGTAGCTTTACTTCAACAACAAGTTTTCGGTTTACTTTACAATGTGCTAGCCTTTTACGAACTATATAGAGATAAAAGCTTAGAAAAATCAGAACGACCAAAATCAAAAAATATTCTCGATCAATGGATCATGGCGAGATTGGATGATTTAATTACTGAATCTACAAAAAAAATGGATCACTATAAACTCCTTGAGCCCGTCAGGGCCATGAGGGATTTTACCGGAGATTTATCCACTTGGTATTTACGTCGTTCCCGCGAACGAATTAAAGATGGAGATAAGGAAGCCAAACAAACTCTACATTTTGTATTAAAAACTCTAGCAGAACTTATGGCTCCCTTTGCGCCTTTTACAGCAGAAGACATTTGGTTGAAATTAAAAAATGACACTGATCCAGAAAGTGTCCACCTTGCCAAGTGGCCTAAAAAACCCTTCAGACTTTTTTCTTTTGGCAGGCCAAAAGTTTTGGAAAAGATGGAGACAGTTAGAAATATTGTTACCCTTGGCCTCGAAGCTCGTCAGAAGGCAGGCATAAAAGTACGTCAGCCACTCAATCACCTGTGGGTAGTGGCCGAAGGATTGTCTGGTCAATATATTGAAATTATAAAGAATGAATTAAATATAAAAAATGTTATTTTCCTATTGAAAATAAAAGTAGGAATAACTAAAGTAACTCTCGATACAGAAATTACTGAAGATTTAAAACAAGAGGGGGATTATCGTGAGCTCGTGCGTGGCTTACAAGACATGAGAAAAAAAGAAGGGCTGACGCCGAGCGATGTCGTCGTGCTGACTTTTGAAACCAGTAAAGTTGGCAAGAAATTGATTCAAAAATTTGAGCCGGACATGAAAAAGACCGTACTTGTATCTAAAATAGAATTTGCAGAAAATGCTGGGCAAGAAATAAAAATAGATGAATTGGTGTTTAAGGTAAAAATTGATAAAATATAGGCATACAATATGCACCATATTTATCACACCGAGGGAATAATATTGGGGAGTAAAAATTTTAGAGAATCAGATAAGTATTATTATATTTTTACTCGCGATCTGGGCATGATTTATGCTTCGGCTTCTGGTGTGCGCAAAATGTCTTCGAAATTGCGTTTTATTTTGCAAGATTTTGCATACCTCAAGATTGATCTAGTGCAAGGTAAAAATATTTTTCGAGTTACCAGCGCCTCCAAGACAAATCTTTTAGAAGAAGTCACTAAACGCCCTGAAACTCTTAAGATTTTTTATAATGTGGCGCGACTGTTGAAGCGCTTGCTGGCCGGAGTGGAACCCAATGAAATTTTGTTTGTAGATGTACTCCACGCTTTATCTGCCTTAAAGAAAATTTTTGACAAAGGGGATTTACAAAATGCAGAAATGATCATAGTCTTACGAATTTTAAATAATTTAGGATACATAGGTGACAATGACAACCTCAAGGCCCTCATCAAGTCACCATTTGAAGCAGGCATGTTGCTTGAAGTTTCTAAATCCAAAAACAGTATATTAAAACAAATAAATAGTGCGCTCAAAGAAACGCATCTATAAAACTTTTTTCAATCTTGTTTAAATGATATAATGGCTCAATGCCTTTAAATGACAGGAATAAATTAAATAGAATAGAGGAATTGAAAACCAAGCTCTTTAGCAAGAACTATCAGACAAAAATTGAGTACCGAGATAGTTTTTTGCACCCCAGTAAGGCCAATGTGCCGGATTCGTGGGGTGATGCCAAAAAGCCTGAGTCTGACGGTTTAAATTATCAAGAAAAATTTTTTATGAAAACTTCTAGATTCAAGAAATTTTTTATTTTTTCAGTAGCATTTTTTGTTTTAACCATAGGCTATGCTTCCTATGTGTTCTTTTTTGCTGGTAACACTGTTTCCAATAACAATATTGATATCTCCATACTTGGAAATACTTTTGTTGCCGGCGGAGATGATCTATCTCTGGTTATAGGTATTACCAACAGAAATAATTCTCCATTAGACTTAGTAGATTTAGTAGTGGAATATCCAAAGGGCGGAGATGCTAGCCTAGCTGCCAACACGGAGCACTTTCGGGAATCGTTAGGAAGTATTCCCGCGGGAGCAGTGCGGAATGAAAATGTAAAACTGGTTCTCTTTGGTGAACAGGGATCAGTGCGTCCCATAAAGGTTTCCATTGAGTATCGAGTCGCTGGCTCTAACGCAATTTTCGTAAAAGAAAAACCTTATCAAGTTACCATAAGTTCTACGCCAGTAAATCTATCAGTTGATGCGCCGGTTACCATAAGCCCAAATCAAAATATTACCCTCAACGTTAAGTCCACCCTAAATGCTACCAAATCTATACCCAATGTGTTGCTGAAGGTTGATTATCCGCCCGGATTTGAATTTACCTCCGCTGTGCCTCCGCCATCGACTGGTAACAATGTTTGGAGTATGGGTGATCTCGCTCCCGGAGTGGATCGCAATATTTCCATAACCGGCAAAATGTTAAACGTCATTGAAGGAGAAGAAAAAGATTTTCGAGTATCTAGCGGATCGCAATCCGGCACCGATCAATCTGCCATAGGCGTTGTTTTAAACACTTTAACGCATGCCGTAATGGTAAAGAAACCATTCATTGAGGCTAATCTCTCAATCAATGGGGTATCACAAGGTGAATATGCTGTAGATTCCAAAACGCCAATTCAAGGCACGATTAATTGGAGTAATAATTTGGACACCAAAGTGGATGATTTAAAAATTCAAGCGACTATTTCAGGAAATGCCTATAACAAAAATACAGTAACGGCTGAACAAGGTAACTATGATTCACTTACAAATACAATCGTTTGGGATAAATTTTCACAGAGTCAATTCTCAGAAATTAACCCTGGTGACTTTGGTTCTGTTAATTTTTCTATCTCTCCAATTGCACTTTTTTCTACTACAGATGGAATCATATCCAATCCATCCGTTAATATAGACGTTGCTATTACTGGCAACCAGCTGGTGTCAGGTTATCAGCCTCAGGAATTAAATAACTCTGATTCTAAAGTAGTTAAAATTATTTCCGATGTAGGGCTCACCGCCAAGGCACTTTATTATTCAGGTCCATTTACCAACACTGGTTTAATACCTCCAAAAGTTGAAAAAGAGACAACTTACACAATAGTCTGGTCTCTCTCAAATACATCCAATAGCATTTCCAAAGCGGAAATGCGCGCTGTTCTACCGACTTGGGTACGTTTTATGGGACCTATTTCTCCCATCAATGAAGACGTGGTTTATAATTCTGCTAGTAGAGAAGTAGTTTGGAATGTTAGTAGAATTCCAAAAGGAGCAGGCATTACCGGAGCTGAAAGAACAGTATCTTTCCAGATTGGCTATACTCCGTTGATTTCTCAAGCCAACACCGTTCCAATTATTATCAACGATGCCGTTTTGACCGGACATGATGATTTTGCTAATGTAGACGTGAGAGTCAGTAAGCCACCTTTGCGTACCGATCTAAAAGACGACAGTGCCTTTCCAGCTTCTGGTGGTGTGGTGGCTCAATAGGTTACAAAATAAAAATGAAAGAAGAAAAAAACAATGAGAGTGATAAGCTAATGGAAAAAATTGTGTCTCTCTGCAAGAGGCGCGGTTTTATTTTTCAAGGTTCAGAAATTTACGGCGGACTAGCTGGAACTTTTGACTGGGGTCATTTTGGCGTGGCTTTGAAAAATAATATAAAACAAAATTGGTGGAAAAAATTTGTGGATTCTAGGCGCGATATGTATGGCGTCGATGCGGCCATCTTGATGCGTCAAGAAGTCTGGCAGGCGACTGGTCATGTGGCCAACTTTGCTGATCCACTAGATGGTAAACAGTTTAATACAATGCTAAAGACTCAAGTCGGCGCCGGGGAGGAGGCAGCTACTTCATACTTACGTCCAGAAACTGCTCAAGGTATGTTTGTGAATTTTAAAAATACAGTTGATGCCTTTCACCCCAAGCTTCCGTTTGGCATGGCGCAAATCGGTAAGGCCTTTAGAAATGAAATAGCTCCACGAGACTTTTTATTTCGCCAGCGAGAATTTGAGCAAATGGAGATAGAATATTTTATCAGAAGTGAAGACTGGGAGAAATATTTCGAATATTGGAAAGAAGAAATGTTGAGTTGGATGGAGGAGCTTGGGCTAGATATGGCCAAGGTGCATGAGCTGGAAGTGCCAGATGCGGACCGCGCGCACTATTCCAAAAGAACAATTGATTTCGAGTTTGATTTTCCATTTGGACGAAAAGAACTTTTTGGACTTGCTTACAGGACAGATTTTGATTTAAGCACTCACAAACTCGAATATATAGATGAGGATGCTGGTGGAAAAATAGTACCACACGTCATCGAACCATCTATGGGAGTAGATCGTGCGGTGCTCGCATTACTCGTCTCTTCTTATACCGAAGATACCAAAAGTGATGAAGTACGTGGATATCTAAAGTTTAAACCAAACATAGCGCCGATCATTTGCGCAGTGTCGCCACTTTTAAAAAATAAATCTGAGCTGGTGGAATATGCCAACCTAAAAGTCTATGCGCCGCTCAAGGCTGTGTTTGGTCGCGTAGCTTGGGACGACAATGGCAACATTGGCAAGCGTTATCGCCGACAAGATGAAATCGGCACTCCATTTTGCATTGTGGTTGATTTTGATACGTTAGAAGACAATACGGTGACCGTGCGTGATCGCGATACTGGCGAGCAGGAGAGAGTTAAAGTTTCAGATTTACAGGATTATATAAAAGAAAGAATAAGCTAATGAAGTCAAAATGAAATTTAGTAAAAAAGTTTTAAGGAACGGCCTCAAGATCGTCGTCGTGCCTATGAAGGATAACCCGACGGTGACTGTACTCGTTTTAGTGGAGACTGGATCTAAATATGAAACAAAAAAAGTGAATGGAATCTCACACTTTTTAGAGCATATGTGTTTCAAAGGCACAGTCAAAAGACCAAAGGCCATTGATATTTCCAAAGAATTAGATGCCCTCGGTAGTCAGTACAACGCTTTTACGGCTCAAGAATACACAGGGTATTATGCCAAGTCTGACGCGCGACATTTCAATCAAATTTTTGATGTTGTCTCAGACATATATCTAAACTCCACTTTCCCCGAGGCAGAAATGCAAAAAGAAAAAGGAGTGATCATTGAAGAAATAAATATGTACGAAGATATGCCACAGAGACACGTGCAAGACTTAATGATGAAGCTACTTTATGGCGATCAGCCGGCTGGCTGGAACATAGCTGGGGAGAAAAAAAATATTTTAAATATGAAACGGGATGATTTTGTGAAATACAAAAAAGAGCATTATGTTCCCAAAGCCACGCTCTTGGTAGTGGCTGGTAAAGTCACCCCGAAGCAAGTCTTGAAACAAGTTCACGAAGTTTTTGGAAAGGCTGAAAGTGGCAAAAAGACTGGTAAAATAAAGGTAAAAGAGAAACAAACCAAACCAAAAGTATTAGTTAAATTTAAAAAAACGGATCAAACTCATTTTGTTTTAGGGGTGCGTACTTATGATTTATTTAATAAAAATAATGCGGTGCTTTCTGTGCTGGGCGGAGTGCTGGGCGGAGGAATGAGCTCTCGGCTTTTTCAAAAACTACGTGAGGAGATGGGCGTGGGATATTACGTGCGAGCATACAACGATGCTTACACTGACCACGGATTTTTTCAGATTTCTGCAGGCGTAGATAATAAAAGAATAGATGAAGTGATGGAGGCCGTGCTTGAAGAATGTCGAAAATTAAAAAATATAAAAGTTGACGCTGAAGAATTAAACAAAGTGAAAGAATGTCTGATCGGTAATATGAAGTTAACCTTGGAGTCCAGTGATGACATCGCAAATTTTTACGGCGGGCAAGAGCTTCTAAAAAAAGAAATTAAAAGCGCGGAAGAAAAAGCTCTGGAGATACGCAAAGTGACCGCCAACCAAATCCAGGCTTTGGCAAAAAATATTTTTAAAGACAAAGGGCTAAACCTAGCTCTCATTGGGCCTTTCAAAAAGGAAGCTAAATTTATAAAAAAACTCAAATTTTAATATTTCGCCGGTCTGTGTACAGCTGGGGTGTTTTTATGTTATTATATTTATATGTTTGAGCGAGAAAACAATGCCCATATTACCCATATTTCTATAACTACAGAGACAATCATCAGAGTCTTTTTGGTTGCCTTGTGTATTTTTTTGTTATGGGTTTTGCGAGATTTAATCTTGGTGATTTTAACGGCAATTGTCATTGCCTCCTTTGTAGAGTCTTCTGTCCCTTACTTTAAAAAAATAGGAATCAGCAGGGTAGTCGGAATTGTAATTTTATATGCAGTTTCACTGCTTGTACTTGCGGCAATGTTTTATCTGTTTGCTCCGCTTTTGATTACTGAACTTTATAATTTCTCGACCTTCATGTCCTCTTATATTCCAGGAATATCCTTCTTGAATTTTTTCCAAAATGAAGCATTTTCTGGCGCTAAAGACATTGTCAGCAGTCTTTCAGGGGGTTTCTCGATTACGGCTTTGATGTCAATATCTAAAGCTTTTATTACCAATCTCTCTGGCGGATTTTTCCAAACCTTCTCCGTAATCTTCGGCGGTATTTTCAATTTCATATTGATAATTTTGATTTCATTTTATCTTTCGGTCCAAGAGCACGGCATAGAAAATTTTTTGCGAATTATTTTTCCAATTAAACACGAAGATTATGTGGTGGATCTATGGAAACGTTCTAGCAGAAAGATAGCTCTTTGGATGAAAGGGCAGATGCTCCTTGGGCTAGTCATTGCCGTACTTATTTACCTCACCCTCTCACTTTTGGGTATACAGTATGCGCTTCTCTTGGCACTAATCGCCGGAATCATGGAGCTCGTGCCCTATGGGATGCTAGTGTCGCTAGTTCCAGCTTTTGCCTTCTCCTACCTCTCTGGTGGACTCTCTAGTGCCTTATTGGTGACTGGAGCTTACTTGATAATTCACCAATTTGAAGTATTCCTATTCACCCCGCTAATAATCAAAAAAGTAGTCGGTCTTTCACCAATTGTCATCATCCTATCTATCTTGATTGGTCTGGAGCTAGGTGGAATCTGGGGCGGAGTACTTTCTATCCCAATGGCCGTAATCGTTATGGAATTTTTGAGCGACGTTGAACAACACAAGATTTTAGCTAGAAAAAATGGATAATAAAAGTTTTTATATTACAACCACACTTCCATACGTAAATGCTGAGCCCCATATTGGCTTTGCGATGGAAATAATTCGGGCGGATGCTATCGCTCGAGTCAAAAAACTTCAGGGCTACGAAGTATTTTTCAATACCGGCACAGATGAGCACGGACTAAAGCTTTTTCAAGGAGCACAGGCCGAAGGCATAGACACAAAAGCTTATGTATACAAATACGCTTTAAAATTTAAGGAATTAAAAAATTTGTTGAATATTTCTGACGATGTTCACTTCATCCGAACTACCGACGAGCATCACCTAAAAGCAGCACAAGAATTTTGGAATTTAGTTAAAAAAAACGGCTTTATTTACAAAAAAACTTATCAAGCAAAATATTGCGTAGGGTGTGAGTTAAATAAAACTGATTCCGAACTCAATGCAGACGGGAATTGTTTAATTCATCCGCATTTAAAAATAGAAAACATTGATGAAGAAAATTACTTTTTTAAATTTAGCGCTTTTCAGAAACCCTTATTAGAATTTTATAAAAAAAATTCGAGTTTCGTTGTGCCCGACTTCCGCTACAATGAAATTAAATCTTTTGTAGAGAGAGGACTGGAGGATTTTTCTATTTCTCGCCTCAAATCAAAAATGCCATGGGGAGTACCAGTGCCAGACGATGACAATCACGTGATGTATGTTTGGTTTGATGCTTTAGTGAATTATATTTCTACTTTGGGTTGGCCTGAAAACAAAGAACAATTTGAAAAATTTTGGGTGCGAGGTACTCCAGTCCAATACGCTGGTAAAGATAATCTACGACAACAATCAGCCATGTGGCAGGCTATGCTGATGGCAGCGGAGCTACCAAACTCAAATAAAATTATCATCAATGGTTTTATTACTGGCGAAGGAGGAATCAAAATGTCTAAATCTATCGGCAACGTTGTTAACCCTACTGAAATTGTAAATGAATACGGGGCTGACGCATTACGCTACTTCTTGCTTCGCGAAATTTCTTCTTTTGAAGATAGCCCATTTACCATGGAACGTTTTAAGGATTCATATAATTCTGGGCTGGCAAATGGTTTGGGAAATTTAGCATCCCGCATATTAACCTTGTCTGAAAAATATTTGGAAAAGTGTCCAGAAATTTCAGAAAAGTCTGATTTTACAGAATATTTTGGTTTTTTTGAAAAGTTTGATATTAAACAAGCCACAGACCATATTTGGAATAAAGTAAGTGAACTTGATAAATTTATTCAAACCACAGAACCATTTAAGGTAATAAAAGTGGATGAAAAAAAAGGAAAGGAATTAATTGTAAAAATGATTTTAGAACTTTATGACATCGCGAGAATGTTAAATCCAATAATGCCGGAGACAAACACAACTCTTAAAAAATTAATTAAAGAAAACAAAAAACCAGAAGCTCCATTGTTTTTGCGTAAAGAATAAAATGCCCAAAGAACCAAAGTACATCGACATACATTCACATGTGAATTTTATCGCTTTTGATGCCGATAGGGATGAAGTGATGAAACGTACCTTGGATAATGATACTTGGGTGATAAATGTCGGCACCCAGATAGATACTTCTAGAAAAGCAGTGGAGATGACCAGTCAGTATAAGGAAGGTGTGTATGCGATCATTGGGCTTCATCCCATACATACCGGAGCTTCATATCACGACATCAAAGAGCTCGGCGAAGGTGGCAAGGAATTTACTTCGCGCGGAGAAGTTTTTAACAAAGATGCTTACCGTGAATTATTAAAAAATCCAAAAGTTCTCGGGATAGGGGAATGTGGGCTTGATTATTATCGGATGGACGAAGCATCGATAGCAAAGCAAAGGGAAGCTTTAATAGCGCAGATAGAGATAGCCAACGAATTTAATAAACCAATCATGTTGCATATTCGCAACAACCCAAAGGATAACAGTCGCAATGCGTATTTTGATGCGCTAGAGTTGTTGAAACAACATGCAAAGGTCAAAGGTGACGTGCATTTTTTCGCTGGTGGCATGCCCGAAGCGAAAGCATTTTTAGACTTTGGTTTTACCCTTTCTTTTACTGGAGTGATAACCTTCACCACAGATTATGATGAAGTAATAAAAAGTACACCGCTTGATATGATTATGACTGAGACGGACTGCCCCTACGTAGCTCCTATTCCCCACAGAGGCAAGCGAAATGAACCTGCTTATGTGCGGGAAGTAGTTAAAAAAATAGCTTTAGTCAAAGGTCTGCCCGAGGACGAAGTAGCTAGGGCCATTGTGGCAAATGCCAAACGAGTTTTCGGGATTTAGCAAAGTTCACCCCCTACACCTATCTTTTAATTACATTAAAAAGTGTGTTTAAAAAAATTCCAAAAGATAGGTGTGGGGGTTTACTTTTTAAGGTATTTTTGCTAGTATGAAACTCATACAAGATATGGAAATAAAGGATAAAAATGAAATATCAGAGGACGCAAATTCTAGAGTTTATGAACTCGGTTACCTTTTGGTGCCAACCATAGCAGGGGAAAACATCCCAGCGGTGTATGGCGACCTAAAAGATGTGATAACCACAAACTTCAAGGGCGAAATTATATCAGACGAAATGCCAAAACAAATGACCTTGGCTTACTCTATGCTCAAAGTTGTTTCCAATGTACGTAGTAAATTTGATTCTGCTTATTTTGGTTGGGTCAAATTCAATATGGATCCTGAGCAAATTGTGGAATTAAAAAAACACCTAGATCTAGATCCAAATATTATTCGATTTTTGATTATAAAAACAGTCAAAGAAAATACGATAGCTACAAAGAGATTTGTTGAAAGAAGCAGAGGCGTCAAGAGAACTTTTACAGTCAAGAAATCAGACGAAGCTCTTACTCCTATAGATAAAGAAGAAGTAGATAAAGAAATTGATGCATTAATTGCAAATTAAACCAAAGATATGTATTTAAACAAAGCAATCTTAATAGGAAACCTCACCCGCGACCCAGAATTAAAGTCACTACCTTCAGGTATTAAAGTTTGTTCATTTTCTCTAGCTACTAATCGTGTTTGGAAAGATAAAAACGGTGCTCGACAAGAATCAGCTGATTATCACAACGTCGTAGTTTTCGGACGACAAGCCGAAACGGTAGCGCAATATATGAAAAAAGGAAGTTCTATTCTAGTGGAAGGCAGAATGCAGACTAGAAGTTGGGATGATAAGACAAGTGGTGAGAAAAAATATCGTACCGAAATAATTGCTGATCGCACCCAGTTTGGCCCTAGAGCTTCAGGCGGGGGAGCACCAAGCGCAGGGGGAGCATCTACAGCAAAGGCTAGCTCCAGCCCCGAAGAGATAGATTCTATCGAATACCCAGAAGAAGACATTAGCCCAGAAGATATTCCATTTTAACCAAATTAAAACAGATAATAAAATTTATGAAACAAGATTACTTTTCAGCCAACAATATAAAATACATAGACTATAAAGATACAGATATCTTAAAGAGATTTTTGAATGGGAATGGTAAGATCATGAGTCACAAGCGCACTGGTGTTACCTCTAAAAATCAACGTCAGCTGACCTCAGCTATCAAGCATGCTAGATTCCTAGGACTATTGCCTTTTGTCGTAAAATAAAAAAAATTAGCAAATCTATTTTTCTCAAGACACACATAATTTTCTGCTGAAAATTTGTTCCTGCTCGGCTCGTCAGCCTGCGCAAAGTCTTGATAAAAACAATTTGCTAATTTTTTTTATACTCGTTCTACATAATCACCAGTCTCAGTATTGAGGCGTATGGTGTCTCCTTCGTTGATAAACATCGGAGCGTTTAGAGTCGTGCCATTTTCTAGAGTAATAATTTTATTTCCTCCTTTACTCGTGTCTCCGCGTACAGCTGGGGGAGCTTCTTTTACTAAAAATTCCATTTTTATTGGCAAAGTGACTTTGATAATTTTTTCTTCATCGTCATCATCCCAAACTAGGGCCGTAACATTTCCATTTTGCTTCAAAAATTTTCCTACATTACCGATAAGGCTTGCATCTAATTTAAATCTCTTACTTTTGTCTTTTGGATCGCAAAACCAAAATTCTCCTTTGTTTTGATATAAAAAGGTGATATCTCGCTTTTCAATATCTGCTTCGTCCGCTGACTCGGAGACATGGAAAGTAGCCGCGATGGTCTTGCCGGAGATTAAACTTTTTAACTTTACTTGGTTTTGAGGTTTTCGCTGTTGAGTGCGAGCAACATGAGATTCCACCACTTCGCATGGCTCCCCACTATAGATAATTATTTTCTTTTCGCGAATTTCGTTGTATTGCAATTGAGACATGCAAGTATCCTAGCAAAACTATGCCTCTTCTGCAAATTTTTTCTTAATTTCCTTCAAAATCTGTCCTGAGATTTTTTTATCCTCCTTCAAGAATTTTCGCGTAGAATCATAACCTACACCCAATTTTATTTTCTCGGCTTTCTCTCCAGCAGGTAAGTAGGAGTAAGTATTGCCACTTTTTTCTATTATTTTAAATTTCTCACCGAGTGCCATCACTTCGCCTTCCTTAGAAATTCCTTCATTGTAGATAATATCAAACTCTGTTTGCTTAAATGGTGCCGCAACCTTGTTTTTTACCACTTTTACCCGAGTACGTGAACCGACGACTTCTTCACCTTTTTTAATTTGGGCGATTTTTCGTATATCCAGACGAACCGAAGTGTAAAATTTCAAAGCCTTACCTCCGGGTGTAGTTTCTGGATTACCAAACATCACTCCGATCTGCATTCTGATCTGGTTTATGAAAATTACTACAGTTTTAGATCGTGCGACTATGGCGGTGAGTTTACGCAAAGCCTGAGACATCAATCGTGCCTGCTTACCCACATGGTAAGCCCCCATATCGCCCTCAATCTCATCTTTTGGAGTTAGGGCGGCCACGGAGTCTACGACAATGACATCAATCTTGCCGGTGCGCACCAAGCTCTCTACAATCTCTAACGCTTGTTCGCCATTGTCTGGCTGAGAAATAAGTAAGTCATTTATATTAACTCCGAGTTTCTTTGTGTAGTCCGGATCCATTGCATGTTCGGCATCTATATAGGCGCAAACCCCACCTTGTTTTTGTGCTTCGGCTACAATATGCAGGGAAAGGGTAGTCTTACCAGAAGATTCTGGTCCAAATATCTCAATAATTCTACCGCGTGGTATTCCACCCACACCGAGAGCCATATCGAGGCCGATAGAACCAGTAGGGATGACATTGATATCTACCTTTGGTGAATCGCCAAATTTCATGATAGAACCTTCTCCAAATTTATTCTGGATGGATTTTAAGGTATCTTCTAATACGGCTTCACCCATTGTTTTGTCTTCTTTTTTTGCTTTTTTCTTTAACATAATTTTTACCCTGTTTATGATGGGGTGAACATTAACTTATAATTTTTTTCATCAATATCTCCAAACTTATCTTTAGCTTGAATACTAATTATATTATAGCCTGAAAGCAAGGCAACTGTCTCACTAAAGTCTCCCACTTGATTTATTGATATTTCTCGGCCGTTTAAAATTAAGTGCGTAGCATTTTTCGCATTTCCGGTTATTTTCAGTATATTGTCGGTAAATTTTGCTCCAGATTGTGCTGGCAAGCCATTGATATCTACATTTCTTATTTTTACCCCAAAGATCAGATCACTAGAACGTAAAAAGGCAAAAATAAAGATAAGTAAAAAAAATACAGAAATGCTACCTATCTTTAATATTTTTTTCGCGCTTAAGTTCATGCTTATATTACGTTCTCACCATTTTCATTATGGATTATTTTCTCCAATACTTCTCTCGGCTTGGCGCCGTCTCCTGGGCCAATTACTCCTCGTTCCTCTAGTTTATCCATGAGTCGTGCCGCGCGAGCATAACCCAATTTTAATTTCCTCTGTAGATAGGAAGTAGATGCCTTGCCAGCTTCTATGACGCAGGCTCTAGCTTCTTCATACATTTCATCGTCATCATCCCCAGAATCGTCCAAGGTACTTTCAAAAATACTTTTATCATTTAAAACAGAGCTCGCAGTCAGGGTTATTTCTTCGGATACTTCGTCTTTGTAGGCATTGGCTAAATAATTCACTACTTTTTTTACTTCTCCCTCGGAGATAAATGCAGACTGGAGTCTCTCTGGTTGAGCATCTCCGGAAGAGTAGAGCATATCACCAGCTCCTAAAAGTTTTTCAGCTCCACCAGCATCCAAGATTGTCCGAGAATCTATTTGCGAAGAAACCTTTAAGGCAATTCTGGCTGGGATGTTGGCTTTTATTAAGCCGGTAATTACGTTTACTTCAGGGCGTTGGGTGGATAATATCAAGTGAATGCCTACTGCTCGAGACATCTGAGCTAGGCGGACGATGGCAGACTCTAGTTCTCTAGGGTAGGTGCTCATTATATCTGCTAACTCATCTATAATAATGACAATATATGGTAAGCGGTCTACAGCTACCTCTTCGTCTATACCATCACCATTTTTCTTTGTTTTCTTCTGATTCTTGCCCCAGATATTGGCATGATAGGATTCTACGTCTCGAACGGATTCTGTTTCCAGTATGTCATACCTACGATCCATCTCCTTGGCTGCCCATTTTAAGGCCAAAATTGTTTTCTTGGCTTCAGTAATTACTGGGGTGAGTAAGTGTGGAATATTGTTGTATAGAGTCAGCTCTACTCGTTTTGGATCTATCAATATAAACTTTAGATCGTCTGGTCCATTCCTATATAGGAGGGAAGTAATCATAGAGTGAATCGTTACCGATTTTCCGGAACCAGTCGTACCGGCGACGAGAGCGTGTGGCATTTTAGCTAGGTTTCCAAA
Organism: Patescibacteria group bacterium; assembly: GCA_028868715.1. Taxonomy (GTDB): domain Bacteria; phylum Patescibacteriota; class Minisyncoccia; order Phycocordibacterales; family UBA9973; genus UBA9973. The sequence goes on along the minus strand of JAGWUB010000001.1, from coordinate 19,023 downwards.
AATTGCCTTACCTGAAATTGAACGGCCGAGAGCGATAGTCAGTGGTTTTGGAGTATTTTTAAACTTATCATCCGAGAGAAGGGTAGCCAGACCTACGATTGATTTTGATTTGTTTGGAATTTCAATACCAACCAAAGACTTGCCTGGGATCGGTGCTTCTATTCTGATAGGGTGAGCCGCGAGTGAGAGGGCTAGGTCATTTTGCAGGCCGACAATGCGTGAAAGTTTTACTCCTTCAGCTGGCTTGAGGGCATAACGAGTGACGGTTGGCCCGATAGTTATCTCATCCATCTCTACCTCAATGCCAAAGTTTGCCAAGGTTCGTTTTATAATATTTGCATTGGCTTTGATATCTCCAGTATTTGGTTTACCACTATCTTCTTCTAGTAAGGAGAGTGGGGGAGGGACATAGGTAGAGATCAATCCAGTTCTTTTTTTAATTGGCATTTCTTCTTCTTCGTTCTCTTGTCCCGAATTTAATACTGGGTTCTTCTTGCCGACACCCAAAGCGTTTTTAATTTTTTCTCCTGCAGTTTCTTTTGGTTCTTCAGCAACCTCTTCTTCATAATAACTAGGACTTGTATCTTCGACAGGCTCCTCTGCTTTTTTCTTAAAAAAGAATGACCATATTTTTTTAAGAACTGGGGCAAAATCCATTTTTGCATCAAACATTATCAAGATTGAGATTATTAAAATCGCTCCGAGGAAAACAAGACTAGCATAAGTATCAAAAAGGCTGACAAAAGGTATGGACATAAATTCTCCCAAGAGTCCTCCGGAATGTTTACCTGAAGCTATATCTATCATCCCGAGACCTGAAAGTAAAAATAATGTACTACTGATGACCCGAGTCCAGCCGATGTTTGGCACCTCTGACTTTATAAATGAGTATCCGAGTAGAATAAACAAAGTCGGCAAGAGTACGTAGCCCAACCCAAGCAAAGGCAGAAAAATTGTATTATAAAAAAAATCTCCAGCCATACCAGCAGCGTTGAACCAAGACATCAAACAAAACAATGCCAAAACAAAAAAAATAATACCCACTATCCCATGTTTGGTGTGAGTCTTTAGTCCGAGAGAATTTTCCAACTTAACACCCTTCTTCTTAGTTCCATTTTTTGCCATGCGTACATTTTACCATAATTTTTTTTGAATTACGAAATTAAAAAACTCTTTCTTGGCGTGCTTTTTATAAAGTAATCTATCTCCGCAAACTTGAGGAGCGAACTGCTCGGTCCGCCGGCCTGCGCAATGAATTTTTTAAATTATTCTCGGTTTATAAGCCTTGCATTTTTTTCTGTCCGTGATATAAAGGACATATGTTTGCAGATGATAAAAATCTCAAAGACACCTCCAAAGACTCTCTAAAGGACACAACTTCCATGCCTATTCCCTATAAAAAAACTGACCTACTTTCCAACTCTTACCCAAAGCTCAAGAAGCTTATTACCGCACTTTATATTGTAACGGACATAATGGACAAAGATGAGCCAATACGTTTAAAATTAAGGACATTTGGGGTAGAAATTCTATCGGACATAAATTCTGTCTCAAGGACAGAGCTCAATCAAAAGGTCAAAAATATTTTGTCCTTTTTAGATATTGCCTCAACTATTAGCCTGATTTCCGAAATGAATTTTAATATTCTAAAAAAAGAATTTATTGAACTGAGTGAATCACTTGAAGAAAAAAAAGAATCAAATCAAAGTGGGCATACCTGGCTAGAGGAATTTTTAAAGCCAAATGAGCCTGTAGAGCAGGTGGGTTTACGATTGCCAAAGACCCATGAAAATAAGAAGAATTTAACCTTTATAAACAAAGACGATAATTCCTCTTCTATATCAAGAAAACAAAGGCGTGATGGCATAATTCAAGCTATTAGAGATAATGGTGGCAATGGCACTATTGCTGACGTTAAAATCAAGACTTCCGGCCAGCTTTCTACTAGCGAAAAGACCCTTCAGAGGGAGCTAGTATCCATGGTCCAAGAGGGTATTTTGAGCAAGACAGGAGAGAAGAGATGGAGCAGGTATTTCTTGAAATCTAACCCTTAAACCGGACTTCTATTTTAGTAATAAAACCCAAATAGAATCGTCACTATTATTGCGTGTGGACGCATACATACTCTTGCTTTTAGGATTAAAATATGTAAATATAGAAGAGTGGGTAAGTTATCCACACGATATATATTGCCCTATTTTGGGACTGTATATATAATGTTGTTGTGGTTGTGGACTGCACATTTTTTATGTAATCCATAATCCACAAAATATATTTGTTTTCGCCTTGATCCTCGCTTGCAATTTCGTCGAAAAAATTTCAAGTGATACTTTGCGGAAATAGATGGAAAGGTCATTGAAAATTAAATAATCTGTTTAGTTTTCAATTATGTTTATCTCTGTTCATTGTTTCTTTGTTCGTCACATTATTAGCAATTATTAATTATTTATTGACGAGTGAAAAACAATGATAGGAAAAAATACGCTTTTGGTTTTGTCGAAACTAATTAATGGCGTAGAATCTCAAAGTAAAATTTTGTAAAAAGTTTTACCACGAGATAAAAATTAGAAAAATTTATGAGTAACTTATTTAAATCAAAATTCTTTCTTGGAACTTTGGTTGTCGCAGTTATGCTCGTTGGTGCTGTTGCTTCATTTGCAACTCCAGCAAAAGCTGATTGTCCAATCACTCACACCTTGAGAGTTGGTTCAACTTACAAAGATGAAGTTAAATGTCTTCAAACAATTGTAGGTGCTACCGCAGATGGTGCTTTTGGTCCTATGACTAAGGCTGCAGTTATGGCTTGGCAATCAGGTCACGGCTTAGTAGCTGATGGCGTTGTTGGTCCTTTGACTCGCGCTGCATTAGCAGGTGCACCAGTATCAAGTGGTACTTTCCCAGCAGGCTGTACATCAGCAACTGGCTATAGCACTACAACTGGTCAACCATGTAACACTGGCTCGACTCTTCCAGCAGGTTGTACATCAACAGCAGGATACAGTCCAACTACTGGCGCAAAATGCGATGGTAGTACAACAGGTCCAGTAAGTACAGGTACAGGTGAAGGAACATTGACTCTTCAATCTGCTCCAGTCGCTCTAACAACAGCTGTTGCTCAAGGAGACATGAAGGATTCTATTATGGCTTTCAACCTAAAAGCTACAGGTTCTAACGTAACTGTAAATAGAGTTAATGTTAGCCTAGCTAGTGGTAGTTCAGCTCTTCCTTGGAATTACTTTACCAATCTTTATTTGTATCAAGGCAGTAATTTACTAGCAACATTGCCAGTAAATTCTAGTACCTTGACTCAAAATACTTTTGGATCTAACTACACAGCTTCCTTTGGAGGTTTGAGTTCAGTTATCCAAGTTGGTACTCCTAATAGTTATATAGTTAAGGCTGATATCGTAGGAACAATTCCTGGATCACCTGTTACTTACACTGTTGGGTTGAATGATACAAGTACTTCTCAAGTAATTAGAGGCACTGATGGTCTTGGTCTTACTCAGTATGTAACCAGCAGCGCAACTTACAACCAGTCTGTAACATTTTCTACAACTGGTAATGGTGGTTTACAAGTAGTCACTGACAGTAATAATCCTCTAGGTAATAACGTTGTTGAAAATACAAATCAAACAGCTACCGGAGTTGTTGCTCTTGTCTTTGATATCAAAAATACTAGTAACAATTCAGCTTCTGTTCAGTCAGTTGCTGCTACAATTAACAACGTAGCTAGTGTAAGTGCTTACTACCTATACAATGGCGGAACTCTTGTTCAGAGCGTTGGAAATCCAGGTGGCACAACTCTTACATTCACTAACTTTTCACCATTTACAGTTGCGGCTAATTCCACAGCTGTTATGACTATAAAGTTTGATGCAAGTATAAATGCTAGCGGTACAGTTAACGTTGCTGTAGCTGGATCACAAGTTTCAGCTTTACTAAACAACAATCTTGTTACTGTAACTGGTAGTTCAACAGGAAATAACATGGTCTTGATCGGAACATCTGGTGTATCAATAAGCCTAGTTGGCTCTCCAGTATTTACTGCTGTTAGCTCAACACAAGGTGTTACTGGTTACACTCAAGCTACGTTCACATTCCAAGTTAGCCCAGTTGGTATGAGCTTAGTTGATCTTTCAAAAGTAGGTGCAATGACTGCTGTTGGTACTAATGTTACCAACTCTGGTGGTTTAGTTTGTACTACTGGTAATAGTTGTTTTGCTAACGATACTATTACTTACGAGGCTGGTACTTCTCCTGTTACTAACTACATCGTTTCTCCAGTTCTTACAAACGGTATTACTGATGGAAACAGTGCTCAAGTAACAGTAACTGTTCACAAGGTTAACACTGGTACAGCTGGTAACGTAGTATTCAGTATTACTGGCCTAAGGTTTGCAAAAACTGGTTGGACAGTTGGTACTGCTATGACAGATCTTGCTGCTTCAGCTGGAAACTCAATTGGAGTAATCGCAGGACTTTCTAATGCTACTGTAACTGGTTATACAAATAACTAAAACAGTTTCTTAGGAATATCTTAACTCTGGTAAATACGCCTTAAAAAGTATTCAAAAAACCACTCCGACGGGAGTGGTTTTTTTGTTGGTAATTTTCCTATATAATGATATATATGAAATCTTTCTGGGGAAATTTTTTGAAATATGGAAGTTATATTTTGATTTTTATTTTGCCGATCATTTATTTCGGTGACAATATAAGTTATTCATATATCACTTCTAAGGCTTTTGTTTTTTATGCTTTTGTAGAAATACTCTTTTCTGTATGGATTTATACTATGTTTTTAGATTCCTCATTTAGATTATCTAAAAAAAACTGGTTATACTTTATTCCTTTGTTTGTTTATGTAGGTTGGTTGACACTTACTGGCCTACTGGGAGCTAACCCCATGCTCTCGTTTTGGGCCTCTCTGGGCAGAAATACAGGGTTACTAGCTATATATCATTGTGTGGCATTTACCATCATTATAGCTTCTTTGGTAAAAAGAAATGGTATTAATTATTTATATAAATTTTTGTACTATTTTGTTTTCGGGGGCTTTATTTTAAGTATTTCTATTTGGCTTGGAGATGAAGGAATGAATGTTTTTTCTTTTTTAAAAGATAGTCAAGGTGGTGGACTTATCGGAAATTCGTCTTTAGCAGGAACATACCTTTTATTTGTGTTAGCTTTTGCCTTTATTCTTTTAACTTTTCCAACATTTAGTAATATAAAAAAATGGTGGATAGGCATAATGGCGGGGATAATTCTTTTTTCTCCAATATTTTTTAATCTTTATGGGTTGTTTACTGGAAAGGGAATAATAGGTAGTGCCCGAGGTGCTACGTTAGGTATTTTAGTAATGTTGGGTGTCACCCTTTTTAGCTACTTGTTCTTTGCAGAAAGAAAGGTTTTACGTATTTTTGGCATTACTGGTATAGTATTTGGATTTTTAATTTTTTCTATCGGATGGATTCAGCTCATAAATCCAAACACTTGGTTTCATCAAAAGTTTGATCAATCAGCTTCCAGTACTCGTTTTATATTTTGGAATGCTGCCCAAAAAGCAATCAATAAACATCCATGGATGGGTTATGGTCCAGAAAATTTTGCAATTGCTTTTCAGCAAAATTTTGACCCAAAAATTACCATTACAAACAATTTAAACGATAAACATGGTAATGAAACATGGACTGATCGAGCTCATAATATTTATTATGATACGGGGGTTTCTGGGGGATATCCAGCTATTTTACTATACTTATTTTTTATATTTAGTATTTTATATGCTTTATATAAAGCCAAATATGCAGATAAAATAGATAGCTTACCTGCTGCTATTTTGGTTGGACTTTTGATTGGATACTTGTTCCAAAACTTATTTGTATTTGATTCTCTACATTCAATCTTAGCCCTGTATGTTTTAGCTGGCATTGTTTTTGTTTTGTCTGATATTTTGGATAAAAATGAATATTCTAAAATACTACCAAGTTTATGGTTAAAAACTATTTTAGCCGTAGTTTTGATTTTACTATGTTGCACTTCTCTTATATTTTTTGTGTATCGTCCACTAAAAAAAGCTATTATGTACGACATTGTTATAAAAATGTACATAGACAAAAGGCCAGAATATTATAAATATTTATTACAAGGATCTTCTATTGGAGATCAATATGATACTAGTAGTATGGCTAATACTATTATCACCTATTATTCAAATAATTTAATGAGCATAAAAGCTGATAAAGGTTTGACTTTATATGTTGAAAATGAGTTGATTGCCCTTTCACAATATTTAGAAATAATCACCAAGACAAATAAAACAGATTCTCGTTTGTATTTTAGTTTAGTAAATGCATATCTTACCGAAATATCCCTCAAAGATAAACCATTTGATCCAGTTTTATCAAAACATATATTTGATCTTTTGGATTATAACCAACAACTTTCACCCAATAATTTAGAAATTTATTGGGCTAGAGCTAGAACATATGCTTGGGCTGGAGATATAAAAAATTCTATTAAAGAATATCAAAAAGCAATAGATATTGATCCGACTATTCCTGAATCACATGAATTTCTGATTAATTTGGCAAAAGTAATTAAAGATCAGAAGCTTTATGAAGCTTCTATGGCCCAAGCAAGGAAAGACATACCCGGATTTTCAGTCACTAATTAAATGAATATTGCCTTTAAATTTTTTGTAGATTAATATTGATATATGCAAATTATTTTAGTTACTGGAGGAGGGGGATATATTGGAAGCCATGCAGTTAAAAGACTTTTGAAGGAAAATTATTCTGTAGTAGTTTTTGATAATTTTTCACGTGGATTTAGAGAGCCTCTAGAAATTCTTAATAAATATGGAGAATTGAATATAGTCGAAGGTGATCTTCTTAAGGAAGAAGATATTAAAAAAGTTTTTAAAAAATATAAAATTGATGCTGTAATGCATTTTGCAGCACTTTGCTTGGTGGATGAATCTACAAAAAAGCCTGAACTTTATTTTAAAAATAATGTAATTGGAACATTAAATTTAGTTGAAGCTATGAATGAAGCCGGAGTAAAAAAAATAATTCTTTCTTCAACTTGTGCTGTGTATGGTGATGCAGAATATTTACCAATTGACGAAAGACACATTACGAAACCAACCAATCCATACGGTGAATCAAAGCTAATGGCTGAGAAAATTATACATTGGTTTAATATCACATATAAATTTAATTATGCAATTCTAAGATATTTCAATGTTTGTGGAGCAGATAGTGATGGTGAGATAGGGGATAGCAAAAAACCTTCTGAGCTTTTGATGCAAAATGCAGTTCGAGGAGCTCTCGGAATTGAAGATTTTAAACTTACTTGTCCTAAAGTAGATACTTTGGATGGAACCCCTATTCGTGATTATGTTGACGTAGAAGATATTATTGATGCACACATGAAAGCACTTTATTATTTAAAGGACAATAATTCATTGATTTGTAACTTAGGTAATGGTCATGGTATTTCAGTTAAAGAAATTATTCGATCAGTACAAAAAGAGCTCGATGTTAATTTTCAAATACATTTTAGCAATACACGGATGGGAGAATATGTAGAGGTTTATGCAAATAATTCCGTGGCAAAGGATTTATTAAAATGGACCCCCAATAAAACTTTAAAAGATAGTATAAAATCATTGGTGGTTTGGTACTCTCATTACCCTAAGGGTTATAAATTTTAAGCTGTACAAATGATTTTTTTTTGCTATAATCAATATATTCATTTTTAGATTATTTAATAATATTTTTATATGCAAAAAAACAATATAACAAAAGTTCTTGTAACTGGAGGTGCTGGTTTTATAGGCATGGCCGTAGCGCGTAATCTCGTTTCTAAAGGCATTCAAGTTACTATATTAGATAGAAATCCCAAAGAAGGAACTCAACAATTTCCTGCAGGCAATGGAGCAGTCAATGTTTTTTATGGTGATGTTCGTGACGCTACTGCAGTTTTAGAAGCAGTGCAACACAACGAAGGAGTTATTCATTTAGCTGCAATGCTTGGCACCCAAGAAACCATAGATAATCCCGGACCAGTAGCAGAAGTGAATGTTTTAGGTTCCATTAATGTTTTTAATGCTGTCAGGCAATTTAAAAGAAAGGCAGTTTATATTGCCGTTGGAAATCATTGGATGAACAATCCATATTCAATTACAAAAACTACCGCTGAGCGTTTTGCATTAATGATGAATAAAGAATCTGACGCTAAAATTGCCATAGTGCGTGGCATGAATGTATTTGGTCCTGGACAAAAAAATGCACCTGTTCGTAAGATGATGCCTAATTTCATTATTAATGCGTTAAAAAACGAAGACATAATTGTCTATGGTAACGGAGAGCAGGTCATGGACTGGATTTATGTAGACGATATTGCTGAAATTTTAGTACGAGCATTACTCAATGATCACGGTAATTATACTAAAATATTTGAAGCTGGTCTTTGTGAAGACCTTACTGTAATAGGTGTAGCAAAAAAAATAATTGAAATGACAGGATCAAAATCAAAAATTATCAATAAACCAATGAGAAGAGGAGAGATTCCAGATAGTAAAGTAAAAACCGATGAATCAACTTGGAATCTAGAACTTTTGGACTGGAAAAAAGACAATATGGTCTCTTTCGAGGAAGGTTTAAAAAATACGATAGATTATTATAAAAAAAATATTGATAAATACGAAATCAACACTCTTTTTGTTTAAAGTATTTTATGAACAAAAAATTTGAGAGACGTAGAGTAGCTTATATTATTTCTTACCCTGAATGGTATGGACATAATGTAAATGACATGTTTTTTAGATTGCAAAAATGGATATTTGTACCAGTTCAGGATTTGTCAGCTGAAGATAGAATAGAGGAATACAAAAAAGCTTTTTATTTCTTTGTTTCTGGTTACGGGAATAAAGAAGAAGCTTTGAATGCTTATAAACAAGGATGTGTATTGATTGGCGTGCGAGCAGATGTTTCTTTGGAAATACCAATTATAGAATGTGGGCAATGGGATCCAGTGGATGTTTTTATTACTTTTTTGTTCATAGAGTGGTTGGGAAATATTTTTCCTAATTTAATTTTTAATAAAAATGCCATTGGCTTTAGTAGGGCAATATTTAACTTCTTTCGAATAATTTTGAGACCATTTTTAAAAATCTTTTATTTACTTCGAGCGGCTTTGATAACATGGAAAACACAAGGATTTCGATATGTTTTTATTAAAACAAGAAATTATTTTCATAAAGTAATGCATATTTAAAACATGAAAGCACATATAATATTACCAAATAATGCGGGAAAGGTTAACGGAGGAGGGAAAGTAATGATCCGTATGGCAGAGGTGCTGCAAGATTTAGGTTACGATACCTCAATAGAATTTTCTAATGGCTCTGCACCAGAATGGCTTGATATTAATGTCCCAATAAAATCAGTTCAAGAAGCAGACTTAGTTATAGTTTGTGAAGTATCTTTTGGTTGGATAGGGAAAGTAAAAGGTTTTAATGTAGTTTATTATCAATCACCTACCTATATCGAAAGGGATAAAAATTTAAAACCTATTTCTTATAAAGAACAAGGAGCTGACGCGGTAATATTCAATAGTGAATGGAATCGTAAAAGATATTATGCTGAAGTCGGAGAAGACGGGCCTATAGTTCATCCAACAGTAGATACGAATTTATTTTTTCCATCTAAAAATATTGATCTCAAAAAAGGTATTTATTTTCCAAGAAAAAATTTAGGGTTAGCTGTTCGAACTTTAGACGAACTTAAAAAACGGGGAATTGATATAAATTGGTTTTGTGCAGATGAAGTTCCGGAAAAAGATCTTATAAATATATGGAAGGATTGCGGTATAACTATGATTACTGGATATCCTGAATCTTTTCCTATGCCACCGATTGAAGCAATGTCAATTGGAAGTGTTCCCGTTGGAACTACTGGTGGAGCTGGTTTAGAATACATGAATAATGAAAATAACTCACTTGTTGTACGTGATGGTGATTGGCAAGGACTTGCAGATGCCATTGAGCGTTTATCAAAAGATAAAGAACTTTTTGAAAAATTGCGCAAGAATGCTAGAGATACTGCATTACGTTTCAATAATTTAAATCAAAAAAAAGAACTCAAAGAAGCATTGAAAATTCTTGGTGCTCCAACTCCTTTTTAAAAACTATGTATGAAAATAAAACGAGAAGAAAGAAGGGTTTGTTATATTCAATCTAATCCAGAATGGTTTAGTTATGGAGTATTACGATTGTTTTATCGTAACCCATTTTGGGTTTTTGTACCTCTACAAGGTCTTTCCATCAATGAGCTTCAAGAAGAATACCAGAAAGCTACATATTTTTTCGTCTCTGGTTATGGTAATAGTAAAATAGCTGAAGAAGCATATAGAAAAGGATGTATATTAATTGGTGTACGGGCAGATGTTTCTTCTGAAATAGAAATTTTAGAATCCAAGCAGTGGGATCCTTTTAGTGTTTATGCGTCGATTCGTTTTTATAGTACTGTATATTCACTACCACTGTTTTTTAAATTTCCGGTAAGGTTCGCATTGGTATTTTTGTCACATATTTGGTGGTATTTCCAATTAGTTTTACAAATGTTTAAACATGATAATGTTAAAACAATGTTTATTAAGATAAAAAAATTTTTCAAAATATCATGAAAGTAAGCATTATTATACCAACTCATAATAGAGCCCTATTGTTAAATAGGGCAGTAGTTAGTGTTATTGAACAATCCTTTAAAGATTTTGAATGTTTAATAATTGATGATCATTCAACAGATACAACCCGTGAATTAATAGAAAATTGGCAATCTAAGGATAGTAGGATACGATATATAAATTTTAATGGAAAAAGAAATTTACAAGCAGTATTAAATTATGGTTTATTTCAAGCAAACGGAGTATATATTGCGAGGCTTGACGATGATGATTATTGGATTGATAAAGATAAATTAAAAAAACAAGTTTCATTTTTAGATTTTAATGATAATTATTTACTTATTGGAACGAATGCCAATTTTGTAGATGAATTTGGGAAAATACTATTTTCATCACGAATAACTCTTAAAGATTCTGTTATTAGAAAAAAAATACTTTTTGATAATCCTTTCATTTCTTCTACTGTTGTTTTTCGTAAAGATGAAGCAAAAAAATTAGGTGGTTTTTCAGAAAACATAAAACTTTCAGGAGACTATGATTTATGGCTTAGTTTGGGGAAATTAGGTAAATTTACAAATTTATCTGAACATTCGACTTATATATATTTTTCTAATACTAAAATAAAAGAACGGAGAATTATTCGGATTCAAGACAGTATAAAAATAATTAAAAAATTTAAAAAGGATTACTCTGGATATTTTTTTGCACTTATTATTAAGAGTTTTTCTTTTTTAATTTTGTATATTATGCCAAATTCTTTATCTATGAATAAATTTCTTTATAAGAGTAAAATATTTTTTTTTGGTGATAAAGGTGTATAATGAACTTGTTTATGGAAATAATTATTTCAAGTCAAAAAAGAGGTATATTCCAGAGATTTAAAGAGGTTATTAGCTTTAAAGAACTTCTTTATTTTTTTATATGGCGCGATGTTAAGGTTCGTTATAAACAAACCTTTTTTGGAGTTTTGTGGGTTATAATTCAACCAACACTTTTAGTACTAATCTTTTCTTTTATTTTTAGTTCTCTTGGAGACAATAATCAGTCCCGAATACCTTATCCAGTGCTGGCTTTTATCGGAATTTTTTTCTGGCTTTTATTTTCAAATATTATTACAACTGTGGGAAACAGTCTTATTAGTAATCAACATATTATCCAAAAGATTTATTTTCCGAATATTTTAATTCCATTAGCCTCCACGGCCGTTAGTCTTTTTGATGCTTTGTTTATGTTGGTTATTTTAGTTATTGTATTTTTGATATACGGGATACCATTTACCGGTATATTTTTTTTGATGTTAATTTTTGGTTTAATTCTTACTGTTGTTATAGGTCTCGGCCTTGGTCTATTTTTAGGTGCATTAAATGTGAAATATCGTGATGTTCGCTATATATTACCATTTTTTATACAAATACTTTTCTTTCTATCACCAGTAATTTATACATTTAGACATGTGCCGAGACATTTTGGTAGATTTCTCGTTTTTAATCCACTAACTGGTATTATCGATAGCGTACAATCTTCACTGGTTGGTATGAAGGTAATTATTTGGAATGAAGTTTATTTAGCAATAATTGTAAGCATGGCAGTTCTTGTTATCGGTTTTTTAACCTTCAATCAACTTGAGCGGGAATTTTCCGATATTATTTAATTATGAAACCAGCTATTGAAGTATTAAATATAAGTAAAAAATATGTATTTTTAAAAAATGCACCTGTTTATAATTCTTTTAGAGATGTCATAGTTAAATTTTTTTATTATTTTTTTATTAAAAATAATAAAGAGATACAAATAGAAAATTTTACGGCATTGGACGGAGTTTCCTTTTCTATTGCTCCAGGTGAAATAATAGGTATTATTGGTCCCAACGGTGCGGGCAAAAGTACTCTTTTAAAAATTCTTTCACGCGTTACTTATCCATCTGAAGGAAAAATAATTTTACGAGGTAAAACAAGCAGTTTGCTTGAAGTTGGAGTTGGTTTCCATATGGAACTTTCTGGTAGGGAAAATATATATTTTAATGGAGTTATTCTTGGAATGACTAAAAAAGATATTGATAATAAATTTGAAGATATAGTTGAATTTTCTGGATTACGTAAATTTATTGATATGCCTGTTAAGCAGTATTCTAGTGGTATGTTTGTGCGACTTGGTTTTTCAATTGCCGCCCATCTTGATGCTGATATTTTAATTCTTGATGAAGTATTGTCAGTGGGCGATCTGGAGTTCCAAGAAAAAAGTTTTAAAAAAATGCAAGAATTAATGACTCAAAAAGGACGTACTATTATTGTTGTTTCGCACGATTTACCTTTAATTGAGAAACTTTGCCACAAGACAATTCTTTTAGTAAATGGATCTATTGCTTCATTTGGACCTACTGAAGAGGTTTTAAAACAATATCATAAATATGTTGCACAGCATATTAGTGAAAAAAAATAATTTGTATCGTGCGAACTAAAATACCGAAATCCATAAAAATATTTTTATTTTTTAAATAATATAAATCGTATTCAAATTTCTCTTTTGAGTCCATTATATTTCCAGCATAACGGAATTTTATTTGAGCCCAACCAGTAAAACCTGGAGTTATTGTGTGACGTAAATAATAAAAAGGTATTTCTTTTTCAAGTTCTGATACAAACTCTGGACGCTCTGGCCTTGGGCCCACAAGGGCTATATCTCCTTTGATAATATTCCACATTTGTGGGATTTCATCAAAATGAAGTTTTCTAAGTATTTTCCCAATAGGGGTAACTCTATAATCTTTTTTATTTGACCACTCTGGTCCATTTTTTTCTGCATTTATAATCATTGAACGAAACTTATATAATTTAAAATTTTTACCGTTTTTACCTACACGATTTTGTGTGTAGAAAATAGGCCCCCTGTCATATATTTTTATAAGTAAACTTACTATCAACAGCAGTGGAGAGGTAATAATTAATATTAAGCTTGCAATTAAAATACCAAAAATTCTCGTACTAATGTTTATGGTATCTTCTTGGTAAGAATTTATGTTATGTATAAACCAACTTTCATCAATTGTTTCAATAGGAATGCGGCCTAAGATATCCTCATAAGCTTGCGCCAGGTCTAAAATCTGACTATGCGTATCACTTAATTTTTTAAAATTTTCAGAATTTCTCCACACCTCTTTTGCAATAATGAAAACTTGAGGAATGTTTTTATGTTCTTTCGAAAATTGTTCTATGGAGCTATATTTTCCAGTGATGAAAAATCCCGATTGCGGATAAGTGGAAATGTATTCAATTAAATCTCTAACATAAAGATTATTGTCTATATTGCTTATTATAAAAACAACATTTTTTCTAAAATAATATGAAAAAATATTATAAAAAATCCTTCGCCATAAGATGAAAAATAGTATTGCAACAGTTGCGAAAATAAATAGATTTTTTTTAGGTGCTATGCTCCAAAATGGTATTGTATAAAAAAAAATTACTCCTAACACTGAAGCTACAATAAAAGCTAGAAATATCTGTTTTAGATTAGGAATCGTGGGTTTGGCAGATTGAGTATTATATAGATTAAACATAAAAAATATAAGAATCCACAATATCCCTAGAAACAAAAATGGCATAAGGTGTAAATTTATTATTTTCTGGTCTAATCTTCCTAGGAAGGAAATATAGAGCATTGCCCAGAATGCCAAAGTTAGGGCTATAATATCACCAAGGAGTAAAAGTATTATTCGCGCCCTGTTTTTCATGTTATTACTATAAGACTTTGATGGTAAATACACAAGCTCACAATTTATTCTATGTTATACTACAGACATGTTTGAGATTATCTTTAAAATTTGGTACTTCATAGCCTTGTTGCCACTTTACATATTCCAAGAAGCAAACAAGCTTTTGGTGGAATTTTTTAAAAAAAGAAATATCCACTGGGATTATTGGTACTCGACGCTATTGCTGTTAATTCTGCTTTTAATTATCTTATTAATGACTGGGTATTATTAAAAATCACTTATGATCACAAAACATTTTTTTAAAGTTCTCGGCCTCTTTGTAGGGATGATAATTATCGGACTAGTCGGAGTTTTTCTAGTGGCTTACTTTGATAAGGGAGGGGATCAGGTAAACTTATCAAAACCAGATTGTACTTCGAAGGATTGTTAATTCTAATATTGCAAAATAGCGTAGTTGTGCTATAGTGACAATACCATCACAACTTAATCATAAGTGTGGAGGTATACCGCAGAGAAAATAGGCGCAGATAGTTTATCTGATTAAGTCCTGTTTAGTGGGTCGATACTTTACCATAGGGTGGAGGAAAACTTGCGGCGAAAGCCGTTTTTTAATTTATACAACAAAAAATATGGCATTAATTAAATCAAAAAAAGAAGAAATCATCAAAGATCTAGAAGGAGCTATTAAAAGTTCTGAATCTTTAGTCTTCGTAAATTTTCATGGCTTGAAAGTAAGCGATGAAACTGCGCTACGACGAGACTTGAGAAAAGAAGGAGTGAACTACAGAGTGTCTCGAAAGACTTTGCTTGCTCGCGCATTGAAAGGGAAAGCTGAGGGTGAAATTCCAGAACTCACAGGTGAAGTTGCTATCGCCTATTCTAAAGACGAGATAGCAAGTCCACGTGAAATTTATAATTTTCAAAAAACTCACAAAGGTGCGCTTAGCATTTTGGGTGGAATTTTTGAAGGTAAATTTATTGGCGGTGAGAGGATGATGGAGATAGCTACTATCCCAAGTAGGGAAGTATTACTATCCAAAATCGCTTTCTTGCTCAAGAGCCCTATTCAGCGCTTGGCAATCTCGGTAAATGAGGTAGCCAAGACTAAGTAGAAATTATTAATTAAATATAAAAATTATGTCAAAATTTGATCAATTTATGAAAGACCTTGAAGGAGCATCAGTTTTAGAACTGAATGATCTGGTCAAGGCGATCGAGGAAAAGTTTGGAGTGTCTGCTGCAGCTGTAGCAGCCGTAGGAGGTGCAGCCGCAGGAGGTGAAGCTGCAGCCGATGAACAAAGCACTTTCGCTGTTGTACTAACATCAGCTGGTGAGCAAAAGATCGCGGTGATGAAAATAGTAAAAGAAGTTCTAAGTTTGGGTCTAAAAGACGCTAAAGACTTGGTAGACGCTGCTCCATCAACCCTAAAAGAAGGTTTGAAGAAAGCTGAAGCTGAGGAACTCAAGAAAAAGATTGAAGAGGTTGGAGGAAAGGTAGATTTGAAATAAGCCTTATTATCCTTAAAAAAGCACCCCCTACTGGGTGTTTTTTTATTGATTTTTTTTGAAAAAGTATTACAATACAAGGATGGAAATCATAGGGAAAATATTGGGCAGTGGAGCCAGGATAAAAATAATGAGATTATTTTTACTCAATAGAAGTAAAAGCTTCAAAAATAAAGATGTAATCAAACGAAGTCGAGTCAGCCCTGATATTGTTCGCAAAGAGCTCAAACTACTTTCTTCTGTTAATTTTATTAAAAAACATAAACTAGAATGGTCTTTCAACCCCGCTTTTAAATATGCGAGAGAATTTGAGGATCTTTTGGTGGGTTCTGATAGCCTAAGTAAAACAACGGTTTTAGACAACTTTAAGAAAGCTGGGCGAGTCAAGCTTATCGTGGTTTCCGGTATTTTTATTAAAAACAACGATAGCCGAGTAGATCTACTGATAGTCGGCGATAAAATGAAACGAACCAAGATAGAAGAGGGGGTTCGTAAGCTTGAGGCCGAAATTGGCACCGAACTTGTCTACGCCACCTTTGACACTAAAGAGTTTATTTATAGGCTAAATATGTACGACAAGCTGGTTCGGGACATTTTAGACTTCCCTCATGAGGTTATTTTGCAGACCAAGGGGCTTTCAGAGTTATCCACACAAGCCTTAAAAAAAGTCCAAAAGTTGGTATAATACTAATATAACTTTGATAAGGTCGAAACTTAAAAAGGTTCTTATTTATTAACGTTTTTATTAATTAATTTCCGCTTCTTGGCGGATCCGCCTAGTGCGGGATTTATTATGAACAACATTTGGCTTACCTGGGGTGACGTTTTTAATTCATCACTTCAGAGTTTGTGGTGGGGCTTGGTTCAGTTTGCCCCAAGGTTTATCATTGCAGTAGTTTTCTTTATAATCGGTTGGGTTTTGGGGTCGTTGATTGCTAAGGCCTTGGAGCAAGTTTTTACTGCTTTGAAAATAGACAGTCTCTTTAGATCTATTGGAGCAAACGAATTATTTAAAAAGGCTGGAATGACTCTCAACACTGGATACTTTGTTGGGCAAGTTGTGAAGTGGTTTGTGATTGTTGTTTTCCTTCTTCCTTCACTCAACTTGGTAGGCTTGAATGATATCTCATCTTTCTTGCAATACAGTGTGTTAGGATTTTTACCTAGAGTAATCGTGGCTGCTTTCATCTTGATCATAGCTACAGTTCTATCTGAATTCCTTTCCAAGACTATTGTCGCTTCCGCAAAATCTATGAATTTAACTTCAGCTAATATGCTCGGCGCTGTCGCAAAGTATATTATCTGGATCTTCGCTTTCATCATTGCGCTCGGTCAACTCGGAGTAGCAGAATACTACATGAGTGTTCTTTTCACTGGAGTAATTGCAATGCTTGCGCTTGGAGGCGCTCTAGCTTTTGGCTTGGGTGGCAAAGACGCAGCTACGAGATTTATCGCAAAACTTGGAGAAGAAATGTCTCGCCGAGGCTAATATTTCTATATAATTTTGGCTTTGTCTCAAAAAAGAAGTCCAGCTTGAATAAAGCTTGACTTCTTTTTTGCTTTAATATAATATAGTTCTATCAGTATGAATATTACAAGAAACAGTTTAAAAGGTAGGCCCTAACAGACTTTTTCTTTTGTCTGTCAGAGCCGCCAAAAGGCGGTTTTTTGTTTGCCCTAGAGTTTGGGGCTGCAGCACGAATGATACTTTGAAAATTGAATTCTTGTCCCATTTCTTTTCACGTTTAGCGTGATTGGGTCTTTTTGGAGACAAGAAAAATTCTTTTATTTAATTGCTTGAGCGGTCAAGATAAACAGTTGAATTAAAAGGATTTGTTTTATCCATATGTAATGTATGGATTGTGATTTTCAAATTTCTTAACAGGAAATTTAAGGGCGTACGGTGGATGCCTAGACTTTAAGAGGCGATGAAGGACGTGGCGTTGCTGCGATAAGCTTCGGGGAGGTGCTTAGCAACCTTTGATCCGGAGATTTCCGAATGGGGAAACCCCACAGAGTAAACCTCTGTGATCCCGACACTTGATGTCGTGGAAGCATACCCTGGGAAGTGAAACATCTCAGTACCAGGAGGAGTAGAGAACAATAGTTATTTCCTTAGTAGCGGCGAGCGAAAAGGAAGAAGCCCAAACCGATGTAGCAATACATCGGGGTTGTAAGGTAACAATTTTTATTTAATTAGAGAGGAGTCAAAAAATAAATTATTAGTTGAAGTTGCTGGAAAGCGACACCATAGGGGGTGATAGTCCCGTAAACGAAAATAATTTATCTCTTTTATTGTTATTCTTGAGTACCCCAGGACATGAATGGCCGGGGGGAATCCAGCGGAACTAACCGCTAAGGCTAAATACTCTTAAAGATCGATAGTGAACTAGTACCGTGAGGGAAAGGTGAAAAGCAGCCCGATTAGGGCGGTGAAATAGACCTGAAACCGTATGTCTACAAGGAGTCGATGCTCCGATTTATCGGAGCTACGGCGTGCCTATTGAAGAATGAGCCAACGAGTTTATTCATACTGCGAGGCTAAGCTGGCTAAAACAGCAGAGCCAAAGGGAAACCGAGTGTTAATAGCGCGAAATTAGTAGTATGCATAAGACCCGAAGCCAGGTGAGCTTGCCATGAGCAGGATGAAGTTCCATGAAAGTGGGATGGAGGTCCGAACGGGTAGATCGTACAACGTCTTCCGATGACTTGTGGTAAGGAGTGAAAAGCTAATCGAACCTGGTAATAGCTGGTTCTCTCCGAAATAGCTTTAGGGCTAGCGTCGTGTGTTTTTTCCGGGGGTAGAGCACTGGAAGATTTCGACAGGGAGCAATCTCGCGAAACCTATCAAACTCCGAATACCGGAAACCATAGCACGGCAGTTAGGCCATGGGGGCGAAGCTCCATTGGCCAAAAGGGAAACAGCCCAGATCTCAAAATAAGGTCCCTAAATATATACTAAGTGTAAGACAAGAAGGTGAGATTTCTTAAACAATGAGGAGGTTGGCTTAGAAGCAGCCATCCTTTAAAGATAGCGTAACAGCTCACTCATCTAGAGATTTTGCGTCGAAAATAATTGGGGCTAAGTATATTACCGAATTTGAGGATTT